>CAZAZF010000009.1:57963-71156 GCA_964489555.1 uncultured Oscillospiraceae bacterium | reverse complement strand
TTTTCGTATTCAATTTGCTCCTAATGATTTATGGTGTTAACTTCGAAAGACGGGTTTTCCTGATTTTGATTGCCGGAGCATGCCCCGTCTGTGTAAATGTTTAATGGTTTCATAGAGACATTGTACACCAGGACCAAGAGGGGTGCAACCGGTGACAGGGGAGGATGTAAAGGCAGTTTAATTCTGTTGTAATATGGTTGTAACATTCCCGTGGTATATTGGTACTGTATGATAAGGAGAAATGTAATGTTTTGTCAAAAAAGTTTTCAAAATTTCATCGGAAAAAAACTTCTGGCAGGGTTGCTCACGTTGACCTTGTTATTTGGCATGTTCTCCTTTTTCTCAATGTCGGATGTCTATGGGGCAGAGGATCCGGCCGTAACGGTAGTAAATCCTCTGGATGGAACTACGGTGTATTCCAGCAGCTTGCTGATTTCTGTCAAGCTAACGGCCCCGGAAACCATTCGAGTCAACTTATATAAGCAGGTGAAGAACGATAGCAACGGCAATCCGGTTGCCCTTACATTTGATGAATGGAGCAAAGTGCGTTCCGAAAGAACCGCCATTGTTTCTGGTACTGCCCTGGTCGCAGAGCCAGCCATTCAGGTGCTCCAAGGATGGGTGATGGAGCCGGTATTCTTTACTTCCACCGGCAATTTGGCCTTTTTTACCAAGAAGGTAGAAAATCTTTCGGTGGGCGTGTACAAGGTAAAAATTGATACCATGGGTCCGGGAGAAACCGTGCTTTACACCACAGAACATATTGTGTTCCTGAAAGAAAAGACGGCCCAGCCGGTTCAGGCCAATGTTTTTGAAAATTCCCAGACCGGTACGGTCAGCTTTCTTCAAAACCTGTTGAAATCCATTTTTGGAAGATAGCCTCTTTTGGGAGACTGGGGGAAGGTGACGGAATGAAAGAACCCGGTGCAAAGGGAATAACCAAGGAATTTATAAAAAGCGTGACCATGGTAGTATTGTTCTTGTCAACAATACTACTTTTATATGTTTTTTGGGAAAACATCAATCCAGGGCAGATGAACATTCGGAACTTGACGGAGCAGGAATCCCTTCATCCCGTCATGACTCCAGCGGAAGTCGTGGCTCCTGATGAAATTCAGTTGTCCTATGGGGATGGAAGTTATGGGGTTATTACCGGCAATACCCGAGCCTATTGGTGGACTCCTCAGGATTCCGGCCAGGGCCCTACCTTTACCTATGGCGTTGGTGAATTTTTACAAGCCCAAGATATTTTCGTAGAAGAAATCACCCGGGACCAATACCAACAAGTATTGGCTTTGGAATCCTTAAAATCCATTTTTGATGATCCCCTGCCCTTGAATTTATTATGCCAAGCTTACGGGTGGGATTGTCCTTCGGCCACAGAATCCATTCAACAGGTTTCAGAAATAGCCTATAGCTTTGGCAGTATGGAAAGTCTATTTGTGAAGGATGGGGATCGGAACCTATACTACCGAATTATCGGCAATGGGGAAAAAATAGAGCAATCCCCCTTCCTTTCATTATATCAGCGAATTGCTTTGGGCTCCAAGGTGGCTTATCCTCTGACTCTTCTTCTGGGAGAAGAAGAAGCCAACCCGGTTCTGGTGCCTTTGCCCAGTGAATTCCCATATGTTATAACCACTTATACTAATGAGAGAGCTGCTGGAGGAGAAGATTTCGAAAAAAGCCTGGCCAAAACCTTTTTTGGCGCCACCTTTGATTTTACCCGGATTATTCAAGATGCTCAAGGAACGACCACCTACATGTACGGGTATGGGCAACGGGTGTTGGTGGCCGGTAAAGAGGGTACCTTTCGATACAAGGAAGAAGGGGCGCCTACCCAAGAAGCAACCCTATTTTATAGTTTGGAAACAGCACTAGGCTTTCTATCCCGGCATGGAGGAACTCAAGACCCCTTAGGAAAGGTGTATGATCTTCACCTTTCAAAAATCATAAGGCAATCCGGTCCGTCGGCCCCTACCACTTTCGTTTTTGATCTTTGGGAAGACAGCGCAATCAGATATGAGGGAGGAGCCCTGGCCATTACCGTTTCAGGAAATCGGGTTACGGCGTTTACCCGGGATTTCCATGTCCCGGAAAAAAGCCAGACTCAACAGTTTTCGGCAGGAGACTATACGGCGGTGAATGTGTTGGCCACCAACCACCAACAGATGGGCCAGGTGCTGATGGAAAACGGTTTTTTCCAGGACCGTAAGGAAGAGACCTTTCTTATGGTAACAAAAGCGTTAGAAAGTATTCGACTGGAAGAAATCCGGTTTTCGAAAACCGAAGAAGGGGTTGGGAAAATTGAGACCTGCTGGTGTTTTTTCTTTGAAAAAGATGGTAAGCGGTTGGAGATGTACTATAGCATTCGAGATGCCCTTCCCATGGGGTACACCCTTCGGTAAAACCATTTGATATAAAATCATTTGATAAAGGAGAATAGAAGTGGATTGGGCCAAAGCAAAAACCATCATTATCATTGCTCTCCTTCTCACCAACCTATTCCTGATTTTCACTTATGGAGACTTTGGAATCAAAGACGAACCGGAAACCTTCAACCGGGCGGCGTTAATTCAGCTTTTGGAGGAGCGGGGAGTCTTTATTGAAGGAGACATACCGGAAAAACCCAAAGACATGGAGTTGTTGTCGGTAGAGGTAATCCATGGAGAAGAGGAAGATATTCAAGCTTTGCTGGATAGCGAAGGGGCTTCGGAGCTTTTTTGGTTGCCGGAGCTTTGGAGAAAATCCTCTTTTTTGGATATTCAGGAGCCGGGACGAAAAGCGGCCTATTTGGAATGTGCCCGAAATTTTGCCATGGCGCTGGGAATTGGAAATCCACAGGAGTATCCCGCAGAAGTCATTCAGATAGAAAACCAGGTGAAGGTGATTTTTGAAAACAGGTACGATGGATATCCTCTGGAAAGAAGCGTTCTGACGGTAGTGTTCCAACAGGGAAAAATCACCCAGGGAGAAATGTTGTGGCTGGTGCCTGTGGAGTATAGCCGTAAAAAAGTGGCGGTAACAGACCCCGCTGTGGCGCTTTTGGCATTGGTCAGCAACAAGGAAGCGGAAGAAAATTGGAGGGTAGAGGAAATACGTTTGGTATACTGGTTGGGTGAGGATCCGGAAGGGTTGGAGGACACCGTTGCGGACACCGCGTTTCCCGCCTGGTGCATTCGATATAATGGGGGGGAAAAGAAATATGTTAATGCCGCCCAGTTCTAGGCTGATAACACGAAGTCCGATTTCTGACAAAGAGAAACCACCCATTTACACATTAGAGAAACCTACTATGCTATAGGAGACAGGTATGAGTTTACGATTTTGTTCCTTTTCCAGCGGAAGCAGTGGAAATTGTTATATGGTTCAGTCCCGGGAAACCGCTCTTCTTATTGATGCAGGAATCAGTGCAAAAAGAATCATGATGGCCCTAGAGGTTACGGAAACCCCCTTGGAAAAAGTGAAGGGGGTGCTGATTACCCACGAACATACGGACCATATTCGGGGATTGAAGGTGTTGCTGAAAAGACTGGGACAGCCTCCCGCCTTTGCCAACCAGCAAACATGGCAGGCCATGGGAATCACCGACTTTGTTTCTTTTCGTCAAGTATTTGAAACCGGGGAGCTTTTTCAAGTTGGGGACATTCAAGTAAAAGCTTTTCCCACCTTTCATGATGCGGCGGAGCCGGTGGGGTATTCTTTTTTTGCCGGAGGGAGAAAGTTGTCCATCGTCACCGACACGGGAAAAATCGAAGAAGAAATCCTCAAAGAAATTGGAGACGCCCACACCATTGTGATGGAAGCCAATCATGAAGAAGAGCTACTCCTCCTGGGGAGATACCCCTATTATCTGAAACGGAGAATTTTAAGCGATAAGGGGCATCTATCCAACCGGGCAGCCGCTCTGGCCTTGTGCCATCTTCCGGAATGGAAACAAGAAGAACGAACCGTGCTTTTTGCCCATCTCAGCAAGGAAAACAATTTTCCGGAAAGCGTTTTCCAAACCGTTCAGGAAGTCTTTCCTCAAGGGCAAAGATTTACTATGGACATCCTTCTTCGGGACCAGGTTAGTTGCATTTATATGGTATGACGGAAAAAAGAGGATTTTAAACCATGAACATTACCCTTCTTTGTGTAGGGAAATTGAAAGAAGAATATTGGCGGCAAGCCCAAGCAGAATACATGAAAAGACTGACTCGCTACGGGACCTTGAGGGTAATCGAAGTGCGGGAGCGAGAGGACCTGGCAAAAGAAGGGGAAGACCTTCTCAAGAGAATCCGGGAAGAGGATTATCTAATCACCTTAGAAATAGAAGGAAAAACCATGGATTCGATGAAGCTGTCCCGCCATTTGGAAAATTTGTCCATCCAAGGCAAGAGCAACATAACCTTTGTTATTGGTGGCTCTTTTGGCCTATCTCAAGATGTAAGAGATCGAACCAATCTTAGCTTGAGTTTTTCCAAGCTGACCTTTCCCCATCAAATGATTCGAATTTTCCTGTTGGAACAAATCTATCGCAGCTACAAGATTATGAAAGGGGAGGTATACCATAAATGAGGAATCGAATTTTATCTGTACAGAAGGCTCTTTTGTTTGAAATTAATCAATATGAAAATGCGGTTCCTCGTCGAGATGCCTCGCCGGACTGGGAGAGACTTCATCTGGCTAGTTGTGGTCGGTTAGGATACCTGTTGGCGGAGGAACGAGGCGTCGATCCGGAGATGGCGGCCATTGCTTGTTCCTGTCATGACTATGGGAGGATTCTTACGGGACATCAGGAGGGTCACGCAGAGTGGGGTTATGAACCGGTGAAGGAATTCCTTGAAAGATTGGAATTGTTTACTTCTGATGAAGTGGAGCAAATCGCCCTAGCGGTTAAGAACCACAGCAAAAAAGGTGAAATCCATCAACCACTGGATGAGGTGGTAAAGGATGCAGATGTGCTGGACTTTCATCAATATGGATTAGAGTTGCCTCGCCAGGACCAGCGAAATCGTCTACAAACTCTTCAAAAGTATACGAAATAGAGGGGCGGATTCCTTGTGAAAACAGCATGAAAGTGATATAATTCAGCCGATGTGAGGATGTAATCCACCTTTACAGGTGTTAAAAATATTGGTTTGAAGTGACGGAGGAGAAAAAAGTGTATCATATTGCGCGTAAAATGAGGAATCTATCGATTCCTCTTCTCTTGGGGGTTGTATTAGCAGTTTTTTGGGCCAATGTGTCTCCGGAAGGATATGAACACTTTATTCATACTCCAGTAATTGGAGAACATATAAACTTGCATTGGCTGGTGAACGACATCTTCATGGTTTTCTTTTTTGCCATTGCCGGGGTAGAAATTGTAAACAGCCTTTCTCCCGGGGGAGAACTGAATCCCATCAAAAAAGCGGTAACGCCTTTGATGGCAACGGCGGGAGGGGTTTTGGGCCCCATAGGCCTTTTTTTCGTGCTGAACATATTGATGGGAGACCAGACCTTTGCTAACGGGTGGGGGATTTGTACCGCCACGGACATTGCTTTGGCCTGGCTTGTTGCCCGGGTGATTTTCGGTAAGAATCACCCCGCTGTAAAATTTCTCTTATTGTTGGCGGTAGCTGACGACGCGGTGGGCCTGGTGATTATCGCTGTTTTCTATCCGGACCCCAATGCGCCGGTAGAGCCTTTATGGTTGCTGTTGGTGGTGGCGGCTATGGGTGTTGCTTATGTTATGAGCAAGATAAAAATCTGCAATTATTGGCCCTATGTGTTGATTGCAGGAACCATGAGTTGGTTTGGTATGCACTGTGCGCATCTGCATCCAGCCCTTTCTCTCATATTTATCGTTCCCTTCTTACCCAAGACAGGGGTGATTGTGAAAGGGTATAGTGCCCACAGCTTGGAAGATGCAGTGGGGGTCAGCACCTTGGCTAAGTTTGAACATCAGGTGGCTCCGGTAGTGGATTTTGGACTTATCTTTTTCGGTTTGACCAACGCGGGGGTATCCTTTTCCGGGATCAACAATTTAACCTGGATTATTTTTATTGCATTGGTAGTGGGAAAGACGGTGGGAATCAGTGTCTTTACTTATGTGGCTACTCTGCTTACCTTTAAGCTTCCGGACGGTATGAAGGCCCGGGATGTGATTACTGCCGGGGTCATCGGCGGTATGGGTCTTACGGTGGCTCTTTTTGTAGCCAATGAAGCGTTCACAGACTTGTCATTGCAAGGGGCCGCCAAGATGGGTGCCTTGTTTACTGCGTCAGTAGCTATAGTGGCCATTGTACTGGGAAAGGTATTGAAGGTGGAAAAACGGAAGGGTTGAGTCTCTTGGGAAACATCAGGAATGAGGTCGCCCTTGGAACCTGGAAGATAGTGTAAAATATGGAAAATAATGTTGACAAGGGTCTTGGTTCGTGTTAGTATCCAATTGTATACCGAATGACTTAAAGACTGTTGAACTCGCATTTTTTTGTAAGTTTGAGTCCTTTAAAGCTTATGAAAGAATGCGAGTTTTTTCGGAAGGAAAGAGCAGGCGGGTACTAGAATTTTAAGGAGGTACCGACATGAGTACAGGTGCTGTAAAATGGTTTAACGCAGAAAAAGGTTTTGGTTTCATCTCTAATGATGAAGGTGGCGAAGACGTATTCGTACATTTCTCCGCAATCAATACCGATGGTTTCAAGACCCTGGCTGAAGGACAAAGAGTTTCCTTCGACGTAGAACAGGATCCCAGAAACAGCGACAAGCTTCGTGCTGTCAATGTAAGCGCTCTCTAATTCCTTTCGGATACGAGCACTGACCAAGAACTACGTAAAACAAAAACAGAGGAGCGCTTCAGAAGAGGCGCTCTTTTGATGTGCAAAAGTCTATAAATGCTTCGCTTCACTTTCGATTTCGGATTGGGGTAAAATAGTACAAAAGGATAAGATACTTTGGTATAATGAAGCAACTTTAGGGCGTTCTGCTAACAAGAATGTAGGGGAAGTAAATGGGAGATGGTCAAATCAATATGGAAAAACCTGTTTTTATCGCTCGCGAACAACAATTGAACGAATTGATTCAAGGCCTTGATACATTGGTTCAGGGAAATTTCAGTATCAGCCTGGTAACCGGCCCACCTGGAGTAGGGAAAAGCTATTTGGTAAAACAAGCCGAGAAGATTTTTCGTGAATATAATTGCACCTATATTAAAACGAAATTTCCTGCTTACAGTCAAGATTTGTTTACTCCGGCGGCGGAGATATTAGATGAGATTGCCAAGCAAATTTTGATGTTGGAACCAGAATCTTTTCATATGGTTCAAAAAGCGCTGAAAGAAAAATTGAAGGCGGACCTGAACACCATCATTTCTTTAAGCCCCCTATCGAAGAAATTATTTGGCCCCAAAAGCCGAAGGCTTGCACCGGAAGAAATGAATGAAGAGGCTGTGGTTCAGGCCATGGCTTCCTATATCCGGGAGGCGGCAACCATTCTGTTTCCCATGATTATTTTCATGGATGATGTTCAGTGGGGGGATCGAATTTCTATGAAATTAATCCGAACACTTTTTTATACGGGCAGTGAAAGGAATTTCTATCTTATTTTAGCCTGCAGAACACCCTGCAATGACGATTTGGATTCTTTTATCTCTCACCAAAGCAAAATTCAATTGGAACCCTTCCAAAAAGAAGACATAGATCGGCTTTTGGCAGAAATGTTGTCCTTGGAAGGGAACTCCGGAAATTATGTTTCTTCTCTTTTGTTCCGTTTGAGCCAAGGAAATCCTTTTTATATTTCTTTTTTAATTCAACGATTCAAGGAAAACGGTGCATTGACTGCAAGTGATGGTGGCTGGAAATGGGACATGGAAAAGTTCTCTGCTATGCAACTGCCAGACCATATCGAGGATGTTTTAATTGAAGAATTGGAAGAGCTTCCTTTGGAGGAAAGGAAAATTCTCGAATTAATGTCAGATTTTGGTGGAAGTGTTTCGGAAGATATTTTAAATCTATTTGTTCAAGGAACCCGGGGCGTTAAAAACGATCCGGTGGATAGGCTTTTCGAAAAGGCTTTTGTGATAAGGAGCAATCAAGGGGAGATGGGGATAAAGGAGTATGCTTTAGTTCATGATATATTACACGAAGTGCTTTACAAAACTCAGTCTATGAAAAGCAGAAAAGAAAGATATGGAAACATCGCTACAGTATTGGCGAATAACGGATATGGAGAAACGGCTCCGGTGATGGTGGCAAGTTTTCTGTTGGAATCCGACGAGAAACGATTAACCCGGTCATCAAAAGTGTGGGCGGATATTTTGTGGAATGCGGGAAATATGTCCCAAGAGAGAGGGAACATCAACAGAGCCTTAAAATTTTTACGGTTGGGAGAAAAGTTGTTAAACATAGACCCTTCTCTTTGGGATCGGCAACAACGGGTCACATATCATTTGGCGTTCCTAAAGGCCCTTTACGTCAATGAAGAAGGGCAAGAGGCCCGTGAATTCTATGAGCAGCTATTGCGGGAGTATCCGGAAGCTACCCACCAGGTAGAGATTAAAATGGTCTACATCTATTGCCATGCATTCAATGGAGAGTGGGAGAATGTGTTGGTTTTGGGGAGAGAAATTCTCGCATTGTTGGGATTCAAGCTTTCTTACCGCCAAGTGATATGGAATTTGATGCGCACCAGGCTTATGTATAACAAGAAGAGAGTGAGCCGAATTTTAGAGGTTCCTTCCATCACGGACTCCAGGATTCTAAAAATATTGGAGGTTCTGGTAGCCATGTTTCCTGCGGCAAATCGAACGGACACCAGACTTTTCACACTGATTAATCTAAAGCTAGCCTTTCTTTCTGGCAAACATGGGGATTCTCCCTATGCTTGTATTGGGTATGCTTCCTTTTGCTATGTTCTATATTTTGTTTTTAAAGATTTTTGTAGGGGGAATCAACTGCAGGAGAAAACTTTGAAGTTGTTGCAAGACTCCGGCCATAATTTTCACCGTTCCATTGCTTATGCCATGTTGGGAACCTTTACCTATCATTGGACTCATAGTCTTCAAGATACTTTTCAATGTTTGCAAAAATCCATTCAATCCAGTGATCGGGAGGGGGAATATTTATACAGCAATTATGCCTTTGTGTTTTCTACAATTACATTATATGTCATGGGGAAACCCCTTTCGGTGATTGAAAGATACATTCACTTTCAAAGTTTAAGAGATCGAAGACTGGAGGATTATCTGACGGATCATATGTCCCAAGTGTATCGGTTTCATATGGAAGGATTGCGAAGTGGAACCGAAGAGACCGTTCATCTTGAAGGGCTAGAAAAAGATTCTTATGAAGATACAATCAATCTAAATGCAGACATGTTAAAGCTTCACCGTTTGTATTTGGAAAACCGATATCGGGAGGCATATGAATTGGTATTGCACTTGGATTCTGAGGTCAATAAATACCCGGGATTCATTTTAAATGGACATTACGAATTTTTTGCCTTACTGGTTCGGATGGCGTTTCATCCTTTGTTGTCTTCTGAAGATTCTTACGAAAATCATAAAAAGATTCTTACAAAAATCAGTGATTTAAGAAGATGGAAAGAACGGTATGAACCCAACCATGGGCATCGATATTATATAGCACAAGCGGAATACCAATATTATTTTGAGAAAAAAACTAAGGGTTCCGAAGATTTATATAACCAAGCTATTGCAATTGCCAAGGGTCAAAACGATTATCAAATGGAGGCATTAGCGAATATGTTAGCGGCAAGACATGGGTTTGCTAACGAAATGATTACTCGAATCCACGGAAGCGAAGCCGCCCGGCTTTTTGAAAAATGGGGAGCTTCTCATATAGCCTGTTTAGTAAGGCGGGAGTTTATGCTGCCGGAAGAAACTATTCGGGGGGAGCCGGAAGGGAGTCGGCCTTCGGAAGAGCGCCAGTGGATGGATGGATTGCGGGCCATGAAAGATGCAGAAACACACGATTCTTTTCTTTTGTTAGTGGATTATTTGGTGGATAACAATTATTGTAATCGGTGTTCCATCTTTCTTGAAAAAAAAGGAAGGCTCTACTTGAGTTATGAGAGAAGTGAGGGGCAAAACGGAGTTCATCATGAAAAAGGAATCGCGTTAAACTATTTGGAAAAAGTTCCTCACAAATTAATTCGGTATGTGGCCAGAACGGGAGAATTTGTCCGATTAGGCTACAGACAGCAAGAGTCTCCTTTAATCAATGAGTATTGGCAATTAGTGAGGGATACACAGGAAATTGTTTGCATGCCCCTTAAAAACGGAGGCATTCTTGCAGGCGTTTTATATATGGAAAAGGGAGAATCTTTAGAAAAAGATATAAAAAGCAGGGTGGATTTTTTGTACTCATTGACTGCTCCGTCAATGAAAAATGCCAACCATACAGGAGAGACCTTCAAAGATGTTCCGACCGAAAATTTGACACCAAGAGAAATCGATATTTTAAGATTGGTGGGGGATGGTTTTTCAAACATTCAAATCAGCAAACAGTTGTTTTTGGCAGAAGGAACGGTCCGTAATCATTTGAGCAATATTTATGGAAAAATGAATGTGGAGAGTCGGATTCAAGCGGTGCTAGTAGGAAGAGAGAGGGGAATTATTTAAAAAGGGGTACACCCTTTTCGATTCATTACAATAAACCGTGAAAACATTACATTTGTCACATATACAAGTGTGATGTTTTTTAATACAATTTTTGTAATTAACTAATATAGTAGGGAAAGTGTCGCCACTATATTTGCGGACCAATAACAACTTATTATGAAGATTGTCAACGAAATGAACTAATTTAATTAAGAATGGTAGACAATGATGGAAGTTGATTGATAGATTCGGGAGGAGAGGACCATGAAAAATCGGAAAGCCGTTGCTTTTATTATGGTATTAGCCATGATATTTTGCTATATACCACCGGCAACTTATGCCTTAGAGCAGCCAATTGAATTCTTGGATATGCCGACAGAAGGATTTTGGTCCACGCAAGCTTTGCAGGCTGCTGTGGGCAACGGTTTGCTTCAAGGCTTTGAAAAGCCGGAAGGCTTCTATATAAAACCTAACGACACCTTAACCCGGGCCCAGATGGCTACCATAGTGAATCGGGCATTTGGTGCCACTGGTAAAGCGGAGCTATCGGGAGTAGCCGATGTGCCGGAAGGGGCTTGGTACAGAGAAGAAATTCAGAAAGCTGTGAAGATGGGAACCATGAAGCTGGCTCAAAAGATGAGGCCCAATGATCCCATTACAAGACAAGAGGCCTTTACAGTTTTGGCGCGTGCTTTTCGTGCGACAGGAGGAACAGCTGACCATCTAGTCCAATTTCAAGATGCTGGTTTGGTTGCATCATGGGCGTTGGATGGAATGGGAGCTTTAGTCCAAGATGGATATGTGAAAGGAAGCGGGGGAAAATTGTCCCCGAAAAACAATATAACTAGAGCGGAATTCGCCGTTATCATGGATAACATGGTGAAACAATATATTAAAGTCGCCGGAACTGTGACAGATGTGGTTTCAGAGGGGAACGTTGTGATAAATGTACCGGGAGCCACCTTAAAAGATGTCACCATTTCTGGCGATTTGATAATTGGAGATGGAGTGGGAAATGGCAACATTACTCTGGATAATGTTACCGTACTGGGAGACTTGATTGCTCGTGGCGGTGGCGTGAATTCAATCATCATCGTGGGGGGCAGCGTGGAAGGCAAGCTTGTTATTTCAAAAGTAGATGGTCAAATTCGGGTGTCCGTGGAAGGCGGAGCCGAAGTGGAGGTCATTGTGGTAGATGATGGCCAGGATGATGTAATCTTAGAGGGGACTATTGGTACTGTAGAGATAACCGCGGCGGAAACACCAGTATTGGTTCGCAATGCTAATATACAGCAGGTAACCATTGCTCCCTCTGCCATTGGGTCAAGCCTTCAGGTGAGCGGCACTGTATCCAATTTAACGGTGCAAGGCCAAGGGGCTACGGTAACGGCCAACAGCGGGGGGACTATCACCAATGTGAAATCCCAATCCGATGGTGTAACTATAACGGGTACCGGTAATGTGGGGACGGTTACTGTTGAGGGGAACAACACCACCATAAATACGAATAATACTTCCGTAACTATGAATACGGGAGTTGTTGGGACTATTATCAATGATGAGCCCCAAAATACACCGACCCAACCAACACAAGTAAATACAGTGCCTACACCGCCACCAGCACCCTCCGGAGGTGGTGGCGGAGGCTCTCAAACTCCCAGTATTTTAATTTCGGAGATAGAAATAACTTCTGCTGCCATTGAAATCACGGAAGATAATGGTACATTATCGATGACAGCGGTGGTTTCTCCGGCAGCCGCCACCAATCAGAATGTGACATGGAGCGTGTCTGGAGCGGCTGCAACCATTAATTCTTCTGGATTATTAACTGCGATAACCAACGGCGCGGTGACGGTATTTGCGGTTGCCCAAGATGGTTCCAGTGTTTCTGGGCAACTGGAGATTACCATCTCCGGGCAGGTTCCGGACATCGTGGATTATCCTACGATTTCAGGCATTGATGTGCCAGCAAAAGGGGATAGGCCAGATACTAGTATTACAGAGACAGACCAATTTACAGGTACCATTTCTTGGAGTCCTTCTCATAGTCCTTTTGGCTCCTCTACCAGCTATACCGCCACCATTACATTGACGGCCAAGGATGGGTATACGCTCACTGGAATAGCTAACAATTTCTTTATAGTTCCCGGAGCAACCACGGTTTCCAGTGTGGGTCATATAGTGACCGCACAATATCCGGTTACGGATCCCCCGGAGTATAGCACAACAGGGGCTTTAACTGTAGATAGTATCGCTGTCACCTATGGGGCCACTTCGGCAGAAGCTTTGGGGCGCTTAGGAACATTGATTCCTACGGTTTCAGTGTCCGGAACTTTGGACGGGGAGTCGGATACAGCTACCATCACCTGGATATCTATTACTGGCTACAACGGAACATCAGCCGGAGCCTATACGGCCACCGGTACTTTGGCATTGCCGGCGGATTGGATTGGCACTCCAAGTAACGTGACAGCTACTGTGAATGTATCGCCGGCTGCGCTTGACACGATAAGCCGTTTGGACACAACCGAAGTATGGATAACTTACGGAGCTACCTCGGCTCAAGCCATAGCTTTATTGGATACTTCAGTGGGAATCACCGGAACCT
>CAZAZF010000009.1:0-57863 GCA_964489555.1 uncultured Oscillospiraceae bacterium | reverse complement strand
ACCACCATTGCAGCCTATAATGCCACTTCACCCGGAAGCTATGTAGCCTCCGGAACCTTGGCACTTCCTGCCAGTTGGAGCGGATCACCGGATGTAGTGACGGCAGCAGTAATCGTGCTTCCGGTGGAGTACATTAATACGGAGGCCTTGATCACACCGGCTATCTGGGTGACCTATGGAGCTACCTCTGCGGAAGCCATTGCACTATTGGATACCCAAGCCGTAGTGAATGGAACCAACAGTCAGCAAGCCACAGTAAATATCACCTGGATATCCATCACGGATTACAATGGCACGTCAGCTGGCGCCTATACAGCTACCGGGACTTTGGCGTTGCCGGCGGATTGGATCGGGACACCGGATAATGTGACGGCTACGGTGAATGTATCACCTGCGGCTTATGTATCAGCGGATGCTTTAACGGCTGCAAGCATTTATGTAACGTACGGAGCCACCTCGGCTCAAGCCATAGCTTTATTGGATACTTCAGTGGGAATCACCGGAACCTTGGGAGAAAGGGGCACCGCAGATATTGTTTGGAATATTACAGGTTATGATGCAACCTCGGCAGGTGCCTATGAGGCTGTAGGAACATTGACTTTACCCAACAGTTGGACCGGGACAGGCCAAGTCACTGCTACGGTGAATGTATCACCTGCTGCCTATGCCTCTACAGATGTGCTGGCGGTTACCAGTGTGTCGGTAACTTATGGAGCAGCTGAAGCGGAAGCTTTGGGATTGTTACAATCCACCGTTCCTACGGTAGGGGTGAACGGAACCAATAGCGAAGAAGGAACGGCCACCATTACATGGACCACCATTGCAGCCTATAATGCCACTTCACCCGGAAGCTATGTAGCCTCCGGAATCTTGGCACTTCCTGCTAGTTGGAGCGGATCACCGGATGTAGTGACAGCGGCAGTAATCGTGCTTCCTCAAGGGGATCAATCCGGATTCGATTTGATAGTGATGCCGGGTTCGCCCACAATTGAAGGCATTACATTCCCATTGCTGATTACTAATGCAGCTCTTACCAATGGGGAGCCGATTTCTGGGGAAGCCATTGATGTATGGATTAGTAATCCTAGCGGATATCTAGGCTCAATCAATGAAGATACAGCACTCAGTTTTGGAGGCACAGAAGGGGATTTGCTGTTACATGTACAGCCGGACTTTTTCTCTGGAGAAGCTACGGTTCCCATCTTTATAAACACACCGGGAGCCCATACATTAACGGTAACAATAGCGGGTGTTACTACTTCCCGGTCCATAGAGGTTGTTATCACAGAATCCCAGGCGGATATCGCCTACGAGGCACCTGTAATTTATCTGGGGAGCACCACGCCGGCCTATATAACCGTGACAGCAATAACGGATGCTTCAATGAACTTGCGAAATGTAGATTTTGCAGCCGATGCCGGAATGATGTTCGAGTTTGGATTGCTGTTTGAAGACGATCCTGAGCAGATTCCGGGTGTTGTAACAAAGAGTGCTGCTAGCATGCTGATAGAAATACCGAATCCCTCTCTGTTGACCACACCAGGAGCCTACACGATTACCATCGATATGGCGGATGGGAATTGGTGGGATATTGAGATTGAAGTAACACCCCCTGCCATACCCGGTGATCAATCGGGATTCGATTTAATGGTAATGCCGGGAGCGCCTACTATTGAAGGAATTCAATTTGGGTTGTCCATTACCAATGCAGCTACCACTGCGGGGATTCCTTTAACAGGAGAACATACAGTGGTTGTGTCCAGCCAGGAAGGATATTTAGGTACCTATGATGATTCTGTTGTAGATGGAGGAACTGGCCAACTGACGACTTTTTCCACCAGTGTAGAATTTGTAGAAGGAGGGGGTGGGCTGCCCATATTCATCAGCACACCGGGAACCTTCAACTTGACAGTGACCGTAGCAGGGATTACCACTTCTCAATCTATAGTGGTTGTAATTGCTGAATCTCAGGCGGATATCGCCTACGAGGCACCTGTAATTTATCTGGGGAGCACCACGCCGGCCTATATAACCGTGACAGCAATAACGGATGCTTCAATGAACTTGCGAAATGTAGATTTTGCAGCCGATGCCGGAATGATGTTCGAGTTTGGATTGCTGTTTGAAGACGATCCTGAGCAGATTCCGGGTGTTGTAACAAAGAGTGCTGCTAGCATGCTGATAGAAATACCGAATCCCTCTCTGTTGACCACACCAGGAGCCTACACGATTACCATCGATATGGCGGATGGGAACTGGTGGGATATTCCCATTGAAGTCACAGTCTCCGCGGTTGGATACACTCCCCAGCAAATGGCTCTCTATGCACGATTTGGAAGTTTGGTGCTGGATATGGAAATTGAAGACTCGGAAGGAAATATTCTGACCTGGGCCGCCATTTCTGAGAATGTGGATTTAGAGGAATCCGTTATTGAAATTCAATCCGCTTCCGGAGAGGCCACACCATTGACTATTACCTTTGGTGGACTGAGTAGTCTTATTGATGATGTAGCAAATACCATTACCTTTGATGGTGAACCAGGACTCGGCGGAACATCTACCGGGGCCTTTGGCAGTGGCGGAATATTAGAAGGGTTCGTTCCTTTTGAACACGATACAGTGAATGTAACCATAAAAGCTATCGATGAAACTTGGTTGGTGACAGCCTCTGCTATCATCCCGTATCTTTCTATTCAACATGGATTGAACACAGGAAATAACCTGGATTTAACGGTAGTCTATGAAAACATGGAAGGGCCTTCATTTTCGGCTCTATCGCCTGCCAATGTAAATTTACTTCCCGCCTTTAGTACGGAATATAGTACAGCTCTTTCTAACAAAGTAACAGTTGCGGCCATTGGGGGTGGCGGATATTTATACGCATACTGTTGGATACCGGTCCCGGATATGACCACCGGTGGAATTAGCACCTTAGAGATGGAATATAATCCAGGAAACAATACCTTTACCATTACCGGCACGAAAGATTCCGGAGAAATTGCCGATGTAACGGCAGTGCTGTTCTTCTTTGACAGCAGCACGTATACGTTAAACTCCATCAACCTGGACATTTACACCGAAGAAGGGCCCACTGCAGTGGATGTAAACTATATGCCACGCGTAGAAGGAGTTACTGATGATGACAATTCTACTTTAACGGTAGTCTTTGACAGTGCTATGAGTGGCAGTTCTATCACCAATACCGCCAATTATATGTATAGTAGATCCGGGAACCCCATTACCATAGCGGCCGTTTCATATGATGAAGGCGCGTGGGCAGCTACCGTTACTATTCAAGGAATTGTTGTGGTGGGAGACTTGTTCACCATAAGCAATGATAACGAACTTGTGGATGCCCAAGGATTTGAATTGGGTCGGCAGCAGTATCTATTAACTACAGGGGGAGTATGGATTGAGAATATGGGAGGGCCCGGAGGTCCGGGAGACTCTATTGGCTTATATGCGGATGAAGGTGGAACGACACCTTCCAGTACCTTTGAAATGGGCACTATGGTGTATGTATTGATTAACGATTCTTCTCAATCGGGTACATCGGGCGCTAGTATTGACTATCATGTTTTTTCCGCCACAGATTCGACGGGCGTCACTTTGGCGGCGGTAGATAACACGGGGACCAACATGTTTGGAAGCGCCTTCTTTATATCAGCAATGCCATCCAGCGATACTCCCGGTTCGTACAATTTAAATACTACCATTGGTGGAGTATTTACCGTAGCCTATAGTGGGGATTCGATAACGGCTACATCCATAGAACCCTTTGAGGACTCGTCAGGAACCACTCATGCATCGGTAGACACTTATGAAGAATTCGTATCCGCCATGGCGGATGAAACCATTGAATTGATAGGAATCAATCAAGATATATCGGCTACCACTTTTGCCATCAACCGGCCGATTGAAATCTTGTTTGATAGTCATACTTTAACGGGAACCGTTTCCATTACCACCTCCGCCCTGGGAGAAGTCACCTTATCGGCACCGGGAACCATCGCTGGAATTTTAATGATTGATGCCCCGAATTTGACGGTGAATAATGAAGTTACTGTGACAGGTGAAACCATCATCGAAGGAGTGGGGTATGACTCCTATAATAGCTCGGGATTTCAATGGGGGGGCATATTGGTAAATGGTCCGGCTCGTTTGAACTTATCTGCCTCTGCATCTTCGGCTACGGTGGGAATTGATACATCGCAAATGGTGGTGCTAGACGGGTCCATACAGACCGTACAGTTAATAGCCTCGGGTAGTAAGGCTCGGGTGCTGGGGACCATCGATATGCTGGCGGTCACTACGGGTGCCATTGGGTCTCTCATCGAGGCCTATAGTGGTTCTTCCATCGGACAAGTATTGGCCAGTGAATCAACCATGCTTATGAAGGAAGTGGGAGCCACGGTTGGCAGCACTATGGGAGCGGTTTTGGACAATGTAGCATACCGGGTTACCTTTGACAAAAATGGAGGAGATACCCAAGCCTTTCCCGCCTATTTGCTGTGGGACAACAATACCGAAACTTCCAATGCCATGCCCACCCCGCCCACCAAAGCAGACTTTACATTTGGTGGATGGAATAGCCAGAGCGATGGGGGAGGAACGATGATGACGACGGTATATGCCGTATCTTCCCCGGTGACAGCTTATGCCGTCTGGGAAGGGGGAAATGTGGAAATTGAAGGGTATGACCCATTCGCTCCCATTGACGGAGGAGATGTTGGAACGCCAACTTATGAAGATGCGACAGCTGTCATAACGTATTTAGAAAGCAATTTGACTTGTGCGGCCATTACTGGACAGTCTCAGGTAGTTCCCATCAGTGGTTGGACGGATACTGACACCTATAATTCTTCCGTAGCTGCCAGTTATACTTTTACTGCTGCAGTCGGAACGTTGCCACCCGGATTCGTGGATGAAGTAAGTCCCATCACCCATGTGACGGTAGAAGTGGTGGTATCGGTAGTAGAACCTCCAACCATCACAAGAATTGTTGCTGCAGAGGGTGGTACTCATGAAACGGGAATAGGAAATGGAGATACCATTGCTATTGAGTTCAATGTTCCTACAAACTATGCAAATCTTCCTTATAGTCCGGATACAGTCAGCCGGGAGGCGGTGAATTCCTTTGTTGAATTGTATACTGCTAGGGTGGGGCAATCTCCTTCCTTAGGTGCAGAGTATCATGGATACTGGGAAACAACCATGAAATTCGTGATAACCGTAGATGATGCTACCGGAGCCAACTTTGTGATTGGGGATGAAATTTCTATCAGAGAAAGTGCAGGTCTTAAAACCCAAAATGAGTTGTCCGTTGCATCTACTTCGCGGGCCGAAGTGACTGGATCTTTTGACCCGGTTTATAACGGTGCGGCAGGCTTTGTTCAATCCCCTACGGGCATGGCGATTTCCGGGGTTGAGGTGTATGCTGGAATTTCTGGGGGGCTTTATTCAGATATTACAGATGGGGATGGAATGTATGAAATTGATTACCCGACGGAAGGTTCAATAACCATGTTTTTTGTACACGATTATTGGTATGATGATGTTGCGGACAACCTTAGTGCTCCTAATCCCGGCTATTTTGAGAAGACCATGACTTTGGGTGCGAAAATAACGGGGACTGTAACATATGGTGGGTCTCCGGCAGTAGGCTTTACAGTGAAAGATAGCATGGCTGGAACGGAAGCGATTGTAGGTGGGGATGGAAGTTTCAGCTTAAGAGGAGTTCCTTCGGCAACGAGTGGAAGTACAAGATATCTGAATGTACTCAATCTTTCGGGGGTTAGTGTAATAGGAGGTTCACTAATTGAAGTTCCGACAATTGCTTTTCAGACTACTTCCGGGGTTTCCATTGTAATACCATAACCTATGATAAGTTACGAAAAGTATTTATTAAAGGAGAGTGCAAAAACTTTTGCACTCTCCTTGTCCTTGTGATATATTCAAACCATGAGAGAGAAAAACAACCACGCCTTTTGGCAACAACTCCTATACACCTTCGCAGGAGAATTGGATTATGGAGTCCATGTGGTATTAAAGGACCACACCACCATCCTATACAATCAAGCGATGGCCCAGTTGGAAGGTCAGTCGGCGGCGGAGGTGTTACATCAGGATTTCCGGCAGATTTTTTCCGGGATTCCTCGGGAAGAATCCACGCTTTTACGGGCCTTGGATTATGGAGAGCCTACTTATCATCAGGAACAGCATTACCTCAACCAATACGGGAAATGGATTCATACCGTGAATACCACCTTGCCCGTACACGATGAAGAGGGCCATGTGGTGGCGGCGGTGGAGTTTTCAAAGGATCTGACCCAAATGAAGGAAATGTCAGACCGGATGTTGGCTATGAGCAAAGGAGAGGCAAAAACCGTAGGGCAGAGAGAAATTCCCCGTGACCACATTAAAACCTACACCTTTGAAGATTTAATTGGAGAAGATCTTTCTTTTCGTGAAACCATTCATATAGCCAGACGGGCTTGTGGCAGCAATGCCTCCGTATTTTTGTATGGAGAAACCGGGACGGGAAAAGAGTTGGTGGCACAAAGCATCCACTATGGCAGTAGCCGCAAATCCAAGCCGTTTCTGGCACAAAACTGTGCCGCTTTGCCGGAAAGTTTGTTGGAAGGAATCCTGTTTGGTACCGCCAAAGGGGGGTTTACCGGAGCGGTGGACCGGGAAGGCCTTTTTGAGCAAGCCAGCGGCGGAACCTTGCTTCTTGACGAAATCAGTGCCATGCCCTATGCTTTACAAGGGAAACTATTGCGGGTCCTGCAAGAGGATTATATCCGCAGGGTGGGAGGTACCCGGGATATACCCATTGATGCTCGTATCATTGCCACCGTCAACGAAGAACCGGAGCGGTTGGTTGGAGAAGGGCGACTTCGAAAAGACTTGTATTATCGTCTGAACATTGTCCACCTCAGGTTGCCGCCTTTGCGGCAGCGAAAAGGGGATATCCCTTTGTTGGTGGATTATTTTCTGGAAAAGCACAACCATCGATTCCACAAGCAAGTGGAAAAGGTGACCGAATCTGCCATGGAACGATTGTTGCAATATGATTATCCCGGAAATGTAAGGGAGCTAGAAAATATATTGATGTCTGCCATTAGTCTGGTGGATAACGAGTCCTTCTTGACTGAAAATTTGATTCGTGTTCCTGAAGCGAATAGGAACCCGGCCTCTGGGGAAGAGCTAGGGTGGGAAGATGTAAAGGGCTCTTTAGAAGGATACTTAGAAAAGAGAGAGCAGGAATTGGTACAAAGCGCTTTGAATCAAACGGGAGGCAATGTGTCCCAAGCTGCCAGACTGCTGGGAATCAAGCGACAAACCCTGCAGCACAAGATGAAAAAATGTGGATGGAAAGGAGAACGGGTGGATGCGTCTACGGAAGGAAATCGATGAATTGGTGGAGGAAGAAGTGGAATTGGTCGCCACCATTTCCGATGCCTTGGCTCACCCGGCACGAGTACGTCTTTTTCGCCATATCATGAATTGCAACACACGAAGAGAACTGGTATGTACGGGAGATTTGGTAGAGGCTTTTGAATATTCCCAGGCCACCATTTCCCAACACATGAAGAAGTTGGCGGAAAGCGGGTTAATTGATGTAAAAAGAAAAGATAGATACAGTCTGTATTATGTAAACATCGGCAGGCTTTCCAAATACTTGGATGCCACAAGGAAGTTTCAATAGAACCCGGAACAATCTGGAGAAAGTGCAAAAATATTTGCACCAACTGCAAAGGAGTGGGCATGTAAGTAGAAGGGCGCAGACTTCCTCTTAAAACCAAAGGAGTTCTATCGACAATAGAAACAATTTCTGTGTTTTCAATCACCCTGGAAAAACCTTGAAAAACAAGGGTTCCGGGGGATTTTTTTTATGCTTTGGACACAGGAACGATTCGAAGAAAGGGGCGTTGCAAAAACACCCCGTCCTGTTTCACTGAATCCTTGATTTGGCATACTCTTTGCAATTATATATGGGTAGAACGAACCGTCAAAAACAACCCATTATATATTATGAAAAAGGAGAAAGTTGAAATGGAAAATGTAAAGGTCATTATTTGGGGATTGGGTGCCATGGGAAGCGGCATGGCAGACATGCTTTTAAAGAAAAAGGGAGTAGATATTGTGGGTGCCGTGGGCCGTGGAGCCAAGGTAGGAAAATCCATGTACGACTACATCCAAACACCCCGAGGAGATCGGCCGGATGTTATCATTGGCACGCCTGAGGATGTAATCAAACCCGGTGCGGCCGATGTGGTCCTGACTTGCACCGATTCTTTTACCAAAACGGCCTTTGATCGATTAAAATTCGTGCTGGAGCAGGGCATCAATGTGGTTTCCTCTGCCGAAGAAATGGCATATCCTCAGGCCCAGTCTCCGGAAGAATCCAAAGAGTTGGATCGAATCGCCAAGGAAAACGGAGTCTCCATTCTGGGAACCGGCATCAACCCCGGCCTTATTATGGACCTCTTGGTAGTGCTCTGGACCGGTTGTTGCGAAGAAGTGGAAAGCATAACTGCCCGAAGAGTTAATAGCTTATCACCTTTTGGTCCTGCCGTTATGACAGAACAGGGAATTGGCATCACCAAAGAAGAATTTGAAGAGGGAGTTCGTACCGGCCATCTGTCCGGTCATGTGGGGTTCCACGAATCCATTCACATGATTGCGGACGCCATCGGCTGGAAGGTGGACAAGGTGGAAACCGCCATGAACCCCATTATGACCGAGGTGGACCGAAAATCCCTTCATGGATTTGCCAAAGCCGGCAATGTGGCAGGTTGCGCCATGAAAGGATATGGATATGTGGATGGAGAAATGAAAATCGAGATGGATCACCCCCAGCAGATTGAACCGGAACAGGTGGGCATCCAGACAGGGGACTATGTTATCATTAAAGGAACCCCCAATGTAAATATGGTGAACAGCCCGGAAATCCCGGGAGGCATTGGAACCATCGCCATGTGTGTCAACATGATTCCACACATCATCAATGCCAGACCTGGTCTTCACACCATGATTGACCTTCCGGTGCCCAGAGCCATAATGGGGGACATGAGAGACCTGATTTGTGAAGAAGCCAAAATTGTAAAATAGGAAGTGGGCACTTGGGCCTAGGAGCGGAAGAAGAAAGGAAGATGTAGCATGATTGCAAAAGATTCGTGGGTTCGAATCCACAAAATCATATTGACACCCCAGGAGCGGGCACCTCAGGTGCCTGACGACACCAAGAAGGTGCCATTGGAGCTGTGGACCAAAGGGTTTTTGGAGCAAGACGCTCAGTTGGGAGAGGAAGTAACCATTACTACCGTTACCGGGCGAAAGGAACGGGGTACCTTGATTGAGGTGAACCCGGCGTATGACCATGCCTTTGGCAACTTCATACCGGAACTACTGGAAATCGATCAGCAAGTGCGGGAGATGGTATTTGGAGGTGAAAAAAATGACCAATAAAGCAATGGATTATGCCTCCGTCATGGCAAGAAAGCAAGAAATCATGCTTAAGTCTGTAGGCATCGATTACAGTAAATTTGAGTCCGGCTCTCTGTCCTTTGATTATGAGCGTATGATGAGGGAGACGGGCTACTCCCTGGAAGAGATGCAACAAATTCAATACGGGGTTAATGTGGGGAACACACCCATTTTGGAGCTAAAGAATTTGACCGCTCTGGCCAGAACTTGTGCCCTAAAGGGAATGGGTGCCAGAATCTTTATCAAAGACGAGGCCTGCAATCCGTCGGGAAGCTTCAAAGCCCGAAGAGCTGCCAACTCCGTGTATCATGCCAAACGGCTGGGATTTAAAGGGGTGCTGACCGCTACCTCTGGAAACTACGGCGCTGCCGTTGCTTCCCAGGCTGCCATTCACGGTTTGAAATGCATTGTGGTGCAGGAATGTTATGACAGCAAAGGAAAAGGCCAACCGGAGATCATCGAGAAGGCCAGGAAGTGCGAATCCCTAGGCGCCGAAGTGGTTCAGCTTTCCGTTGGCCCGGAGCTCTTCTATAAATTCCTGCTGCTCTTAGAGGAAACGGGATATTTTAACGCCTCCCTTTATACACCTTTCGGTATCGCCGGAGTGGAGACATTGGGTTATGAGATTTCCATGCAGTTCCGGGAGAAGTATGGCAAGGATCCCGATGTGGTGGTATGCACCAACGCCGGGGGAGGAAATCTGACCGGAACCGCCCGGGGGCTTTTAAAAGCTGGCGCCAAGTGCGAAATTATCGGAGCTTCTGTAGATCTTTCCGGTCTTCATATGGCATCCGATGAAGCCTTTAACCGAAAAAGTTTTACCACAGGCCATACCGGCTTCGGAGTGCCATTTTCCAGTTGGCCCGACCGTTCCGATGTGCCCCGGTCCGCTGCCCGGCCTTTGCGCTACATGGACAGATATGTTACCATAACACAAGGAGATGTTTTTTATATTACCGAGTGTTTGGCTACCTTGGAAGGTTTGGAAAAGGGTCCTGCTGGAAATACGGCATTGGCGGCCGCCTTTGCTTTGGCGCAGGAATACCCGGAAGAAGCCACCATTATTGTGCAGGAAACGGAGTACACGGGGGCGGGAAAACACTTGCAACCCCAGCTTTCTTTTGCCAGAGACAATGGCATCCGGATTTTCTTCGGGAATCCGGAAGAAGAGATTCCCGGCACCAATATCATTCTTCCCAAGCACCCTTCGCTGATTAAGGCCAAGGAAGTGGACCTGGACCGTATGAGGAAATCCTTAATCAAACAGGCCATGGCCACTTATGAAGTGACTGTTCCAACAGAGGAAGATATTCAGTTTCTAGCGGAAGAAACACGCACCAACCCGGATTATGTAAAAAACGCAATCAAATCGCTGTAACTTAGAACAAGAACAACGATAGGAGATGGTAGTTTATGAAACGTGAAGATGATTTTGAAGTGAGACGGATGCATATCGCCAACCTCACCGACGAAGAACTATATGAACGATTTTGGTCTCTCACCCAGCAAGTGGTGGAACCTCTGCTGGAGCTAGGGCGAAAAAATACCACGCCCTCCATTGAGCGGGCGGTGTTGCTTCGCATGGGGATTTCTTCCATTGATACCAAGCCCATTGTAGAAGGTTGTATGGACCGGGGCCTTATGGGAAAAGGTGCGGGACATGTGGTATATAAGTTGGCCCAGGCTAGGGGAATCACCGTGCAAGAAGCGGGAATCCTGTTGGCCCAAGGCAAGCATTGGGACGACGTGGTCGCCCTCTTTGAGAAATAGGGGGGGACAAGAAAATGACAGATATGAAACAGGAATTAAAACACAATGAAAAGCTGGATGTTGAAAACATCCTGAAAGATTTAGATCAGTATACTCCCCGTCGAAAGGGATGGACTTGGAGAGAGCATGTTTCAAGGCAGCAAATGGGGCCATTTACCTATTTGGACTCTAGCAAACCGTTGAAGAACAGTGTGCCTCTTCCTCCCGCCAAATATTTCGGCAACATCGACCCTCAAAGCATGCCGGTGATTACCACGGAAATTGCTTCCGGCCGGTTTGAGGATGACATTCGAAGAATGAGAATGGCAGCTTGGCATGGTGCGGATCACATTATGGTCATTCGAACTGCCGGGCAGTCCCATATGGACGGACTGATGGAGGGAACCCCTCAGGGAATCGGTGGAGTACCCATTACCCGAAAGCAAGTACGGGCTCAGCGAAAAGCGTTGGATCTGATTGAAGATGAAGTGGGAAGACCCATCAACTATCATTCTTATGTTTCGGGAGTTGCGGGGCCGGACGTGGCGGTAATGTTTGCGGAAGAAGGCATCAACGGCGCTCATCAGGACCCCCAATATAATGTGCTTTATCGGAACATCAATTGTGTTCGAAGCTTTGTAGATGCTTGCGAATCAAAGAAGGTGCTAGCCTGGGCTGAGATTGCTCAAATCGATGGAGCCCACAATGCCAATGCCACCGCCCGGGAAGCCTGGAAGGTGATGCCGGAGCTGATTGTTCAGCATGCTATTAATGCCATGTTCTCCGAGATGGTGGGAATTAAACCAGAGAATATTTGTTTGTCCACGGTACCTCCAACGGCTACACCGGCCCCCTGTGTGTTTATGGACTTACCTTATGCGGTGGCTTTGCGGGACTTTTGCAACCGATACAAAATGAGGGCCCAGATGAACACCAAGTACATTGACTCTTCTGCCCGGGAAGCTACGGTGACCCATGTATTGAATATGCTCATCAGCAAGTTGACCAGTGCGGATATTCAGTCCACCATTACCCCCGACGAAGGGCGAAATGTGCCCTGGCATATCTACAACATTGAAGCCTGCGACACGGCAAAGCAGACCCTCATCGGACTGGACGGATTGATGGAAATGATTGAGCTGAAGGAGGAAGGACCGCTACGGGAAAATGCCCGGGAAATTAAAGAAAGAGCCTGCCTCTTCATGGAAGAAATTCTGGAAGCAGGAGGATATTTCCAGGCGGTTCAGGAAGGGTTCTTTGTGGATTCTGCCATGTACCCTGCCCGGAACGGGGATGGCATCGCCCGTAAGATCGAGGGCGGTGTGGGATACGGCTACATCTACCAACGGGATGAGGATTATATGGCGCCGGTAACTGCCCACTTCGGGTATAACAATGTGGAGCAGTATGGCGCAGATCCGGAAAACCCCAGCGCTTTAATTGGGGGCTGCACCTTGGAAGATCGTAGTAAAATCGTGTACATCGACGAACTAGATCCCGAGGATAATGTGAATGTACGAATGGAAGAAAACAAAAAGTACCGAAACTCAGATTTGGTGAAGCCGGAGATGGAATGGCTGGCAGACGGTACCGTGCTTTGGACCTTGTTCCTACCATTGAACAAGAGAGTGGCGGAAGTGGTGGCCATTGAAATTGCCAAGAAAATGGGGCTGGAAGAACCGGAAGTCATTAGCCGGGAAGTGATGCAGGAAGTAGAGGGCACTCGAATCGAGTTAAAAGGGAAGGTTCCTTTTGATATCGATGTTTCTCAACTGACTATTCCGGAGCCACCCAAGGTGCTCAGCGATGACGAAATCAGAAAAGACATTGAAGACTATCCTTTGAAAATTGTAGCAGGTACGGTAGGTGAAGATGAGCATTCCGTGGGCCTTCGTGAAATCATCGACATCAAGCACGGAGGTATTGAAAAGTTCGGTATTGAAGTGGAGTATCTTGGCACTTCGGTTCCGGTGGAAAAGCTGGTGGATGCAGCGGTGGAGTTGAATGCAGAAGTCATTCTGGCCTCTACCATCATCTCTCACGACAACATTCACTACAAGAATATGAAGCGTATTCATGAATTGGCCGTCGAGAAGGGCATCCGGGACCAAGTGATTATCTGTGCCGGAGGCACCCAGGTTATTTCGGAAGAAGCAGCAAAAACCGGTATTGATGCGGGATTCGGGCGAGGTTCTCACGGCATTGACGTGGCCTCATTCATCGTGGAAGAGCGGCAGAGACGAAGGGCGAAGGCAGAATGAAGGTAGATGTACTGGTAGCAGAAATAGGTTCTACCACTACGGTGGTGAATGCCTTTACGGATATTCATACGGAGCATCCCTTGTTTTTCGGACAGGGGCAAGCTCCTACCACTGTGTTGGAGGGAGATGTTCGAATTGGCTTAAAACAAGCCATGGAGGATTTGATTCAGCAAAAGCAGTTGGACTCTTTGGAGTACGAAGAAATGCTGGCCACTTCATCCGCGGCCGGCGGATTGAAAATGACGGTACACGGGCTGGTTTATGATATGACCGCCCGTGCCGCCAAGGAAGCTGCTTTGGGAGCCGGGGCCATTCTTCACTACATAACTGCAGGTAGGTTGAGGCGTACGGACTTGAAAAAAATTCAAGACATTGAGCCCAACCTGATTCTTTTGGCTGGCGGTGTAGATTACGGAGAACGGGATACGGCCATTTACAATGGAGAAATGTTGGCTACTTTGCCGGAAAAGACGCCGGTGATTTATGGGGGCAACATCGAAAACCAGGAGGAGATGAAGCTGATATTCGAAGACCGTCAACTGTATCTAGTGGATAATGTGTATCCCAAGATTGACCAGTTGAATGTAGAGCCTTGTCGAAAGGTGATTCAGGCGGCCTTTGAGGAGCATATCGTTCATGCGCCGGGAATGGAGCAAGTTCGGGAATTGGTGAATGGGCCCATTGTCCCCACACCGGGAGCGGTGATGGAATGCACCAAGCTTTTGTATGAGGTGCTGGGTAATGTAATGGTATTGGATGTAGGAGGGGCCACCACCGATGTACATTCTGTCACGGAAGATTCCGACGAGATTTCTCGAATTCTCATTAGTCCGGAACCCAAAGCCAAACGAACGGTAGAGGGAGACCTGGGGGTTTATGTAAATCGATACAAAGTAATCGAATCTATAGGAGAAGCCAAGTTAAGACAGGACATGGCAAAGGTTGGTCTGGACTTGGATCAAGTTTTGGATGGATACCGTGCCATCCCCAAAACAGAGGGAGAAATCAAACTGGTAGAACGGCTCACGCTGGAAGCGGTGATTCGAGCGGTGGAGCGCCATGCGGGCCGTATTCGCTACGTGTACGGTCCTTCCGGCCGAAGCACCCTGGCCCAAGGCAAAGACTTGACGCAGATAAAATACATCGTGGGAACAGGGGGGGCATTGACCCATCTTCCCCATAGAGAGGCCATCCTGAAAGAAGTGACACGCCGCAACGAAAACGGCATGATGTTGTATCCGGGAGGCCATGCGGAAATCCTGATAGATCAGCACTATATCATGGCTTCTTTGGGTGTATTGGCGTTGAAGTACAGAGAAGGGGCGCTCCGGCTATTGGAACAAAGCTTGGGGCGAAAAATTACGGAATAAAGCGCGTATTACAATTTCCTTACAAATCGACAAATCCTATTTGACAAAAAGATTTGGGTGGTATAATAGCATCATATAGGTATTGGAGGCCATTGGAGAAAGGAAGTTGCCTTATGATTGTGAAAGATCGTATTGATGATGTGTTGCCAAAAAGCAGGAAAAATGGGGGGATTGTGGCCCTGGGCATTTTTTCTTTCTTATTGGCGATTCCCACATTGCTTTACATGATTGTGGCCAAAAAGGAAAGTAAAAACAAAGAAGCTTATTACTAGAACGGAATAAGACAAAAGAAAGCACCCGTACAACGAGAGATTGGCCGGGTGTTTTTCCCATCCATAAAGGAGAGAACATGCATTACGATGTGTATCCCAGAGGAGTTTGTCCCACGGAATTGGAATTTGACTTGGAAGGAGACCGGGTCACCAATATTCGATATCATGGAGGTTGCAATGGGGGACTAAAAACCATTGCTGCTTTAATCGACGGCTGGACGGTGAATCAAATCGCAGAAAAGTTGGAAGGTGTTACCTGTGGCCCCAAATCCACTTCCTGCTCCAATGAATTGGTGCGGGAGTTAAAGAAGGCCTTGGGGGAACAACGAGAAAACACCCAGATAGATGAAGGAGGAGAGCTTGTTGATGAAAGACACATTCTATAATCCTCTTTTTAAAGCCTTCATACCCAGGTGGGAAGAGGTGCGGGACCGAAGGGTACGGGACGGTTACGGAAAAGTGGCGGGAGTGGTAGGCATTCTCAGCAACCTATTTTTGTGTGGGGCAAAAGTAATCGTGGGACTATTGGCGGGGAGCATTGCCATCATTGCCGACGGCATCAACAACTTGGCGGATGCTTCTTCGTCGGTGATTACTTTGGTGGGATTTCGGCTGGCGGCCATGCCGGAGGACAAGGCTCATCCCTATGGTCATGCCCGCATTGAGTACTTGACTAGCCTGGTTATTTCCGGACTGATTATTCTGGTAGGCATCGGACTGCTGAAATCATCGGTGGACAAAATCATACATCCCACTGCCCTGAACACGGATTGGATAACGGTAATTATCTTGGTGATAGCAATCGGGGTAAAACTGTGGCAAGCGGGATTCAACCGGGCGGCAGGAAGACGCATTGATAGTCTGGCACTGCTGGCTACCGCCACCGACTCCAGAAACGATGTGATATCCACCTCGGCAGTATTGGGCAGTGTTTTGGTGGCTATGTTTACTCCTTGGATTATCGACGGGTATGTGGGAGCCTTGGTGGCCTTGTTCATTATATGGTCCGGCATTCTTTTGATTCGCGACAGCTCCAGTCCGTTGCTGGGAGAGGCGCCGGATCCGAAAATGGTACAGGACATTGTTGGAATTACTCGAAGTTTTTCCGGGGTGAAAGGGATTCACGATTTGATGGTTCACAACTATGGCCCAGGCAGAATATTTTGTTCCATTCATGTAGAGGTGGACGCAGAGGATGACATCATGAAGAGCCATGATATGGTGGACAACATTGAGTCGGCCTTAAAGGAAGAGCTGAAGATTCACGCCGTGGTTCATATGGACCCCATCAAGGTGGGAGATCCGTTGGTGGAACACTTAAACGGCGTGTTGGAAGGTACCATCGCCCAGTTAGAGGGCGTATCGGAAATACACGATTTGAGAGTGGTGCCGGGAGAAACCCACACCAATGTGATTTTTGACTGTGTTCTGGGGACGGAGTGCCCTCTGAAGGAAGAAGAAATCCGAAACCAGGTGGAAGAAGAATTAAAGAAGGAAAATCCCAGCTATAACGTGGTCATCACCTTCGATCAGCACTATACCTATTTGGACAATAAAGAACAGAAGGGATGATTCTACAAGAGATCATCCCTTCTGCTTTTTACTCTTCTTCCTTCAATAGACGGGCTCTGGTTACCATTTTGTCCCGCCATAACAAGTATTCCTCGTGGCTTTTCCCTTTCATAATGGGCTGGAATTCCTTCACCACATTTTTGATAAATTCTTCGTCATAATCAGTTACCTTTTTCTGTTGATTGGTGAAGAATTCAATCATATAATCTTTATATTTTGATAGGCCTTCTTCCAGGTTTGCTGAGTTTAGTTCTTCTACGCCATAAGGGCCCGTAAAAGCCCAACGTAGACCCAACCCGTCTGTAAGAGCTCTTTCTACTGCCTCTACATTACAAATTCCCTGTTGGACCAAATAGAGAGATTCTTGGATAAGGGATAATTGAATACGATTTAAAACATATCCATATACTTCTTTGCACTGAATTGGTTTTTGGCCGATAAATTCCATAAAAGCAAAAACGGAATCCTTCATCTCCTGGGAAGCGTTGTCTCCGGAGATTTCCATAAAAGGAATGAGATGAGGAGGGTTGGTTGGATGGGCCACCATGCATCTTTCAGGAGCATTTGTTACACGACTTGCAATATCTGTGATTCGAAGACCAGAACAACTTGAGCCAATGGCTACATCATCAGGCAAAAGATCAGTAAGTTTTACAAACATCTCTCGCTTTAATTCCAAATCTTCCCATAGACATTCCTGAACATAATCGGTATTTTTTACGGCCTCTTCCAGATTATCTGTCACCGTGACGATATTCAAAGCTCTATTTACCACATCTTCATTAATGACTCCCTCTTGCTTAAGAAAAGTTAATCCCTCCGAAATTCGCGGCACAATGGTGTCGAAGGTTGCTGATTTCCGGTTATATACAACCACCGGAATCCCTTTGCGGGCAAATACAATGGCCCAGCTATACCCTATAAAACCTCCTCCAATAATGGTAACTTTTTTAAAATCTTGTGGTTGTTTTTTCATGTTTCACCTCATACACTCAAATTATTTGTAGCGGATTTTTTGGGGTTTTTATTCTTTTTTGTTTTCACCTTTTAACCAACCCTCTTGCTGGTATGCGGGATTTGGATAGTTGTAGAAACCTTTTTGAGTTTTTTCCCCCAGACGACCTTCTTTAATCATTTCATCCAGTGCAATGGGAGGAAGATCATTGGGATCCTGACTTTCATCATAATAGGTCATTTCGATTTGCCTGACAATGTCTAGCCCCACCTTGTCCATCAGTGCAAAAGGTCCATAAGGTGTGCCCCATTCCAAAATCCAGGCTCTGTCGAAGTCTTCCGGGCTAATATAGCCATTCGCCCATAGCTTTAAACATTCCTTTTTAATTGCTCGCCACACTCGATTGAGAGAGAATCCCTTTATCTCCATATTTGTGACAATGGGTACATGTTTCAAGCCGGTTAAATAGTCTAAGGCAAGATGCTTTGTTTCATCAGAGGTAAAGCCATTCCACATCACCTCGACCAGATCATCCTCTGTAGGAGTCATGAAATTTACATTAAAAGTTTTTGACTTTCTTGAAACGTTTTTACCAATATCTGAAGACTTCAAGGAAGAACTGTTGGTTGTTAATAGTGTTTTTTCTGGGGCATAGTGGTCCACTTCTTCCCAAACCTTTTGCTTTAATAATAACACTTCCGGCACATTTTCAATCACCAAATCTGAATCTTCCAAAGCCTCCTGCAGATTCGAGGTTGTTGATAAATTCTCCAAAGCATTGCGACGCATTTCTTCATCAATTTTTCCTTGTCGGACCCATTCGTTTAGCCACTTTTCAATCTTGGCCGGAACGGAACGAGTTGCTTCTTCAGAAATATCATAAACTTGAACCTTGTTTTGATAAGCTACTGCGCGAAATGCCAACATGGAGCCTTGGGTGCCGGCTCCGATAATGGTAATCTTTTTTATCTCCTCATTCATAGGGCAATCCCTCCATTAGAGTCTTAGATGATAGTTTAATTGATAAAATTCGCAAGAATGATGCCAATTTCGAAGGAGGGGGTCATAATAAGGTAATTTTTGTGGTTTATGGTAAAATGAATTGGCCTCTAAACAAATATACCAAGAAACTGGGCAGAAAGGTCAGCAGTACAGCACCAAAAGAGAGCCAAACAGGTGACTGCTTTTCGCGGGAGTATCCAATTTTAGATAACAATGTATGCAATTGTGCATACATAACAAGAGTTGCGAGAAAATCATTCGGTTAACTCACCCAAGGTTCGACCCAAGGGGAAGCAGATGAAAAAATAGCCTCAAAAATTCAACAAATTTGCGGTTACTATATATAAACTCAACCCAATTTTGCTGTTTACGCAAAGGGGTAAGAATAAGTTATTTTTATAACAAAAAAAGACTGGCATGGATATTGCAGAATATTGTGGTAACGGCATGAAGTGTCAATATGGGATTAGCTAACCAATGTCTCTGGAAGGCGTTTTGGGGATTTCTGATAAGCGGAGCTACTTGTCTAAGTGCCGGGTTTTAAAAGTGTTATCGAATCAAAGAGAGGAGAAAGAAATGAAGAAATTTTTAGTTGTATTATTATGTCTTATGCTAGTAATGGGGGTAACCGCATGTGGTGGTTCTGAGCCTGCGGGAGAAGGCGAAGAAACATATCTCATTCGAATTGCTTCAGACGAAACTATTGATACACCTTGTTCCGAAGCCACTTTAATATTTAAGCAATTGATGGAAGATGGTTCGGATGGCCGGGTTAAAGTCGAGTACTTTAATGATAGCGCAATGGGCGATGAACGTGAAATTGCAGAATCAGTCCATCTTGGAAACTTAGAAATGGGCATTATATCCAGTGCGTACCTTTCTACTTATGCGCCGGATTGGTATATCACAGAGCTCCCCTATGTATTCATGGATAGACAAGAAATGTATGGATTCCTGGATGGAGAAGTTGGTGATTTCTTGAAGGAAAGACTGGTTGAGAATTCCAATATCCGTGCTTTGGATTTTGCCGATGGATCTTTTAAAGCCTTGCTTAATAACAAGAAAGCCATCACCAGTGTGAATGACCTTGCTGGATTAAAGATCCGATGCCAAGAAAATCAAATGAACATGTCCCTTTATAAATCATGGAATGGTACCGCCATCCCCATGGGATTCAGTGAAATTTACACGGCCCTTCAACAAGGAGCCATCGATGGCGTTGACACCTCTCCGCTCTATATGAGAAGTGGCAAGTTCTATGAGGTGGCAAAAGAATATACGCTGACAAATCATCAGGCATTATTGATGGTAAGTATCATCAATACTGATTTTATGAACAGTCTTCCGGAAGATTTACAGCAATTGGTATTGGAAGCCAGTCATGAAGCATACACCGTTCAGGAAAGAATGATTGTTGAAGAAGCGGAACAATATGCAACCGATGTTATGGATGAAGCCGGCTGTGTTGAATATGTACTATCGGATGCCGAGAGAGACACTTTTGTACAGGCAAGTCGTGTGGTGCTGGAAGAATATCGTTCCAGAATTAACCCGGCACTTTATGAGATGATCGGGCTTTAAAAAACCTTTCAAAAATCATAGTGATGAAGTAACCCAATAATAGAATCAAGTAAGTTGAAGGGAGAGTTTGTTGCTCAAACAGCAGGACAAACTCTCCCCGTAAGTGGGCAAGAAGATCTTGTTGAAAGACTTCAAAAGGAGGGCGATATGTCCGCAGTAAAAGGATTTTTTAGAATTTATAACGGGTTTGAGAAATGGACAATGATTGTAATGATGATGGTTATGGTGGTTGTCATTTTTGCCCAGGTATTTACGAGGTATGTAATGGGCGCCGCCCTGTATTGGTCCGAAGAGTTGGGGAAATTTATTTTTGTGTGGGTATCTTGGTTGGGTGTTAGCGCAGGAATACATACGAAAGAGCATATCCAGGTTAAACTGCTACCGGATTCTTTTGGGAAAAAAGGAAAATGGAGACGGGAAAAAATCAACTATATCATTGTTGATATCTTTTGGTTTCTTACCAGTCTTTTTGTTTTATACTATGGAAGCCAAATCGTTTTTAATCAAATGGGGACAGGAGTCTATGGAGCATCAACTGGCATTCCAATGTGGATTGCCTACATGAGCATTCCCTTCAGCGCTTTGGTGGTGTGCATTCGTCTTGTTGCAGAGATTGCACTATATTCCATTCAGGCAATCACCGGTGTAAAAAGAGATGAATGGGAGGAAGTGATATGAGTATATTAGTACTTTTTGGCGGCATGGTGCTTCTTATTTTCTTGGGAATTCCAGTAGGATATGCCATTGGCTTGTCAACAATTGTAACTTATGCCTTTTTCTCCAGCATGCCGATTTCAATTGTGGCCCAAAACTGCTTTACAGGCCTCAATTCTTTTGTGCTACTGGCCATTCCTTTTTTCATTTTAGCCGGAGTGATTATGGCAGAGGGTGGAATTGCCCGTAGGCTTGTAGATGTTGCCGATTCTATTATCGGGTTTTTAACAGGTGGGTTGGGATTGGTTACTGTAATGACCAGTACTTTTTTCGGAGCCATTACCGGGTCTGGGAATGCAACCACTTCTGCGGTTGGTTCTTTGTTAATTCCCTCCATGACCGAAAAGAAATATGGAAGGTCCTTCAGCGCCACCTTAGTGGCTTCAGCGGGGGCAATTGGAATTATTATTCCGCCCAGCATACCTTTTGTTATATATGGAGTAGCCACCAATACCAGCATTGGTGCGTTGTTCATAGCGGGGATCATTCCAGGGTTGATGATGGCGGTGGTATTGATGACAGCTTGCTTTATCATATCGAAAAAACACGGTTACGGAGGCAGCGATACGCGTCCTAATTTAAAGAATATTTTCCATTGCCTCAGGCGTGGGATCTGGGCTTTGTTGGCTCCGGTAATCATTTTAGGAGGAATTTATTCCGGCGTATTTACGCCTACAGAATCGGCAGTAGTTGCTGTGGTGTACTCCATTATTGTAGGAATGTTTATATATAGGGAACTTACATTTAAAAAGCTTCTGAAAGCACTCTATACAGCGGCAATCATCAACGGAATTACCAGTTTTATTATCGCTTTTTCCGCCTCCATGGCAAAATTTCTTAGTCTAGAAAGAATCCCAAATCAAATCAGCGAATTCATTCTTAGCGTAACGGACAATAAAATTGTTGTTTTGATATTATTAAACATTGTCTTGCTAGTGGTTGGGATGTTGATTGATATCATTCCGGCCATCATCATCTTGGGGCCCATCTTTCTTCCGCTTGTTACGGAGTTTGGAATGGACCCGGTTCAATTTGGGGTAATGCTGGTTTTAAACTTGGGCATTGGTTTTGTGACTCCGCCTTATGGATCCACCTTGTTTGTGGCATCAGCCATTTCAAAGGTTCCTGTAGAAAACTTGTTCCGGTATGCTTTTATGTTTTCAGCGGTGCTGTGCATTGTATTGCTTTTGGTAACCTATGTACCCTGGTTTTCTTTAGCACTGATTCAATGATCTAATATTGCAACTTAATTAAACCGGACGGGTAAGATATCCCTTCCGGTTTTTTATTGAAAAGAAATGGTGCGAAAATCCGTGTGAGCAAATTTCTTGAATTGATGAGGCAAAGTTGGTATGATGATGAAAATTGGCAAAATAAGAGGATGAAAATGATGACTGAATTTAAAAAAAATGAGAATCATTCCAAAATGGTGGACATCCGGCTAAATTGTTTTTTTGAAATTATGGCAGAGGACATCGATGTTTTTGCTGCGGACCGAAATGGGGTTGCCGTTCGCATCAACAACAACTATATGAAAAATTACAAGGTAAAAGAAGAAGATGTATTAGGAAAAACGGTTGAAGAATTGGAAGGAGAAGGAGTCTTTTATCCTTCCGTTACAAGGCAAGTGCTTCTTCATAAGAAGAAAGTGACGCTACTTCAACGAACTGGTTTTGGGGAAGACATTCTTACTACAGGGGTGCCTGTTTTTGATGAAGAGGGTGAAGTGGAATATGTTGTCAGTTTTCCGGCGATTGATATTGCGGAGATGTCGAACTTCAATCAGAAATATCTGCGGCTAAATGAACTGGTCAATCCACATCCTTTCGATATCTTTGAGTCCGATACGGGAGATGCAGAGTTTTTTGGAGTACAAACCAGCAATCCGACGATGCGAAAAATTTATGGTTCGATTCCGGAAGCGGCAGGGTCTGATGCCAATATTATGATAACCGGGGAAACGGGCGTAGGGAAAAATCTGGTTGCCAATTTAATACATAAGCAAAGTAGCCGAAGCAGCAAACCTTTTATTGAAATCAATTGCAGTGCGGTTCCGGAAGAGTTGGTTGAAGTAGAATTATTTGGATACGCTCCCGGTGCGTTTACAGGTGCTTTGTCCAAGGGCCAGCGAGGGAAAGTTGAAATGGCCAATGGAGGAACATTATTTTTAGATGAGATTGGAGAGATCTCTCTTCAAACGCAAAAAAAACTTCTTCAGTTGGTACAGGAAAAGCGGATGATGCCGGTAGGAGGCATCAATTATCAGTCGGTTGATTTTCGCCTTATTGCAGCCACGAACAAGGATTTACGGCGCAGTATCTTAGACAATAAGTTTCGAGAGGATCTTTTTTACCGTATTAATGTTTTGCCAATTCATATTCCACCGCTTCGAGAAAGGAAAGAGGACATCCCATTTCTTCTTCACCAATTTCTGGAAAGTAACAACAAAATTTATGACAAGGGAAAAAAGCTGTCTGAAAAATGCATGGAAATGATGATGGAATACGATTGGCCCGGGAATATTCGGGAGTTACAAAATATTGTAGAAAGGCTGGTTATCATTGGGAATAATCCAATAATTGATGAGCAACATTTTCTTAATGTATTTTCAGAAGCCCAGGATAAAATTCAGGAAAATCGTCTTCCTCTCAAGCAACGAATGGAAATGTTTGAACGGAGCATTCTTAAGGAAATGAGAGAGGGGGGACTATCCACCAATCAAATGGCGCGGGAATTAAAAATTGGTCAATCCAGCGTTGTGAGGAAACTGCACAAATATGGTATTCAGTAGATTGGAAGAAGGTGATATCGAAAAATGAAAGAGAAAAAAATGGAGCAAAGAGGCTTTAGCGAAAGAGAGATGGACATTTTGTTCCGGGTAATGGACAACGAGAATGATGTTACCTTAACAGACGGAAAAGGGGTAGTATTAAGGGTAAGCGATTCTTATGAAGACCATTACGGAGTGTCCAGAAAAGAAGTGGTGGGCAAGTCGATTTATGACCTGGAAGAGGAAGGCATCTTTCGACCTTCCGTCACTGCGGTGGTCCTGAAAGAACAAAAAAAAGCCACAATTGTGCAGAAAAATAAACTGGGGCATACAATTTTGACTACGGGAGTTCCCATTTTTGACGAGGGGAAAAACATACAATATGTCATTAGTTTTAATAGCATTGATATCGCCAACATGGAGACCTTAAGTGAAAAATATGAAAAGCTAACTGAGCTTTTGAATCATTACAACGACGAGTTGGACTATCTTCGAAAGAAGAGTATGGATGATTCGGAGCTCGTCATTAAGAGTAAAATGATGGTGGATTTGAAAGAACTCGTGTACCAGGTTGCAGATACGAGTGCCAATGTGCTGATAACCGGAGAAACGGGGGTTGGCAAAAGTGTGGTGGCTAGAAAGATCCATCAATCCAGCAAACGTGCCGAAGGTCCTTTTATAGAAATCAACTGTGGCACCATCCCGTCCAACCTTATTGAATCGGAGTTGTTTGGCTACGAAAAGGGGGCTTTTACAGGAGCGGATACGCGCGGCAAGTATGGAAAAATAGAGTTGGCGAATAAAGGCACTCTATTTTTGGATGAAATTGGGGAGTTACCCGTTAACATGCAAATCAAGCTTTTGCAGGTGATTCAAGAGAAGTTCATCACCCGTATTGGTGGCCTGAAAAAAATTGAAGTTGATTTCCGATTGATTACAGCCACCAATCGGGATTTAAAAAAAGATATTCGGAATAAGACCTTTCGAGAAGATTTGTTTTATCGTTTGAATGTGATTCCCATTGATATTCCACCGCTAAGAAATCGCCCGGATGATATTGTGCCCCTAATTGTCTATTTTTTGGAGAAGTTTAATAAAAAATATGACCGGAATGTTCAAATGGAATCCAATGTGTTTAGTGTGCTGGAAAAACAACAGTGGCCGGGAAATATTCGGCAGGTGGAAAATTTGGTGGAACGACTTGTGGTGATATGCAAGAATGACTTGATTCGGTTGGAAGACTTGCCGGGGGACATGGAATTGGAAGAGGCAAAGAGTAGTGTCGATATGGAAGGAACATTGGAGCAAATCATGGAGGAATACGAAAAACAGGTATTTTCCAGTGTGTATGCCAAAAACCCGGATAGCGTATCTGTGGGGAAAACCCTTGGCATCAGCCAGTCTACTGCGTCCAGGAAATTAAGAAAATATGTACCGGAGTACATCATGAAAAAAGAGTAATTAGAAAGTCATAGTCTATTATAACGAACAAAGAATGATGCGGTATAGAATGAAGCAGAGAAAGAAGCGGCTTCTTCAAAGGAGGTAGTCATATTTGAATACCTTCGATGAAGAAGCCCTTTTTGTGTAATAATTTTAGGAAACAAAATGTTGAAATTTCAATGAATACCTATTAGGAGAATGTGCAATTCGCATAAAGGTATGATGGCATATTCTTTGCATGATACTATAGTAAGTTATTTTGTATTGGCATAAAGCTATATTTAACATGTAAGGAGGGCCGTATCATGTCATTGAGAACGAGTTTGCCTAAAATTGTCACTTCTTCTGTACCTGGACCAAAATCAACAGAACTGCTGCAGCTTCGTAAAGATCATGTTACCGATGCAGTGGGAATGTTGGCTCCGGTATTCGTAGATCATGCGGAAGGAGCTATGGTTCAGGACATAGATGGCAATGTTTTTGTGGATTTTGTTGCGGGAATAGGCGTTCTTAACATAGGACATTCTCATCCGGAGGTAGTATCCGCAGTACAAGAACAAGCAGCAAAGTATTTTGCTCCAAACATTAATGTATTTAACTATGAACAGTACCCTAAGCTAGCAGAAAAACTAAATGAAATCATCCCTATCGAGGGAGAAAAGAAAACAATTTTAGTGAACACGGGAGCGGAAGCAGATGAGAATGCTGTGAAGTTGGCCCGAAGATTTACGGGAAGAGACCAAATCATCGCTTTTGCGGGGGCCTTTCATGGCAGGTCCTATATGACCATGGCCTTGACCAGCAAATGCCATCCCTATAAAACAGGGTTTGGACCGTTGCCTTCCGGAATTCATCGTTTTCCATTCCCGTATTGTTATCGGTGTCCTTATGGATTGGAAAGAGAAACCTGCGGACTGCATTGCGCAAAAATGTTTGAAGAGAGTTTCTTCCTGGAATATGTAGCACCGGATGAAGTTGCTGCTATTATTCTAGAACCAATTTTAGGGGAAGGCGGATTTGTGATTCCTCCTGATGAATTTTTGCAGGAATTGAGAAGATTATGTGATAAGTATGGAATCTTGTTGATTGCAGATGAGATTCAAACTGGGTATGCCAGAACCGGCAAGATGTTTGCTTGCCAGTATTGGAGCGTACGTCCGGATATCGTTGTCAGCGCCAAATCGGTAGCGGGGGGCATTCCGGTAGCGTGTGTTACGGCCAGGAAAGATATTATGGAATCTGTGAAGCCGGGGGAATTAGGGGGAACCTATTGTGGAAATGCCCTGGCTACGGCGTCAGCATTAAAGGTTTTGGAGATTATGGAGCGAGATGATTTTTGCAGCAAGGCAAACCATATCGGAGAAATCACCATGCCGAGACTTCTCGAGATGAAAAACAAATATTCCTTGGTAGGTGATGTACGGGGTCGAGGGGCTATGATGGCCATCGAGTTTGTGAAAGATCCTGGGACCAGAGAGCCGGCAAAAGAAGAGACTAAGAAAATTATCAATGAATGCATCAGCAATGGGTTGGTGGTTCTAGGTGCTGGAGTGCGAGACAACAACATCCGGTTCTTGATGCCGCTAGTAATAACGGATGAACAGGTTCATGCCGGACTGGATATTTTGGACAAAGCCATTGAAAAAATTCAAAATGGGCTATAGTTTTATGTGGTTATTGATTAGAATGTAAGAGGGTAAGGAGGAAGAAATGGTTAAGGTATTAGTGGTTGGTTATGGAGTAATCGGGCAAAGACTGGCAGATGGAGTTGCCCTGCAAAAGGATATGGAATTGGTGGGTGTAGTAGATGCGGCACCCACCCTGAGTGTGATGGCCTTAAGAGAAAAAGGAATGCCTTATAAACTCTATGCTCCCAACGAGGAATGCAAAGCAAAACTTACAGAGAGCGACTTTGTGGTATCCGGCTTAATGGAGGAAGTGTTGCCAAGTGTGGATATCGTATTGGACGCCACCGGTGCGGGGATTGGCGCCAAGAATAAAGAACTTTATGAAAAATACAAGAAGCCGGCCATATTCCAAGGTGGAGAGAGCAACAAAATTGCAGATGTTTTCTTTCATGGCTATGCCAATTATGAGAAGGGCGTGGGGAAAGATTATCTGAAGTTAACATCTTGCAACACAACCGGATTGATACGTGCGGTAGACTGCTTGGATAAATTTGTGGGCCTTGAAAAAGTGGCTATCACCATTGTTCGTAGAGTTGCGGATCCGGGAGATTATCACCGTGGGTTGACCAATGCTTTGCAAGTGGATAAAGCCCCCAGCCACCAAGCATTGGATTTGATGACGATTATGCCCCATATTGATGCTACGGGAATATTGGTTCATACCCCTGTTACGCATGGCCATTTTATCACCGTGGTAGCCACTCCCAAGAGAGACCTTTCTGTTGAGGAGGCAATAGATGCTTTTAAAGCCCATGACCGAATTCGAATGGTGAAATTGGCGGATGGGTTCCTTGGAAATGCTTCCATTTTCAGATATGCCAGGGATTTAGGAAGAGATCGTGGAGACCTTTACGAAATTTGCATTTGGGAAGACACCGTGGTAAAATCCGGAAAGGACATTATGTTTGGCTTGCATATTCCCCAAGAATCCATTACCATTCCGGAAACTATTGACGGTATTCGTGCAGCATTATCCATGCAGACAGACGGGGCAAAGGCGGTTGCAGAAACCAATAAATATTTGGGGTTGCCATCATGGAAGTAAAGAATTTGGTGAACATTACCCACATGGATGATGTGGAGGTCAAAGACAAAACCGTGATATTACGAGTGGATGTCAATTCCCCCATTGATGGGGTGACCAAAAAAATTGTAAATGATAATCGGATTAAGAAAAGCGTGCCAACAATTAAGAGTTTATTGGCGCGAGGAGCAAAGGTGGCTATTATTGCTCATCAGGGAGATACCCTGGACTACAACAACTTGATTTCCATGAAGGAACATGCGGAAAAATTAAGTGAGCATGTAGGTGTTAATATCGAGTATGTTGATGATGTGGCAGGTCCAACAGCCCAAGAGAAGGTGAAAAGCTTAAAGCCCGGTGAAGCGGTTTTCCTTGGAAATCTAAGATATTTAACAGAAGAGGTGTCCACTTTTGAAACGGCGGTGAAACAACGACCGGAAGAAATGCTAGAGTGTTATTTGATTCGAAACCTTGCACCATTAGGGGACCTTTACATTAACGATGCTTTTGCGGCTGCCCACCGAAACTCTCCTTCCATGGTTGCGTTTCAACAACGGATGCCTTACGCAGGAGGCCCCTTGCTAATGGAAGAAGTGACCTACTTGTCTAGAGTTTTGAAAGAACCGAAAAAACCTTGTATTTTTGTGTTGGGAGGGGCTAAAATTTCGGATGCTTTTGGAATGATGGAGCGAGTTTTAGCAACGGATGTGGCAGACAAAATTTTGACCTGCGGCATTACGGGGGAAATCATGCTGATGGCGAAGGGCATTTCTGTTGGTAAGACCAAGGAGCAATTCATCAAAGACCGGAATTTGGATGTGTTCATTAAAGAGGCGAAAAAGTATCTGGAAGAGTATGGAGCACGAATTCATTTCCCAAAGGACTTGGCTTACGAAGAGGATGGGTTGCGAAAAGAGCTTGTCATTGACGATTTGCCCAAAGATTATATGTTTATGGACATTGGGATTCGAACCATTGAAGAATATGAGGAGATCTTGGGAGAAGCCAACACCATTTTTGTGAATGGACCGGCGGGTGCTTATGAAAACCAGTTGTTTTGCAAGGGAACCAAAGCCATATGGAATGCCATTGCAGACTCTCCGGCCTATTCAGTAATTGGAGGGGGCGACACCGTTGCAGCAGCACAGAAGTTCATTGATACTTCAAAAATCAGTTATGTTAGTACAGCAGGTGGCGCCATGGTTAATTTCATGTCCGGTAAAAAACTGCCACTCATAGAAGCGATGGAAAGGAAAGAATAGGATGGACACACAGCAAAAGTCATTATTGTTACATGAGCAGTGGCGGGGGAAAATAGAAGTTGCATCTAAAGTGCCGGTAAATACAACGGAGGATCTTTCCTTGGCATATACTCCGGGCGTAGCGGAACCCTGTCGTGAGATCAACAAGGACATTAACAAAGTATATGACTATACAGCCAAGGGCAATATGGTGGCAATCGTTACCGATGGCACAGCGGTACTTGGGTTGGGAGATATCGGACCGGAAGCAGGGCTTCCGGTTATGGAAGGCAAAGCCGTGTTATTTAAAGCTTTTGCCAATGTGGACGCTTTTCCTATTTGTGTTGCATCAAAAGAGGTTGAAGATATTGTACAAACGGTGAAGATGATTGAACCGGTATTTGGTGGAATTAACCTGGAGGATATTTCTTCTCCAAGGTGTGCTGAGATTGAAGCTCGCTTGAAAAAGGAGTTGAATATACCGGTGTTTCATGATGATCAACATGGGACAGCGGTAGTGGTTACCGCCGCTTTAATTAATGCATTGAAGCTGGTTGGCAAGGATTGGCCTGAAGTCAAGGTGGTTTTAAGTGGGGCTGGTGCTGCGGGATCGGCGATTATCAAGATGTTAAAGTCAGTAGGAGTAGAACACATTATTGCCTGCAACAGCAAGGGAATATTGACTGCCGGTAATAACTATCCCAACTGGGTTCATGAGGAGATTGCGCAAAACACCAATCAGGAAAAGCTTCAAGGGACATTGGCAGACGCTTTGGTAGGTGCAGATGTGTTCATTGGAGTCTCTGTTAAAGATATCGTTACCAAAGAGATGGTGAAATCCATGGCAAAGGATCCTATTGTGATGCCAATGGCTAATCCGGACCCTGAAATACTTCCTCATTTAGCAAAGGAAGCCGGGGCTCGAATCGTAGGAACCGGAAGGTCGGATTTTGCCAATCAGATCAATAACGTAATTGCCTTTCCGGGGATATTCAGAGGAGCTTTGGACGCTAAGGCCAGCGATATTAATGAGGAAATGAAAATTGCTGCAGCCAAGGCCATTGCCAGCCTGATATCAGAAGAAGAACTGACCGAAGAATATATTATTGTAAAAGCCTTTGATTCCAGAATCAGTGGGGTGGTTTCAAAAGCAGTGTACGATGCAGCGGTTCGGTCGGGCGTGGCAAGGGTTTGAAGGTGGTGTAACATATGGATTTCCAATTAAATTATGGGAAGGGGAAAGCACAATTTTCCCTTCCCGAAGCCCGTTTGGCGGGCATCGTTTCTCCAAACCCAGTGCCGACAGAGTTGTTGAATGAGGCAGAGGTTTTGCGGTCTCTAGAGAAACCTATCGGCTCTTTGCCCTTGGATAGAATTGTGGAAGAGGGCGAAAAAGTGGTGGTGGTAACTAGTGACATCACCAGACCGGTACCAAGTTATCGCATTCTTCCCATACTTATGGATGAGTTGCTGTCAAGCGGAACCAAGGTAGAAGATATTACTATCGTGCTGGCGCTAGGTAGCCATAGGAAGCATACAGAAGAGGAAAAGCGAGCTCTGGTTGGAGAGGATGTTTTTCAACTGGGAGTGGGTATTATTGACAGTGATATGGATGATTGTGTCCGATTAGGGTTCTGCCAAAACGGAACGCCAGTGGATGTTTTTCGACCAGTTGCAGAAGCAGATCGCATTATTTGTGTGGGTAACATTGAATTTCACTACTTTGCGGGATATTCCGGTGGTGCGAAAGCAATCATGCCCGGGACATCCAGTCATGACGCAATCCAAGCCAACCATTCCAACATGGTGAAAGAAGGGGCGTGTGCCGGCAATTTGGACACCAACCCCGTTCGCCAGGATATCGATCAAATATTGGAATTCATAACCATTGATTTTATCGTCAACGTGGTTTTAGATGAAAAGAAAAATATTGTGAAATCCTTTGCGGGAGATCCGATTCTTGCTCATCGGGAAGGGTGCCGGTTCTTGGATGGGATGTATAAAATTCCTATTGAACGCAAAGCAGATGTTGTAATTTTATCCCCGGGCGGATTTCCAAAAGACATCAATATTTACCAGTCCCAGAAAGGATTGGACAACGCCGGACATGCGGTTCGAGATGGCGGTATTGTAATTTGGAGTGCCAGCGCGGCAGAAGGCTTTGGAGAAAAGACCTTTGAAGAATGGATGAGGACAAAAACGCCAGATGAGATGATTGAAGAAATCAGAACGAATTTTAAGCTGGGAGGGCACAAAGCCGCGGCAATTGCCATGCTGTTAAAAAAAGCTAAAATTTATTTGGTTTCTGATTTGCAGGAAGACTTGGTCCGTAGCATCCATTTTGTTCCTTACGGAAACATTCAAGAAGCTTTGGATGACGCGTTGTTGGAACTTGGCAGGGAAGCAAAGGTTTTGGTAATGCCCCAGGCGGGGTCTACGCTACCTTATGTTCGCTGAATCGTAGTAAGCAATAATCCTTACAAATTTCCTATATTTAAGCGGGCTCATTGAAATGAGCCTTTTTTTCTTATATAATTCACTTAACTTGAGTTCCATAGAACCAAATCAGTACCAGGAATCAGTACCAGAAAGAAGGTCCACGAAATGAATAGAAAAATTTGTGCCATTGCAATGGTAGTTACATTCTTGCTAACAAGTGTAGGAATGGTTTACGCTGTGTCACCACCAGATGTCCAGGGAACAGAATACCAGACCGCGGTGGATTTGCTGATGGAAAAAGAAATCATCACCGGCAGCCCCGATGGGAATTTCTATCCGGAAGCCACATTGACCCGGGCTCAGGCTTGTGTGATGATGGTGAAGGCTGCGGGATTGCCCCTGGAAGAAGGAGTCAGCGGGTTCCAGGATATGAGCGGATACGGATGGGCGGAGCCCTATGTGAAGGCGGCGGTGGAGTACGGCATTGTAGCCGGATATGAAGACCGAACTTTCCGACCGGGAAGATCGGTTACGTCCAATGAGTTGGTTACCTTTGTGCTGAGGGCGGCGGGGCATAGCGACAGCAGTCTCTCCGGGACATGGCCCTCCAATTATGTGAACAAGGGTGTGGCGGAAGGTCTTTATGCGAGTTTACCCGAAATCATGCCGATGGAAGCGGCTAAATGGATGGCGGCTCAGATGATTTACAATGGCCTGACGGCCATCGAGGGAGCACAGCTGGTCAAGGTGGTTGTTTTGGAAGACACCTTGCCGGATTTGGTAGATATCGGCGCGGTAGTGGTTCCCGATATGGCTTTTCAAGGAACGGCAGTGAAACTATCTTTGGAGGAAGCCATCCAGCGAATGAAGACCACAGGGCCGGGATTGGAAGCGGCGGTTTTAGCCAGAGATGCACTGGCCACGGCGGCCAAGAGCAGCTCGGAAACTTGGAAAAACCTGAAGGAACTATCCAGTACCAATACCAAGGAAGGAAAAATTGTTGAAATCAGCAAGGTATATTATGCGGACCAGGCCCTGATTCGCTATGATATTTCCTTGAATGATTTGGAGGCCAGCGCGGTTCAAAACTATTTCGGATTCCTGCAAGCCCAGGAGAATCTGCGAATTGCCCAGGAAAATGTAGCCATTAAAGAAACCACGTTGAAAAATGTGAAGAGAAAATATAGTTTGGGAGTGGCCGCCCGGGTGGAAGTAAATACCGCTACCAGCGATTTGCTCAGTGCCCAGGTCACATTGAATCAAGCCACGGCTACCTTTGCCAATGCCCGAATGGCCTTTAACATTCAGATGAATTATCCCTTGATGCAGAATGTGCAATTGACCGATGAGCTAGAGAAGAAGGCATTGCCGGATATTTCTTTGAGTAATGCCATTAAAGCGGCGCTGGCCAATCGAAATGAAATTACCGTGGCAAAATATGAGGAGGATGTGGCGCAAATTGAAATGAACAGCGTCAGTGCGTATCCCAGAACCTCCGCCACATATTTGGGAGCCATGTCGGATTTGAAAGCCAAACAAATTGCCTACGATCAAACTTTCTTGAATATCGAGATGGAGATTCGGGCAAAATATATGGATTTGTTGAACCTGTCCAAGGCGGTGGATTCTTCTCAACGCAATGTAGAGAACGCCCGGGAAGCGGTGCGCATCGCCAACCTTTCCTACAATGCGGGGTTGAATACTTTGACGGATGTGAATTCAGCAGAAACCGCTTACTATATGGCCCAGCTGGCTTACAGCAAAGCAGTGACGGATTTGAACCAGGCCATCTATCAGTTTGAGTTTGCCATTGGAAAAGGAAGCGGTTCGGCGTCCTAGAGAATATCGGATTTTTACCGGGCGGGAGGCATCTAGCTTCTTCCCCGGTTTTTTATTGCCTCCGATCTAATAATGAATGAACAGAAAAAGTAGGGGAAATCGATACGAGTTACAAAATCAGCGGGTTTGGAAATACAAAAAGTGCAGATTTCAAAAGCCAAAAATAACCGATTACGAAACACAAAAAATACCTATTTCAATTGACAAAAATGACCGGTTAGGTAACGGTTGATATAAACAAGGACGAAAAAATGAAACCGAGTGAGGTAATTATGCCTCTCTTTTTTTGTCGCTTTTCCGCAAATTGACGGGTGGAACAGAGGAAAGGTAGAATGGCTCCACAGGAAACCTACCCGAGGAAAAGAAGAGAGAGAAGGCTTATGAGAAACCATAAAAAACTGCGTCGTCTGGAAAAAACATACAGGCCGGGAGGAAGAGTGATTTTGCTGTTTTTGATGGTATTGCTTCTTCCCCAATGTAGCAGCATTATGCCAGGGAATCCGGTTTATGCGGAGGCGGTATATCCGGATGTTGCCGACTCCCATTGGGCGGCCTCTTACATTGAAAGGTTAACGAAAAGAGAATGGTTGTCCGGTTACCCGGACGGGACCTTCCGGCCGGAGAATCCATTGACCTATGGAGAGTTTATCAAGATGTTGGTGTTGGCCCAGGGGGGCAAGGACCCGGGGCAAAGTTCCGCTCCGGAAAGCCATTGGGCCCTCCCTTACTATTTGAAGGGGGAGGTGCTGGGATATATTCATGAGGGAAGAATTTCCCACAAAGCTCTGCCTCATCCCATCTCTCGAAGAGACATGATGGTGATGGCCAGCAAGGCCTTGGCGCAAGGCCCTATTCCCGGCCATCAGCAGCTTCGGGAAACACTATGGGACATAGCGTCCTATGACCCCGATGAGTATGCCATGGTGCTGGGACTTTACCGGGGTATTATAACCGGTTATCCGGATGGCACTTTTCGACCGGAAGGGGGTTTAACCAGAGCCGAGGCTACCGCCGTAGTGGACCGTTTGGTCCAGGCGAAAAAAGAAGAGCTTCAAAAGGTGCCAGAACTTCCCCGGGAAGAGAGCATATTCCCCTTGGAGGATTTCATCCGAAACAAGGAGGAGCTCCCTTTGCTGAAGGATGTGAAATATGTGTGGATTCAAGAAAAGGATCCCTACCAGTATGAACGGATGAGAAACGCTTGGGGTACGGAAGGGTTCCGGGTGTTTCCCAAAGATCCGGCTCGAGTGGTGGTATTGGTTCAAGATTATCGGGTCATCCGCACCTCCGATGCCTTGTCCACCTTGTATTGGGTTACCGGGGCAACGCCCGGCTCATCTCTTCCCGATGCAGAGTATATGGGATATTTCACCCGGACCAGCGATACCATGATGTTGGTTCCCTATCCATTCTAAAGGAGGGCCAATATGAAATGGGCAACCAGGACAAGTAGGACAAGGGGGAAAAGAAAACTCCTGGCAGGAATCATGGTTCTTCTTATGGGATTTACATTCTGGCCGGCGCTTCCTGCAGCTCATGGAGCCACAGTAGAAGTGGTGCATCATCGACTGGATACCGGGGTGGTTTTTGTATGGAAGAACAGTGCCGGTGAGTGGCAACAAGACTGGGCACCGGGCAGCTCTATTTCCTATGAAGCAACATACACCTTGCCAAAAGAAGCCCTTGCCGTAGGGGCTTCTCCTTTTCGACCTTCCGCTTCTCCCGGGGAATCCGGATACTTTGATTTCTCCGATTCGGTTCGGTATCATTGGAACCACCAAGCCGCATGGGACCGGGACAGCTACCTGCGGATTTATTATGATTACGGAGTGACAGGATTGACCGCTTCTCCGGCAACTCCTTACGATTCGGGGTCGGGTACCATAGGGATTCATCTGGCCATGACCCTTCAATCTCCGGGAGGAACGACCTATGATGTAAAGGAGCAGCTGGCTTTTGGACAAGAAGGGAAAGAAGCCATCCTTCAGCTATTGGGAACCCCTTCTCCTGAAATCATCCAGGCCATGAATCTGATGGATCCCGTATCGGAGAATTACAACCCCCAAGTAGAAGGCTATCTCTATTTTATCCCCCTGGTTTTCACCTACACATTAGTGCAGGAAGAGCAATCGGAGGAACCGCCTCCGGAAGAGCCGGAACCGATCATTACGGGGGAGGCCATTTTGTCCCTTCCGGAAGAAACCTTTGAAGGGCATCCGGCAGAGGCCTGGGACCAGTCTCATTTTACGGTAGACGGAGAAGGGTATACGGCTTATCGCATGTATCAGGAAGGGCTGGCCTCCAATTCCTTTTTGCCGGGAGGTGCCGCCACGGTCCATCGAAAGGATTCTACGACGGCGGACATTCTCTTTCCCCAAAGGGGCACCTACCCGGTAACTTTAAAAATTACGGGAGAAGGCGGTCAGATTTGGACGGACACCAAGTCCATTGAAGTAAAAGCCACCCCCTATATTATGGCTCAGCTGGGAGGGATCCAGAAGGAAAATCGAAAGCAGATGGTATATATCTCCGTAGCCACCCATCCCTCCTACTCGCTGACGGAGTTATGGGTGGAAGTGTACCGGAAGAGCAATGGGGAAGTGGTTCGCTTGGTGCACCGCATAGAGGGCGGAGAGAATGAGTTGGAAAATAGTGAGTCCATCAAAACCCGTCCCATTGAGCAGGTTCAACAGGATTCATACTATCTCAGAGTACAGCTTCCTTTTCTCACGAAAAACACCGGGGAAGAAGAGTTTCAATATAGGGTATATGCCAGGGACAGCCGGGGAGAGTCCCATGAGGTCTTCCATGATTTTATGGTGGCTCCGGACCTGCCCCCGGAAGGACGGCTGCGTCTGCCCACGGAATTCCTAAGAAAGGCGGGCACCAACCAAGGGGAAATCACCGTAGAGGATTTATCCATCACCGATGGAGACCAATTGGAACGCAGTTGGAAGGTTCACCTCTTTGATGGAGCAGGAAACTCACAAGGAACGGGAGAAACGGATGGGGCCCTGCTTCCCGGCTACGAAGACTATTCTTTCGGAACGGGAAAGAAAATAGGGTTTTTCAAAGATGGAGTGGGGCAGGTATCCATTCGATTGGAGCTAAAGGACCGGTGGGTGGAAGAAACCCTGCCGGAATATATAACGGCCGCGGACTACAAAGAATCCATGGTGGAAGGGGTTTCCCATGTGGTAAATATTGCGCCTCAAATTCGGGGAGAACCTCTTTCCTTCCGGATCGCCAAATTGCTGCTGATTGCGGCCAATAAAGAAGAAAAGCAGCAACTGCTGCAAAATCAGAACTATTTGAATCGGCTGCTTTTAGAAAAGGAGTTGGATGGACAAGTTCAAATTCTTTCTCTTCCCCCCAATATTACCGACAGCGGAATCCGCGGATATTACGACGGAGCGGTTGCGGCCCTGCCCTTCGGATACCGGGGTGGTGAAACTTTTTTGGAAAGCAAATGGTTTTCCGTGGACGAAGAAAACTTTTATACCATCAACGGAACCTGGGCTACCGGCACCAACGATTATTGGCCGGAAATGCCCTATATCATCACTTCTCTTCAGGGGGAGACCGGTGAAGTGAACTGGACCTTTTCCATTACAGAGGATGTTCTGCCCATGGCTCCGGGATATGGGGACAGCTTTGCCCATGACAATCAGCAACGGTATTTGTTCTTCCGGTATGGAGGAAAAACGCTGGTGCTGACCAAAGACAACGGCACCTTGCTAACCACCCTTCCATATACCCTGGGAGAAAACAACTATTTGGACCCCTATCAAGGAAAGAATCTGTACACCTTTACGGCCCAGGGACTCCAGGCCATAAATACCGGCACGGGAGAAGTCCGCACTGTTTTTTCGGGAAATGTATCCGGCTTTACGGCAGAGCTAGATGGAAAGATTCAATTCCTATACCATCCTTCTCCCCTCAGGCTATATCGGGGGACCTTTGATATGGCCACGGAAGCTTTTACCTTCAGCATTTTGCCGCTGCCGGAGTCCGATGGGGTAAACGCTTCCTATCAATGCCTGGCCATAGATGCCCGGGGGATGATGTTAATCGGGGTGAACAACACCAGCGCCGTTCGGGTTTATGATCGGGACAATTATCTGGTGAAAACCATATCCGGATGGAATACGGAACGCTCCTTCAGCGTAACCCCCGCCTTTCGGGAAGATGGAAGAGTATCTTACCTTACCGCTTCCTGGGAGGGGAAGGGTTCTACCACCTATTATAACTATACCGGTTTGTGGGGAGTGGACAATGATACCCATCTCTCTGCCTACATGAGCTCATCCAATGGATTTCGTACCGATGCCCGGTATCCTATGTTTTCCATGCAATCGGGAGATTTGGTGTACGTTCAGACCGGGGCTATGTGGGCAGGTCTTTGGGGAGGGGGCAGTGTTATGAGTTACTATACAGAAATGGCCTACTTATGCACATTCAACCTGACTCATGGCACCGCATCTTACGGACCTCAAAGTACGGAGTTTGCATTTGGAGCCGCGGGGGAATACGGCAGATTTGCCCACTCCATGATTGCCACTACCTACTCCTATAACGGAGACACCACGGAGATTCATCCCTCCACTTCCATGAACGGGCTGATTGGAAAAGTCCGATTACGGTATCAAAGTCTGGAAGAGGTGTTAAACCGGATGGTAAGTCGGGGATCTGGGGATACCCATTTGTTTTTCCCGGAAAATCCTTCCCAACCGGAGGAATATCAGAACATAGCGGACCAGGTGGCGGAAGGCCAAGGGACATACCAAAAGGCGGTATCTCTGAAAGCTTCCGGGCAGCCGGGAACTTTGCAACGAACCTATCAGCTTAACCCCAATGAAACCTACTTTTACGAATACCGGGTGAAAGGACTTCCCGACGAGGCCCAACTGCCCTTATCCTATGAATTTACCACCACCAGTCGGGAACCGGAGCAAGACTTGTTGGACCGGTCCTATTACGTCACCCGCATAGAAGAGGAAGATTTCAACGATAGCCAGAGCAATGAGTTCTTCACTTTTTCGCCGTCGCTGATGGCTGACGGGAAATGGAAAGGAGCCAATCTCTACAGCGGAAAAACCAGCTTGCCCAATCGGGTATTCTCCTCAGCGAACACCATCTCCTTTACCGTGCCGGAAGGAGAAAAAGCCCTGTTGTCCTTTGAGTTTGATATTGGAGCCAAGGCTTGGGCCAATTCTCAAATCACCCTTAACGGCATTCCCTGGGACCGGGTACCGGGCATCACCGGCAAGCAGGGCCATTACACCGGATCCGGTTTTTTGCCGGAAGGTGAAAATATACTTCAGGTCAGTACGGTGGATTACGGCACTTTGCCTTTGGCGGCCTGGGTATATCTGGACAATCTTCGGGTGACTTTTGTGAAGGGGTCTTTGGGAGAGGAAGCATCCTCCTTGCCCAAAACAACCAGGGAGAAGGATGGATTTCTTCATGTGAAGGGTACCCTGAAAACCCCATATCCGGTGATGGCCTATCGGGGGTTTCCCGGAGAAAATGTCTATACAGATTTTCATACCATCCCCGATTCTCGGATGCTTCGGGACAGCAGCAACAACGACTATCGCCTTTTCACCCTGACGGTTCCAGACGAAGCCATTGCCCTGGACCCACGCATCCTAATAAGATCCAGTCCGTCCTACTCTTCCCGAAACAGTTGGAACGTGACCTGGACCTGGAATCAACGGGGATACCAATGGATTTGCTATGGCATTTGTCAAAACGGTACCGTGCCTTATCAAATCCCTAGAGAATGGAGAGTTCATCTGGGGACTTTAACCGGCACCCAGCACATTCAAGAAAAGGCCCGGGCCTACAACGGTTCCTGGGGGGACTTCATGGAGGGAGACTTTTATCAGGTGGAACGAGTCCCTCTTGCCCATGAGGAGGGAGGGTATTTTTACGAAGGAAGTCCAAGGGATTCCGGGAGAACGCTGTTTATTGAGAACGACTATTATAACGGGGAGACAAAATTAATCTTTCGTGTTCCTGAAGAAGGGCAAATCTATTTAAAAGATTTTCAACTGTACACCATGCGGGATGGAAAAAAGGTGATGGCAGCAGAATTGCCGGCGGGACCGGAGGACTTTCTTCAGAAGTGGGAACCCCATCATTTGGATACCTCAACACCAGTGGTTTCGGTGGAGCCCGTACCGGAACCTTCAAAACTGGTATACCAAAAGGGAGAGCGGGTGGACTATCAGATTCATTACTTGGATTATGAAGAAGACCCTTCCCGCAGAGAGTATTGGCGTTACATGCATCAGCCTTTTGAAGACGACCTTCACCCTTCCCATGGGAAGGTGCTGGATCAACCCATCCACCGGTTCTATTTGGACGGAAAGTATCAAGTGCAGCACTGGCAGGAAGACAACACCTCCCGGCTCTCTACACCTTTGGATGAAGAAGGCCATCCAAAAGGATTCCCCGACTATGACTTGCTTTCCAATGTGGTTTCCTTCACCTTCTATATTGAAGGGGGAGGGGAGGCTCCGTGGATAACGGAAATTCTTCCCGCTGTGTGGGAAGAGAGTGAAGTTGTATTATCCAGCGTGGCCTACGGGGACCGGTATGGATTCCGCATTGGTGTGGATGATGTGGAGAAGGACGATTTGTCCCTTACCACAGAAGTCTATCGGGAAGGAGAGTTGCTGGCGGTCTTTTTAGAAGAAGAAATCAAAGCCGGCAGTTCAGGAGTCTACCCGAAGGTATGGACCCCTGCGCTGCCGGAGTTTGCGAAAGAAGGACAATATCAAGTGGTATGTACCGTACGGGATGAATGGGGAACGGGACTGGACACCTACTCTTTCCAAGTGGAAAAGGTGCTCCCCCGACTCCGCCTTCATCGGCTGTATTGAATATTTAGGCAAGAGCTGGGGCATAGAGTTACAAGCTATTTTTTGTTAAGACTAAGTTGTAGGTTTTCGATGTAAGGGAAGCGCCTGAAACTGTGAGAGTGATTGCAACACTGCTTCCGGGAGGGGTTCCTGCCAATGAGACGTTAGCGGTAGTTCTATCCTCTCCGGAGCCGATTGCCCCTCCCCCAAAGGTCATTAAGGTTCCACTGGGAGCGGTAGCAGTAAAGGAAATGCTATCTACATCCCCGGAGACTCCCAAGGTCAGTGAAGAGGACGAGAGGATTAAAGTACCGGTAACCGGTCCGATTGAACTTCCGGAAGTGGTGTATTCATAGCTCCATGTGTTTAAAACCGCATCTGGCCAAGGGGTGGTAGTAGAATCAAAGACCACGGAAGAATCCTTTCCATTGGCTGAGGCCACTCCATAAATGGTGTAGGATGTGTTGGGAACCAGAGAGCCCAAGGTAAATGAAGACTCTCCGGTAATGGTTCCTGAAGTTCGGCTGACGGGACTACCTGTGGCGTCTTGCCCCGCTTTTATTTGGGCAACCGAGGGGATGGCTCCGTTTGTAGTGGCCACGAAATAGGCTGTGCCGGAAATCGAGGAGCCGGCGGTTACAACCACTCTATCGAAAGAAGGCGTAGAACCTGATATTGTAAGAACAGGTGCCTGGGTTCCCGTGATAAAAGTGACGCTGCTTTGAGGCACATATACGCCGGCTGCGTTTTTAAAAGCGGAGCCCATTACGGTAATGCGATAGGAAACCCCGTTTTCCCAACCTGTTGTGGGAGCTGGTATGGTAACTACATTTCCAGAAATGGAAGCGCCACTGGTTATGCTACTTCCTCCCGAAACCTTAACTACTTGAATGTTGTCCGTTAAGTATTGACTGTTTGGCGCCGTTCCGGAAGCAGTATATATGATATCTGAGAAAGTCACCTTTAAGGCCGCCGTTGTGGGAACTTGTACTGCTCCATTGGCCGGGCTGAAGCTGACAGTGGGTGTAGTGTTCACGGTGGTGAATACCACACTCTTGGCAGGGATGGTTTCTTCGCTACTGACGGCTCGGAACTTATTCGTTGCGAATCCTAGGTAGTAAGATTGATTGGACTCCAGGTTGGCGGAGGGAGTCACGGTGATGACTCGCTTGTTGCTACTTAAGGCCGCGGTAAAGGTTACATCCGAGCCAGAGGCAGAGCCTTTTCGGAACACCAGATTGTTTTTCAAATAGGTGGCGGTGATGGCGTCTCCGGCATAGGTTTCAATCTCCGTCAGGAAGGAGATGGTGGGTTTCACCGTTAAGGCGATGTTGGTATTCCCGTTGGCGGGGGAAAAGGTGGCCCGCACATCGGGGTTTTCTTCGGTGGGAGCGGTCACGCCATTGGCAAGGGTCCATTTATCCGGTTTTATTTCATAGGTGATGCCACTGACATTGGCATTCATTTGTTTAATAGTTCCTGCACCATGGAAAGAAGCGATGGCGTTAACGTCGGTTGTGTTAATCAAAGAACGGCTGTCCAAGTAAATCTCCGAATTTTTCGCACCAGAAGATACTACCAAACGTTCAAAGGAGCAACCGTCTAAACGGGCAACGGCTTTGCTCCCGACAAGATGAACCAGTGGGAAGTATCCGGTGAAGGTGGTGTCGGAACCGCCGCGTACATCTACGGAGGCAAAACCGGTCCCAAAAACTCCTCCAGCCAGAGACTTGGTTTCCAAAAGGGCTTTTTCGTGAGAGGTGGTTCTGGGAATGGTAGTAGCCCCCTTGGCCAAAATTCGAACTATGGTATCGTCTTTGTTGATGGTCACGAAGGACACCCGGCTATTTTCGATGGTAACGGTATTGGATCCGCCGCCGCTGACTATCAGGCCGCCCAAAAGGGTGCAGTTGCTAAAATCTACTTCTCCCTCGCCCAAATCTTTAGAAAGGGTTACGGTATTGGTGTACAAAGTGTTCTTCTTTATGGTTTCATCGTCCTTGATGGTAGCAAAATTCTTAACGATGGTTTCCTTGTCCAGAATACTACATATGATTTTTGCGGTTTGGGCTCGGGTCAGGCTGTCTTCCGGGTGGAGCAATCCGTCGTCATAGGCTCCCAGATAGCCTTTTCCTACCACTTTGCGTACATATTCTGCGGCCCAGTCCGCCACCCGATTGCCATCCGAGTAGACGGAGAGATTAGAAGTTGCACCATAAGAAGGCACAATCCGGGCAATCATAACAGCGGCTTCTTGTCGGGATATGGCCTTATTGGGAAGAAAGGTACCGTCGTCATATCCAGCCACATAGGTGGCGGCTACCGCCTTGCTTACATCCTGATAAAACCATTCAAAAATCGGCACATCGGAGAAAGAGGTGGTGGCGGTACTCGTGTTTCCTAGGGCGGCATTCATCATTTTGGCGAATTCAGCCCGGCTTACCGGCTTGTCCGGTAAAAAAGTGCCGTCAGGATATCCGTTAATGAACCCCAGCTGGATTCCGCGGATAATGTAAGTAGAGGCCCAGTGATCCTGTATGTCGGTTGGAGTGGCGGCGGAAGTTATGGTTGGGACGCCAAAGGAGGTGCTCAACAGGGTAAGCATCATCACCACCATGGTAACTACACGAATTCCTCTTTTTTTCATGGTATTTCTCATTGTACTTCCTCCCATATTTATCATTGGATAATGACTCGATTTCTACCCTGCTGTTTGGCTTCATAGAGAGCTGAATCAGCCCGTTTAAAAAGTTGAGCATCAGTTTCTTCTGGTTTTCCAATGGAGCCACCTATGGAAACGGTGACCCCTAAAGAAAATTGGCTGGATCGGTATCGACTGGCTTCGACTAGCAGGCGAATTCTATCCAGGTGAGGGAACAAGGTATCCTCTGTGATTCCAGGTAGAACCAGGAGAAATTCTTCGCCGCCCCATCGACTGGACAAATCAGTAAGGCGAGTTGCACCGTCCAATGTTCTGGCTATGATTTTTAGGACCTCATCTCCAATGTCGTGGCCATAAGTGTCATTGACTTTTTTAAAATGATCAATGTCAATCAAGGCTACAGCAAAAGGAACTTGATCCTCTTCCAACCGAAGTCTGGTTTGTCTGATTTTGGATTCTGCAGCTCGTCGATTCGGGAGTCCTGTCAAGGCGTCTGTAAAGGCAATGGTGTGAAGCTCTTCCCGGGACAAATCGTTGGAAACCGAATGGCTTTCATCAGAAAAAATTTCGATGCATCCTGCCAAGGTTTCGGTATCGTCATAAAGAGGGATGGTTCGAACATGGACCGGAACCCGATGCCCTTTTTTATGGTGTAGATACACTACTTGGTTCCGTGGCTTTTTATCTTGAATGGTGGCGTAAAGAGGACAACCATTCTGACACAGTTGGTTTCCCACATCATCCACATGATTCAATAGATTGTCGTAACAAAAAGACCCTGTGACTTCTTGGCCAGAAAACCCGGTAATCCGCTCCGCTCCCTTGTTCCAAAAGGTAATCTGACGCTCCGCATCTACAAAGTATATTCCCTCATTGATGGAGTTGAGCAGTTGATTGTATCGCTCCAAATCTTTCATGGTTTTTTTCTCCTTCCCCTTTTTGCTACAGGATTACAGATGTTGTTCCTATGGTACTATATTAGTCTGATTAAGGGAAAATATCAATGAATAGACTATAACTTGAATGATTATGTTCCCCCCTGTTTCGCAAAAGAAAAGTTGACATCTTACCAAGCGGACCAAGCGGAACTTTTTTCTTTTCCCTTCGTCCAAAGAAAAAGAGCTTGTTGCGGTAAAATATGTCGAAACTATTACATTTCGCCCGGGCTCATTGATAAAGATTGCGGGGTGGGATATAATTGATGAGCGGAAAATTATCATCCAGTGAACCTATTTGGAGGGGAAAGAAATGAAAGGGAATAAAACGCTGATCTTTATACTGACCTTGATTTTGGTCATGGCAACCACTACAGTAGGGTTCGCCAACATAGATTACAGTCAATGGAACTCTACCAGCAAATATCCCAGTGATATTGCGGGGACTCAACTGTTGACTCAGGCAAGAGCTTTTATTGATAAGGGCATTATAACGGGAGATACCGATGGATTGTTTCATCCGGAACGAAGCATCACCCGGGCGGAATATGCCACCATCATGGCAAAAGTCACCAGTAATACAGGGCGAATTGCTACGGCAGAGAAGCAGACCTATTTCAACGACATGTCTGGTTACAACTGGGCCAAAGGCTACATCAATGCTTGTTATGAAGCCGGCCTCATCAACGGGGTGGGAAGTAGCAAGTACAATCCAGGGGGGAGTGTCACTTACGTTGAAGTAATCGCTGTGATTCTTCGGTCCAAAGGAATTACGGATGCCACGGTGAATCGATATGGAACCTGGCCTAATAATTACATTAAATATGCGGAATTGTACAACATGGATGGCGCATTGAATGTGACCAACTGGAGAGCCCCGGCTTCAAAAGGAGATGTGGTTCAGTTGCTATATCGCAACATGCCCAAATCCACCATATCCGCAGCGACCGTAACGGTAACCAGTGCTCCGGCAGTACCGGTGTCTACGGGGGCAGTGACCTTTACCGCTACGGCTTCCGGCAGCGGCACCCATCAATATCAATGGTACTATGAAGGAGCCGCCATTGCAGGAGCTACCGCTCGAACCTACTCTACGGTGGGAACCACTTCGGTAGGTGCTTTCTTTGTTCGGGTTACTACCAGCCAAACGGGATATAGCGACTCCACTTCGGACTCGAATGTAATCAATGTAATATAGCATAATGGAACAATGGAACAATGGAACGTTTTGCGAAATAGAAAGGGTGAAAGAGAATCATGAAGAAAAAATCGATGAAAATCCTATCATTCCTGCTGATATTGGTACTGGCTTCTACTTCTATGGCTTTTGCAGCGGTGCCGGAAGACGTGGCAGGAAAGAGTTATGAAACCGCAGTAGCCACCTTGATGGAGCGAGGAGCCATTACGGGAGACACCGATGGGCTGTACCATCCGGAGCAGTATTTGAATCGGGCTCAGGCTTGTGCCATTGTGGTTCGAACCATCAATCCTCCTTCGGAAGAATTGTATGGAACGGCCACCCAGTCCATTCCCGATAGCGGGTTCACCGATATGGGTGGATATGGATGGGCAGCACCCTATATCAATTATGCGGTGAAAAACGGCATCACAAAGGGTGTGGGCAACAACAAGTTCAACCCGGGAGGCCAGGTTACCAGCAACGAATACATCACCTTTGTGCTGAGAGCGGCGGGCTACTCGGATGAATCCCTGGGAGGAACCTGGCCGGATAATTACGTTCAAAAGTCAAAAGACTTGGATTTGGGCACAGGACTTGGTACGGTGATTCCGGAATACATCAATAAATGGATGACAGCCCAATTTACCTACAATGCCCTGTCCTTGATTGACGACTACCAAAAGGATACACTGGATACCGGCGAATTGGTGTTAACCGGTCTGACTTATGCGACTGGTGCCTTTGATGCCAACATTGCCACATACGATGGGAAACCTTTGGATAAAGATGTGAAGGTTTATACCTACGAAGCCAAGAAAAACTATAAGAGTTCCATGACCCTGTCTACGAAGAAAACCGACTATCGGGAAGAAACGGTTTACAAGTATAAGTCCGTTAGCACTCCTGCATGGATTTTGACTTCCGGTGGGAAAGTGACTCAAATCATCCTTCCTTATGATGTAGGGTTCAGTGGAAGAATTTACGGACTGATTAATAGCACCAACACTGTATTGAACGGAGCGGGGGAATCCGTAACGGGATTAGACACCTGGTCGGCCATGAGAGAAATCAATTGGTATGGACAAAAGGGGTTGGTAGTTCCGGCTTTGACAGCAGGGGATGGAACCATTTACGAAATGTCTTCCACCAATGGTGAGGTGAGAAATGTCACCACTACCGGAGGCGTAGTATTGGGAAAACGTTTTGTGGAAATTACCACCGGGTTTACCGTGGTTGAAGAGTTTGATCGAACCCGAGGACTGATTGGAATGACGGGAGCTGCTGTGACCTACTACGAAGTGAAAGACAATGCTTCAGTATATGTGGTGAAAAGTGATAACACCTACGAGAAGGGAAGCTTGTCCCAGGTACGAAAAGCAAAACAAGTTCGACTTTATGATATCAGTGATGACAAATACACCAATGTCGACATTATCGTAATCAATAAATAGAATAGCAACGAGTTTGTTAAAATAGACCTGAACCTAGATGGAAGGCATAAATGTCTTCCATCTTTTTATGGGGATTTTGCATAGTGGTTTAGATGCTGGCAATCCTCTTTTCAGTGGCATTCGGCTTAAAAATATGCAATGAGCGCATATTATTCGGTGGAAAAATCTGTATCAATTACATATTATTCGGTGGAAAAATCTGCACAAAGCTTGACAATCGTTGAAATATCAACTAACATGTAAATCAAGGGAATATGTTATTCTTGATAGAGAATAGGGGCCTATTCGAGGTGCAAAATGTTAAAAAGAAAAATTTACGACCAATTGTTATCATGGAAAAATAATCCGGATAAAATGTGTTTGCTGGTTCACGGTGCCCGCCAGGTTGGGAAAACAACCATAGTGGAGAAATTTGCACGGGAGAACTATGAAAATTATGTGTATATTAATTTTGATGAAAACCCCTCGCATCAACAAATGTTTGAAGAGGATTTTGATGTTGATGTCTTGATAAAGCAAATTACATTGAGGATACCCGGGGCAAAACTAATTCCGGGGAAATCCTTATTGTTTTTAGATGAGATTCAAAGCTGCCCAAGAGCCAGAACGGCACTGAAGTTTTTTTCTATTGCAAAAAAATTCGACGTGATTGCATCCGGATCTATGTTGGGGCTAGGATATAAAGATGTTCCTTCCTATCCCGTGGGGTATGAAGATCACCTAGATATGTATTCTATGGATTTTGAAGAGTTTCTTTGGTCCAATGGGGTATCAGAAGAGTCTATCTCGGTGATAAGAGAGTATTATTTGGAAAGAAGGCCATTGCCGGAAGCCATGCATCAAAAAATGATGGAGCATTTCAAAGAATATATTGTTGTGGGGGGAATGCCGAGAGTAGTATCTGAATTCGTCAATACAAAGAACTACGGTAATGTCCTGTCTCTTCAAAGGGGGATTGTCAGAGGATACCATGACGATATCGCCAAATATGCGGAAGGTGCTGAAAAAGTCAAAGCAAAAGCCTGTTTTCTTTCGATACCCAAACAATTGTCAAAGGACTATAAAAAGTTCCAGTATTCCGTTGTGGAGAAAAAGGGTACGTCCCGTAAGTTTGGTGGAAGTTTGGTTTGGCTCCATGATGCGGGGATCATCAACTACTGCTATAATTTGGCAGCGCCGGAGCTACCATTGGAAGGTAACGCCAGGTTTGATGCATTCAAGGTGTACATGAGAGATACCGGGCTTTTAATGTCTATGCTGGAAGACGGATCACAAAAAGACATCATTGATGGGAACCTGGGGATATATAAAGGAGCAATCTATGAAAATATCATCGCAGACATTTTTGCCAAGGCGGGGAAAAAATTGTACTATTTCGAAAGAAAGGGGAATATTGAAATAGACTTCTTTATTAGAATGGATGGGAAAGCCACTGCCGTTGAAGTGAAGTCAGCGGACAACACCAAGGCCAAATCCATGAAAACCATAATACAAGACTACGGTGTAGAACAGGGAATCCTCTTGTCCTCCAGAAATGTGGAGCACGGGCAGAGAATTCTGAGGCTTCCTATCTACATGGCAATGTTCTTATAACTCGTTTCGCTCCGAATGTTTGAATTGACAGGAAACAAATTATTCATCCACTCCTTCCGGGTGGATGTTTTTGCGCGGATGGGCTCTTTTCAGAAGTTCCACCTTTTTCTCTTCGGTGGTATGCAAATACAATTGCGTGGTGTGGATGGAGCTGTGGCCCAAAAGCTCCTGGATGTACTTGGAGTCCACGTCTTGTTCTAATAGGGAAGAGGCAAAAGAATGGCGAAAACTGTGGGGAGTTACTCGGTGTTCAATACCGGCCATGTGGGCATATTTGTGAATCATCCATCGGATGGTGATGGGACTCAAATCGCCACCATACCGATTGATGAAGATATTGGGAACGGTGGGATGGAGACTTTCTCGATAGGCAAGCCAATTGGATAAGGCTTTCTGTGCGGAAGGATCTATGAGATAGGCGGAACGTTCCTTGGACCCTTTCCCAAGAATGCGGAAGGAATGGTTATGGGGTTGGTAATCCGACAAGGTCAAAGCCGCCAGTTCACTGACACGAAGACCCAAGGCAAAAAGCATTTCAATGATAGCAATGTCCCGGATCTTGGTTCGCATCCCCAAATCATCCTCCGCCGGACGATGATACACCGCATGGAGAATCTTGGCCACTTCATCGATGGATAAAGTATTGGGGAGGGAAGGATAGTCTCTCAATTTCATTCGGAACTTCAGCATCGGGTTTTCTGTTAAGATTTCGTAGTACTCAAGATAAGAAAAGAAGGATCGGATGGCCGCAAATTTTCTTCGGATGGTCCTTACCTTCAAAGATTGATTCAGATAGGACAGGTAATCCTCTAACACATATTTGGTGACCGCTTCCGGTTTGGTAACGGGAGGGTCCAATGATTCCAGATACTCTAAAAAATAACGAAGATCGCATTCATACCCTCGATGGGTATTGGCAGAAAGTCGTTTTTGGTGGACGCAATAATAGAGAAACTTTTCGATGTGTTCTCGTAGAAGAGACGGAGGCGAATGGAGTGACATAAAAAACTCCTTTCATAATATGGTAATATATGGAAATATTGTACCAATGAAAGGAAGTATGGTCAACCGTGCTTTTAATAGGATAAACGACAATACTAATCGTACACCCGGTATGCTATTTCATAACTGCTAGAGTTATAGTAAACATTTTGACAGTACATCCCGGCCAAGTCACCAACCTTCAGCTACTGTTGGGTGTTTTTGAGCTAAGTGTATTCACATTCTTCAGCACGGTCTGCAGTTTGGTATTATCGCCGCCAATCAAGACACTCCCTTTCTTGCTTTTTAGAGCGAACAAAGAGCCGCTTTTTCGGCTCTTTGTATTTCTTGATTCAAATACTTTTTCAGGCATCAACTATTTGATTGCTTTTAACCGTTTTATCAGGTCATCAGATATCGTCTGATCCTTTATCTTAGATATTCCGAAGCACTTATTTCCCACATCTTTTATCGATGCTCCTATATGATATACCTCTTCCTCATCGATAATAAGAAACCTGTCATGGAAAATATTTGTCTTCTTTATGATCAGTGACGGATATTGCGCATTGAACTTGTCTATATCCGTCTGACTTAATCTTGTATTCGAGTACGTATATATTGTAACTACAGCCCCATTCTTCTTTGCTAGCATATCAAGTGTAATAAGATTTACATATCCGTCTATCAGATAAATAGTTTTTTTGGCACGCTGGATCAATGATGAAATCAGGCTAAAAGCATCGTAAATCTGCCCGTCGTAGAATATCTTTTGTTCCGTCTCAGCATGGCCTGAAATATACGCAAAAACTTTATCGAATTTTTCGTCGGTTTTCTTCTGATATTCAAGCTGCTTAAACTCCACCGAACTTATTCTCTCGAATAGTGTGGCATTTCCAGCAATAAATCTCCTCATCTCTACGAAAGAAGTCATAATGCGAATGCTAGCCTCAACCGCCACATCACTTCGAAGAACAGCGGAGAGCATCGCTATCCCGCTTTCCGTGAAGACATATGGAAGATACCTACGTCCTCCATATTCCTCACTTGAGGTCGTTAATTGCGACCTTAGGCTGTCATATTCTTCTTTCGTAAGTTGAAAGTAAAAGCTCTCGGGGAATCTTGAGATATTTCTTTTTACGCGCTCGTTCAAGCGCTTTGTTTCAACCTGATATAGCATAGCCAGATCACTAACCAGCATAACCGGCTGTCCACGAACTACATGAATCATACTCTTAATATCAGCATTTTCAATGATCAGCTCCGGATTTTCTTTGGTTATTGCCATGTAACACCGTTCTTTCCTGTGTAGTAATCTTGAGGTCGCAATTTGCGACCTCAAGTTAATATAACATATTACTCTTTCTTCGCATGAAAACATTACTAAAATGCGCCAAATTCAGTATGTTGACAAATACAAACATGCCAAGTGTATGGAAGAGTTCTATGGCATTAGTAAGGACCAATAGTTTTTTAAAGTATTTTTCTGCGGCTGGAGAAAATAAAACTTTATACATAGTAAGCTACTCTTCGCTTTCGGTATCTTCGGTAAAAACATCATTTATGGTTGCTGCCTTTTGGATGCCGTAAGCAATTCTGTCTGCCTCTGCTACTAATTCACCAATAGCCGGTTTATTTTTTTTTCTGGCCTCTCTGAACTTCTCAACAAGCTCTTTCCCTGAAAATCCTTGAGAAATCAAATCTTCCAGAATTTCATCAAAAAATTCCTCCCTTAACTCAGAGCGTAAAGGGCGTATAATAATGGAGCCTTCAACAAAAATACACTCGGCTTCATTTCCGAAGTTTGTTTTCTCAAAGTACTTTTGGGGTATGGTTATCTGTCTTTTTTTTGAAATACTAATAATTTTGCTGGTCGGCTCCGCTTTCTCTGGAATACGGGGGTACATTTTTTAATTCTCCTCTCTGCCAATAACTACAAAGAAATATATATTTCTTTGTAATTATTGTAACCGAGCAACACACTTCGCATCAATGGAGAAAAACCGACTAAAAAAGTCAAAGTTATTACGCTATACCATAAAAACTTTAGGAATTAAGGTATTAATTACGCTATACCGTAATAAATATTCGATTGAAGCCACTCTAAATAAACGAGAATCCAAAAACGACCGAATGAAAGTTGCAAATATGACCGAATGAAAAGCCTGAATATGACCGAATGAAAGTTGCAAATATGACCGAGTGGAGTTATAATGACGGTGGAGGGCAAGAAAAATGAATAAAAAGGAGTATTTGACTAGAATCGTGGATAAAGTGGTAGACTTGCATTTAAACACCTTTGGGGCAGTTTGTATTGAAGGTGCTAAATGGTGTGGCAAAACATGGACGGCAAACGCACACTGTAAAAGCAGCATATATTTAGGAGATCCATCAGGGAACTTTTTAAACAAGTCATTAGTCATGACGGATCTTTCGATGGCTTTAAGGGGAGATCGCCCACGATTAATAGATGAGTGGCAAGAAGTTCCGCCTTTGTGGGACGCCGTTCGACACGAAGTCGATCAGAAGGGGGAAAAGGGCCAGTTTATTCTAACGGGTTCTGCAACTCCTAAACAAAAGGGAATATTACATAGTGGAGCCGGAAGAATATCAACGATTAGAATGCGTCCTATGTCCTTGTTTGAGTCAAAGGATTCCAGCGGGCAAATATCCCTGGAAAATATCTGCAACGAAAAGTTCGAGAATGTCTTTATTGATGGGCCAAGCTTGCCCGATCTAATAAGCCTCATCATCAGAGGAGGCTGGCCGGGAAGCCTGGAGATTGGCAAATCAGAATACAGCACTGTGACAAGAGAATATATTAATGCTGTGGTTAACCACGACATATATCGTTTGGAGGGGATTAATCGGAACTCTTCGAAGATGAACTTGTTGCTAAAATCATTGGCTCGAAATGAAAGCACAACTGCCTCCATCAATACGTTACGGAACGACATCAAAGAGATGGAAGGGGAAATGATTGATAATGACACCATCGCTTCTTATTTATCTTTGTTTGAAAGAATGTTCTTGATAGAAAATCAAAAGGCTTTTTCTTCCAACATCAGATCTGCCACAAGGATAAAGCAATCAGATAAAAGACACTTTGTGGACCCCTCATTGGCCTGCGGAATACTTAACATATCAGAAGAGATGTTGTTAAATGATTTCAATGCTTTGGGTTTTATGTTCGAGGCGATGTGCGAAAGAGATTTGAGAATATATGCAGAGTCATTTAAAGCAGAACTGTATCATTACCAAGATTATGACGGAAATGAAATGGATGCCGTTATCGAGTTGAACGACGGGAGCTGGGTGGCTATAGAAATAAAACTTGGCAGTGATCGAATTGACGAAGCAGCAGATTCATTGCTGAAAGTAAAAAAGAAGATAATTAAAAATGGCGGGAAACCGCCAAAGGTGCTTTGCGTAATATGTGGAATTACCAATGCAGCCTACCTCAGGGAGGACGGGGTTTACGTAGTTCCAATTACAGCGTTAAAGAACTAGTAATTCTACCGGTTTGTCCGACCACTCTTTTTATGTTTTGCAACGAAAGCAAAAATACGTTGCAAAAGTGCAACGCAAAATGCAACGAAAACCTTTACGTTGCATTTTTGGTTACAAGGTGTACGGAAGACTCATTATTAAAGATTCGCCTCTACATATGTAATACCGGCAACATCATCGAAACCATCGTGTATTTTGAACTGATCCGCCGTGGCTATCCGGTGTTTTTCGGAAAATGGTATGACGCAGAAGTAGATTTCCTGGCAGTGAAGCAGGTTGAGAAAAAGTATTTTCGGGTTACATATAGCTTGCTGGACGAAAGGGTCAAGGAGCGGGAGCTCGGACCCCTGAAAGCCATCAAGGACAGCTATGAAAAGAATATTATCTCCATGGACAAATCGTTTGTTACAGATTATCAAGGCATAAAATTTATTAACATAATCGATTTTTTGCTATCATAACTTACTCACCCACTAAAAATTAACGCTCCAAATAGAATGGGCCACATCCTTATAAAGGGAAGGGTGTGGTCTTCTGCATATTCCAGTTCGAGAATGGTATATTAGATCTTCAGAGCTTTTTATGGTGCCTCGCGCGGGTGGTAAATATAATTACCAAAAAGTAGACAAAATAATAAATAAATGGTAATATTAAGCAAAAGGAGGGGTAGAAATGAAAGTTTCTAAAATAATAGGGCAGAATATCAAAGATCTGATGATAGCCCGCAATATCTCAAACAGGAAAATGGCGGAAATCATAGACGTAACTCATCCGACTGTAGGCAAGTACATCACCGGCGAACAGGTTATAGATAGCGAGAAGCTGTCTATTATAGCCAATTTTTTTCATAAATCTTTGGATTACTTCTTCAGTGTAGATCACGAGAGTTTTGATATGCTATTCAGGGTGGATAAACCGGAAATGGCGTTAGAAGGTTCGGACATAAGTGAAATAGAGACTAAATTCAAAGAATACATTGATGTTGTGGGAAAAACCAGGATGAGCTTTGTTCCGCAAAAGTATAGTCTTCTCATTGCTTCCAAAAGTCTGAACGAAGAAGACGAATCTTTTATTGAAAAAGTAGCATGTGAACAAAGAAAGTTCTTTAATATTGAGCATATTATTCCGGATAATTATTTTTCGGTCTTTGCAGAGAAAGGAGTCAACGTAATTTCGTCCACCATAAAGAACGAGTCCTTCTTCGGTGCCTCATCCTATTCGGAAGAATATGGCAGCTTTGTATATGTAAATTCCAACATGGCAATTTCTGAAGAAAGACAGATATTTACTCTGGTACATGAGTATGGGCATTTACTATTTCACCAGAATGAATATAGAAAAATGAATGCAAATCCCTGCTGTAGCGGTAACGAAGATGCTGTTAATGAAAAGATCGTGAATAGTTTTGCCGGATATTTTCTATTGCCAAGGTATCTGGTGCGAGAGTATATAGAGAATAACAAAGAGAAAAAAATTGATGTAATGGAGATGAAACGACATTTTAAAGTCAGCATACAGACTCTTTATGTAGCATTATATAAATATGGTTATATTTCGAAGAGTCAGTATGCTGATTTCTGGAGAAGAGTCAGCGTGAACGATTGGAAGAACAACGAACCAAATCCAGTTGGTCATGTTGATGCCGCAGCAAAAAACCCGAAGCTAATGGTGAACCTGAAAAAGCTTTATCGTAATGACGAAATCTCATCCCAGAAAATATCTCAAATTCTGGATATGGATCTAGTCACTACCCGGCAGTTGCTCAAGAAATGGAGCGAAGATGATGGCCAGTACGAATACATCGCATGAGGAGGCCGCAGTTGTTGACGCTAATGTTCTCATTGATCTGTTTGAATTAGACAGACTGGATTTGTTGTTTATAAGCTTTGATGTTGTTTGTATACCACAGATCATCTATGACAAAGAGTTGCAGGGGACAATTAAGGAAAGAATCCGAGAACACACATTTAAAGTAAGTAATATTGACAGTGAAGAAGGACATGCAACCTACCTGCGGTTAACAGTAGATCGAGACTATAGAAATCTTTCTGACCATGACAAGGTTGCGATATCTATTGCAAAGCAGTATGAATACTACTGTAACAGCAATGATGGCCTTGTTCGAAAAGCGTGTGATTTAGTAGGCGTAAGGTGTCTTGGAACTTTGGGATTGCTAGAAAAAGCATGGGATAAGAAAGCCATTACAACGGAGGAGTTAGTTCATTTGGTGAATGAATTGGCGGGCGATAATACTTCTTGCTATATAAAGAAGACGATAATAAAGGGATTTCTGGACAAGCTAGGAATTTGACAGCACATACGATAGTTTATAATCTGATTGTAATACCCTCGTAATGGACATTACGAGGGTATTGCCATATACTTGACACATAGCCGGAAATGTTGGAAATCGGGGATGTTACGTGAATGTTACGTCGTATTACAGTTATGTTACATTTACCCCAATTTGTTGACGAAGGGCTAAAAACAAGGCTATAATTCAGAGTGATAAGATGTGCGCAGGATTTTGTCGTGTTGCAACATTTTGTCGACAATGTCAAATTATCATTAAGAAGGGGATGATAGTTTGAAGGCATTTAAAACACAAACTGTTACCCCTTCCAGAAATTATCTAAAGGAGGATAAAAAATGAGAAAAGTACTATCATTTGTGCTTGTTTTAGCACTAGTACTTGGTAGCTTCTCTATGGCTTTCGGTCTGACAGACATCGCCGACAGTGACAATTCAGAAGCTATTACCGTTGCGAATGACCTGGGAATCATCACAGGTTTTCCGGACGGAACATTCAAGCCGGACCAGGCTGTAAACAGAGCAGAATTTGCTGCCATGATTACAAGAGCCTTGGGCGTTCCGGAAAGCGCGCTTGCAGGCTTTACTGCAACTAGCTTTAAGGATACTTCCGGTTACACATGGGCAGTTAAGTATCTTGCATTCTGTGAATCCAAGGGAATCATGCTTGGTGATGGAATGGGAAATGCAATGCCCGGAAGAACCATTAACTTGAATGAAGCCATCACAATGGTTTTGAGAGCAGTTGGTTATACCGAGAATTCTTCTGAATTGATTGGAGTATGGCCTTCCAACTATATTTCTAAAGCTCAAGACCTAGATTTGTATGATGATGTTGCGGCAATGGTAACGGTTGACAGAGCCAATGCAGCTCAAGTTATCTACAATGCTTTAACAGTTACGAAGGTTCAAGTTGCTGCTGATGGTGCAACCACTTTTGTGACAGGAAATCCGAACATGCTGACCTCTGGGCTGAATTGTGTTGCCTACACTCCAGCTGGTGGAGCAGCGGGCGATGCATGGGTTTTGTTGGGTGATGAAGATTCCGTGATTAATCTTTCAAAATATGTAGGAGCTTATGTAACCGCTTATGCAAATAAGGACGCAGAAATTGTAGCTGTTGATAAGGTTAAATCAACCTATATGACAGGATCTTTTGATGCTGCGGCTGCTGCGGTAGGTGCAGGAGACATATTCACAGCTTCTGATGATGCGGAATACACAATTTCAGCATATACTTATGATGGTGATGTTACTGGTGTTGTTGCACCTCAACAGTTCCAAAATGGAGTGGACATTGCTGGCGCTGGTACTTTTGCAGCTGATGCTACCGTTACGATTGCTGCTAAAGTGTCCGGTAAAAAATTACTAGAAGTGTATTCTGTAAATGAATGGGATGCAACCGCTATTGAATGGGAAGACGACATGCTTGACGAAGATGATTGCACCATTGATGGCGTGCCTTTCGTTCAGACTAATAATGAAACCATTGACTATGGTACTTTTACCTTAGTGGGTGCAAATAGCCTGTCTGATATCGAAGAGGGTGATGTTGTTTCCATTTTCACGGCTCCTGTTCCTAATGGTGTTTATGCAGCTGGTGATGTTGTAAAAGTAGGAGTTGGTACAGAGAAAGTTACTGGCAAGATTGAAAGAGTTACTACTTCCAAGTTCTTTATTGGAGGAGTTGGTTATGAGCTGTCTGACAACCTTGCTCCGCTGACAGTTGCAGATTTAGGAGATACCGGAACAGCTTCTCTTGACTTTGAAGGAAAGATTGCTTTCTGGGATGTAGATGATTCTGCTGCTGGAAACTATGCAGTTACAGTTGCATTTGACACTAAAGTATCCTTTGGAACAACGACTTATGCAATCAAACTCTTCACTGAAGAAGGATTATTAATTACACCGGATCTTGATATGGACAATGTAACTACATTGGCAGGACTCACTACAGGAAGTGTTGTAGAATTTTCCTTGGATAGCGATGGAAAGATTGATAGCATTACTCCTAAAACAGTCAACAACCTTGTTGGAAGTGTTGCCAAGGACGGTTCTGTAATAGGAACGGTTGCGGTTGCAAACAATCCTGTTGTGTTTGTTCTTGATGATACTGCAACAAAAGATGCTGATTTGTTTGCCATCAAAAAAGTAGCTGATATCGACACTTCTGTAACTTTTGGAACATCCTATACTAAGGTAAGAGATTACGGAGTCGATGCGAATAGTAAAATCGCCGTTATATTAATTGAAGATGATGCGATATCTTCAGGCGACAATACCTTTGGCGTTATCAATGCTACTAGTGCAGGGGTCAATGCAGATGGTGTTAAAAAAGTTTATGTAGAAGGTTTCTTAGGAAAAGATGTGTTGGCAACATATTCAGATTACGCATCTGGTAGCACTTCTACTACCAAAACTGCTATGACTGGTTCTTTACAGTTAATCAAAGTTAACAATGATGGTATTGTGACCAGCTTTGGAAATGTTGTAACTGCAGATGTGAACGCTACTGCAGAAGCATTAAGCGCAACGGTTACTGCGGTAAGTGGTAATATCATTTCTGTAACAAAGGCTGGTCTGGGTTATTCTTACAGAATTGCTGACAATGCTGTGATTTACACTTGGGATACTGATAATACAAAGTGGAAGGTTAATACGATTTCTTCCTTGAAGGGTAAGAATAATGTGAAGCTGTATCAATCTGACGATGATGTTATCGGATATGACTATGTGCTAGCATATTAGTAGGGCGATAATCTAATGATTTGGTTCTGTGTCAACTGTTGAGATAGAGCCAAAGATGAATAAAACCTAGATGTTTTTCCGGGAGAGAGGCTCAAAGCTTCTCTCCCGGTTTTTCATTTCCAGGGTCAGTTCGGGGTCGGTTCGGGGTCAGGTACCTCGTAAGCGTCAAATTGTAGACACCGGAGGAACATACAAAAACAGACCGCTTGGTT
>CAZAZF010000008.1:0-84184 GCA_964489555.1 uncultured Oscillospiraceae bacterium | reverse complement strand
TGCGGATATGGCGGAATTGGCAGACGCGCACGGTTCAGGTCCGTGTGAGGGCAACTTCATGAAGGTTCAAATCCTTTTATCCGCACCAGATGTCGGAGTCTTATAAAAAGGCTCCGATTTTTTTTAAAAAAAGTTTCGATTCCCTGCTTGACAAGGGAAAAATGCTGTGATATTTTAGTTATGCGGTTAGTTAGTCTACTAATTAACCAGTATTCCAAGAAAGGAACGGAAAAGAATGGCACAACTTACAGAACATTCGCCTATTTTCCAACAAATCGCCGAGTTATTGGAAGACGCCATCCTCAGTGGAGCGTATGAGGAAGAAACCCAAATTCCTTCCATCACCGAATTTGCCACCACTTACAAAATAAATCCAGCCACCGCGCTCAAAGGGGTCACCCTCCTTGTAGAGGAAGATCTTCTATATAAAAGAAGAGGCTTGGGGATGTTTGTAAGAGAAGGCGCCAAAAGCAAGCTTTTAAAGAAAAGGAGGGAAGAGTTTGCCGTTACCTATATCTCTCCTCTTGTAAAAGAAGCAACCCGTTTGGAGTTATCCAAAGAGGATGTACTGGAAATGTTGGAAAGGAGATGGAAATAACATGTCAATTGAAATCGAAAATATAACCAAGTGTTTTGGAAAAACCACAGCCTTAAATCAAGTGAATCTCACCTTTGAAAAGGGAAAAATTTGTGGACTTCTTGGAAACAACGGAGCGGGCAAAACTACTTTATTCCGGCTCATTGCAAATCATATTTTTCCCAGCGAAGGCACCATTCGTGTGGATGGAGAAGAGGTATGGGATAACGACAGGGTACTGGGTAAGATGTTCCTGGTCAGCGAGGGCAATCTTTATCCGGAAAGCATGAAGGTAAAAGACGGTTTCCGCAGCGCAGGAATTTTCTACCCAGGTTTTGATTTGGAAAACGCCAATCGGCTGGCAGAACTATTTCACCTACCCCTTAAGAAAAAAATCGCAGGCTTGTCCACCGGCTATAAAACCATTTATAAGCTCGTTCTCGGCCTCAGTGTCAATACCCCTTATCTATTATTGGACGAACCTGTTTTGGGGTTGGATGCCAGTCATCGGGAGTTGTTCTATAAATTGCTTATAGAAAAAATAGCGGAAAGCCCCTGCACCGTCCTACTTTCCACCCACCTGATTCAAGAAGCTGCTCCTTTGGTGGAACAAACCATTATCATTGAGGAAGGAAAAATCCTGCGGAATCGTCCAAAGGATGATTTGTTAGAAGAGTACTGCTTGATTACAGGACCTTCCTCCAAATTGGAAGAGTGGCTGCCAGGCAAAAAAATTGTAAAAAAGGCCTCTCTGGGCGGCCTGGCCTCAGTGTACATAGAGGGAACGGTAGAAGAAGCGGATCTTCCTCAAGGATTTACCAAAGAAAAACTCAGTCTACAGGAGTACTTCATTTTATTGACCAATGGAGGGATTGCATCATGAAAGACATTAACATAAAAGCTATGTTTACCTACCAAGGAACATCCATGGTAAAAGCCTTCGCCATCTTTTGGGCCGTGCTTTTTATCGTAACAACAGGGATAATTTTGATGGTCCGGGTTTTCTTGCCGGAAGACGCTATCACCAATAGCCAATTTTCAATCTACGAGATGGCCGCCTTTATCATGGCTCTGGTTTCTGGAATCGTAGCATTACGGGAAGACTTGAGAATAGCTGTGCAACATGGCGTAGGAAGACCTACCTTCTACCTTTCTCACCTGTTGTCCGCCCTGTTTCTGGTTGGGATGTTAACCATTGGAGGTGTGATTCTTCTCTATTTAGGAACCTGGTTTCTCACGGGATTTGATGCCCTTACCATAAAGCCTTTGTATCAATCCATATTTTACTATCAGGGAGTACCCAAAATTACGGTAGGACTCTTTCTGGAAAACCGGTTGTTTGACTTTGGGCTTTATTTTCTTGGTTTTGGGTTGGGCACCTTTCTCTCCCTCTTGTTTTATCGCCTCAACAAACCTTGGACCATTGTTGTTGCCATCGCCTTGCCCCTTGCTTTCATTGTAACACTTAGCCATACTTCTTCCGGGAACGCCGGAAAGATGCCTCTGTCCCCACCGGAAATGGGGCCCGTATTCCTCTGGATGATGCTGGTATCCTTATTCTTTCTGGCGGTAAGCTGGCTACTGCTCAGAAGAGCACCTGTTAAGCCCTTGTAATTCCCCTGGTTTTTCCCGTAAGAATTTCGCAAGAATCACGAAAGAGATTCTTAAATAGACAAACCAATGAGCTCTTGGTATGATAAGTTTAAAGAACACTCGCTGTAGCGCCTTAAGAGGTGCACAAGGTACAGGAATAGCAAACATAAAATACAAAAAGAAGAGGTAAGAATTAAAAATGGAAAAGAAGTTGTATAAATCGGAAGAAAACAAAATTCTGTTAGGTATTTGCGGTGGAATCGGAGAATATTTTGATATTGACCCGGTCATCATACGGCTCTTGTTAGTGGTTTTGATCTTCTTGGGATTCTCCGGGATTTTTGCTTATATCATAGCCGCCTTTGTAATTCCCAAAAGACCAGAGGCCATTATGAATTCTACACCTTCCTCCAGAGAAGAAGGCTCCAAACCGGGTATCATCAAGGCCTATGAAGGCACTTACAAAGTGGAAAAAGAAGAGAAAGCAGAATAAGCCACTGCCCATTCTACTGAGAAACAAAAGAGCGTACCGACTCGGTGCGCTCTTTTCATTCTATTGGTACCTATTGGTATTTTTCTGACAGAATCCGTCCTACCAGCACTCCGCTGGCGCTGGCTTGAGACAAGGAATGGGTTACCCCGGAACCATCTCCCAACACATAGAAATTCTTGATACTGGTTTCCAAATTATAATCCACCTCTACCTTGGAATTATAGAATTTTACTTCCACTCCGTAGAGCAGCGTGTCCTCATTGGCAGTTCCCGGCGCAATTTTATCCAGAGCATAAATCATTTCGATGATATTGTCCAACTGCCTCTTGGGGATAACCAAGGACAAATCTCCCGGGGTGGCTTTTAATGTGGGACGGGTAAAACACTTGGCCATCCTCCGTTCGCTACTCCGTCGGCCTTTCACCAAATCACCAAATCGCTGAAGCAAAACACCTCCGCCCAACATATTGCTCAATCTGGCGATGGATTCGCCGTACTCGTTGGAATCACGGAAGGGTTCGGTAAAGTGATTGGATACCAACAAGGCAAAGTTGGTGTTCTCTGTTCTAAGAGAAGGATCCGCATAACTATGTCCATTGACGGTTACAATACCGTTGGTATTTTCCGCCACCACCTCTCCATATGGGTTCATGCAAAAGGTCCGTACCATGTCATTGTATTTATCTGTTTTATACACCAGCTTGCTTTCATACACATCGTCCGTAATATGCTTGAAAATCTCTGCAGGAAGTTCCACCCGCACACCGATATCCACCCGGTTGTTCTTCTGTCCGATGCCCAATTTTTCGCAGACTTCACTGTTCCATTTGGAGCCGGAACGACCGGTAGCCATAACCAGGTTGTCACAAAAATACTCTTCTCCCTTGTTGGTGATTAATTGAAATCCCCCATTCTCAAGGTGCTTCACCTTCTCAACTGTAGTGTAAAATTTGATTTCCACTCGTTCCCTAGTATATTCAAACATCTTTTGAAGAATTTGGAAATTTCGATCTGTCCCCAAATGCCTTACCTTGGCATCCAACAGCTTCAAATTGTTCTGCAAGGCCAACCTTCTCAAATCCGAATTGCCTGTGCTGTACAATTTGGCTTCGCTGCCACCCATGTTGCAAAGGATTTGATCTACATACTCCATCAACTCCAAAGCGTGGTCCACCCCAACATAGGCATGGAGATCTCCCCCAAATTCCGTAGTGATATTATATTTCCCATCGGACAGCGTACCGGCGCCGCCATAGCCGCTCATAATATGGCAAGGGTTGCATTTAATACATGTTCCCGTTTTCCCCAGCTTAATGGGACAGGCCCGGCTTTCCAAAGGAGCGCCCTTATCCAGCATCAAAATCGTCGCCTTATTTTCAAGTTTTGTTAACTCGTAAGACAAAAAAACCCCGCTGGCTCCTGCCCCGATTACGATGACATCATATTTTTTCATGAGAATCCTCCTTCGCACTGCCTTTAAAAGGCCCCGGCGATTATTATACCACAGCCAACCCTTATTTATGCTATAATAATCTGAGAAAATGAGAATCCTACAAGGAGGTTGGCCATGAATCAATTCAAGAACTGGATAAAAAAAAGAGAACCGAAAACATTTGCCTTCGGTCTCCTGCTGTTGGTACTATCTGTGCTTACACTGGCGGGATGGTTATATCGAGGTTTTGAAACCTACTACATCACCGGCTTTGTTCTATTTCTTTTCTTCGGCTTTGCCATGATTCGCAAAAGCGGAAAAATGTAGACGCAGCTTTCTGATTGGTATGACTTACTCTTCTTCTGCTACAATCTTGTCAAACTCCGCCACTACTTTTTCGAATTCCTGGTCGTCATCGATGTCCACAAGCTCAAATTCATCTTCGCCGGTTTCACTGTATCCATAGATATAAACATCGTCGGAACCATCTAATGGAATCAGGGCAATGTATTCCTTGCCTTCTACATCGAACACGCCCATGATTTCACATTCCACGTCTTCCCCATCTTCAAATTCCAGGGTGATGATGTCTGCCTCTTCCACTTCTAATTCTTGTTTTTCTTTATCTGTCATCTTTTTCCTCCATGTACCCAAAGGTTATCTTGGGTACACTATACCACGAGAAAACCTTCGAATCAATTGAAATATTCATAAATTTTCATGGCCAACTTTTCATGGATTCCCGACACTTCCATTAGCTCCTGAACGGATGCCTTCTGTATTTTGTCCAATTTTTGAAAATGTTGGAGCAAGGCATTTCGCTTCGCCGCACCCACCCCTGGAATCCGGTCCAGTTCCGATCCTTCCACCCGTTTCTCTTGCCGGTTACGGTGATACTCAACAGCGAATCGGTGTACCTCTTCCTGAATGCTGCCGATTTGGCGATAAAGCTCCCGGTCCGTCTTCAAATCCCTTTCCTGACCTTTCCACAAGAGAGCCTTGGTTCGATGACGGTCATCTTTTATCATCCCCAAAACCGGGATGCTCAAATCCAGAGCAGTTACCACTTTTTCTCCTGCAGAAACCTGCCCTTTTCCCCCGTCCATCAGGATATAATCCGGAAGGGGTACAAATCCACCATCTCCCGACAATCCCCGAGACAATCGTCGATACAACACCTCTTGCAGGGAACCTACATCATCCATACCCTCTGTTCGAACCCGGAATCTTCGATAGGCTTTTTTCAACGGCTTCCCGCCTGTAAAAACCACCATGGCTCCCACCGAATCCACTCCGTTACTGGTAGAAATATCATAGGCCTCAATTCGAACCCGGGAATCCTTTTCCGCGGTTCCATGCCCTGTCCACTCTCGTAAGACTTTACCTGCATAAGCAGTTCTCTCCAATTTTTGGGTTTCCAACTCCTGCTTGGCCCCTTCTCTGGCCTCCATTTCCGCACTCTTCCGAGCTGCCTTGGCCACGGGGCTGTTGGCTAGCTCCAGAATAGCCTCTGCCGCTTGAATCAGATCCCGATAATAGGCCGCTTCTTCAAAGGCCATCTGGTGGGCAGCTTGGTTCATCTTCTCTTTTAATCCCCCTACTAAAGGTTTCTTTTTCCCCGAAAGAAAATCCATCACTTCATGAACCGATTCCCGGTATTTTTCTTTGGAGACCTTTCCGCTGCAGATTCCCTGACATTGATGAATATGATAATTCAAACAAGGTCGGTAGGTCTTCTCCTCCAGTTGAAAGCTGGTAGAACAGCGTTTGAGACCGTAAATACCATTGAGCAAATCCACCATTTGGTTTACCGCATTTGCGTTGGCATAAGGTCCAAAATACCGGCCTCCATCTTTTTTCACCAATCGGGTCTTCAATAAACGGGGATACTCCTCTCCCAAGGTCATTTTAATATAGGGGTATGTTTTATCATCCCGAAGCATCACATTATACTTGGGCATGTACTTCTTGATTAAATTGCACTCCAAAATCAAAGCTTCCATTTCCGTCCGGGTTTCCATAATTTCAAACTCAGCAATTTTGGCAACCATAGCCCTAACTTTAGCATCCATGTTTCTGGGCGAACCAAAATATTGCCGAACCCGGTTTCGAAGAGAGGAAGCTTTCCCTACATAAATTACACGGCCTTTTTTGTCCTTGTGGATATAAACTCCCGGGGTGTCCGGGAGTTTTTTCAGGTTTTCTTTGATATCAAACATTAGAACCGCCAGTTTCGATTTTCTTTGTCCCGTTCCTCTTCCAACCGCCTTTGAGCAATCTCCTTAGCTCTTTCTTTTAAAAGTCTTTGGCGTTTTCGTTTCACCGTAGCCCGGGTAATCATAAGAGCAATGATTGCCAACACCAGCAAACCAATCAAGCCAATACCGATTTTAATGAATGGTTTTCCCACCGAATCCGGAATCCCGATGACCGTCAGAAAAGTGCCTTCCGGTACATCCTCCAACAAAACCGCATCCACCGTTTTCACCATCCGGTCTCCTTCATACACCTCAATGCGACCGGCGATAGCCCCAGCCGAGACCGGTGCAACCAGGGAATCTTCTAAGATCAACTTGGTGGTTACCACCGAATCGGCCGCGTCGTTGGGCAATAACAAAACAAGGTCCTCTTCACCGGCCACTTCTGCCTTCAGAACCGCTCCGCCTTTTACTCTAATGGTACCCACCGGTTCTCCTTTGCTTACCGGTTTAATGTTTCGATAATTCTCAAATCCCCATTCAAAGAGCTCGATGGAATCAGAAAACCGTTCCAATTCGCCGCTATTCAATACCACGGTTAAAAAAATCGTACCGTCCCGCTCTGCGGCAGCTACCAAACAATTGCCCGCTGCCAAAGTAAACCCAGTCTTGATTCCGATGCACTCCGGATAACATACCGCTCTTTGTATCCCCCCCACCGTCACCATGGTTTCTATGTTGGACAAAAGAAGATTGGTATTAAAAATTTCACGCTCCCCGGACAAAAAATTGGCCGATATGGTATATTTGTCTGTTTTCACGATTTCGCGAAACACAGGGTCTTCCATGGCCTTTTTCCCGATAAGAGCTAAATCGTACGCCGTAGAAACATGTCCCTCTTCCGTTAGCCCGTGAGGATTTTTAAACGTAGTGTGGAGAGCCCCCAACTCTTCCGCTCTCTGATTCATCAACTGAGAAAAATCCTTTATGGATCCGGCCACTGCTTTGGCCAGGGCTACTGCCGCATCGTTAGCCGAATACACCAACATGCCATACAGCAAATCCCGTACCGACAGAATTTCCCCCTCCTTGAAAGACAAGGTATTTCCTCCGGTACTTACCACCTCTCCATCGATTACCACTTGGGTTTCCAGAGACAGATTTTCCAGTACCAACAAAGCCGTCATCATTTTTGTAGTGCTGGCAGGTGGCCGGGTTTGGTGCATCTCCTTGTCATAAATCACAGTCCCGGTGGCTAAATCCATCACACAAGATGTGGAACCCATTACGAAAGGGGGGTCTGTTATACCGTATGAAGGGATGGAGAAACCACCAATCCAAAGGCTTCCCGCCAAGACTGCAACCACCAATATACTCGTTAGCCTTCTTATCAAAAATTTACACGCCCCTTCAAAAACTTATCCTCAATATCTTTGCCATGCTATCATTTCACATCGCTATTTTTCCGAAAAAAGTAATCTGCCAATTGGTACCCGCTATCAAACACCGATCCTTTGGCGCCGGATTTTTCGTGAAACTTACGGTCCTCCTCCGGCTCTTTGTCCAAGGAGGAGTCATAAAGCACAAAAGGTACCGGATCCGAAGAATGGGTCCGGATTCGAATAGGTGTTTTATGATCCGGCAACACCAAAATCCGATACGCATCGTCCTGACTCTCCAAGTATTGCCAAATGGGCTTTAGAATCCGGCTGTCAATATCTTCGAGACACTTCATTTTTCCCTCCAAGTCTCCTTGATGCGAACATTCATCCGGCCCTTCCACATGAAGATAAATGAAAGCATCTCCTTCCTGGAAAGCCTGTATGGCCGCCGCTGCTTTCCCCTCAAAATTGGTATGCAAGGTGCCCGTAGCTCCTTCTACTTCAATCGGCCGCAATCCTGCACAAATGGCAATGCCTTTGATTAAATCCACCGCCGAAATGGCGGCACCATTAATGCCATATTTTTCATAGAAGGAAGATAGTCTTGGTTTTGTGCCCTGCCCCCATATCCAAAGAGAGTTGGCGGGGTTCAGCCCCTTGGCCCGTCGCGCTTCGTTGATGGGATGAAAGTTCAACAGCTGATAGCTTTTGCGCATCAGCTCTTCAATCTTCCGGGATCCCGGTCCTTTGGGCAAATAGTCCAAAGTGCCCTTGCCTAACACATCGTGGGGCGGTGTCAACTCCTGATCCGTTGCACCATTGTGCCAAATCATGCAATGGCGGAAGCTAGTTCCTGTGTAAAATTTAATGGTATCATCGGCGAAGGCTTGATTCACCACTTGAATCAATTGATCCGCTTCTTCGGTGGTAATGTCCCCGGAACTGTGATCTTTAATCACCAGGTCTTCATAGTCTCCTTCTCCCGTCAAAGTTACAAGATTGGTCCGAAAAGCCACGTCCGTATCTTCCATATCGATGCCAATAGAAACCGCTTCCAGGGGAGATCGTCCTGTCAAATAGACGGACGGATCATAGCCCATTACCGACAAATTAGCCGCATCCGAACCGGGGGCCACTCCCTTTGGAATGGTAGCCACGGTACCTACTTCTCCCAATGAGGCCAAACGATTCATCACAGGAAGAGAAGCCACCTCTAAAGGTGTCTTCCCTCCCAGTTTTTCTATGGGGTCATCTCCAGCACCATCCGGTACCAGTATCAAATATTTCATGCCATTCATTCCTTCCTTCCACTCTTTTCCATGGGGCTTAATGGTTTGATTCAAATTCCTTCATGAAATCAATCAATTCTTTTACCCCTTCCCTGGGCATCGCGTTGTAGATGGAAGCCCGCATTCCTCCGATGGAACGATGTCCCCCCAGGTTGATTAGTCCTCTGGTTTTGGCTTCGGAGACAAAGGCCTTATCCAAGGCTTCATCACCGGTTACAAAAACCACATTCATCAAGGAACGATCTTCTTTTTGAACAGGACACTTGTAAAGCCGACTTTCTTCAATATAGTTGTACAACATTTCTGCTTTCTCCAGGTTTTGCTTTTCCATGGCCTGAATCCCCCCTTGAGCAAGAAGGTGTTTAAACACTTCCCCGGCAATATATATGGCAAAACAAGGGGGCGTATTGTATAAGCTTTCATTCTCAGAATGAATGGTATAATCCAAATAAGTGGGACATTCCTTGCCGGCATAGCCCAACAAGTCTTCACGAATGATAACAATGGTCATACCCGCAGGTCCCACATTTTTCTGTGCCCCCGCATAAATCAACCCGAATTTTGATACATCCACCGGCTCCGACAAGATACAAGAAGACATGTCCGCTACCAACGGAATGCTTCCGGTATCCGGAACTTCCGGGAATCGAGTCCCATAAATGGTGTTATTGTAGGTAATATGCACATAATCGGCATCCTCTCGAAAATCCCCACGGCTCAACTTTGGAATGTAGGTAAATGTCGCTTCCTCGGAAGAAGCAACGATTTTTACATCTCCGAATTTTTTGGCCTCTGATGCGGCTTTTTTGGCCCAAGACCCGGTAATTACATAATCCGCTTTTCCACTCTTCATCAAATTCAAAGGAATCATGGAAAACTGAAGGGTTCCTCCTCCTTGCAGGAATAAAACTCGGTATCCGGAAGGGATGTCCAGCAGCGCCCTGAGGTTGGTCTCTGCGTCCTTTATAATTCCCTCAAATTCTTTGGAACGATGGCTCATTTCCATTACAGACTGACCGCACCCGTTATAGTCGGTCAGATTTCTTGCCGCCTCCTCTAATACTTCCAACGGAAGCATGGATGGCCCGGCAGAAAAGTTATATGCTCTAGTCCCGCTCATGGTTGGTACCTCCTCACAATTGTTAATAAAATATTATATCACTTGTGTGTTTTTTGGTAAAGTGCTATAATTTCAACAAAGTTTCACCGTATTCATTGTGAAAAATATCAATTTAATCTGTCAAAGGGGGAAGAAAAATGTACCATATCGCAACACTGAACAAAATTTCTCCGGTGGGTTTGGAACGATTCACCGATAAATACCAGTTCACGGAGACTTTGGAAGAGGCAAACGGAATCATGGTTCGAAGCCACGACATGTGCTCCATGGAATTTTCGCCACAACTAAAAGCCATTGCCAGGGCCGGTGCCGGAGTCAACAACATTCCGGTAGATCGATGTGCTGAATCCGGAATCGTTGTGTTCAACACCCCCGGTGCCAATGCCAATGCCGTCAAAGAATTGGTTTTAGCCGGCATGCTTCTGGCTGCACGCAATCTTCCAGATGCCTTGAAATGGGCCCATACCTTAAAAGAATTGCCTCCCGAAGAAGTAGCAAAGGCTGTGGAAAAAGGCAAAGCTCAATTTGCCGGAACGGAAATCAAAGGCAAAGTATTGGGCGTCATCGGTCTTGGTGCCATTGGTGTTTTGGTAGCCAATAGTGCCGCCAAGCTGGGAATGAAGGTCATCGGATACGACCCCTTTATGACGGTTTCTTCGGCCCACGAACTGGACCACAAGGTCCCGGTAGTTCATGATATGAATGATTTGCTACCCCACTGCGACTACATCTCCATCCACATCCCTGCATTGGATGAAACCAAGGATATGATCAATTCCAGCAGACTGGAGAAAATGAAAGATGGCGTGGTTTTTCTCAACTTTTCCAGGGACAAACTGGTGAATGATGATAACCTGATTGGAGCGCTTAAATCAGGAAAGATAAAGAAATATATCACCGATTTCCCAAACGGAAAACTGGTGGGGCGAGAAGGGGTGGTGCTCATTCCCCATCTGGGTGCTTCTACAGAAGAAGCCGAGGATAATTGTGCCAGCATGGCCGCCGATCAACTCATGGATTATCTGGAGAATGGCAATATTCGCAATTCGGTCAACTTCCCGGAATGTTCTTTGGGACCCTTTACCAAAACAGGAAAAGCCAATGCACGTATCTGTATCATGAACAAGAATGTCCCCACTATTCTGGGAAAAATCACCGGTATTTTAGCTGAACTCAATGTAAACATCGCCAACATGAATAACCGTAGTCAGGGCGATTACGCCTACTCTCTTCTGGATGTAGATTCCGATGTGGATGAAGCCGCCTTGAAGAAAAGTATGAAAGTGGAAGGAATCATTCATGTCCGCGTCATTAAATAACACTTTGGAAAACGCCAATGTAAAAGTAGTAGCCGCCACCCGAAACCTCCATAAGATTAAAGAAATCCAAGCCATTACCAAAGAAGCCGGATTTCAGATTATCACCCGAGACGAAGCTGGGGTTCCGGAGGATTTCGATGTGGAGGAAGATGGCCATACCTTTGAAGAAAATTCTCTTAAGAAAGCCCGGGCCATAATGGACCTCGTCCAACTGCCTGCAGTGGCCGATGATTCCGGCCTTGAGGTGGATGCCTTAGGAGGAGCGCCCGGTGTCTACTCGGCTCGATATGCCGGAATCGACGGGCCGGAAGCCGATGCCGCAAACCGGGTAAAACTTCTGAAGGAACTGAATGGAGTTCCGTGGGCACAACGAACCGGCCGCTTTGTAGCCGCCATTACCTTAGTGTTCCCTGATGGACAAGTGGTTACTGCCCGAGGAGAATGTGAAGGAATAGTGGGAACAGAAGAAAAAGGTTCCCAAGGCTTTGGCTACGATTGCTTGTTTCACCCCCAAGGTGAGTCCCGAACCTTTGGAGAAATTTCCAGCGAAGAAAAAAATCAGATCAGCCACCGGGCAAAAGCACTGCAGAAATTGGCTTTGCTTTTAGAGGGGAAAGGTCATGAAAGAAAAATTCCGTAAAATTCTTCTGTCCGGGATTCAACAAATCAAAAATCCCTACTACGAAGGCTTTGCCGCATCACTGGCCTTCTACATAATTTTGTCCATTGTACCCATATTGATGCTGCTCTCCCAACTTTTGGGTGTTTTTGGTCTTTCTTTGGCTTCCTTGCAAGAAGTATTTTCTCTGTACCTTACCGAAGAGATGGCTATTTTTGTCCACAAAATTCTCAGTTTCACTCCCAGTTCCGCCTCTAATTTCATCTTCATCCTGATGATATTATGGTCCAGTTCAAAAGCACAATTTTCTTTGGTTCGAATAGGCTCCTATACCATGTCCGGTGGCGAATCCACAGGCAATGGCTTTATACGAGACCGGATTTGGGCCTTGCTTTCCACCATCCTGGTGGTAATTTCCTTTGCAGCCGGTTTAATCCTGTTGGTATATGGAGAATGGATTTTTCGGTTGATACTGACCCTTTTGGACCAATTGCTTCTTCTCCCTCTAGAGGATACCATGGGTTCTCTCTGGTTGGTGCTGAGATGGCCCATCGCCTTCGGAATCTACTTTCTCGTTGTCTGGATCAACTACTCCCTCATGTCCAACAAACGGATTTCTTTCAAAAAGGTGGCGCCCGGTGCCCTCTTTGCTTCCGTAGGCATTCTGTTGGTCACTTTCCTGTATTCGCTCTATACCAACCTGATTGCAAAGTATGATTTGGTATACGGCGCCCTAGCGTCCATCGTAGCCTTGATGATGTGGGTATATTTCATCGCTTGGTGCCTAGGGGTAGGGTTGATTGTAAATCGAGCGTTTTTGGATGCCAAGGACCCCCAGTGACTTTATCACCATACTTTTTTTAAAAAACAGGAATAGCCTCCTTTCCTTGGGGTATAATCTTCATGTAGGATTAAACAAAAGTCAGCCAAAGTAAAAAGCAAAAAATAATAAAAATCAGGAGGACAGAAATATGTCAGTCGTAACACTTACCAAAGAAAATTTTGAACAAGAAGTCATCAAATCAGACAAACCGGTTTTAATCGACTTTTGGGCTGCCTGGTGTGGACCTTGCCGTATGGTGGGCCCTGTGGTTGAGCAAATCGCCAACGAACATCCGGAGTACAAAGTAGGCAAAATAGATGTGGACAGCCAACCGGAACTGGCAGGACAATTCTCTATTATGAGCATTCCTACCCTGTTGGTATTTAAAGATGGAAAAATTCACAATAAAACTGTTGGTGTAACATCCAAAGACAACTTATTAAAACTGTTCGTATAAACATTGTTTTTAGGGAGGAGCCATGGGCACCATTCTCATAATCGGCGGAGGCCCCGCAGGAGTTTCTGCTGCTCTGTATACAGCAAGAGCCGGGATTGATACTACCATCATTGCTACCAACAGCAGTTCTTTAATCAAGGCCAAAGAAATTGAAAATTACTACGGGTACGAATCTCCCATCCCAGGGCAGGAATTGTTGGAGGCCGGAATAAAACAAGCCCAAAGATTGGGCGTCACATTTATTCCAGAAGAAGTCATAGGACTCTCTTACACTGAAAAACTAACGGTTACCACCAAAGAAAATCAATATATGGGCGATGCAGTCATTATCGCTACCGGCAGTGTTCGCAACACGCCCAAAATCAAAGAGTTAGCTCGTTTTGAAGGGGCCGGTGTGAGTTATTGTGCCGTTTGTGATGGTTTCTTCTATCGGGGGAAGGACGTAGGCGTATTGGGATCCGGAGAATATGCTATCCATGAAGCCATGGAACTCCTTCCAGTGGCCCAAAAAGTAACCTTGTTTTCCAACGGAGAAGAATTAAAAGGAACCCTTCCGGCAGGCGTGTCCCTGGACCTTCGAAAGGTTGAAGGTTTAGAAGGAGAAAACCTGTTACAAGCCCTGCACATGGAGGATGGTGAAATGGTTCCCCTTTCCGGATTGTTTATAGCACAAGGAGTGGCAGGAAGCACCGACTTGGCTCGAAAGATCGGCGCCGGAACCGAAGGAAACCGCATAGCGGTGGATGCCCATATGGCCACCAATATACCCGGTCTTTATGCAGCCGGAGATTGTACCGGCGGGTTATTACAGGTGGCAAAAGCAGTTTATGAAGGAGCAGAAGCAGGTCATTCCGCCATAAAGTACATTAGATCCCTGGGATAGCAAGCCAAATAAAATACAAAGCACGATTAAAAGAGATGCATTTTCATGCGTCTCTTTTTATGTCCTTTGTGCTATACTATTGTACGATTGGAAAATATCTGAGAGGAGCGTTGCCCATGAGATTACTCATCGTCGGCCCGGGGGCCATCGGAGGCACCTTAACAGCCTGCCTGAGTCAGCAAGGCGTGGAAGTTTCCTTGTTGGTCCGTGATCAGGACACCAAATACCGGCTTCAAAAATCCGGATTAAAACTCGTGGGAATTCGAGGAAGCTTTCTAACCCATCCCCGCATCTGCACTCTGGATGATTTACAAGACATGGAACCAATACAAGGATGCCTGGTTGCCACCAAAGCCAACCACTTACAGGAAGTGGTTCAAAGAACTCTTCCTTTTCTTCACCGGGAAGGCTTCTTCTGTTCTTTGCAAAACGGAATGACCGACCCCTTGTTGGTTTCCCTGGTTGGACAGGAAAAAGCGGTGGGTTCCATCATTACCTGGGGGGCCACACACGTAAGCTCAGGAGTTTTTCGTCTCACCGCCGAAGGAGACTTGACTTTGGGTTCTATCGGACTTCCCACCTCCCCCTTTGTGGCGGAAGGGATCCAAATCTTAAATCAAGCCTTCCCCACAAAATGGACAGACCAGCTGCTACCCCTTAAGTTCAGTAAATTATTAATCAATAGTTGTATGACATCCATGGGCGCTTTAAGCGGTTTGGATTTAGGGCCTACGCTAAAACATTCCAAAGCTCGAGAGATTTTTATTGCCATCCTTCGGGAAGGCTTGGAGGTGGCCTCCGCCATGGATATATGTGTTCCGCCCTTCGGGAAGCATTTGGATTATTATGCTTTCATGAAAGGCACCGGACTCCTTTCTCAATGGAGACGACATGCCCTGATTCAAGCTGTAGGCTTCAAATACAGACGGCTCACCTCATCCAGCCTGCAATCCCTTCGCAAAGGGCAGCCAACGGAGGTGGATTATTTAAATGGCTACTTGGTAGAACAAGGAAAAAAATATGGACTTTCTCTGCCGGTCAACGAAAAAATTTGTTCCCTGATTCACCAGATTGAAAAAGGAACCCTTCCCATGGCCTTGAATAATCTAGAACAAATCTCCCTGCCCTGAAAAGTCAATGTAATCCAACAATAAAACAAGGAGCCCTTTTATGAAGAACAATACCGCCATATCTGTTTACCCAGATGCAAAAAAAGTCATAAAGGATCTGGACCAACTGATTGAAACCCCCATATATGGAATTTCCCAAACCGTGGCGGAGGAATATGTGAAGGAGTATTTTGAAAAAAAGTGTACAAAATCCCACTCTCTTCACCAACAGGCTTCCACTCTCATTCCCTCCGGCATACAACACAACCTGGCTTTTAACTTTCCCTTTCCATTAGCCATCGACAAAGCAACAGGACCATTTCTTTATGATGTGGACGGAAATCGATATTTTGATTTTCTTCAATCCGGGGGGCCCATTCTTCTAGGCAACAACCCAGAAAGGTTACTGGAAAAGGCACAGGCTTTTTTGGCCCACTGCGGCCCGGTTACCGGATTATTTCATGAATATGAGTACCTCCTGGCCAAAAAAATTCAGGAACACATCCCTTCTGTGGAAAAATTTCGAATGTTAGGCTCTGGCAATGAAGCAGCCATGGCTGCCATCCGAGTAGCCAGATTAGCTACCGGGAAAAAGTATATTCTGAAAATGGGAGGCGCCTATCACGGATGGAGCGATCAACTGGCTTACAGCCTACGGGTGCCCTATTCGAAAAACCTGCTGACCCCTGGAATCCCAAGAAACATCTTCCGCTACACCCAAGAGTTTTTCCCCAATCAATTGGAGGATTTAGAGCATATATTAAAGAAGAACCGCTTGCGCGGCGGTACCGCCGCCATTTTCATGGAACCCTTGGGCCCGGAAAGCGGCACCCGCCCTCTTCTTCAGAACTTTAACAAAGAAGTGGAGTTCCTGGCCCGCAAATTTGACGCCGCTCTGATTTTTGACGAGGTGGTAACCGCTTTTCGTTTGGGCATGGGGGGTGCTCAAGAGTATTTCAATATCAAACCGGATCTCACGCTGTTTGGAAAAATCATGGGAGGCGGATATCCCAGTTCCGGAGGACTGGGAGGCAGCGACCACATGATGAAACATCTGGGTGCAGGGCTCACAGACATGGAGGTAAAATCCGCTTTGGTTGGAGGAACCATGGCCGCCAACCCTCTTACCAGCTATATGGGATATGAAACGATTTGCGAAATTGAGAAAACCCGAGCTTGGGAAAAATCGGCGGCCATGGGAGATTTGCTAACCGTTGGTTTGAAAAAACTTGCGGTTCAATACGACCTTCCTTTTGTCATTTATAACTTTGGTTCCATTGTTCATCTTCAATCTTCTGCACCCATGCACTTCTTTATTAATTGGAGAAAACCATGGTCATTGCCCCATCTTCTGAAAGAAACTACGCTAAGAAAAGAAGCCTTGGAACGCATGGGGGCGGCTTTCATGGCAGAAGGTCTCATTACTCTGGCCGGAAGTCGGATTTACCTCAGCGCCGCCTATACGGAAGACTGTATTCAGCAGGCACTAAACGGATTTGAAAAGGTATTTCAAAAGATAAAAATCCCAGGAAAGGACTCATAAAAAATGGCCTTTGATTTGCTGATTGTTGCTTTGATTCTTCTCGTGCCTTTACTGGCACTTTTGGGCGTAAATAAGAACATTTTTCTAAAGACATTGGGGCCGGTTTTCCTATGTTATCTCACCGGATTCCTACTTCAATTCATTCTTCCAGTAACGGGCATCGCCATGAATGTTTCTGAAATTCTCATTCCATTGGCCATTCCCTTAATCCTTTTTGGGGCTCAATTCTCCCATATGAAGGACATGGCCCGGCCCATGCTGCGGTCCCTGGCATTATCCCTGTTTTCCATTACCCTCATCACTTTTGTGGGATTTGCCCTTTTTCATAACAAAGTAGAGAATTCAGCCAACATTTCCGGAATGCTCATGGGTTTATATACCGGAGGTACCCCCAACCTGATGGCCATCGGCATGGCTCTAGAGGTTCCGGAAACCACAATCATCCTTACCAATACCGCAGATTTGGCGGCCGGCGGTATTTATTTCCTGATGTTACTCTCCTTCCTCCCAAGACTCTACCAAAAATTCCTGCCGGCCTTTTCCCAGGAGAAGGTTGGGACCCAACACCCGGAAATTTACCTTCAGGAAATCAAAAAGGCTTCTTCAAGAGGCTTCTTCTCCATCACAAAAAACACCGTGAAAAACTTGCTGATGTTGCTGCTATTGGCCCTTCTCAGTATGGGCTTGTCCCTGGGCTTGGCTATTTTGATTACCGGCACCCTTCATGTGGCCATCATCATGCTGGGGGTTACCACTTGCGGAGTAGCCGGTTCTTTCTATAAAAAAATAAGGCAGATCCCAGGTTCTTACGCCCTGGGAAAATACCTTATTCTTATGTTTTCTTTTGCTATTGGCCTTTCCTTCGACCTTTCTTCCGTCACCGGGGGTGCATGGAACCTGCTCTTTTTGCTGTTCTTTGTTCAGTTCGCAACGGTACTGCTCCACACTCTGTTGTCCTGGTTGTTTCACATCGACCGGGACACCACCATTATCACCTCAACGGCCTGCATTTTTGGTCCTGCATTCATCATTCCTGTAGCAGACGCTCTTAAAAACAAAGCCATCATCCTACCCGGCTTGGTATTGGGCATCTTAGGTTACGCCTTGGGCAACTATATAGGGATTCTCATGGCCTACCTTCTACGCCAATTAGGGTAAACCCCCTTCTTTCAGATATTACGATTCTCTCTCCGTCGGCACATCATATCGTGTATATTTTTCTCCGAACATGAGATAATCCAATTCATTTGCCGGGAGCCTGCCGTACTTCGCCTTTACCACAATATAGAATATCACGCCCAAAACCAGCCAGACGCCACAAAGCAACCATTCTTCTTTGGTTAAAGCTCCAGGTCCAATGGGAAGGTACAAATAAAGAAAGAATCCGGAAACCAACACGGCCAAAATTCCCATGATATACCCTCCCGGTGCCTGATAGGGACGGCTTAGCTTTGGCTCCTTTTTGCGCAAAGCAATATAGGAGAAAGAAACCATGAAATAAGCCACAACCGTTCCAAAAGCGGCCGCATCAACAAACCAAACCAAGGCAGCTCGCCCCAAAATAGGGGTGGTCACCGTAAATAAACCCACCAAAAGAATGGCAGCAGTAGGTGTCCCGTACTTGGGATGCACCTTTGCAAAGATAACGGGAATCATTCTTGCCCGCCCCATTGCAAACAACACTCGTGTAGTGCCGATGATGAAACCGTTCCAACTGGTTAATATCCCGCACATGGCTGCCACAATCATAAACTTACCAAAGAACGGATTTCCCATAGTGTAAGCAAAAGATTCTGCTACAGGAATACCAGCTTCATGCCTGAATTCCATGGGAGCTGCCAAAGATATGCTTATAATCATTAACATGTACCAGACTGCCGCTAAACAGATGGAAAAAATCAAGACCTTGGCAATTTTGTTCAAAGGAATGTTCATTTCTTCGGCTGCTTGGGGAATTACATCAAATCCTACAAACATAGCCGGCACCATCAGTAATACAGCAACCAAACCGGTGGTTCCTGTAAAGGTGGGGAACATATTCTCCGTGCTTCCAGTCGCCACCGATCCAAACAAGAAGCAAATTCCGCCCAAAGCCATTGCAATCGTTGCCGTTGCTTGGAATACAGCAGAAGTCTTTACTCCACGATAATTTACATAGGTCAATATGGCTCCACCGACGACTCCCACCATAACCCAACTGGCATACACCTCAAAACCAGCAACAGTCCATATGTATCCCACCAAAGGGAACGGAATCAGGTACGAAATGGCCGCAGCTAATGCCGGGCCCTCCCAACAAGCGACTCCTAAATAAGCCAAACAAATAAACCAGCCTGTCACATAAGAAGCATTGTACCCCAACCCTCGATAAGAAAAAACCAGTTCGCCTCCAGCCAGAGGTAACATAGGTGTCAGCTCAGCATAGCACATACCCACAAAGACGCACATAATTCCACCGATGACAAAGGCCACTACTGCACCCCATACACCAGCCAGTTCTACCCATTTACCAGCCAACATAATCCAGCCCCAACCTATCATTGTACCAAAGGCTAGCGCCACCACATCTTTTAAACCTAAAGCTCGTTTCAGTTCTTGACGTTCAATGACCTTTTCACCCATATAAACTCTCCTTTCACACAACTCCCTCAAGGCACCGTGATTGGTATCCAAAAGGTTCTAGGCACTTGGAAATAAATTTCCAGAAAACCGGAAACAAATTTCCAACATTTTTCCTGGCAGCTTTAGTTTGGTCAGCTATGGTGCCACCTGGAACCCATTCCTTTCAAACACTTCACTGTGTCTTGAGCCTCCTTGATCTCTTATAGCCCTTCTTCAAAGTATGTTTCATTCAAATATATAAGCAAATATCATTCCACAATAAAAGAAATATAAAAGGGGCTTGCATTTGCCCCTTCACACTGGATTTTCCTCTTATTTGGTTTTAATTCCGTATTCCGTTAATTTGTTCCAAAGTTGCCTTCTGGTAATTCCTAGAATTTCTGAAATTTGATTGCAATCCCCTTGATACGTCTCAACTAGGCTAAGGATATATTTACTCTCCATTTCCTTACGTACCTGCCGTAGTGTCTTTTCATCATAGGCCGGATCTTGTTGTGTGGGAGATGAATGCAGCAACAAACTCTCCGGCTCAGGGTTCTCCCCGTTTTCCGAAAAAACCAGCAATCGATCTATAATATTCTTTAACTCTCTTATGTTTCCCGGGTAATCATATCTCAGCAATGTATCCATAAGGGCCTCCGATATTTTCACCGGAGATTTTCCGGTCTCTTGTTGATTTCTTTTCAACAAATAATCGATTAACAGAGGAAGATCTTCCTTGCGATGTCTCAGTGCGGGCACCTTAATCACAATTGTGCTAATCCGATAAAACAAATCCGCCCGAAAACGCTCCTTGCGGATATCTTCTTCAAGTTGATTGTGGGTGGCAGTTATTAGCCTGAAGTCTACAGGTCTCTCCTGATTGCTCCCCACTCTGCTAATGGTCTTATTTTCGATGACTTTCAAAAGTTTGGTCTGAAGCGAAATGGAGGTCCCCCCGATTTCATCCAGAAAAAGTGTACCGTAATCTGCACTTTCTATTCTCCCCACCCGGGTGGCCACCGCACCCGTAAAAGAGCCTTTTTCATGGCCAAACAACTCCGATTCTAACATGGTTTCCGGAATAGAATGGCAATTCAAATTCACAAACCGCTTGTTTCTTCTACTGCTGTTATCATGAATATACTTTGCCAACACTTCCTTCCCCGAACCAGATTCCCCTAACAAAAGAACGTTGGCATTGCTTTTCGCCGCTTTCCGGGCCATATCCAACACCGTTTTGAACTTTCTGCTATTACTATCCAACAAATAATGCCCGCTTTTCCCGCCTTCCTCCCCCATTGACGCCGCTTCCTGCCCCTCTTTCTTTTGGGCCAAATTCTCTTCCAAAAGCCGGATTTCTGTAATGAGTTTTTCCGGGTTGTCCCCTTTGGTAACATAAGTATAAGCACCCATCTTCATAGTGTCCACTGCGTTCTCAATGGTGCCATACGCGGTCATCATAATCACATGGGTTTCCGGATGGGCACTCTTGATTTGCTGCAACAATTCGGTGCCATCCATCTGCGGCATCATAAGATCTGTAAGCACCAAATCGTAAGCCCGGATTTTTATTTTTTCCAAGGCCTCCACCCCATTGTTGCATACATCCACCCCATACCCATGAGAGGTAAATATCATTTTCATTACATCGCAATAATCCGGTTCATCATCCACCACTAAAATTTTAAGCTTTTCATTGAATTCCTTTGTCAAATCACTCAACCTCCTGTTTTCGAAAACACAATACGAAATATGGTTTCTTTCCCTTTTTCTGATTCCACTTCAATGGAGCCATTCATCTTCATCACTTCATTATAGACGAGATAGAGGCCCAAGCCATTTCCCTCATTGTGCTTCTTGGTAGTAAAAAATGGATTGAAGATCTCTCCACGAATTTCCTCGGAAATTCCAGCTCCGTCGTCCCTTACCTCCAAAAACACTTGCCCGGATTCCTCTCTTGCTTCCATGAAAATGTTACCTCCCGTCGAGATGGAATCAGCAGCATTGCTAACCAAATTCATCAAAATCATTTCCAGAGATTCCGGAACAATTTTTAGCATAAGACCCGATTCACATAGTAGATGAAATCGAATTCCTTTTGCCTCCAAGCTTTTTTCATAAAAAACAAAAACACCTTCCATCTCTTCCTTTACATCCACTTCTTCCAGTTCTTTTTCCCCACTACGGGAAAAATTCAGTAAATTTTCAATGATTTTTCCTGCTCGTTCTACTGATTTCTCAATGGACTCCGTGGCTTTCCCGGCAATTTCCGGGTTTTCCCGTCCCGCACTTTTTAACAAAAAACAGTAATTTCGAATAATTCCCAACGGGTTCCTTAGCTCATGGGCTACCCCTGCTGCCAGTTGGCCGATGGCAATCATTTTATTGTCCTGAATCATCTGACGTTCTACACTTCGCTGGGCAGTGACATCCACCACCATCATCAATAATTTTAAGACACGTTCTCGAGAATCCTTGATTGGGAAAAATCGGAATTCCAGTATCTTCCGTCCCTCTATAATTTCCAACTGCTGGGTGTTTTCCCTTCCAAAAGTTTCCTCGATGGCCTTCTGAAGCTTCTCGGTAGCCGACGGGTTTAGCCCCATTACGACCTTTACATCCTCCCTGTGAATCTGGCTTCGGTGCAAACCCACATAATTCTCGAACGCTAGGTTCATATTTCCTACTCGGCTCTCTTCATCTATCTCAGCCATGAGATAATCCACTCCATCAAATGTTGCCTGGAGCTCGTTTCGACTGAGTTTAACCATTTCCATTCGATCGGACAATTCTTCATACAAACTCTTGTTGGAATAATAGAAAAGGAAAAATACAAACAAAACCCCCGCTACCATAATAAACAGTAAAATCCCTATATTCCCAAAAAGTGTGGTTTCCTGAAGTTCATAGGATATTCCATACCATTTGAGCTGTAATGCCGGAATCACCTGATCCCGATTCAAATAGTAGACGGCCGCCATTAGAACCTCAGAAGCCGGTGTGTCCCTCTCTGTCATGAGCACCACATTCTTTTCATATGTGTACATAGGATACTTCTCGTACTCTGTTTCCATCTCTTCTCTCACCAAGTAATGGTATAGAGCTCCTTCATTTCCAAAAATCCCATCATATTGACCTGTTTTCAATAGATTCATGCCCTCTTCTACAGATTTCACCCGGGTGACTTCACTCGCCTCCCTTATGTTTGCTCCCTCCAACATGAGCGGTTGATCATCCGTAACTATAAAATGCGCTTCTTGGAATGCTTCCTTGTTTCGCGTGCTCAAAAGAGCGCTCTTCAAAAAAAGCGCACCTTTCGCCGGAAGTATGGGCGAAGAATAAATCAAATCATTTGGAAGCTCCCCGGTGGACACAGCCAGCATTCCATCCAGTTCTCCGGACCGTAACAGTTCTTCGGCTTCATCATGAAACACCGGTACATATTCTACTGCCACACCTAGCGGCTCTACTAAGAAATCTATAAAGTCTACCAGAATCCCCTCCGGAGAATTTGATTCTCCATTTTGGATTTGAGGAGTCAAAGAATCACTAAATCCTACGCGAATACCATCCTCCCCGGCTAACCATTCCAGTTGCTCTTGGGACAATTTCCCATATAAATCCACCCCCTTCCATGGATCAGAGGAAGAAATGTTCTTGCTATATGTGTTAAACCCCAAAACCACCAATATGGTGACCCCTAAAATTAGTAATACTCTCTTATACATTCCTACGATAGCTCTCCCCGAAAATTAATGTTTCACGCTCTTCATTCGTAATATTGGGGCACTTGATTCTTGCATAAATCACCATGAGACCTCCCAAAACATACCACAACAAGAGTATCAACCACTCATGAGGCCATTTTAATAAGTCCAACCCCAGCGGAGAATAGAGAATTAACAAAACCAACAAGCAAATAATGACAAAATATGATAAAACAGCGCCTTTCGAAAACCGGTAAGGCCGTTCCAATGAAGGCTCTCGATATCTCAATACCAGAAATGAGATGCTCACAAACAGATAGGACACCACCGCTTCAAAAGCGCTGATATTCACAAGCCAGAGCAGAGCTTTTTGCCCAAAAAGTGGGGCAATGGCACAAACACTTCCCACTAACCATATGGCATATGTTGGTGAGCCGTGCTTTCCGTGAAGACGACCAAAAACAGGTGCAATCATTTTCGCCCGTCCCATGGCAAATAAGAGTCGGGTGGAGGCCACCATAAACCCGTTCCAGCTAGTAAAAATCCCCAGGATTCCGCCCATGATGATAACTTGACCAAAAAAAGGCGACTTCATGCAATAGGCCATGGCATCTGCAACCGGAACTACCCCAGAACCACGCACTTCCAATGGAGCGGCAAAACCGGCTCCCAATATGATGAGTATATACCATACGGAACACATCACGATGGACAAAATCAGAAGTCTTCCGATTTGCTTCGGGACAATGTTCATCTCCTCTGCAAACTGAGGGATAATATCAAATCCGATTAACATAGATGGAACAATGAGCAGTACAGAGAATATCCCTACATTATTTGTAAACAAAGGTTCCATATTTTTCATGTCACCGAAGGCCATGCCCGAATAGAAAAAAAGAAAACCCACCAACATCATTCCGGAAGTAATCACTACTTGGAAGATGCTGGTAGGGCGTATCCCTACATAATTTAATGCTGCAATTCCAATGGCGCCCAATACACCAACTATTTTCCAGGGAAACACAATGGCCGGGAAAAGATAACTCAACGCAGCAGACAGGGCGATTCCTTCCCATGCTGCCACACCAATATATGCAAAAACAATGGTCCAGCCCACAAAGACAGATACATTATGGCCCAAAGCCCGATAAGAAAAGGCAATCTCTCCTCCAGCCACCGGCAAAGCGGCGGCTAACTCTGCATAAATATTTCCAATTAAAACAAATAGTACCGCTCCTCCAAAAAAGGCCATGGCCGACCCCAACACACCACCCGTTGTGATCCAAGCCCCCGTAAGCGCCACCCAACCCCATCCTATGATTGTTCCAATGGACAGGGCCATTACATCCGTACGACCCAGTACTCGCTCGAAACTGTGCCGATTCAGCTGATCCATTCAGATTGGTCCCTCCCGTTTGGCATTGGTCTATCCACCTACCTCATTTTACTATATAACAAGATGAGTAGCAAATCTTCTGCCAGTCACGGGCGGACAATGTCCTTTCTGAAAATAACTCTTGGTGTGAATTAATATAGTTCCCCAAGTGTGTCCGCAAACACATCCGTCATGGTTTTCCTCCGACAATCCGGGCAAATCACCTGAGTGTCCCCGGTAGATGCCTTATAATGTTGCTCCGTCCCAACAATAGCCCCACAAACCTCACACCGGGCCCACTTGAACTTTTTGTTCCAAATAGTTCGACCCTCCTCCGTATCTTCCACTGTAATGCAGTGAGTGGGACAGAATCCAGCGCAACTGGCACATCCGATACAATTCTTTGCTTGAATACCATAGGGAGTATTTACTTCCTTTATAACCCCACGATGGATGGTAGAAATGGCAGCCGCCCCCAGCTTCTTACATGCCTCCACACAAAGTCCGCATAAGATACACTGCCCCTCCTTGGGCACCAGTTTCTCCTTTGGAACAACTTGATACCTCTCCATTAAAGCTACTATGGACGAATTCTCAGGAGCTTGGGCATAAAGCAATCGCAACAAGGTTTTTCGCACTTGATATAAAGACTCAGACTCCGTAGTCACCACAAGCCCTTCTTTCACCTTATAGGCACATGAGGCCACCATGTCAGCTCGACCGTTTTCTTGGATTTCAACCATACACAGCCTACACGAGTGGGTTGGTTCCGTGGCCTCGTTATAACAAAGGCTGGGAATAAAAATTCCTTCTCTTCGAGCCGCCATTAGGATGGTATCTTCCGGTTGAGCCAAAACCTGCTTGCCATCAATTAATATATTCACGAAAACACCTCCCTACTCCACATAAATGGCCCCAAAGGGACATTTCACCTTGCAATTCCCGCACCGAATACAAATATCTTGATGAATGGTATATGGTTTCTTCAGTTCTCCTGTAATGGCCGATACAGGGCAGTGCTTAGCACAAATTCCGCAACTCTTGCAATCTTCCTCCAAGATGGTAAATCGAATCAATTCTCGACATGCACCGGCTGGACACCGTTTATTGATAATGTGGGCCTCATACTCCCCTCTAAAATAATGCAAAGTGGATAGCACGGGGTTGGCCGCCGTTCTTCCCAATTCGCAAAGCGAGGCCTTGGTGGCAGTAATGGCCAATTCTTCTAACAAATCCAAATCTTCCAGCTCCCCTTTGCCCTCACAAATCCTTGTCAAAATATCCAACATATGGCGAAGACCTTCCCGGCAAGGAGTACACTTCCCACAAGATTCTTCCGACAAAAATTTTATATAGTATCTGGCCAGATCTACCATACAGGTGGTCTCATCCATCACGATGACCCCTCCGCTGCCCATCATAGATCCTTTTTCTTTTAATGTGTCAAAGTCTATGGGTAAATCCAACAAACTTTCCGGTATACATCCTCCAGATGGTCCTCCCGTTTGTACAGCTTTAAAGGCTTTATTACCGGGAATCCCTCCTCCAATCTGAAAAACCAACTCTCGAAGAGTAATCCCCATGGGCACCTCTACCAAACCGGTTCGATTAACTTTGCCCACCAACGAAAACACCTTCGTGCCCTTGCTACCCTCGGTACCCATCTTCGCAAAAACTTCCCCTCCATGAGTGAGGATATAAGGAATATTTGCCAGCGTTTCCACATTGTTCAAAACGGTAGGTTGATCAAAAAGGCCTTTTACCACAGAGCGTATATACTTTACACGAGGTTCTCCCACTTTCCCTTCAATAGAGGCCATCAAAGCTGAAGATTCTCCACATACAAAGGCACCTCCTCCTCGAACAATTTCACAATCAAAAGCAAATCCACTACCTAAAATATTCTTACCCAGGTATCCTTTCTTTCTGGCATCCTCAATGGCCCGTTGTACATGGCGCAAGGCCAATTCATACTCGTCACGGATGTATAGGTATCCCTGACTGGCACCAATTGCATATGCACCAATAATCAAACCCTCCACAACGCTATGAGGATCCCCCTCCATGATGCTTCGATCCATAAAAGCACCGGGATCTCCTTCATCTCCATTGCAAAGCATGTATTTCCTATCGGCAGAAGCCTCATAACAAGATCTCCACTTTCTTCCCGTAGAAAACCCACCGCCGCCTCGACCCCTGATTCCACTTTTCTCCACTTGTCGAATCACCTGTTCCGGCGAAGTCTGCAATGCGTTCTTTAGCCCCGTATAACCACCGGCTTTAATATACTCCTCAATATTTCCCGGATCAATCAATCCTGTATTCCGCAAGGCAATCTTATACTGAGGAGCATAAAAGGGATTTTCTTCCCGGGAACGCACCCTATTGCCTTTATCATCCTGGTACAAGAGCCTTTCTACCGGAGTATCTCCCAGATTTCCAATAATTTCTTCTACATCCTTGGGAGCCACCTTATAATAGGTGATATGGTCCGGAAGAATTGTGACGATGGGCCCATTTTCGCAAAATCCATTACAGCCCACCTTTTTCACATATGGTGTAATTTTAATATCCTTCCCATCACTCAATTTCTTTTGAAATTCTTCCACTACCGATTGGGAACCCTTCGCAATACACCCGGTTCCACAACAAACCAGAATCTCCTTACTCATGATTCCCCACCCCCCCTTTGGCCTGGTCAATGATTTCAGCTGCCTGTCCTATTTGAACATTCCCATGGTATTCTTCACCGCAAATGACCACTGGAGCCATAGCACAAGAGCCGACGCAGTTCACCACTTCGATGGAAAACAGGCCATCCGGCGTGGTTTCCCCTTCATTAATCTGCAACGCTCTTTTGCATTCTTCTAAAATTTGGGCGCTTCCACGGATATGACAAGCCGTACCATCGCAAACCTTGATGACAATCTTCCCTTTTTTCGTAAGACTTAGTGCTTTATAAAAAGTTGCAATGGAAAAAAGCTCCGATATAGGAGTCTCTAAATACTGAGAGATGGCCATCAAGCTATTCGGCGATATGAAGCCGTATTCTTTTTGAACGCTCTGTAATATAGCCAAGGCGTGGCGCTGTTCTTTTGGGTACTCATCCAATACTTCTTGAATCCCTTTTTTATTTTCTTCTTCCAATTCCGTCCCTTCTTTCCGTTTCCTGTAACAACTCCAAATCATCCGCCGGCTATACGAGGGAATAAGGACACCACGGAATCTTTCTGAATCAAGGAGTCCTTTCCGTTCATAAAATCAATGTTCCTCCCATCAATTAAAAAGATTACATCGGGATGAATTTCCTTCCCATCCGGCGACAACAACTGACTTCTCATAGTCTCCCCATGCCGTTCACTCAGCGTTACAAGGAGCTCCAAAGCCGTCAAGGGTTCAAGGAGGAATTTTTCCTCCTTGAGACCCGTATCCTTTCTGTAATATGCAAAATAACGTACAATCATACTACAAACCCAATTCAGATAATTTTTCCTTGGTAGGTACACTCTTCTGGTTCCATCCTCTAAGCCGATAATACTCTTCCAACATCACATCCAATTCACAGACTTTGCCTTTAGCCGGACCTTCCGGAAGAGGCTCTGTCAGTAATCTTGGAGGCAGCTTATCATCTTCTCTGGTAAACCCCTGACTTAGGTTGTAAAGCTTTTCTATATTCCAGATTCGATCTCCGGCACCTAACAACTCTTCGTCACTCATGTCCCAACCGGTAGCCGTTCTCAGCATGTTTCCGATTTCAGCAAGACCGATTCCAAAGGTAGTGAACAAGCAAATTCCAATCGAATCCACTACTGCTGTCAAATCCTGGAAAATTTTTAATATTTCTGCCTTTCCGTCCGTAACCAATGGATCCAACTTCAAAGGGATTCCCAAAATCTCAGGAGATGTCAAATACCCTCTCACATGACAACCGCCACGATTAGAAGTAGCATACTCCAACCCCATGCCCTGAAGACTGCGTCCATCATAGGCAGGCATTTCCTGTTTCTTCACCGACATGGACAACTCCGGAACTCCGTAGCTCTCAGCCATGCGGTAGGAGCCTTCTGCCAATTTGTCTCCAAACCCTTCCCGAAGAGCCGTTTTCGTAGCAAACTCTACAATGGCATCCGCATTTCCAAAGGCCAAGTTTCCACCCATTTCTTCTTTAGTTAAAATTCCTTTGTCAAATAGTTCCATTGCACAAGCAAAAGTAGAGCCCAATGTGATGGGATCCATACCATATTCGTTGCACAAAAAATTGACCCTACAAATTGCTGCCAAATCATGAATACCACAACAAGACCCTAAGGCCCAAGCCGCTTCATATTCCGGTCCTTCCCCTGCAGATTTATAGGGTCCGTCTTTGATTTTGGTCACTCGGCCGCAAGCCATGGAGCAACCAAAGCATCCTTTGTTTCGAACCAGGTATTTCTCCGCCAGGGTTTCACCAGAGATTTGATCCGCATCCGGGTCCACCGCTCCGTCTCTCCAATTATGCTTGGGAAGACCCCCGGAAGCATTGATGATATTCACCAATATTTCTGTTCCATAGGCGCCCAAACCGGCTCCCGTTACCGGATTTTCTTTCAACTTCTTACGAGCGTCTGTACAGGCTGCCAAAAAACCTTCTTTATCTGCCACCTTGATGCCCCCGGTCCCACGAGCCACTACAGCTTTCAGGTTTTTGGATCCCATAACGGCACCCAGTCCTCCTCGCCCTGCTGCTCGATTTTTTTCGTTCATGATTCCCGCAAACAACACCTTGTTCTCACCTGCAGGACCGATACAACATACACGAGCATCCGGATCCGTCTCCTCAATTAGCTTGTCGGTGGTGACAAATACAGACTGTCCCCACAACTCCTCTGCGGATCGTAATTCGCCTTTTCCGTCTTTCACATAAAGGTACACCGGTTTCTCCGACTTTCCTTCGAATATCACTCCATCAAACCCTGCATATTTCAATTCCGGCCCAAATTCACCTCCGGAATTGGCACATCCAATGGTTCCGGTCAGAGGAGCTTTTGTAATCCACATTAAGCGACCAGCGCTAGTTGCAAACGTACCTGTTAAAGGACCTGTCATCAAAATCAACTTATTTTCCGGGGCAAACGCATCAGTGTCTTTGTCCACCTCGTCCACATATATCTTCGTGCCGAGACCTCGACCCCCCAAATATTTTTTCACCAGAACGTCACTCAGATACTCTTCCGCTACGGTCCCTTCTGTTAAATTTACCCTTAATATTTTTCCAATCAACCCATACATGTTTTACACCTCCTCCCCAAATACTTCTTTGAATTTTTCAGCCAAATCCTTCCTCTTCACTAATGAAGAGGGATTGGCTTCTTTGTACTCAATGGCGCCGGAGGGGCAAAACCTAGCACACTGAGGATCTCCACCACAGAGATCACACTTAAATACCGCCTTCCCGTCAAAAGCCATGTTACCCAAAGGACAAGCGGAAATGCACATTTTGCAACCAATACACTTCTTGTAATCAATGATTTTTGTCCCATCTTCATTCTCATAAATCGCCTGCACCGGACAAACCCTCATGCAAGGCGCATCCTCGCATTGGGTGCACATAATGGGCACACTGATCATGGCCTTGTCGTAGTGAATTACCGATACTGCCGAAAGCTGAGGGCTAAACTCCTCTGCCCTTGTAAAGGAGCATATCAGCTCACAGGTTCGACAGCTTATACACTTTTCGGGCTTCAACACTAATGTTTTACTCACTTAATCGGTCGGTAATAACCAACCTTCACCTCCTTTTTCGCAAACATCAACTACAGAACTACACTTTCTTATATTATCAAAGTATTCGCAAAATTCGTGCCAAATAAAAAACCCTTGTAACTGCAAGGGTTTTTTATTATTGCTTCCATTTCTCATTACCGATTGTCCTTTTTTGGAACGGGTAGCCTGAACTCTATTGCTCCTTTTTGGAACAGCGTTCTATTTCGGAACTGTCAATGCCGTAATGCTCCATTTTTCGGTACAAGGTGTTCCTGCCGATTCCCAGAGCTTTTGCAGATTTTGTAATATTCCCACCGTGGATTCCTATGATTCTAAGAATATGGGTACATTCCATGTCCTCCAATCGAAGAATGGGCTTCCCCTCTGCACGGGTTCCCCCCATGCTGAAGTTGCCGCCAATCTCATTTTCCAACAAACTCCATGGGTTTGATTTCTGTTCCAGTGTAGCGAAACTCTTCAAGATTCGATTGGGCATCGACCCCGTGTTCACTGTAAGCTCGATAAAATTTTCCAGCTCTCTCACATTCCCCGGCCAATCATATCCCATCATCATTTCCATATCTTCTTCTCCAATATCCACCCTTTTCTTATTCAATCTTCTGGAAATTCGTTCCATGAAGAAGTCTACCAGCATGGGGATGTCGGATTTTCTTTCTCTGATAGGCATTAAATGCACCGGCAACACATTTAACCGATAATAAAGATCCTTGCGGAAATTCCCTTTTTCGATTTCTACTCTTAGATCCTTATTTGTGGCAGCGATGACCCGCACGTCCACCATAATCTCCTTATTGCTTCCCACACGACGCATCACCCCTTCTTCCAGTACCCTAAGTAACCCGATTTGCATATCCAGAGGCATCTCTCCAATTTCATCCAGAAAAATGGTTCCACCCTCTGCAATTTGAAATTTGCCCATTTGCCCTGTGCTTTTTGAGCCGGTAAAGGCTCCTCCCTCATATCCAAACAGCTCGGATTCAATGAGGTTTCTTGGTATAGCTCCACAATTCAATGCCACAAAAGGCTCTTCTCTACGATCGCTGTAATTGTGAATGGCCTGGGCAAAAAGTTCCTTGCCCGTGCCGCTTTCGCCCGTAATCAAAACATTGGAACGGCTATCGGAAATTTTTTTGGCATATTGAATGATCCGTTGAAATTCTGGATTTTCCCCGATGATTTTGTCGAATGTATAAATGGCCTTATGCCCCATAATTTTGTTGGCCAACTTCCGTACCTGTTTCACTTCTTTAAAAACAAGCACAATATGAACAAGATTGTGGTTTTGGTCTAAGATCGGATAAAGGCTTACATTAAGCTGCCGCCTGTTCTTCCTTGAATTCACAAAAACATCTTCATCAGTAAACTCCTTCCCCATTAAAACCTGAGTTTTGATTTTATCCCAGTCCTCCACCAGCTCCCATATCTTTTTTTGCTTGAATTCATTGGAAGTATACCCAAACATATCCGCCGCATGACGGTTTACACTACTTACATTTCCTGCCAAGTCCGTTGTTAGAATTCCTGAATCCATCGAATCCATAATGGCTTCCGTAAAGGAATTGGCATAAGTAAGCTTCTTAGTATATTCTTGAATGTCCAGCATGGTTTCAATGGCGTTGGCAGCAGCCACTACCATGCCCAGGGTATGAAGATTCACACTTTGGCTGTACCCCGTCAAATCAATGGTTCCGATAATATTCCCTGCCGAATCCCGAATAGGAGAGGCCGAACATGTCCATCGATGATAAGCCAAAATATAATGCTCTTTTCCAGAAACCTGCAAAGGCCGTTTTTCCTCCAAGGCGGTGCCCATGGCATTGGTACCAATGCCTCTTTCGTCCATAAAAGCGCCCGGTTGCATTTTATAGGACAAGGCTTCATTCAAAATTTCCGAATCCCCCAAAATACTCAAAATACAACCTTCTTCATCGGTCAGCAAGGAGAAGAAATTTGACCCCTTCACAAAATCATACAATTGCTTCACATAAGGCTCCGCGGTATCGATAAGCTCCCTCTTGGCGTCCAAACGTTCTTTCAGCGCGTCCCCCGTCAAAATCTTCTCACTGTAAACACGTTCTTTTTCCACTCCATAGGCAAGACATCTTTTGTGCGATTCTGTGATATACTCCCTCATTATATATTCTCCCCATCTAATAGGCCTTTTCTTTTCTTATAAACTCTCACTTTTGCTTTCCAGCAGTTCGCTGGCTGCTTTCCCAGTCATGTAATCAATGTCAATGGCCATAATGAAGGCGCCGTCGCAGTTGTCCATTTCATATTGTTTAGATTCTTCTGGTTGGTCACCGGAATATTTTTCTACCAAAGCTCGAAATCCTTTTTTATGTTCCTCTCCCTCAACAATCCGAGCTTTCCCAAAGGCAATCGCGCTTCGAAAATAACTGGTATATTCTGCACTCACAATGGTATCTTCACCCACCACGGAAAAAGACACCTTTGGGTGTTTATGGATAGAATCCACTTTATGGCCCACTTTCGCGCTATGAAAATATATTTTGTCATCAAAATATACATAGTTAATCGGAACACCGTAGGGATACTCGTCATCCCCGAAACAAGACAAGATTCCATTGGATCCTTCCATCATGATTTGAATCGTATCCTCTTTTGACAGCAGTTGCTTTTTCTTCAGCATTTCTCGAAACATGGTTTTTTCCTCCCTTTCTTTTAGCTTATTCTATCACAAAACAAATACCATCTGAACCAAAAACATATATAATAGGGTTCCGCCGCCAATGCTGGATAAAGCAAAAGACGGGCACAGCTTTGATTTTCAGCAAACTCGTACCCGTCTTTTATCTATATTCTATTGGTTAACATGCTGATTCTGAGCAAATTTTTGCAAAACCACGCCCCTTCGTTTGCTAAGAAACAATTTTCCCCGGATTCATTATTTTGTTAGGATCAAATACAGCCTTGATTCCCTCCAACAAAGCAATCCTTGTCTGGCCTTCCGATTGAACCAGGTATTCTCTCTTCGCATATCCAATACCATGCTCACCGGATACTTTTCCTCCCATTTCCCGGGCCTTATCATATAGAAGAGCAAAAACTTCTCCCAGTTTTTCTTTCCATTCATCCTCTGGCATCTGGTCTCTCAACACATAGGTATGCAGATTGCCGTCCCCGGCATGCCCAAATCCCTTTATTCTTACATTGCAGCGTTTTTGAACAGTTTCAGCAAATTTTACAAATTCAGCAATCTTGTTTCTTGGAACCACTACATCGCATTCATCCATTTCGGTTGTAGAAGCTTTGATTGCTTCAAGAAATGCACCACGGGCTTTCCAAATTGAGTCCTGTCGCTCCTGTGTATCCGATATCAGTACATCAATGGCTCCTTGGTCCAGGCAAATTTGGGCGACAAACTCATAGGCCTGTTCAATTTCTTCCATGCCGTTTCCATCAAAGCTCAGTAATAAATATGCATCCGCCGAATGGTCGGGAAATTTCTTTCCCAGAAATTCTTCGGCAGCCAAAATAGTGTCCCGTACCATGTACTCGATTGCCGTGGGGATGATTTTCGATTTGATAATCATGGGCACCGCCTCAACCGCCGCATCAAGGGAAGGAAACGGCACCAAAATACTGACCATACACTTTGGCAAAGGCAAAAGCTTTAAAGTCGCTTTTGTGACTACGGCCAGAGTTCCTTCAGATCCGACAATCAGATCTTTAAGACTGTATCCTGAACTGTTCTTGACAATTTTCCCACCCAACTCCATCACTTCGCCATTTGGCAAAACCACTTCCAGTCCACGAACATAGTCTCTGGTAACCCCGTATTTCACCGCCCGCATCCCTCCGGCATTTGTGCTGATATTTCCTGCAATAGTGGCACTCTTTTCCCCTGGATCAGGAGGATAAAACAATAAATGGTCCTCCGCATACTTGGCCACGTCCATCAGCAAAACACCCGGCTCTACCGTCAAAGTCAAGTTTTCTTCGTCCAATTCCAAAATTCGGTTCATTTTGCAAAGGTTCAGCATAATCCCTCCATGCATAGCCACCGAGCCGCCCACCAGACCTGTGCCTTGTCCCCGTGGAGTCACCGGAATCCGGTTTTCGTTTGCATACGCAAGGATTTTCGAAACTTCATCCGTACTTTGGACTTCTACCATAACTTCCGGATATTGCCGCATGCCAGCCAGTTCATCGTGACTGTAATCCTCGCTGATTTCTCCGCCCACAAAAACACTGCCGGGACTGCAGACTTCTTTTAGGTATTCGATATCGATCTCTCTAATTTTTCTATACTGCATCCCCTCCAGCCTCCTTCCTGATTTTTCGTATCATCTTTGGTACGATTTCATACACATCCCCAACGATACCATAATGTGCGATTTGGAAAATCGGAGCTTTCTCATCTTTGTTAATGGCAATAATGCACTCTGACTGGTTCATCCCAGCAGCAAACTGTATGGCCCCCGAAACTCCGCAAGTGATGATAAGCTTCGGCTTGACCGTCCTTCCACTCAATCCGATTTGACGCTTGGAATCCACCCAACCCGTTTCAATTAACGAGCGGGTACCGGCAACCTGTGCTCCAAGCAAATCTGCCAATTGATGAATCATTTTCAAATCTTCCTTCTTTCGGATGGCACGGCCCGCCACCACTAGAACTTCGGCATCTTCAATCATGGGCGTGGCCACTTTATTCCTGATTTCAAGAATTTTAATGCGAGAAAGAAGTTGTTCCGGCAACATGGTGCGATGTAATACAACCCCGTTGGGTTCCTCTGAAGGCAGGGGTTCGTCAAAGATTTTATGACGGACGGTTGCAAACTGAGGCCTATGGTTCAATGTATGAATATGCGCCATGATATTACCGCCAAAAGCAGGACGAATCTGATCCAAATTACCTTCTTCTCCAATCTCCAGGAATGTGCAATCCGCGGTCAGTCCGGTTCTGAATCTAGCAGAAACTCTTGGTGCCAAAGATCTACCGATGGGCGTTCCACCTATCAATACAACCGATGGCATCAGATATCGGATTCCATCTTCCAGCCCTGCCGCATATGGTTCAATTCGAAATTCTTTCAAAGCAGCGTTTTCATAAAGCAACACCTGATTAACCCCATACTTCAGCAATTGCTCCCCCAAGGGGGAAATTTCATCACCTATCACAATGGCGGAAAGTTGCTGTTTGGATTTTTCTGCCAAAACCTTGGCTTTCCCAACGATTTCCAAGGACACGGGAAGTATAGACCCGAATTCCTGTTCCACATATACCAATATACCGTCCCATTGTTTTTTATCTATATTCCCTACCGCATTTTCTGCTAACTCAAAAAATCCAGGGGGCCCATTTTTAACGCAAAGTTTGCATAACCGGCAAGCGTCCGTAATCTGGATTAATCCATCAACCTCAATAATGGCATTGAAAGGACAAAGGCCGCTTAGTTGCTGGAAATCGTAATTTTCACTTTGATGTACTATTATTTCTGCCATCTTCCACTCCTATAAGTGTTTCATCTGTTTCAGTTTTTGCAATAGCATGGTCGACAATTCTTCTGATGATCCATGCCACTTTTCATAATCGGTATTTGCGGCAGGCGAGAAAATTCGGACCACCTTTGTAGGGGATCCTTCCAGACCATAATGATTCTCATTTTGGTCTTCCATATCAGAAATGCCATATCTGCTAATTTTCACATCCTGCATTGCAAGTTTTCGCCGGTAGGACGGCAACCGTGGTTGTACCCCATCTTTCTCTATGGTAATGAGACATGGAAACAAAATATCCGCCACTCCAACCGCATGGAGAAGATCCATCTCTACCACCATGCCATCTTCTCTAATTTCCAGGATTGCTTTTACATTGGTGATATGCGGAATGTTTAAAAATTCAGCTATCGCGGGACCCACTTGGGCAGTATCCCCATCCGTCGTCATTTTCCCACATAAGAGCAAATCAGGCACACCGATTTTTTTGATTCCTTGAGCCAAAGTATATGAGGTCGCCAAAACATCGGAACCGGAAAACTTTCTGTCTGTCAGCAACACCGCTTCGTCAATGCCCATCATGATTGCCTCCCTAAGCACTGCTTCCGCCTGCATAGGACCCATACTTAATGCCGAAACGGTTCCACCTTGGGTTTCCTTAATTCGCACCGCTGTTTCTATAGCATACAGATCATAGGGATTCATTTTTGCCCCCACACCTTCACGCTTCAACACACCGGTGACATCATCAATTTCTACCTGATTGGTTCCTGGAACCTGTTTAACACATACAATAATTCTCATATCCACTCCTGTTTGCTTACCTTATGAACCCAAAATCCATATCTACCTTTAAATTACCCCTCCAGCACTTCTGAAAAGCTTTGTATTCTCGTGCGCACCTGTTCAAAAGAAGTAGTCTGCTGATCAATTTCAATCATTAGGCTAGGGATTCCAGCCGCTTCAAGTTGTTGGTAATAAACGGGATAGTCGAATTCCTCTGGATCACAAAACTTCATCATGCACACAATCACCCCATCCGCACATGCTTGCTTAACCATGTCTATCAGCATGTCTCCTCTCGGTTTTTGTGGATTCAAAGCCAAAGAACACCCATCATGTTCCTGCCACCACCTTGCCAGTCGCAAGTAGGGATTCTCCCCTTCCGGTATGTCATGCCTGAACTGTCTGGATTCCTGCGCCAAATCATCTGCAACTACCGCCAGATTGTTTTCCTCAAATATATTTAGAAGAGCTTCCGGTTCCGCTGTGATTCCAGTCAAAACAATACGTTTTCCCTTCCATGGCACAGGCGGATTCTGACGTATCAGGTCAATCAGCTCTCTAACAAGTTTTGTGTGTGTGCTTTTTTCCATCAGATATCTTGCTTTAATGACCGCGTGTCTATTGACCGGATTGATAATCTCGGGATAATCCATCACCAATTCTGTAAACAACCGCATCACCTGTCTGTTTTCGTTGTATACCTTGATACTGTTTTGTAAAGCTTCATCTGTGATCCTAACATTTAGCAATTGCTCGAGTTTCTCTGCAACAATTCGATACTCCATTTCCAGATACTGATTAGCCGACTCTAATTTTCGGTTCTGGGGATGAGTAAAAACGATGGATGGCGCCTGGCCTTTCCACTTTTGACTCATACATTTTAATGTATCGCACGGCACAGAAAAAATGATAGCATCCAACTGGTTATAAACCCCTTCCAACTGCAGTTCCATCACAGACTGCATAATAGAGCATGCAAAGGGTGGCAGATAGGTGTGGGCTTTGGATACGCTCTTTTGGCCACCCCAAATGCCCACCGGCAAATAGCCAGCAGCATGAACAATCTCTTCCGGAGCATAAACCGGCATAATCCCCACAACCCCTTTAAATTCATTGCCCACTGCGGTGGCCGTTCCCTCCGGGTTAACCACGGCAGACCGGAAAATTGTAAGCAGTTCTTCAATTCGATTCATTATTATCCCCCTTTCGTCATTCCATCATTTCGTTGAGCGCCTGAACTCGAAGTTCGAACTGGGCGGCCCCATAATTATTTGGGTCTGTCTGGTCACCATCAAAACTAACATATGGCAAGCCATTTCGTTTTTGCAACTCTTCTGCAGTCTCCACATTCAAAAGACTCATCAATTTACAACTTCTGTTTTGATGATAAAGTATGCCATCACAATTCCCCGAATCGACAACTTGCTGGAGTTGCAGCACTTTATATTCCAAACAGGTGTTGATATAAATGCGGGTATAAGCCTCCGCCATGGAAGATAAATCCCCTGGTGTGTATTCCAGCCTCCACATACCAGGGTATGCAGACCCGGTCATTATAGTCCCTGCATTTTTCAAGGTCTTAAAGGTATGTCCTAAATGGGGCCATACAGCAATGCCTTCCCATGTGACTCTCTTCTTTTCATTCTCTCCAAATGCATAAATGCCGTTCTCAAGATTCTCTTCCAACTCATCCGCAAATGTTTTAAAGGTGATTTCTGCATATGGTGTACTACGGCCACAAACAATCAGTGCCATAAAATTAAAGAGATCAAAGCCATTTAATGGGGAAGGCTTGTGCCGCATCAAACCAGCCAACCTGGCCCACTCGGCTACAGACCTTTGTGTTTGTTCCTGCACTTGATAAAACTTGTCATAGTCAAAAGGCCGCTGGCAAATTTCCTCAAGCTGAGCGATTGCTTCGCCAAATTGTCCCACAATATAATCCTTGGAATGTTGGGAAATCGGCATGGTGTGGTTAAACGGAACATCTATGACAATGCAGGGCACATTCAACTCTTTTGCCAAATTCTCATACCATTTCAACAGCGTATTGCAAATATTATTGCAAGTTATAACCAGATCCGGGAGAGGAATTTCAACCGCAGGCGAGTTGGCCAGTTTTTCATCCTGCACACCAGTAAGGGCTTGTTGCTTCAGCAATTCCATATATCCAAGGTTTACTCTCGCATAAGAGCAAACATCCTGTGCATATCCTTTTTTTTCGGCCACTTCCAGCAAATCAGGGGCACCCTTTCGCGCACCGATTCCGGCCGCATGAGTTTCCGGATATACCATAGCGATATCCATAGCAACACAGAACTCAGAAGGAGCCACCGATGCCGACCAGCACACTAGCCTACCCGATTTTTTTGCCCGTCTTGCCTCCTCTTCTAATTGTGCCTGATAATGGGCAAGCAACTGCTTTCCATTCATACCTTTCGTTTCCATAATGCTCAACTCCTATCCTTTCTGTCTTTCGTTGTCTTTTAGAGCTACCTCTTTCAAAACATCCTCATATGCCAAGATGGCCGCTCCTAATGCGCCTGTAATCTGTGGCATCGGTGCCACGAAGACCTTGCGATTCAGTTCCTTTTCAATGGCTCGAACAACGCCCTGGTTTTTAGATACCCCCCCGCAAAGGACCAGTTCATCTTCTATGACGCCACGACCAGCCAAGGCACAGGCTTTGGATGCGATGGATTGGTGGACCCCGGCAATAATGTTTTCTTTGAGTAAACCAGCCGCCAACTGAGAAATCACTTCGGACTCCGCAAACACTGCACAGGTGCTACTCACTGTGGCGGGGTCCGTTGCGCGTTCATCATAATAATCCATCTGATCAATTTCCACCTCCATGACCCTTGACATAACTTCCAAAAAACGTCCTGTTCCAGCGGCACATTTATCATTCATGAAAAACTGTTTTACATTTCCCTTCTCATCAAGACGGATAGCTTTGACATCCTGGCCGCCAATGTCAATGATCAATCTCGCCGACCGGCAAAAGAAGTTGTTACCTTTTGCCTGGCAACGAATCTCAGTATATTGGTGGTGAGCCGGTTCAAACGTGAAACGCCCATACCCTGTTGCAATAATTCTAGCCATGTCCCCGATATCTAACCCTGTTTTTTTAAGTATCGTATCCAGCACCCTTGCCGGACCAGAAGAACCGGTTCCAATTTGCACAACCTCAGTTGCCACTAGCTGTGCCCCATCCTGTAAGATGACAGCCTTTGATGAGGTGGATCCAATGTCTATGCCCATTGTATACATGATGAGCTCCTTTCAGAAAACACAGTACTATGCCAGCCCCATTTTTTCTTCCCGAAACAGCCGGCTATCCATCAATGAGATTTGATCAAGTATTTGTGGTTGAAATTCCATTTGCTCAAGTATGTCCCTTTTCAGGTCCATTCCCGGGGCTATTTCCAAAAGGCATAAACCCTCCGGCGTTAACTCAAATACACAACGTTCTGTAATGTATAGAACTCTTTGGCCAGTGCGGACGGCGTATTTCCCACTGAAGGTCACCTGTTCCACCTGCTCAATAAATTTTTGCTTCGTCCCCTCTTCCACAATTTTTAGCATGCCATCCACAATTCGCGTCTGCAGTTTTCCTGCTGTAAATGTTCCGCAAAAAAATACAGATTTCGCATTTTGCGTAATATTAATAAACCCCCCGCAACCCGGCAGTTTTGGGCCGAACTTGCTAACATTTATATTTCCAGCCTTATCGCATTCCGCCAACCCAAGAAATGCCATATCCAATCCCCCCCCATCATAAAAATCAAACTGGTAAGGTTGATCTATGATGGCATCTGGATTCAGGCTGGATCCAAAACGAGGACCCGCCTGAGGAATACCTCCGACCACGCCAGATTCAACAGTAAGTGCCATATAACTGCCGATGTTCTCCTCTCTGGCAACCTGTGCAATGTATTCCGGGGCACCGACACCTAAATTCACCACCGTGTTTTGCCGCAATTCCATGGCCGCACGTCTTGCAATGATTTTCTTGGCGGATAACGGTAACATCTTTTCGACCTCACCGACAGGCTCTTTGACGATTCCACACATAGCAGGGTTAAACGGTTGTCCGATGCTTTGTTCGTGATCTTCAGGTGACGCCACCACCACTGCATCCACATAGATACCGGGTATTTTCACAAGCCGGGGATCCAGTGTTCCTGCTTGAACCACCTTTTCCACTTGAACAATGACGGTTCCTTTGTGATTATGCACTGCCTGGGCAATGGATGTCACTTCAGTGGTTGTCGGCTCTTTTTCCAATGTCACATTTCCCATTTCATCCGCATAGGTTCCTCTCAAAAATGCTACATTTACCGGAAAAGTTTTATAAAACAATCTTTCTTTTCCATCGATTTCTATCAACGAAACCAAATCCTCTGTGGTTCTGCTGTTGACCTTTCCACCCTCATTTCTCGGATCCACAAAAGTGTCCAAACCCACATGCGTTATTGTTCCTGGCCGATTTCCAGCCATGTCCCTGAGCAAATATGTCAATACACCTTGTGGCAAATTGTAGGCCTCACACTTATTCGCCAGACATAATTCCCCAAGCTTTGGTGCTGTCGCATAGTGTCCAACAATGACCCGTTTAACCAAACCTTCGTGTGCATAATGGTCACCTCCTGTTGTGCCACTCCGATCACCCTGTGATGCCGGATAGAAATATGTCAGGTTTCTTGGCTGTCCCGTTTCAACAAAACGAGCCTCCAAGGCCTTGTTCAAGGCCTCAGGAATGCAGTTTCCTACAAAGCCAGAAGTAACCAATGTGTCTTCATTTTGAACCAAGAGCGCTGCTTCTTGCGCTGAAATTACTTGAACTTTATTCATGCTTTCATCCTCCAGATGGTTTTTGGGGTAGTTCGTTTTATCAATCCACTCTGTTTGGTCTGGTGGTATGACCAGTTGTATATGAATAATATACTACCTTCCACAATTATGCAAGCATTGTTTTATATTTTTGTTTAACTCATTTTAAAATTTAATTAAAAAAAGCTGTAGCAACCACCCTGGTTTCTACAACTTTTTCTATAATCCTAAACTTTGCTATCGAGCAGTTTGTTTTAAGTTTCCAACTTTTGTGTTTTTCAACTCATCCATTGATTTCCACACTATGAGGCATAGCCTGGTTGATCGTTTCCATATGGGCTTTCATTGCCGCCTCCGCCTTCTCTGGATCCCGGGCAAGAATCGCATCACATATTTCTTTATGTTGGTTTATTAAGATTTGCTTGCTACCTTCCGCAACAAGAATCATGCCACGTGCATTTTTTATAAATCTGGAAATGAGAGAAGCTACCGTGTTTAACAAAGCTATAATCAGATAATTCCCTGAGATTTCAGCAATTTTGTAGTGCAATTGGGTATCAAAAAATACACTCTCCTCTTCGGTAACCGCATTGATTAGGTTCTTTAAACAGTCTGAGAGCTCCTTGGCTTGCTCCTCAGTAATTTTTTGTGCGGCCATTGAAGCCGCCCCCACTTCAATAATCATTCTTAATTGGAGAATGTCCATAGGATCACTCTTTCTCAACGCAAACATCATTGAAAGGGGTTCAAACAATCTGGTTTCCATATCTCCAGTAATGTAACTTCCCTCTCCCTGGCGTATTTCAATAAGACCGATGATTTCCATAGAACGAAGGGCTTCTCTTACAGAAGCACGGCAGACGCCTAGTTTTTCTGACAAATCCCGCTCCGAAGGCAACCGGTCACCGATGTGCAGTTCACCATCCATAATCATGTCTTTGATCTGCTCTATTACATATTCATATACTTTTTTATTCTTAATTGGCACGAACATTTTATCTACCCTCTCCACGCATAAAATAGCTTAACTCACACCATTCTATCACAAAACAAATACCATCTGAACCAAAAACATATATAATAGGGTTCCGCCGCCAATACTGATTAAGGAATTCTCCTTCCAATAATGAAGTACAACAATGAAAAAAATGGCCAGAGCCTCCGAGATTCCATAGGGATACGCAAAAGGTGTGGTGAGAAAAGTGATTGCCACATATTGGGCTGAACCGGCATAGGCCACCAAACTAAAGAGCACAGCCCAACCAACCCCATAGCCCTTGTTTCCCATTAATATCCCATAGGCCATCCCCAAAAAGAGAAACCCGGCCATCACCGGGATGGTATGTGGAAATGCAGCCTTCAACGCATTCTTATGATTATTCAACATTTTTTTGTAATAATATCCAGAAGCACCCGGTCCATATTTCCCATTCCCTCTGTAGCCATCCGAATAAAATTGTCGATGGTTTTTTCTTCCTCATGATCTACGATCCCATCGGTGCCTTGAATACCCTTCCCTGCCGTGGCCAACACAGCAGATAGTACAGCAGCTTGGGTACATGTGGTCACTTTCATAGAACAACCCGCCTTTGCACCATCACACACCATTCCAGCCACATCTCCCAATACGCTTTTCAGAGCCGCCAGCATATCTTGTTCTGTTCCTTCCAAAAGATACACCACACCGCATGCCGTCCCTGCCGCAGCGATGATGGCACCGCAGACGGCGGATAGTTCCCCCAATCGGTTCTTGATATAGATGGTTACCAGACTGCTGATGGTCACAGCACGGACCATTTTTTCTCGAGAAACTCCTGTTTTTTCTGCCACACTAATCACAGGAACGGTAGAGGCCAGCCCTTGATTTCCGCTACCTGTATTGCTCATAACCGGAAGATTTACTCCCGCCATTCTTGCATCCGTAGCCGCAGCCACCCACATCATGGCCCAATTGGCCATATCCTCTGCCAAAACACCTTTTTCCATAAACTTTTGAATGTTTCTTCCTACAGAAATCCCATACTCGTTTTTAAGTCCTTCCTCGGCGATGGCCATATTCCAATCGATGGCTTGATGTATTACATCAAGTTTTTCCAGGGAAACCTTTTCTGCAAAGGATACAATGCGAGACAAGGACAAAAAAGAGTGGGCCCCTTCCCCCGCTCCTTTCGGTTCGTGGTTGGCGGGCGATCGCTGCAATGGCTGATTTACAGACAACCCCAGCACATTGGTATAGCTGTCTTGAATCACCACTTCTACCCGATCTTGCTCCGTCACCAAAATCAGGTGGATAAAGAGTTTTTCGCCTTCTTCCGAAACCTTGACCGTCACCCCACCACGGACAAGCAATTCTAAAGCCCTTTCCACATGTTCTTCTGTAATCCCTGAAAAAACTTCCAGCTTCTTCTCTTCGGTGCCGCCAATGGCTCCTAGTGCGGCGGCCAATGGAATACCGCATCGTCCCTGGGTATTGGGGATACAAACAGCCGAGGCGTTTTTGATGATATTAGGAGACAGCTCCAGAAAAATAGACTGAATTTCCCCTCTGGCATACTTTTTGGCATGGGCAGCGGCGTAAGCAATCCCTACAGGATCCGTACAACCCAATGCCGGCACCATTTCTTTCTTTAACATTTGTAGTATGGCATCTTCTTTCATAAGTTCATACTCCTCACTATTTCCACACACTAATTTTTCTCCCGAAGAATACAACACCACCTAGCAACGGTTTCGTCGTTAGGTGGTGTTGCTTTGGCGGAGGACATGGGACTCGAACCCACGGGGCTGTTACACCTTACCTGATTTCCAATCAGGCTCCTTAGCCACTCGGTCAATCCTCCACAGCACCTAATAATTTAACACAAAGCACCTTACTTTGCAAGGGTTTTTCCCGCAAAATCCGGAATTCCAATATCTTCCGCATAAACCCTGCCGGTATACTGATTTTTTGAAGAAATCCCTTTTTTTATTCTTTGAAAGGTAACGGTTTTTCCCGCCTTCACTGCAATACCCAAAGCTTCTCCTGTATTTCCATCCAACCCGGATGGAATATCAATCGCCACCACCAAACCGGAAAAGTCATTAATCCTTTCAATAGCCTCTCTATAGAGCCCTTCTACCGGCCGGGTTAATCCAATTCCGAAGATTCCGTCCACCAACACCTGACTTTCCGTCAACACCCTTTCCAACAAATTCAAATTCTCCCGGGCGGCTATGATTTCCACAGGGCCCATCAGGTTTTTATAAATCTCTACATTACGGTTAAAGTCCCCGGTTCCCTTTTCTTCTTCTCCCAGAAGCACCAGCGAAATCTCTTTGCCCATCAATAAGAGATGACGGGCCACCGCTACCCCGTCGCCTCCATTGTTCCCCCGGCCGCAGATCACTCCATATCGTTGAAACCGTTCCGTCTCCAAATGCTTCAGCACTTGAAGGGAGGCGCGTTCCATCAACACCATACTTGGGATTCCAATCTGGTGGATGGCATAATGGTCCATGGCCTTCATTTCTTCGCAGGTTATGGGTTCGTTTTCTTTTATCACTTTCCAGTCCCCCTTTTTCGCTTCGTAATCAACCATTGGGAGTATGGCTCCACAGGGCCCTATAAGGAAGATCGCACTGCCTCTTTCATCTCCTGAACGGAAATCACCGTATTGTGGCGAACCGGTTTTTCTTTAAGCCCTTGCAAGCCCTTGGGGATTGGCACTCCCGTGGTTTTGTTAACGGCTTCAATGCAGGCAAACTCGTCCTCTTCCTTCGGCAACCCCAAGGATTCCGCTACGCTATCCGCAAACTTATACGCAGATGCGGTAGATGCAATGAGGGTGGGGGTAACATCCCCGGTTTCTTTCACATATTCTTCATACACTTTGTACGCCACCGCCGTATGGGTATCCATCAGGTATCCCTCCTGTCTATACACCCGGCCGATGGTCTCATTGGTTTCCTCCACCGTGCAAGAGCCCCCGTAAAAAGCGGACAATCCCTCTCGAATGGTCTCATTCACCCGGTAGTGCTTCTCCCTTTCCAACTCATTCATCATACATTGAACCTCTTGTCCATCCCCTTTGGCTAAATGGAACAACAACCGCTCTAAATTGCTGGAAATAAGGATGTCCATGGAAGGCGAATTGGTTAAATAGAAATCCCTCCGCACATCGTACTCCCCTGTTTGGATGAAATCCGTCAACACTCGATTTTTATTGGAAGCACAAATAAATCGATTCACCGGAACTCCCATTTGATGGCTGTAGTAAGCCGCTAGAATATTCCCGAAGTTTCCCGTAGGAACCACCACATTTACTGCTTCTCCAGGTTGAAGTACTCCCCTTTGAAGCAATTTCAAATAGCCATAGACATAATAGGCCACCTGGGGCACCAACCGCCCGACATTAATGGAATTGGCCGAACTCAGTTTCACATTCTTCTGTTCCAATTCTTTGCGCAAATTAAGGTCGTTGAAAATTTCTTTCACCCCAGTCTGGGCATGATCGAAATTCCCCCGGACAGAAAACACATGAGTATTTTCTCCTTCTTGGGTAATCATTTGTCGTTCCTGTACCGTACTAACGCCCTGATTGGGATAAAACACCACAATTTCGGTGCCCAAAACATCTGCAAAACCTTCCAATGCGGCTTTCCCCGTATCTCCGGAAGTGGCAGTAAGAATACAAATCTTGCTGGTTTCTCCTTCTTTCTCCAGAGCGGTGGTTAAGAGGTAAGGCAGTATAGATAAGGCCATATCTTTAAAGGCCGCAGTTTTCCCGTGATATAACTCGAGGAAATACCCCTTTCCCGCGTTTACCACCGGTACCACCTCCGCGGATTCAAATTTTTCATCGTAGGCTCCATTGACACATTCCTGAATTTCTTCTTGACTATAATCTTCAAAAAAAGCCCCGATAATTTTCTCTGCCACCTGCTGATAACTCAAGCCCATACCTTTCTCCCATGTAAAAGGCAAGGGGGGAATTCTTTCCGGCACATAAAGACCTTTGTCTTCTGCAATGCCGGCAATCACCGCCTGGGCAGCTGTTTTTCGAATATGGCTTCCGCGCGTACTTTGATACTGAATCATTTCCCTACTCCTAATCTCATCTCTTGTCTCTTGTTTTTCAATTTTCATCTTTGGGAAATTATGAATTGTCTCCTTGATTATCTATGGACAAATCATAAGTTCCCCAGTATAATATTATTTGCGTCCTCATAATAAGTCCCCTTGGTCAAGTGGTCAAGACGTCGCCCTCTCACGGCGGAATCAGGGGTTCGACTCCCCTAGGGGATACCAACTCAAGAGATCTTCGAAAGAAGGTCTCTTGCTATTTTTTGTTCCGCTCTTTCGCAATGGAATAGTATAACATACCCGCCAGCAGATTCATAAAAATTCCCAACCCAATCCCCACATTAATCAAAACCCGGGGGATCTCCGGGTTGTTCATAAACCAGCTGGAACCGACGATCAATATCAAACCAGCAACGAGAAAAGTGCGGGCAAAATACTCCGGATTGTTCATTTTCGTCAATCGTAACCGCGTACTTTCTCCCTTGATTCTTTTTTTTGTAGCCGAATCCTGATTGAGATTTCTCATTTTTTCCCTTCCTTCTTTTCCGGCAGTTGAGTCAAAATGACCGCAATGAACATCAACGCACATCCCAACAATTCTCTGCCTGTCATTCGTTCACTCAAAAATGCCATCCCTGCCAATACTCCGAAAACCGACTCCAGGCTAAGTATGATGGAGGTTACGGTAGGGTCCGTGGTTTTCTGACCGATGATTTGAAAGGTAAAGGCGATTGCCACCACAAACACGGATGTAAACAGCACAGGTCCCCAGCAAGATAGAATATCCAAGATGCGGGGTTCTTCCAATATAAACATGAAAACGGAGGAAAGCAGCCCCGCCCAAATAAACTGTGCGCAGGACAACCGTACCGCATCCACCTTCAGCACCAGCTGGTCCACGGCTAAAATGTGAGCCGCCCAGAAAAAAGCTCCGATGAAAATCAGAAAATCCCCTCGCTCCATAGTAAACCCGCCGGCTTTGATGGAAAGAAAATAGAGACCTACTACCGCCAACGCCACCCCAAGCCATACTAGTTTACGGACGCGTTTTCGAAATAAAATCAAACCGAACACCGGCACAATAACAATATATAGGGTGGTGATAAATCCCGTCTTCCCGGCAGCACTGGTAATGAGCCCAAACTGCTGAAAATTTCCTGCAAAACAGAGAATGGTACCGCAAATCACTCCCCCTTTAATCAACGTCTTGGAAGAATAGTTATTCGTAACCCCTTTGCCCTTATGCTTCTTTCCAAAATACCATGCCACCGGAATCAGTAAAAGACCGCCCAGAATGTACCGAACCGCCGTAAAGGTAAAGGGCTCCAACAGGTCCATAGCCACCTTTTGAAATACAAAAGCAGCGCCCCATATGATGGCGGTGGTAAAAAGATAGACTTCGCCTGGAATTCTTGGTTTTTCTGTCATCTTATCCTATCCTCTGGTTTCCAGGAAAGACTGAATCCTTTGCCGAGTTCGCTCTTCCCCTAAAATTTGTTGAATTTCCCACAAGTCCGGAGACTGGCTTCTCCCCACGATGGCCAACCTGATGACAGTACTCACATCTCCCACATGGCCCTTGTACCGTTCCGGCTCTTTCTTGTAATCCTTGGGCTTGGCCGCATAGTTCAGCCTCTCTGCCAGGGCTCGAATCTTGGAAAACCAAGCTTCCTGATTATCCTTATGGTCGTAGGTTTCCAAATAAGCCTCCAGGATGGGTTTCACATCCGCTTCTCCCACATTGTCCGGTAAAGGATCCACCAAGATAAAGAACTCATCAAAAAAGTACCCGATGAATTCCACCATTTGGCGGGCATATACCAAATCCTTTCGAGGCTTCTCTCCGCCTCTTCCCAAATCCAAAATAGCCATAAGATAGCTTTCATCTCCATCAAACCAGGGGCACACTTCCGGCATATTTTCGCAAGCCCAATCCCGAAGAAAACAATAGATTTCCTTGGTTGATTCTTTTAGCAATACATCCTTGGAAATGTCTTTCAATTTATTCAAGTCAAAAAGAGCGTCTCCGCTTTTCATCCGTTGAATGGAAAAGGGGAATTCCTCCAGAGCCGCCCCTGGGTTCTCCAACCGCCACTCCTCAAAGTTGGAGTTCAAAAGAGTCATAAGATATTCCCGGACTGCCTTGGGATGATATCCTTCCTGTCGGTAATATGCCAAAGATAATTCCGGGTCCAATCGCTTGGACAGCTTCCGTTTGTTGCCCTGTTCATCCAGCTTCATCAATTGGGCTGTATGACAAAAAATCGGTTTTTCCCAGCCCATTACTTGAAAAAGCTCCACATGAATAGGAAGGCTGGCCAACCACTCCGCACCTCTTACCACATGGGTAGTGCGCATCAAATGATCATCCACTACATGAGCAAAGTGATAAGTAGGGATTCCATTGGTTTTTAATAAAACCACATCCTGTACATTCTCCGGCATATCCAGCGACCCACGAATTCCATCTTCCACTGAAATAGTGGCCGGCTCCTGCGGATTACCGCCGGATCGCAACCGAATCACATAGGGTTGGTTTTTCTGAAGTCTGCTTTCCACCTCCTCCATAGACAGATCTCTGGATTTGGCCCAGCTTCCGTAAATCCCCGGATTCTTTTTGTGCTCTTCCTGCTCTTTTCGTATTTTCCGAATTTCTTCTTCGGTGAGAAAACAGGGATATGCCAATCCTTTTGCTACCAAGCTCTTGGCAAAACACTGATAGATTTCTTTACGAGCACTTTGATAATAGGGGCCATATTCTCCCACTTCCCCCTCTTTGGTGGCTCCTTCATCAAAACAAATTCCGAAGTGTTCCAAAGAAGTAAGCAAAATTTCTGTGGCCCCTTCCACATATCGTTTCTCATCCGTATCTTCGATGCGTAGAAAAAAACAACCTCCGCTTTGTTTGGAAAGACGCTCATCAGCGAAAGCTCCGTACAGATTGCCTAAATGAATAAAACCCGTAGGACTGGGTCCCAAGCGGGTAACCCGGGCCGAATCCGGCAGGCTTCTGGGAGGATATACTCTCTCATATTCTTCCGGAACTCTTTCAATTTCCGGAAACAGTCGTTCTGCTAATTTCTGATAGTCCATACTGCCTCCTTGTTTTTATTCCGCCAAATATTCCTTGATTAACAATCCCAGTATTTTTATACCTTCCTCCGTATCTTCATCCGCCATGTTGGAAAAATTCAATCGCATCTCATGGTATTTCTTATCTCCCGGATAAAAAGCAGAGCCGGGTATGAAGGTTACATTTTTTTCAACGGCTCTCTTTAAAAGCTCCCGGGCATCTTTCCCTTCCGGCAGTTCCGCCCAGATAAACAAGCCCCCCTTAGGAAAAACATAATTGACCTCTTCCGGGAAATACCGATCGATGGCATCCGCCATCACATTTCTTCGGTGCTTGTACAACAAGGAAATATCTTCAATGTGTTTGTCCATATCAAAATGCTCCAAGTAATAGGCCATCTGGTACTGCCCAATAGTAGAAGAGGCAAGATCCGAAGCATTTTTTAAAACCAAATATTTGTCCATAATGTCTTTTCGGGCACAAAGCCAAGCCACTCGAAGGCCGGGGCAAAAGATTTTCGAAAAGGTTCCCACATAGACCACTTGCCCTTTGATGTCATAAGCGCAGAGAGGTTTCATGGGCTCCTTTTCAAAAGACAGCTCGGAATAGGCACCGTCTTCAATCACAGGCACATCATAATGGCTTATCATTTTCATAAAGTCTTCCCGCCTCCTGGGGGACCAGCTTCGTCCGGTGGGATTCTGGTAGTCCGGGATTACATAAACCATCTTTACCCGTTCTCCATACCGTTCCAAGCACTCCTTCAGCGCATCAATTTCAATCCCTTCCTGATCCGTAGGAACCCCCACCAACTCCGCTTCATAGGCACGCAAAGCATTTACCGCACCCAAATAGGAAGGGGTTTCGAAGAGAATCACATCACCCTTATTCACAAACAGCATCCCACTCATGTCCAACCCCTGTTGGGAACCGCTGGTAATGATAATCTCGTTCATTTCAAAATGGACCCCTAGCTTTGCCTCCATCCGCTGCAAGATTTTTTGGCGCAACGCCGGCAATCCGCTGGTGCTGGCGTAAGCAAAAGCTTGAGGCCCCGCTTCTTCAATGGCTCCCGAAAAAGCTTGAGAGATGGCCTCCACCGGGTACGTGTCCGGAGAAGGAAACCCACCGGAAAAGGAGATGAAATGTTCCGTTGCCGGGAGCTCAAATGCCTCCAATAAGGAACGATCCTCCAACCGAAGGACCCGATCTGCATATTTCACTTTTTATACCTCCCAGCTATTCAAATAGATCTCTTGTTCAGGGGTCAAGAAATCAATGGCAACGCCCCAGGCCTCCAAAATCCGCTTGGAAACCAATTGATCAATGTCTTGAGACACATCCACCACCCGCTTGCCGATTTGCTGGTAGTGGTCTTTTATGTATAAAGCCGACAGAATCTGCACCGCAAAGCTCAAATCCATAATCTCCGCGGGATGTCCATCGCCAGCGGCGATGTTCACCAATCTTCCTTCGCCAATCACATAAATCCACTTTCCATTGGAAAGACGATACCCCATTATATTGGCACGGGCTTCTTTTTTCTCCAACGCTTCATTTTCCAACGCATCCATGGCGATTTCAACATTGAAATGCCCCGCATTGGTGAGAAGGACCCCTTCCTTCATGGTCAGCATATGTTCCATGGTGATGGTATCCTTGCAGCCGGTGGCCGTTACAAAAATATCTCCCAAAGGAGCCGCCTCCTTCATGGTCATCACCTGATGGCCATCCATTCGAGCCTCCATGGCCTTCACGGCATCAATTTCCGTCACAATAACCTCCGCACCTAAGGCCGCCCCTCTCAAGGCAATGCCCTTGGAACACCATCCATACCCGGCTACCACCACTTTTTTGCCGGCAATAATCAGATTGGTGTTGTTCATAATACTGGTCCATACCGACTGGCCCGTTCCATATCGATTGTCAAAAAGGTGCTTGCATTTGGCATCGTTCACGGCTACCATGGGAAATTTCAAAATACCTTCCCTTTCCATGGCCTTCAACCGAATGACCCCCGTAGTCGTCTCTTCGCAACCGCCCCATACTTCTTCTCCCAAGTCAGGCCGCTTTCCGTGAACCATTCCTACCAAGTCCCCTCCATCATCAATAATAATATGAGGCCGATGCTCAAGGGTCATTTCAATATGACGGCAATACTCTTCCGGACTGGCACCATGGTAAGCAAAAACCTGCATTCCATCTTCCGCCAAGGCTGCCGCAATATGATCTTGAGTGGAGAGCACATTGCTGCCGGTCACTGACATTTGAGCTCCTCCCTTGGCCAGCACCTTGCAAAGGTAAGCCGTCTTGGCTTCCAAATGAACCGAAAGGGAAATCTTCACCCCTTCCAACGGTTTTGTCCTCTCAAATTCTTCTTCGAATCGGGACAATAACGGCATGTGCTCCCGAACCCATTGAATTTTCTGATGCCCTTCGGGGGCCAATCCAATATCTCTTATTTCATATGACTTCATAATGATTCTTTGATTCCTTTCTTGGTTCTCATTACTCCACGGTAACGCTTTTGGCCAAGTTTTTGGGTTTGTCAATATCACAACCCCGTTCTTTAGCGATGTAGTAAGCCAAAAGCTGCAGAGGCACCACAGACAATAAGGGCGTGATTTCATCCATGCATTCCGGAATAAACATCACTTGATCTGCTTGTTTTTCCAGTTCTTGATTGTCCTCTTTGGCCAATCCAAGAACATACGCCCCCCTGGCCTTTACCTCCTGGATATTGGACAACATTTTTTCATATAGCCGGTTTTGGGTAGCCAGGGCAATCACCAGGGTCCCTTGCTCGATTAACGCGATGGTACCATGTTTCAACTCACCAGCGGCAATGGCGAAAGAATTGATATAGGATATTTCTTTCAACTTCAAGGATCCCTCGTAGGAAACCCCCACATCCGGGCCCCTCCCTATAAAGAAAACTTGTTCCTTCCGGTAAATGCTTTTCGCCACCTTCTGGAATTCCGCTTCCTTCTTGAGCAGTTCCGTCAATTTCCCCGGAATCTCTTTTAGCTCCTTGATGAAATGATGATAGGTTTCCTCATCAACGGTTCCCTTGGTCCTTCCCATATAAAGGGCAATGAGATACATGCACATCAGTTGGGTGGTATAGGCCTTGGTAGATGCCACAGCGATTTCCGGCCCCGCCCATGTATAAAACACATCATCGGATTCCCGAGCCACCGAGCTGCCCACCACATTGACCACCGAAAGCACACGGGCGCCTTTGCTTTTGGCTTCTCTTAAGGCTGCCAAGGTGTCCAGAGTTTCTCCCGATTGACTGATTCCGATGAACAAAGTGTTTTCATCCACAAAAGGATCTCGATAGCGAAATTCACTGGCCACCTCCACTTCAACGGGAATTTTAGCCATCTTCTCGATGGCGGACTTTCCCACCAAACCTGCATGGTATGCTGTGCCGCAAGCTACGATGTACACTTTGTTGAACTTCAGAATATCCTCCCGACTCATCCGAATTCCATCCAAATTGATTTCGTCTTGTGCATTCAACCGCCGGTGAAGAGTTTCGTAGAGCCCTTTTGGTTGTTCATGAATCTCCTTCAGCATAAAATGATCATAACCTTCCTTTTCCGCTGCATCCGCATCCCATGTTACATGGAATACATCCCGTTGGATTTCCTCCCTGTCCTGGTTGTAAATTTTCACCGCGTCTTTGGTAAGAACCACCATCTCATTGTTTTCAATCAAGTAAATCTCACGCACATACTTTAATAGCGCCGGAATGTCCGATGCAATGAAATTGGCTTCTTTCCCCAAGCCGGCAATCAAAGGGGCATCTCTACGAAAGGCCACGATTTTGTCAGGCTCCTGAGCGCAAACCACGCCTACAGAAAAGGCTCCCCGCATTTTTTCAATGGTCTTAAACACCGCATCTTCCAAATCCCCATCGTAATACACTCCCACCAAATGAGCGATGACTTCACTGTCCGTGTCGCTTTTAAAAACCACACCGTAGTCCTTGGAAAGCCATTCTCTAAGCTCCACATAGTTTTCGATGATGCCGTTGTGAACCACTGCCACCGTACATCCCATGTTGCAATGAGGGTGCGCATTGACATCCGACGGAGCACCATGGGTGGCCCATCGGGTATGACCGATACCCGTAGAAGCAAAAATCGGAGCCTCATCCAAGATTTCTTCCAGGTTGACAATTCTCCCCACCGCTTTTTTTACATCCAGGCGGCCTTGGGTACACAAGGCAATGCCTGCCGAATCATACCCCCGGTATTCCAGTTTTTTTAATCCGTCGATAATGACACTTTGCGCATCACCAGCACCCACATACCCTACTATTCCACACATACTTGTCTCCTTATCCGAATCGCTTGGTCACCAGCCTGGCCAACCCTTCCGCCAGCTTGGTGATTTCTTTCTGATTTTTCCCCTCAATCATAACGCGTACCAGGGGTTCTGTTCCGGAAGGCCTGATTAGAACCCGACCCTCTCCTGCCATCAACTGCTCCAGTCGTTTGATTTCTTTCTTGATTTCTGTATCTCGCTCATATTTGCGCTTGTTTTCTTCCTTAATTGCGGCATTTTTCAATACCTGAGGATAAAGGGAGATCTCTCCGGCAATCTGACTTGGGGTTCTTTCATCCAAGGTCAATGCTTTCATAAACTGTAAGGCGGATAAAATGCCATCCCCCGTGGTGGTGTAGTTTAAGAAAATGATATGCCCGGACTGCTCGCCCCCAATGAGACACCCGGTTTTCAACATGCGCTCCAACACATACCGGTCTCCTACATTGGTAATGTCCCGGATTACACCGATGGATTCCAAATACTTGTGCAATCCCAAGTTGCTCATCACCGTAGCCGTCACCAGGTCTCCGTATAAACAACCGGTCTCTTTCATCATCTTGGCACAGATGCATAGCATCTTATCTCCATCAATCAACTCACCCTTTTCATCAACCGCAATCAATCGGTCCGCATCCCCATCAAAGGCCAATCCCAGGTTTGCCTTTTCCAAAAGCACTCGGTGTTGAAGGGCCTCCGGGTGGGTGGATCCGCATCCGGCATTTATGTTAAGGCCATCCGGGTCATCAGCTATGGCAATCACCGTAGCCCCCATCTGTTGGAACACCATTTTGGCTGCTTGATAAGCGGCTCCATTGGCACAATCCAGTACCAGTTTCTTCCCCGAAAGATCCAAGGGCGCTGTGGAGTACAAAAACTGAACATAATATTCCAATGCCTTTTTATCTGCTTCCACACATCGACCGATTTTTTCGCCGGTAATATGGCCATTGATGTCAATATCCCGAGTGATGATGTCTTCGATTTCGTCCTCCAAATCATCATCCAGCTTGAACCCATCATGATTGAAAAACTTAATGCCATTATATTCAAAAGTATTATGGGAAGCAGAAATCATCACCCCCGCATCAGCTTGAAAATGGCGCACCAAATAAGCAATCGCCGGAGTAGGAAGTACCCCCACCTTGATGACATTTCCCCCCATGGACAAAATTCCGGCGGACATGGCATCTTCCAATAAGTCCCCGGAAATCCTGGTATCCTTGCCGATGATGATAATCGGCCTTTCCTTTTCCTTGTTCAGTACATAGGTGCCGGCTTTGCCCAGATTAAAGGCCAGTTCCGGGGTCAAGTCCCTATTGACGATGCCCCGTACGCCATCGGTACCAAATAATCTTCCCATGATTCGCTACTCTCCTTCGTCGTTTTATGAAGACTTCTCGGTTGATCAGTTAAAATGGGTCATTTAATGCATTGATGGTCACCTGTACCTCAATGGGAGACATGGTCAAACTGGTCAAAACCATATCATATTTCACCACCACCGGCAGTGTATACACCCCCGGCGTTAGACCGGCCAAATCCACAGAAAGACGAAAATCCGTAGTAGGTTCCACTGCCGCTAGCACCCCCTGCTCCCCTGTCATGGTAATTTTCAAGCTGGAGGTATTCACATAAGCAGAATACTCCTGGCTTAAGTTCTCAAATAGAATCTCCGATGTGGGAATGTCCATGGCCCGTGTATCCACCCCTCTTATTTTGATGGTAATTTGAGGGGCCGGGGAATTGGCAGACAGAGCCACCCCATCGGGAAGCGCCATAGGCACTGGAATAATGGTTGTGGTGGTAATCCCGGAAATATCCACCACCGAAGAAGTAATGCTGTTGATTTCCGCCAACCGTTCTTCAGTGCCCACCAATGTGATTCTCGATGGAATATCCAACGCCTCCACTTGATATTCTTCCGAAATCGCTCCTTCGATAATCATTTCCAACGGAACAGTTTTCACCGACAACAAGTTGCCGGTGACGGTGACGGTGGCCGCCGATAGGCTGATATCCGTAACCATGACACCATTGGCATCCAATGGCTGGATATTCACCGTAGATGTGCCGGAAGCAGTCCATTCATCCAACGGAACTTCAACCAATAATTTTTGCACCGACTCCACCTTGCTTTTCGGCCCCCGCACTTCCACTTGCCTTGGACTAATGTTTAAATTGGCCGGCTCCTTATTCGAAGGGATTTCTCCAATGTAGCTTATCTCCACCGTCCGATTGCTCACCACATACTCTTCAATGATTACTTCCAACTTGGGATTGGCTATGCTTGCTAGCGATAAATTATCCGGCACTTCGATTTTTACCGGAATGTAGTTGGTTCCCAAAGCGTAGCCGAACACATCCATAATAGCCACAATTTTCTCGGAAGAAAGTTTCACGATATCAGAACGTTTGCCGCTAACCACTACGGTAATGCTATAGTTTTCATGGTTCAGGGCCAGCCCTCTTTGAATTAACGTTTCTTGATTTTGGACCTTTACCGGAATATTTTCAAAACGTTGCTCTACCGTGGGGTTTACATCAATCAAAACATACCCCCACATAACCAGGGCCACGATAATCGACAACACTAAATTGGCATTCTTATTTTGAAACATTTCGTTTTTTCCTCCATTTTCCAAAGAATGCCGGTACTTTTTCCTCTAATCCACCAAGATAGAACTGAAGCAGTTCCTTCTCCACGGATTTTACATCCAAAAATCTGGACAACTTTCCATCGATTGCGATGGAGATGATGCCGGTCTCCTCCGACACCACCAAAGCCATGGCATCGGAATGCTCCGTAATGCCCAAGGCCGCTCGATGACGAGTCCCCAATTCCTTGGATAAATCCTTGTTTTGGGTCAAGGGTAAGACACATCCCGCCGCGTGAATCCTGGCCCCTCGAATGATTACCGCCCCATCATGCAAGGGGGAACCTTCATAAAATATATTTCCCAGAAGCTCGGTAGAAATATCTGCATCCAGAAGCGTACCTGTTTCACCCACTTCCGTCAAAGCCACTTCTCGTTCAAACACCATCAAGGCTCCAATTTTTTCATCGGAAAAAACATCCATGGCTTTGGCAATTTGATTGGCGATGTGTTTGGCCTTTTCTTTGCCAATCTCCCCCAAAGTGGTCTTCAAAGGTAATTTTTGTCGTCCCACATACTCTAGGCCTCGCCGGAGCTCCGGCTGAAAGATGATAACTAAAGCGATGACACCAATGGTCATTGTACCTCGAAGAATCCAATTTAACGTATATAACTGAAATTCGCCGGAAAGGAAAGTAGCCAACACCAAAACAAGCAAGCCCTTTACGAGCTGCTGTGCCCTGGTTTCCTTGATAAATTCCATGACCTTGTAAATCACAAATGCCACGATGGCAATATCCAAAACATCGGTAAATTGAATATTGGCCGTAATATTGGTTAAAATCTCCGGCATGGTGTCTCCCTCTTTGAAATGTCCTTTTACATTGTAGCTAAAAAACCCATGTTTTTCAAGGGCTAAGGGTAAAAAAAAAGGTGGCAAAGAGGAGTACTCTTTGCCACCCGACCTGTTTTAGTAAGTGGTTTCCAGAAGGCCGTAGCCCCCATCCTTTCTCTTATACACTACATTCACGCTATCGGTTTCCATGTTGAGAAAAACAAAGAAGGTATGCTGCAATAATTCCATCTGCACAATGGCTTCCTCCGCCAGCATAGGAACCAAATCAAACTTCTTGGTTTTCACCAAATCCACCTCAAAAGGTTCTTCCTCATATTCCGGAATGCTGTCAAAAAGCAACGAACGATCTCCACCCTTTTTCTGTTGCAATTTGGTCTTAAAACGGGACATTTGAACCGACAACTTGTCTACTACCTTGTCTACGCTTTCATACACATCCGGAGTAGATTCCTCTGCTCGAAAGATCATTCCTCTGGCATGAATGGTGGATTCCACCTTCTGCCTGCCTCTCTCACTGGAAATCATCACATCGGCTTCAATGTCATCGGTGAAATATTTTCCCAGCTTGCTCATTTTCTTCTCAATGGTCTCTTTCAGGTTTTCGCTAGCACTAAAATTCTTCGTCGTAATAATTACCTTCATGTCGCTGACCTCCCTTTGTTCACGAAACCCATGTGCGATGACACCCCACATACATTTCGCTAATGTATTACGAGTAGTATACCCACAATACCTGCCCCTTTAACATAAAAAAGTTGTCCGGCTGACCTGGTCTTTGCCCCCACACTTGCCTTAATCCGATTTTCGGAGGACTTACATCTAAACTACGCCATGCTCGCAATGGGCACATGGCCCATTGTTTACGTGGATCCTTTTGCCCGTAGCTGGCATGGATTTTCAACCACAGACCCGGACAACTTTTCTATATTAATTGGCTCCTGCCGCTAGGGTCAACACATACACCTCCCGGGCGCCATTCTCCTTTAGCACTTTTGTACACTGTGTGGCGGTGGCACCTGTGGTGTACACATCGTCTATCAAAAGAATCTGCTTTCCTGAAATTCGATTAACCGCCTTGGGATGAAGTCGAAAAGCTCCCTTTAAATTGGCCGCCCGTTGCTGCCGGTCCAACTGACTCATAGCCGGCGTATTTCGCACTCGTTCCAATCCTTCTTCCAATACGGAAATCCCGGAAAATTCCCCCAATCTTCGGGCTAATAACGCCGCCTGGTTGTACCCGCGTCTCCTTTTTTTCTTCCAATGGATGGGCACTGGCACCATTATGTCCACCCACAGCCCTTTAGCCAGCTCCGGCTTTAACCGATCCCAAAGCAAGGCTCCCAGCTTGTCCGCCATATATCCGGCGCCCCCATATTTCAAAGCCTGAATCACTTCTCTTTCATAGAGGCCATAGAGAAAACAGGTAAACCCCTGTTCAAAATCCGGTTCCTCCCTTCGGCAATCCTTACATCGAATAAACACTCCTTCTTCTTCCATTATTTTACCGCATTTCTCACAGACTTTTTTGTTGGCCCAGTGAAATTTTGCCATACAATCGTCACAAAGCCCATAAGGCCTGCTATCATCGATGAGGGCGCGGCATCCAAAACAATACAATCCATCCGGAAAAACAAATTTCAGCCATTGTCTTATTTTCAAGGATTCCCCTCCTTCCAAAAGGAAGAATCATCCTAACATAATTTCCATTATTTGTCAATTTCTTCGTATTTTGGCGGATTGACGTGGATTTCCTCTTGAATCTCCCAGGCAAGGCCGGTCCGCCGCCGATCCACCGACAGATTGTTCACCATGCTTTCCAGTAATTTCAGGCTGCCTATCAAGGCAACTTGATCTCTTCCTCGAGTCACCGCCGTATACAAAAGGTTTCGATTAGCCAATTTGGGAGTAGTCCACATCAAAGGCATAATAATTCCCGGAAATTCAGAACCCTGACTCTTATGGACCGTAATGGCATAGGCTAGCTCCAATTCATGAAACAGTTCCTGAGGATAAAACCCATAACGGTTTTTATCAAAAACCACACCCATCCTCTGCCGGGACACATCAATTTCGTGAATGATTCCGATTTCTCCATTGAAAATACCCGCGCCTTCAGTAAAGTCCTCCAAGGATTTCCAAGTCAACTGATAGTTGTTGCGCACCTGCATTACCCGGTCTCCTCTTCGGAAAATACGCCCTCTGCTGTCGATTAACCGGGGCACTTCCGGCGCTTCCGGGTTGAGTCGGGCCTGCAACTCTTCATTTAGCCGCCGGGTTCCCAAAGGTCCTTGTTTGGTCATGGTAATCACCTGAATTTCAGAGGGGTCCATGGGAAAGGAAATCCCATTCCACTCCCTTCCTTCCATCCAAGCTAAAATGCCTTCCAAGGTCTCTTGTTGAGTGGGCGCCGCTACCAAACGAAAATCTGAAGGCTCTTTTCCTTCTTCAGGCACTTCTCCCCCCTGAATGCCATGAGCGTTGACCACAATCCTGCTGGCTTTCTCTTGCCGATAGATTTCTTTCAAGGCATATACGGGAACTCGTTGGCTTTCCATGATGTCCTTCAACACATGCCCCGGACCCACCGGCGGCAACTGGTTGGCATCTCCCACCAAAATCAACCGGGTTCCCGGAGACAACGCGTCCATCAAAGCGCTCATCAGCAGCACATCCAACATGGAACTTTCGTCCACAATCACTCCGTCCACATCCAAGGGGTTGCTTTGGCAGCGGCGGAAGGTCACCGAATGACGCTCTTCATCCAATTCTGCCTCCAGCAATCGATGGAGAGTCACCGCAGGATGACCGGTAGCTTCTTTGATTCGTTTGGCGGCTCTCCCGGTGGGAGCACAGATCACAGTTTTTTCATGGAAGGATTGAAGCAAGGAAATCACACCATTGATAATAGTAGTTTTCCCCGTGCCCGGTCCTCCGGTAATTACAGCCACATTGTGCTTTAAAACAGCTCGGATGGTTTCCAACTGATTGGCAGAAAAAACCAGATTTTGATCCCGCTGTATCCTGGCCAACAGCCCGTCCACATCACCCAGGACGGGTTTCACCCTGGCTCGGTCCAGAAGCCCGATTCCCTGGGCAATATTACGCTCCGCTTCATAAAGAGAGGGGTCATACACAAAGAGCTCTTCCTGGCGAGACACGGTTACCAATAACCCCTCCCTCTCCATGGCAAGAATTTCATCTTCCACTTCCTCAAAAGACACCCCCAAAATTTCTTCTGCGGATTCTTGAGTCAGTTCCCGGTGCAAATCGCAAGTGCTGCCGTCGGTTCCTCTCTTCCGGAGAACAAAAAGAACCCCGCTTCGAATACGACGAGGGTCCTCCGGTTCCAAACCCAACTGAGCAGCCAATCGGTCCACTTCCAAAAAATCCACTTCCGGAAAATCAGCCAAAAGCCGGTAGGGATTTTGCCCAATTGCCTCCAGGCTTTCTTCTCCATACACGCGAAAAATTTTTCGGGCAAACAAATCGTTGATTCCCCATTCCTTCAGGGTTTTGATTTCCCTCATTACTTCAACCACTTCACATTTCGTGTATTTCGCCGAATCCAGCTTTTCTTATATAGGGCAGCCAATTTCAACAACTCTTCCCGCGTATTTTTCTTTGGATTGCGGTGAGTGGCATCTAATACCATAGAAAGCATGACCCCAATGTTTTCTCCCGGTTCAAATCCAGCCTCCAACAAATCATTACCATCAATGGCTAAATCCTCCACAAAAATAGGCTCCTTGTTTACCTTGATTTCATTCATCTGGACTTCTCGAGCCATAATCTTATCCTCCGGCAAATCATAAACCAGCCGTTGGGCTTTGGCTAAATTGTGAAGATAGAGATACCGCTCCATGCCCACCTTGGCAATAAAACGTTTCAATTCTTCCTTGGTTCTCATGAAATACACCTTGTCCATAAATTGCATTTGATCTTGAAAATGAACCAGATGTTCCCTGGAATGCGGCAGTACGGTAGCCGCCTGAAGGCTCCTCTTTCCGTTAAAAATCAGGTAAAAAAGGCCCGCCCTTCTCAAAGGGTTGGGCTTGGTCCGATGAATGAAATCGCAATAGGTGGAGAAATCATCCAATTCGTGACGACTCATATGACAAGCTATTTCCTCTCCGATGATATAGGGCATCAAATCGGTGCCCGCCAAAAGACGCAACGCCTTGCCCCCTTCTTTTCCTGTAAGGATTCGAAGAAATTCTTCTAAAACTTTTTCTTTGGAAACATGAACCAATTCCCCGCAATGATCCAACATAGCTTGAGTCAATTCTTCAGAAATTTCCATCTCCAGCTCGCTGATCATTCGAATTCCCCGCAACATCCGGGATGGGTCCTCCCTAAACCGTTTGTTGGGATCCCCCACTGTTCTCAGCCGTCGCACCTTCAAGTCTTCTCTTCCCCCGTATGGATCTACAAACCCCCGGGTGGGGCTGTCTGCCATGGCATTAACGGTAAAATCTCTACGGCTTAAATCCTCTTCAATAGTTTTGGCCAATACCACCCGGTCCGGTCTTCGATGGTCCGAATACTCCCCCTCCAGACGAAAAGTGGCCACATCAATAATCAGCCCTTCTGCTCCCTTTTCCGCCTCCGGTTCCCACCGCACCACACTATATTTTTCACTCAATACCTGAGCCCGGGGCAGAATTTGAATTAATTCCTGCCAGTTGGCATCCGTTGCCAAATCCCAATCAAGAGGCTCCATTCCCAGAAGGCTATCCCGCACACAACCTCCCACCATGTAAATAGCATGTCCGGCATCCTCTACCGCTTTCACCACCTTGCCAACTTCGTTGGGAAGTTTAATCATTCTCCTGGTTCCTCCCCATGGCTTTATATAATCTTCGATTTTCCAGAGTCCAAACCCTACCTGAAAAATCTCCCGCCTCCGTCGTTCCCAGCGCATCTTCCATATCGAACATCCGGGCATCCATCATGTCCAGATAATGAAGCATCTCCGCTTCGGGGAACATGGGTTTTTTAGGACTTCCATAATCCGGTTCATAGTGATGAGAAAGGATCATATGCTCCATCAGCACCACTTTTTCCCTTGGAATTTTCAATTCTTCTCCCAACTTGTCAATGGCCACCACCCCTTGAACCAGATGCCCAATCAACTGGCCTTCAAAGGAATAACCGGGAGAAACACCGAATTCATTGCTTTCAATCTCCCGCAATTTCTCTATATCATGAATAATAACACCGGTTAGCAATAAATCTTCATTGAGAAGCGGATACACCTCGCAAAGCTTTTTCCCCGCCATCAACATCCTCTTCACATGATAAAGAAGCCCCGCCATCTCTGCATGGTGGTTTCTCTGGGCTGCAGGATAATAAAGCAGTTTTTCTTTATCCCGGGCAAGCAATTCTTCACAGACCCTTCGGTAATCCGGATCTTCCATTGCCTTTGCTATATTCAAAATATACTCAAACATGGAATCGGGAGATTCCGGTGCTGCCTTTACCACATCTCCTATGTCCACAGGATCATCTTCTCTGGCTTTTCTCATTTGAAATACGGTTAATTGGATTTGCCCGTTGAAATCCTTCACTTTCCCTTGCACCTTGACGATATCCCCCTCTTTAATCTGTTGAAAGATGATTTCATCATCCGAAGTAATGTCCCATTTCTTGGCATTCAAATCTCCGGTGCTGTCACTAAATAGCAGGTCCCCGTATAATTTCCCATTACTGCCTGTTTTCAGCGAAATGCTTCGAACCATATAGAATTCAATTACATCCTCCCCCACTTTCAAAGTGTTCACGTCGTATCTCTCCATTGATTTCCTCATTTCTTTTATGATAATCTATTGTTTTATTGGCTTTTTTTTGGGTTTTTCTCTCTTGAGTTATGATGTTTTTTCTCTTCTGGTTTTTCATTTTTTTCTGCCCTGTCTTACCTCTTTGGCATCTTTTTACAGAGATACGCCCGCACCTCTACCTGCTCTCCCTTTACGCCTTGATGGTCATGCAGCTCCCCTCCGGAAGTGACCCCAATTTTCTTTTGTTCTTGCATGGTAACACCACTCCGCTCCCAATCCTGGCGAAGAGAGGCCAGCCTCATCTGATTCACCGGAAAATCCGTTCCATATCCCGGCTGCAAGTGCCATCAAAATCATACCGCCCATTTACCATTTTAGGCAGAATCAAGCCGTTGTTCACATAAAAACGCACGGTACTGATGTTCAAATCGTATTTTCGGGCGAAATCACCGATTCGCAATAGAAATCACCTGTTTTCAAGAGAAAAAGCTCATCTACAGTATAGGGGAATTTCCTCTCTTCGTCAATGGAAGGCCCTTCATCCAGATAGAGAACGTCCCTTTTTTGACCCCAAAGTAAACCCCACTTCACATATTGAAAAATGAAGGGGTTGCTGTGAAGTCCCATTGCCTTGTTATGATAAGGTCAGAAGAAAAGAAGCAAGGCCAAAAGGGCCTTAATGGAATAGGGAAAGGAGAATAAGAGCCTTCCCTTCTACAAAAACGGGGCCAACGGCCCCGACCAAAGAAGTGTTGATTTATTGCAATCCGCCTTGGCCCAAGTGGAAAAAGCAGGCATGGGAGAGGACGCAGGGAAAGAGCCGTTGATGGGAGGCTTACAGCAGAAAAAAGATATGGAAATCCTGAGCAAAGTACTGGGATAACGATAAAAATGTAATGGATTGCGCAACGCAAAGGGCTTCTTGTAAGAGGCCCTTTGTGGTTTCTTTATTCTTCTTCCATCAAGGTCGCAAACACCTTCGCTACCTCCGGATCAAACTGCGCACCAGCCCCCTCCTTGATTTCCTGAAGAGCCTTCCTCTTTCTGCCCTCTAGGCTATCTTCTTCCGTGAACCCATTTTTATGAACCATTCGATCGTAGGCTTCTGCTACCGCAATAATTCTGGCCAACAAAGAAATTTCTTCTCCCTGAAGGTTACGAGGATATCCCGTACCGTCCCACCATTCGTGGTGGCTGTAAACATGATCCGCCAAGTCCAAAGTATCATCAAATAAGGTGAGGATTCGATATCCCGTGGCCGAGTGTTGCCGCATGGTTTCTAAATCTGTTTCATCCAAGGAAATTTCTGTCAAAAGCCTATCTTCTAATGTAATCTTTCCTATGTCGTGAAGATAGGCCGCCCGTTTCAGCTTGTTGATCTCCGGTTTAGACAACTTCATTCGCTCGCCGATTTTTCCACTCAAATTCTCCACCATGCGGGAGTGCTCTTTCTCTCGGGGGCTCTTATTATGAAGGGTATCCACGATGGTATCAATCATATTCTGGTTGATAGCCTTCCGATTCATAATTTTATCTTTATACATGGCATTTTCTGCGTTGCTCATGATTTCTTCCAAAGACTGGAATGGCCCATATTTCGTGTCAACTCCAAGAGAAATGCTGCATTTAATCGCCGCCATTCGAGCATTTTCCATCTGCTCTCGAATTCGGTTCACCAACTTTTGAGCTCCTTCCCGGTCAGTTTTGGGAAGGAGAATAATAAATTCGTCACCACCCACCCTGGCAACAACATTTTCTTTTCCGGCAGCCTTCACTAAAATCTCTGCAGACCTTTGGATTAATTGGTCTCCCGCTGCATGCCCAAAAATATCGTTGGTCATTTTCAATCCATTGATATCTGCAAACAGAATGGACAGAGGCAAATTTTCCACAATATCCATTTTCCCTTTGTTCTCTTCGAAGCATCTTCTGTTGTGCAATCCCGTCAACAAATCGTGGCAACTCAAATACTGAATCTCAGCTTCCTTTTGCTTTCGATCCGAAATGTCCATAAAGGTAACCACTCCTCCAATCACCTTCCCATTCTTCACCTGAGGGTATGCGTGATACTCCACCTCAAAGAAGGTGCCGTCTGCACGCCAAAAAACTTCATTCTCGGATTCGTGGCCGATGTTATCTCGAATGGATTGAAGAATGGGGCACTCTTCTCCCGGATAATTCTCCAGATTCCGCTTGCTATGATGGATCAATTGATGCATGTTTTTCCCCAACAGTTCCTCCTCATGAAGATACCCCAACATGCGAAGGCAGCTTCGATTGCAAAAGGTACAATTGTCTTCCAAGTCAATGCCATAAATCGCCTCCGCAGAAGAATCCAAGATCAAACGAAGGGATTCCCTACTCTCTTCCAACTCCTGATTTGCATCGAAAAGCTGCCGGGTTCGTTCCAGAACACTACCCTCCAAGTTCTCTACCAGAGATTGCATGGTTTCCCCCACTCGGTTCAAACTTTCGGATATAATGCCGATTTCATCGTGTCGGGCCACCTTCACCCGCCGGGTCAAGTCTCCCGCCGCCAGTCCTTCGGCTGCACCCAAAAGATCATCCACGGGACGCATCATTATTCGAACCATAACCAGATACGCAGCCACCGAAAGCAAAACAGCCAGAGAGGCTATGAGCGCCGCCCAACGCATGGTGTCTACCATATCGGCATAAAAATAAGACTGTGGAAGGGCAGTAATAATAACCCACCCCAGGCCATTCACATGGAGCTCCTGCACATTAACATAGTAGTCCTCATCTCCTCCATCATAGAGAAAATTACTTTCCAAAGTCTGGCTGTACCGCTGTTGAATTTCGTCGAAATCCGTATCCGTTATGTCAGACAGTAAAAGCCGATTCATGCTTCCATCCTCAGCAAGAACGAAATTGTCCACTCCCATGGAATTGGCTACTAACAGGCCGGATTCTTTTTCCAAAATCACCGCATGTCCATTAAATTCATCAACGGATTTCGCCAAAAACTCACCGATATCCCCCAAAAGCACATGAGTTCCCATAACGCCCATGACTGCACCTTGGTGGTCGAAAATCGGCCAGGCTGCCGAAACCGTCAAATCATTCATGATAAAATGCCTATAAATGGCTGAATAGGCTGGCTTTCCCGTTTCCGCCGCCACCTGATACCATGCCCGGGTACGAGGATCAAAAGGCCCCGCTTGCACCACCAATTCTCCAGCAGTTTTGTCTTCTTTTACCGCATAATACCAGGAATTCCCACCGGTGGTTTCATCATTCCTCATAATTTCAATCCGGTTTTCCTGATTCCTTCGAGCACCGTAATATTCCCCTTGAGCTGAGCCATAGCTGAAACTGTATACCGCCCCTTCATGTGCTTCCAGCACACTGACAAAAAACTTTTCTCTAAACAACCGGTCTCCAAGATCCAGAAGCCCATGTTCAAGGATGGCATGCTGCGCTTCGTTGATATGGTAAGGAACATACATAAAATTCTCCACATCATGGTAGATCTTCTCGTTTTGCCCCAAAGCCATCCGCTGGGTCATTCTTCCCATCGAAGAATTCCAGTTGCTAAAAATCAACATTCCATACAATGTAAAAGAAACCAACATGGATAGCCCAAAAACTATAATGATTAAATTTTTAATCGAAATGGTCTTCTTTCTTCCCATTTTCATTAAATCCACCCTTTTCCCCATTTATTCGGGATGAATTTCTCCTCCCTGCTTCCAGTTTCTTAGAAACAACCCTACTTCGTTTTCGTCGAGGGGCCTGCTGATATAGAACCCTTGTGCTTTGTCACAACCATTTTCCTTCAAGTATTCCAACTGGCATTCATGCTCCACACCTTCTGCCACCACACAATGGCCCAACTTGTGACCCATTGAAATAATATTTTCGGATAACGTATCTTCCGGTTTGGAAAACAATAATTTTTCAATGAAAAACTTGTCGATTTTCAAATAATTCACATTTAATTCCCGTTCTCTGGCTAAAGAAGAGTAACCGGTTCCAAAATCGTCGATGGCAATCCGAATGCCGTTTCCCTTCAACTGGGCAAACACCCGATTCAAGTCATCATAATTGTTAACAAGCACCGACTCTGTGATTTCTAGTATAATATGGGAAGGTGCCACCCCCTTCTTCTTTATGAGCAAGAGCAAATCCCTGGTGAAATCACGTCTTAAAAATTGTAATACGGATACATTGACAGACAAATTAAGTTCCAACTTGCTTTCTCTGGTCAGCCCATTCCAAAAATCCAGAGCCTTGGTGAATATCAAGTCTCCCAAGGGGAGTATGAGGCGGGTTTTTTCGGCAATAGGAATAAACTCATCCGGAGCTACCGCCCCGTACTCATCGCTTGCCAATCGTGCCAAAGCTTCCAATCCATCGATTTCTCCCGTAACAAGATTCAGGACGGGCTGGTATTGCAAGAGCAACCGCTCCGGTCGAATCCCGGCAGCAATTTCTGAAAGCTCTTTTCCAATGGTTTCTTCCCTCATGATTTCATCGGACATGCCTTCGTCAAAGAAACAAATCCGACAATTTTCATCCACCAACAAGGCCCTCTCCGCCGCAATCAGGGAGTTCTTAATCAACAGCTCTGCGTTCTGATAATTTTCTTCTTTGATTTCAATCACGCCAATACCACTGCTTACCCTCTCCTGATAGAGAATGGAATTTACCGTAGTATCCAGAGAACGACAGAAATGAAGGAGACTCTCCAAATCCCCATGACCACTGACATAAAACGCCAATCGGTATTCATATACACTAAAGAGTTTTCTACGATCACTGCAGTACTCCACTAGGGCATCCGTTATTCTCTTCAACAAGGCCTGACTGTAACGAAAGCCATAAGTCATATCCAATAAATGTAGGGGGCTCAGGTTTATGGTAATCAAAGCCCGGTTTTCAGTAACAGGCTTTTCGCCTTCCTGACGCAGGAAGCTCTCCAGATACTGTCGATTGTATAGTCCGGTCCAAGGGTCGTGTTCCCCCTGGTAACGCAGCTGATCTTCCATGGCTTTCCGGTCGGACAAATCCAGAATGATTCCTTCCAAAGCCACCACCTTGCCTTGGAGATCAAAGACTCCCTCGCCCATTTCCAGCACCCACTTTCGTGACCCGGAAGCCGTGGTTATTTCGTACTCTTGTTTGAAAGGTTTTCTCAAACTCAAAATCCGCTTCCACTCTCCCCAAAGGAATTCTCGATATTCCGGTGCAATCAGGTCATTGAAGGAAAACTCCCGATTATTCACCAAGCTCTCCGGAGGATATCCCGTCAATCCAAAACAGCCATCGGAAACAAATTCCATAGTCCACTCCGGATCATACTTGCACCGATAGGCCATACCGGGCAAATTGGAAATCAGCACCGCTTTGCTCCGTTCGCTTTCCAACAACGCCTGTTGAAATTCTTTTTGATAAGTAATGTCCTCAACCAAACAGAGATGGTAATCTTCCTCCTGAGAAAGTCCTTCTAGTTTAGAAATCTTCATGTTGGTCCATACGCTGGAGCCATCCGGACGAACAAACCGTTTTTCCAAGGTGTATCCATCCATCTCCCCCCTTTTAAACGCAGCGAAATTTTCCAAATCTTCTGCCAGGTCGTCGGGATGGGTGATGTCCATCCATTCCATTTGATCCAATTCACGGCTGGTTCTTCCCAAAATATTTTCGAACACCGCATTAACATTCCTGTCTCCGTACTTGGACCGGAAAGGAAAACTGGTGTTATTGACGATAGCCACCCCGATGGGTGCTTGAGAGAACACGCTGTGATATAGGGCCTCGTCGTAAGCCAATTTCTCACTCATTCTCTTTAATTTCAAATGCTGCCATCTGGAATAGAGGTAAAGCAAAACCGTCAGAAGAAGAAAGAGAGCAATGATGAAGTCGGGAACCATCTGTTTCCAAATATCCGCTTTCCATTGGGCGGCCGGATAATCAATAACAAAGGCCGCTATCACTCTTCCATTTTCCGGGTCCATAATAGGAACCGACACGCTAATCCATGTGCCCCAGCGGTCGACAAAGGGTTCTGTGATGATGGTCTTCCCGCGAAAATAACCTTTTAAAAACAAAGGATCCGCATCATGGTATACTTGCCCCGGCGGAGAGTAATCTAAGGAAGTATCCGGTTCCGAATCCACCAAAAAAACCAACTGGCCATGCCTCAGTCCCAATAAATATGCAAAGCTGATTGGGTTGGTGGTGTGTACCAGCAGGTTTAAATTTCTCCTTGCCATGATATATTCTTCTTTATCCAAATCCTCAGAAGACCCATCAAGCAAGCTTATGTGCTCCCCATGGAACATGGAAGCTAATGATTGAGCCAACATAACGGCTTCATCCGTGGCGTTTTGCTCATACCGGTTCCAGGAGTAATTCAAGTAAAAACTGCTGACCACCCCATATAAAAGTAGAACAACCAGGACATGCATCCAAATCTGCTTTTTCGCTGTCATCTATTCCCCCTAACCCACCCTGGCGCGGAGTTGAGAACCTTCGAATAATATGACCTAATAGTACCACAATTCGTTCTTTTTGTTAATATCTCAATGCTCCATTTCTTGTTGGCGGCTCATCTTTATTGTGCTATAGCTTCTCTGGTTTTTCCCGCTTCTTGATGGGTTGGCTCCAGTTCTCCGACACGGTGGATTCTTGCCGATACCGGGTAACCACATCACTCATGACCTGAAAGTTCAGACCCACGCCCTCTCCGTCATTCTGATAGGTTTGGGTTCGGTTGGCGCCAATGCCATATTGCGCCGCCGTTTCCACCGCATCCATATTGGCACCTAAAAAGATGAATTCCCATCCGGAGTTTTCTTTTTTGTCTTCAATCATGGCTCGAATCTTCTCTCCGGAATACTCTCTGCTGGAGTTTTCCATTCCATCGGTAATGATTGCCACCATCACTTGTTCTGCCCGGTATGTTGGTTCCGTGTTTTCCTGGGCGTTGTGGATCTTTTGGATGGTACCGCCTACCGCATCCAGTAACGCCGTGCTGCCTCGTACATAATACTCTTTATCCGTCAGTGGTTTTACTCCTTTTACATCAATTCGGTCATGGAGCAATTCATACTGATTGTCAAACAAAACCGTGGTGATGGTGCACTCCCCGGCCTCCTTCTTTTGTTTTTCCAATAGGCTGTTAAACCCTCCAATGGTATCTTCCTCCAAACCGGCCATAGAACCGCTTCGGTCCAAAATGAATACCAACTCTGTTCTTTTCTTTTTCATAGTTCTATCCTCCTATTCCTTTTTCCATCTTGCCTTCATGAGATGGATTATGGTTCAAGGATACCAAATCAAAAAAAGAAAAGGTCGCTTAGAAAGCGACAAATGACACATAAAATAACTTATCCCCCCAGGGTCAACTGGTCGTATTGAAATAGCACCTCGTTGATTTCAAAGATATCATACTTTTTATTCACAATAAAAAATTCAATGATTACATCAAACATATTACTATGAGAAAGGGCATACCCGGCACGACGAAGCAAATCTTCCGTCTCTATCAGATTCAACTCTAAGGCGATGGCCAAAGCAATGGCCGTTCGTTTGCTGGGATGGTATCCCTCTTCGGACCGTATTTTTGAAAACAGTTTGCGGTCGATGTTGGCCTTTCGATATACCTCCGCATCCTTTTTTCCTTTCTTATCCACCAGACGAAGAAGTGTGCTGGAAAAAGGTTCATCCAAATCCTCCAAAAGGTCTTCCAACTTATAAGAAGGCGCTCCCGAACCCACCGAGTCAGAACGAACCACCAGGGCCTCTTCCTCCACCCTTAAGATCCGGCATTGCCCATATAGTATCTCATGTTCATCTACATAGTTCTGCTTTATGTATTCCTGGACTTCCCCCACCAGTTGCTGGCTCACAACCACTGCTTCTTTATCGAAAACCACCAGAAAGACATCCATGTCCTGATTCTGCAGAAATTCCCCAACAATAGTCTTCGCTATTTTTAAGGCTTCTTCCTTGGGATATCCGTAAATCCCACTGGAAATAAGGGGGAATGCCATACTTTGGCAGCCTTTCTCATAGGCGAGATGTAAACTGTTTTCATAACAAGCGGCCAGTTGCTCCGGCTCTCCCCTTTTTCCATCCTGATATACCGGCCCCGCCGTATGGATAATCCATGTGGCAGGAAGTTGCAATCCCGGTGTGATGACCGCTTCCCCCGTTTTTATGGGAGCCAGGGCCTTACAAGCCTCCTGCAACTCTTTCTCGCCGGCAGCTTTAAAAATGGCACCACAAACACCGCCACCCATTAATAACTCCGTATTGGCCGCATTGACAATGGCATCCACTTTCATCTTTGTTATATCGTTTCGCACAATGGTAAACGGCATCTCATCCTCCCTTTGAATGATGTACCCAGTGAATCTTGTCTGTTATTTATTATACCGCACACAATTTATAATGCGAGTCTTTCACAGGCTATTTTATGATTTGGCGCGTTTTCGTTTTATGTTTTCTACCTTTTCATGTCCACTTTTAGAGTAGCATCAGTTTGGTCAGTAAGAAATCCCCTCCTTCAGGAAAGTTCCGTTATCCAGATCCTCAAATGCCTTCGCCAACTCCTCCTTGGTGTTCATTACGATAGGGCCTCCCCAGGACACCGGCTCCTCCAACTTAGAGGAGCTGATGAATAACACCTGCGCATCTTCATCCGCCGCCCGGATGATTACCTGATTTCCGGGAGAAAGTTTCGCCGCTGTTTTTTCCTTGATTAATTCCCCGCCCACATAAACATCTTTCACCAAAGTAAAAACCATGATGGACCGTTCAGGGTCTATTTCTACCGTCACAGAAGCCCCGGCATCCAAATGAATATCATAGTAATCCAAAGGGAGATACTTGCTCAAGTACCCTTCTTCCTCCCCATACCTTCCGGCCAATAGACGCAACTTTCCCTGTTCCAGAGGAATTTCCTTAATTTCCGAATTCTTGATGCTGCGATAGCCTGGAGAAACCATCTTTTGGTTGGCGGGTAAATTTAACCACAATTGAACCCCCAGCAACCGATCTGCTGCCGGCAGCTTTTCCTCGTGAAGGATACCGGAACCAGCGGTCATCCACTGCACTTCCCCGTCCCCGATGGTATCTTCGTTTCCCAAGCTATCCTTATGGGTCATCTTTCCTTTATATACATAGCTAATGGTCTCAATCCCTCTGTGGGGATGCAAAGGGAAACCCGCCGTATAGTCACTGGGATTCTCACTATCAAAGGAATCCAACATCAAAATGGGGTCGTACTCTTTCACCGTCCGAAGCCCTAAAACCCTTACTAGGCTAACCCCCGCTCCATCCTGAGTTCTGTATCCCTGAACCTGCTCTATCACTTTTCGATCCATACTGTACCCCTTTCAGCGGCCTTTCACATCATTCCATATGCCTACAAATAACCATCATATATATGTACCTCTTATTGGTGGAAAATAACAGGAAATCAAATGTTAGCATACCATTGACTCTCCTCTGTATGTACATTATAATGTACATACAGGAATGGGAGGTGCTCTTTATGATAAATACCAACATAACAAATTTCAGGAAGAACCTTTTTGCTTTGCTTGAACAAACGATAAAATACAACGAACCTATTTTTGTATCTACAAAAGATGGGAATACGGTTACCTTAAGCGAAGAGGATTATAATGGCATGATGGAAACTCTTTACCTTAGTTCTATTCCAAATATGAGAGAGCATATACAAGAAGGACTGAATGCCCCCTTAGAAGATTTTGTCTCAGAGGATAAGGTGCAATGGTAGAGTACCAGATTGTTTACTACAAAAAATGCCTGAAAGACATTGAAAAATTGAAAGCTAGCAAGCTAGATGAAAAGGCAAAAGGATTGATCGATATGCTTCGGAAAAATCCATATAAAAATCCCCCTCCCTTTGAAAAATTAGTGGGGGATTTGAAAGGCGCTTATTCTCGAAGGATAAATCACCAACACCGCCTGGTGTACCAGGTAATAGATGATCAAAAAATCGTAAGAATAATTAGCATGTGGTCACACTACGGGTGACCACTTTTGTGAATGGTTCCTTTATCCTATAATCTCACGCTATCCAAAATCTTCTTTGCCTCACTCACTACCTGTTGCACATCTTTGGCATTGGGATGCCCTAGTTTCACAAATAAGAAGTTCCCTGGGCAACTGATTTCACCCAAAATCTTTATGCCCTCTTTCTCAATAATCTCCCGAATCTCCTTTTGGCACCGTTGGCTGGTAGAAACGCTGCTAGTCACTAACACCACCTGTTTCACAACGGAAGAATCCAGTGTTTCTGCACAGGCTATCAGGGCCGGGTTACACTTTCCGGCGTAAATGCCGCCTACTATAAAAAGTGTATCCATCTCCTTTATGGGAGAACATACCGCCGCGTTGATGACTTCTACACCCAACTCTTTCCCGATGGCTTCCGCCAGTTTCTTGGAATGTTTCGTCTTCGTTGCATATACCACTCTAACACGATCCATTATAATCCCTTCTTTCCTCAATCAAATCTGTTCCAATATCAACATATTCAATGATTTAGAAAGTCACACACATGTCATGTCCGTACCCTCAATGAACAAACACATTATATCACAATCTATACCTACTCTCTCCAAAAAAATCGGAGGTGGATCTCTTACCAGATTCTTTTAGGCATAATCCTGCTTCCTATCAGGATTTTCCTTCAAGTATCTATATGCTTGTCTATACTCTTCTTAAAAAACAAGTCGTATAGGAAAGCGTCTCCGTAGGACACACATCCACACAATGGCCGCACCCTACACAATTCAGAGAAGTAACCGGCTCACCCATCAATGCTTTTCCACGTATATCAATGGTCATGGGACATGCCATATTACATTGATTGCAGTCAATACACTTGGTTTGATCTGTTACGATTCTCTGTCCGGAAAGTTTGCCCAGATATCCTAATACTGCACCAAGGGGGCAGTAATAGCAATATCCTCTCCCTGTCAGTACGATCCAGAAGAACATCATCCCCAAAAGCTCGGCACTTAAGTATTTGTAGATCTCCAGTTTGCTGATGAACTGATGATTCTCAAATGCTTGGACCCCCAACAATAACAGCACCCAGTATACCAAGAAGAAAATGGCTATGGCAAAAATAGTCCACTTGGCTACCCGGAAGACCTTCAGGGCAGAAGGCGAAAGCTGTCTCTTCTTCCCAATCAAAGGAAAGGCCGGCGCAAACACTTCAGAAGCAAATCCGTTAAAAAGGCAAAGCCGGGAGCACTGCCAACGGCGTCCGAACAATAAAGTTCCCCCAAGTATCACCCCACTGATGGCAACGTAAAAAACAATGGCCCAGGTAATCCCGGTAGTCCCCCAAATCGGAAATCGGCTGGCATAAAAAGAGGAATCTTCATAAAGCAGTTGCAAGGGCGTGGTGGTCCAGGGAAGGGGCATGGCAAAAAAATACAACTCCTTGTTGCCCAGAATCAACGGAGAAAAGATGTGGACAACAAGAGCCGCTATGATAAAACCCATCAGATTCTTTTTTCGGGTATCCGTGCGACTGGTTCTTTTAACGATACGCAAGGTTAAAATACTTCCCGCCACGATGAAGGCCGTCTTCACCCAGTTCTCGTAAAAGTGCCATGCAGCTGTAATCAGTTGGGCCACCGGTTCCGGCGCCACCGGAACATAGCCATAATTTAGCCCGGCAATCACCACACACAAAAGGATATACGCCCAAAGCATCATTCGTAATATTGCCAAATCATCTATTTTTCTCTTTTGCATGGGCTTTTCCCGTCTATCACACTCCGCCATCACTTGAAACAACACTTTATTATACAACACTTGGTTAAGAAGTGGGCAAAGTATCTAGCAACTGCAAACGATGTAAAAGACAAACAGGCTACATTTTTGCAGCCTGTTATCATCACTATGTATTTCCACCCATATCTTGGGAAAGCCCAGAAGAAAGATCACCTTGCTTTGGCTCCTTACAGGGTCTCGTAGTCCGCCAGGAAGCAAACCAGCAACTGAACAGTCTGTTCCAAGTCCTCCAGGTTCACCGTTCCTACCGCAGTATGCATATATCTTTGGGGTATACAAAGGCCTCCTGCCAAATATCCCTTTCCGGCCATGGCTCCACTCCATGCATCCGTTCCTCCCCCGGTTATGACCTCCCTTTGGTACGGGATATTGTGAGCCTCTGCCGTTTGAATGAGTTTCTTGGTCACCTTTCTGGGTACATTGTTGCCGGTAGCTCCCAAAATGGGATCCCAATCATAAAACTTGATGCTGGGACCCCCACCCATTACTTGGGGGCATTGTTTTTCTTCAATTCCCGGAATTCCGCCCGTCAAGGTGACATCAAGGGAAAGCATCAATTCAGGATCAAACCGTGTTGCCATAGGACCACCGGCCCTCATCCCCACTTCCTCTTGAACCGAACCCACCATGCATACCGCAGGCTCAATTTTTTTGTCCTTCAGTCGTCGAAACACTTCCACCATTACAGCACAACCGGCTCTGTCGTCCACGGCTTTTCCGGTGTAGTACTTCCCACCGTTCAGTACCATTCCCTGTCGATGAAAACCCACATAATCTCCGGGATAAACGCCTAGCTGATTGGTCTCTTCCCGACTTTCGGTACCAATGTCCAGAAATAATTCTTCAATTTTGATGACCTGTTGGTGGTCTTCCGGAGTCATAATGTGGGCCGGCTTGGACCCGGTAACTCCATGGACCTTTCCCCCGGATTCTGTTTTTATAATCATGTCTTGATTCACAGCCACCCGGTCATCATGATACCCAACCGGCAAGAAACGCACCAACCCGTTTTCTTCCACATGGTTAACAATAAATCCAATTTCATCCATATGGGCTGAAATCAATACGCGTTTCTCCGGATTGCTTCCATGCTTGATAAAATACTGGCTGCCCAGAGCGTCCTGATCGTACTGGTCATAGAGCCCTTCCATTTCTGTTCGAAGCAACTCTGCCACTTCTTCTTCATCCCCGGAGACTCCAAAGGCGTTGTCTAATATGGTTAATGTTCTCAGCAATGAATCTTGTGTCACAATCTCACCCCTTACATAATAAATCCGGCTATGATATAGAGTATAAAAGAACCGCCGCCCGCAATCAAGGCATAAGGAAGCGTGGCCACCATCAATTCAACGGCTTTAATCTGGCACCCTTGAGAACAGAGAATGACGCCATCACCGTACAGGCAAGTATTGCTTCCAAAGGCAGCGCCGGAAAATACTGCCGCAGATGCCAGAATAGGATCCACACCCATAGCCACTGCCAAAGGAACTACAATGGGAAGAATGATGGCTGCCAAATCCCAGAAGCAACCGGTGGTGTACGCATACACCGCACATACCAGAAATACTGCCGCTGGTAAGAAAGCGCCCTTCATGATGGGAACGGTTATGTGAATCACATACTCCGCCAGCATCAAATCTGTATTTGCAGCTTGAACAGCAAAAGCCAGTACCGACAAGATGAGGACAAATCCCATGCTGATCACTCCATCAAAGCAGGAAGTCAGCAGCTCTCGAATGGACAACCTCTTAGTAAGCGCATAAAGGAGTACCGCAATGACAACGCCAGATACAGCGCCCATCAATACGTCAATTCCCGTTAAAAGTGTTACCGCAATCATTACAGCTAGTGGAATCAGGAAAGCAATGGGCTTTGCGTTGTTGTGTTCTTCTTCGTGGCCTTCCGCCGCATGAATCAAAGATAAATCAGTACCCTCGGGGAACACGTCACCCGTAGCTTCCGCCCGCAACGTATCCTTTTTAATGGTCCCAAATTTCGGGATAATGCCAAAAATCTGCAACAACACCACCGCGATGGCCAACCATCCGTAGAATGTCAAAGGAATCGCTGAGATATAGGCGCCCATTCCGGTACCATTCGCCCCAACAACTCCCTCGTTTTCCAACAAGGCCCCAAAGTAAACGGCCCATGAAGAAAGGGGAATTAAAATACATACCGGAGCAGCCACACTATTTACCACATATGCCAGTTGGGTTCTTGGAATCTTCAATTTATCGGTGATTCCCTTCATGGTGGTACCCACTGCTAAATTGTTTAAATAGTCATCCAAGAAAATAATGACACCCAGTAGAAAAGTACCCATCAATGCCTGTTTTTTCGTTTTAATAAATTTCCCGGCCCAACGGCCGAAATCGGTAACGGCACCGGAACGTTCAAAGAGCATAATCAGCATTCCAAACATTACAATAACCAAAACCAGCCATTGCAGCGTCTCATTGGTCATTGACACATAGAGATAGTTAAACCACATCCCCATAAATCCGGTCAGGCCACCGGCTAAAATCAAAGCTCCCATCGAGAGACCGCACACCATGGCAAACAAAGTTCTTCGCGTAGTGACAGCAACTACTAAAATAGTAAGTACCGGCAATACACTAATCAGTCCATAATCACCCATGCTTTATTCTCCTTTTCTTGTGATTTGACGTATCTAGGATATTCATAAGTCCAAAAAAAATATATAACCTTCCTATTCTATCTGAAGTATGAGGCACAACAAAAAAAACCGCAATTCCATAAAATACGGCTTTTTTGTAAACTTAAGTTTATATTTTTGTGTCAGCACTATGCTAGCGTAACATCCGGAATAGTTGCACTCTATTCTTTACATCTGCCTTTCGGTATATATTGTGAATGTGTTTTTTCACAGTGCCCAATTCAATAAACAGGATTTTGGCAATTTCTTCATTGCTTAATCCGTCCAACAAGTACCCCACGATTTCCAACTCCCGGTCCGTTAAATCCAATTTTTCCTTGATGATAGCCAACCCAGTAGTCCCTAATAAAGGGTTCTCGCCGGAACTCATTTTTATTTTGGTGATCAAATGTTTATGCAACTGTTCCAATACAAATATGTCTCTTTCGCTAAAATCCCCCATCTTTTTGGACCGGTACAATGATAGAGCTCCGTAACATACCCCCTTTTCCGCTATGCACAGGGCCAACGGGTACTCCAGTCCGTGGGATAGAAATTCGGAATAAAACTCCGTGTTCTCGCGAAATCGGGCTTCAAACAAATCCGTTTCTTTATATGCGATGGGTCTGCCACTGGTGAAAATAGGCATGGTATAATCCATTTTTTCACCAAATGCCAAGTAATTGTCAATATCCTTTTGGCATATGTTATTGGCTACCGGCTTCGTCAATAATTTTTCTCCCTTGGTATTGGCCAAATAAAAAGAAGAACAATTATTGGGAATGAGAACCATGAGAAGATCCAATAGATTTTCTCTCATAGCGTCCAAATCATCGGTTTCATAAATCATATGGGTAATTTCGTTGAGGAAAATCCATTCCTTTTCGGATAAATACTGCATGGGCACTCTGCTCTCTATGTTCCTTCGCGAATTACTAAATTTCTACAGCATGGTCTATTGATTCCACCTGCAAAATTTCTACTATACCAAGCATTGTAGCCTATTCCGGATACAAACGCCAACTTTTTCAGAATATTTTCACGCCGATGGAAGGTGTACCAAATATCATTGCCAATAAGCGGGGGCACCTTCCCGGCGACCCCGCTTCGTTGAAACTTCCATTCTTTTTATTGGCAGAGACTAATACTATTTTTGTTTCCGGTATACTTCTCTGCCCTCGGAAATTGTTGCCACTATCTCGATTTCGTTGATTTTTTCCGGAATCTCATAGGGATCTTCTGCCAACACCGTAAAGTCTGCATAATACCCCTCGCTGATTTGCCCCCGCTCCTCTTCTTCGAAGGCAGCATATGCTCCACAGCGAGTATAGGTTTCCAATGCTTCTGTTACACTCATTCTCCTGATATCATATCTTGCATTAACCAAACCGTGAATACCGGTAAGGGGATTAAGACTGTTTACTGGTGCGTCAGATCCTCCCGCCACAACGACTCCCGAGTCCTTCACCATCTTGTAATGTTCGAATCGAGTTGAAGCTCTTTCTACTCCAAACCATTGTTCCACAGGCCCTCCCGGTGTATCGAAAAGATAAGAGTACTCTGGTTGTTGACACACGACACATCCCAATTTGGCCGCCAATTCGATGTGAGAAAGTCGGGGCAAAGTAAAGTGTTCGATTCTGTGTCTCAGTTTTTTATCTCCTTGTTCCGCAATAACCCGACGATAGGCATCCAAAACCTGATCGATGGCCCGCTCACCCATAGCATGAAACGCACATTGCTTTTCATCCATATGGGCTCTCTTCACCAGCTGATAAACATCGCTGTCCTTGTTGATTAAATCTCCTCTCACCTCCGGCTTGCAGGTATATGGCTCATCCAACGCCATGGTAAAGTCCATATCCGCTCCATCCAGGGTCAGGCAACCGCCATGACGTGGAAGGTTGTACTTTTTCGCTCTTTCATAATCCCAAAGCTGGGGGTAAAGCACACAGTGAAAAGGAAGGTCTCCTGAATCAATTTTTTCCATCCAAATATCTAAGTCCTTATCCTCTTTGACAAACTGCCCTTCCAAACAGTGTACTGTAGTGAGTCCGTTTTCCACCGCCATTTTCCCAAAATCTTCAATGTACTGTAAATATCGCTCTTCCGATATGAGACCCATTAAGATGTTCAGCGCTTTGAGTTGTACCTCGTCAATTCCCAAAAGACCATTAAACTCTCCGTTTTCATCCTTCCCCAATCCGGGCAGGTCTTCTGAGAAACCCAGTGCCTGGAAGGTCTCCGTGTTTACGGAGGAGGAATGCAAAGTGATACTTGTGACCATCACCTTTTTGCCATTGGAAATTCGGTCCAACTCCTTTTTCGTCGGAAAACGACCTTCATTGATTTGTGGCTCGATATAGAAGGCAGCGAAAACGATATCATCTTCCGTAGTTCGGCAGCGCTCCTCAATCAAATCCAGAGCTTCCTGAACACAGGTTACCTCTATCAAATTCACTCCTGACAACATCACCGCTGTGGTTCCTGCATGCACATGAGTGTCAATCAATCCAGGAAAAACAACAGCATCCTCAAATTCCCTAACGAGATAACCTGTAGGAGCTTCGCCGTTTCCCACTGCTTTGATTCGCTTTCCCTCCACTAAGACCCAGTCAGCAGAGGGAGATTCTTCATCCATAGTATATATTTTTTTTGCCTTCATTACATATTGAGCTTCTTGTTTGCTCTCGTTATTCATAGCAGTTTTTTCCTCCTATTCCGACTAGATCAATTCCTTGAATTCATCCACAGAATACTCTTTCCCATCCTTCTTGGCTTCCGTTGCCTTCTGCAATGCATCAAAGTTTTTCTGATTGATGGGATATTTTATCATCAGCAAGGCGCCGATGATGGCTAGAATTCCAGGCAACAATAAGGCTCCAAAAGAAATCCCCGTAAGTGTCTTTGCGGCTTGTTCCAACAGCATGGGATCATACTCCACGAATGCCAAGATCCAACCTACCGCCGCCATGGCCACACCACCAACCACTTTGCCCACAAAGTAAAACATTGATACGATAACACCCTCTCTACCTCCTCCATTGATGAAGGCATCCACATCGCATACATCATATACCATGGAGTATATTTGTACAAAATATGCACTGATGGCCAAAGCGAACAAGAAAAAGATAAGGTACAGTCCAAAGGTGTTCAATCCTGTGAAATGAGCAATGATCATTCCTGCTCCCAGTAGCAATGTTAGACTGACCACAATATTTTTCTTTTCAATCTTAATGTAACCCAGCACAGCAGATGCACCCATTACCATAAAGCAATAAATCAGCATTACCAAAGCAGCTTGGGCATCCGTGAAATACATGTTGTAATAGAGATAATAAATATAAGCACTGGTAAACAGGATGACCCCGCCGTAAGCAAATACCGTATAATACAATATCTTTCGGAAGGGCCTTATTCTAAGCACTTCCAAATATCCTTTGACAATACTGGTTTTAGGCCCCGCTTCCTCCTCTTGTAGTGATACCACTTCTTTACCTTTTGTGGCTGCCGCGGCAATCCAATAAAACGCCAATACCAACACACCAAAAATCAAGCCGACTTTCGACCAGGCCCCGGTGTCTCCTATTCCCGAATCCCCCGCCATCATGCTTACCAGGGTTAATGTGCCAGAGCTAGCTAAAATCATGGCTGCATAGTTGAAAATGTTGGCGATTCCACGAATGGAGTTTCTTTCATTATAATCATCCGTAATCTCAGACCCCAGGGATAAGTACGGAATATCTGTAAACGACAAGGCTAGCCAGAATATCATAGCCGCCACTAGAAAATAAAAAGGCTTGGTAGAATCGCTCACCACAGACCAGTCAGTATACATTAAGAAGATTGCCACGCCCAAAGGTATTGCGGCCTTATAGATAAAGGGCCGTCTCCTGCCATTCGGATTCTTACTGGCATCCGTCTTCAACCCTGCGAATAAATCCGTGAAGGCCCCCCAAAATACGGCTATCATGGATACGGTTCCAGCGATACCTGCATTCATGCCCACCGCGTCCGTCAAGAAGAAGATAAAGAAAATATAGAATGTGTTCATGGCAAGACACTCCCCTGCCATACCTAGCCCATATCCGGCTTTTGTACCAAGACCCAATTTACTGTTCATGAACCCACGTCCTTTCTATTAACCTTAGCGAAGAACAACGACTTTATCAATGATTGCTTCATGCATAATGTCCTATTATTTCTTCAATGAAAGCTGCCCAAAAACCTCGTATATAATTTTTAGACCTACCCAGGAAGTGATATGGTTTGGTGTATCCAGAGGTGGAGACACCTCCACCAGGTCCATACTTTTGACAGGAAGTTCTTTGATAATAACCTTCACCATTTCCATGATTTCGCGACTTGACGGCCCACCCGGTTCCGGAGTTCCTGTCCCGGGGGCGCAGGATGGATCCAGTACATCGATATCTAATGTAAAATACAGTGCGTCATATCCCTTATACTTTTCTAATATTCTTTCGGTCGCTTTCCTATAACCCTTCTCATGAATATCTTTTGCCCGAATCACCAAAACCTCAGGGTTCTCTTTCAGATATTCCACTTCTTCGACTTCCCAGGAACGGATTCCTATCAAAGCCAAATCCTTGGGGTCAATAACGTCATCTACTGCACGGCGTTCCGTACAAGCGTGGGACCAAATATGCCCATCATATTCATGACAAATATCAGCGTGAGAATCAAAATGTATAATCCCCATCTTTTTTCCCGCATGTCTTCTTCCGAAAGCCCTATGCAAAGGAATGGTAACAGAATGATCTCCCCCTAAAAACAAGGTGAAGGGAAATGTCCCCATTAAAGCATGCGCTTTTTCTTCCACGTTTTCATAGTATCGATTCCAATTTAAATCAATCGGAACATCTCCACTGTCGTATACTTTAAGCGTTTCAAAAACAATCCCTTCCTCGGATACGGGAGGTAAATACCGGGAGAGAGCTCTCATCTTTTCTGGGCCTAGAGCAGCTCCCTTTCCACAGCTTACTGCACTGTCAAAGGGTATTCCCATCACTGCAACATCGGCTTCCTTCTCATTGTTTGTATTGATTTCTCCCCAGGATGTCATTTCCACCATTTATCTACTCCTTTCAAGCATTTTATAAAAAGTTCTGATGATATAAGAATATTCATATATTTCAATAAAATCCACCTGCTTTGGTAGTACTTCTTTTCTTGTTTTCTGCCACTAAAGTAGTATACTTGTAGTATAAAAGTGTAGTTTTAAATATAATATCCGCAGGACCCGGTCACAGGGCCATGAAGCTCCACCATATATACCTGAAAACGAAGGAGTACCGCCATGCCATCACAGTTGCAGTGGGAGAAAATCAACGAAATCGTCGCCTCCATTCATTCCACAAAAAATACCAGCGCCATGAGAATCGCTTTCCTGCAAAAGCTCATGAAACTGATTGATTTTGATTTTGCCGATTTCAATATCGGCCGTATGAAAACAACCTCCGATCCCCACCTAGTGGATCCCGTTGTCGTTAGCAAATATGATTCAAACTTTGAAAAAGAATTTATATACCAGTACGAGAGTACCTTTGCTCCTATGGATTATGTGAAGTGGCTTTTTCTGAGTAGCGAATCCCTGGTCTACCGAGAATCGGACCTGGTGAATGAAGAGGTTCGGAAAAAGAGCCCCTTTTACCTTCATTATCTCAAAGCCTTTGATTTGGTAAATATTGCAGGCATTGTTATTGCTAGCGGTGGGCAATTTGTAGGTGCTGTCACTCTTTATCGGACAGAGAAAAACGGCGATTTTTCAGATGCGGATATCTATATATTAAAACAGCTTCTCCCGCACCTTCAGAATAAATTCGATAACGAAGAGACATCTCTTCAAAAAAATATCCATAGCCTTTCTTCTTTACTGAAAAACGAGTATCAATTGACCAATCGGGAAATTGAGATTATTGGATATGTGTACAACGGAAATACCAACATGGAAATTGGGCACGCTCTTCATATTTCAGACAATACCGTAAAGAAGCACCTCTATAATCTGTATTATAAGCTAGATGTTAAGAACCGGACACAACTGGTCCATTTTATCGTCACCCACCAACTCCAGGATTTGTGGAATTAGTGCATTAATGGTATAAGTAAACAAGCCCGTTTACGAAGCTATGAAGATGCGTTCATGGGGTTGAATGATGCGATGATTATGGAAAATGCCGTTTCTCAAATGCTTCGATGTAATGGGCATCACCTTTATTTCTATTCAAGGAGCGATACAAACAACAGAGAAAACCACGCTGATCTGTTGGGCAAGGCTCAAACAAAGAGCCTTGCCCAACAATTAGGGCCCCAATATTATCTTGCTTTGCCATGTTTGCGTAGAACTTCAAGAACCTCTTCCTGTGGTATTGGCTTGGTTCACTTGTATTTTGATTTCTTTAGTCAGTTTAGTGTGTTGCCTGATTATGATTAACGACCAATTAAAAGCAAAAAATAATACAGCAAGGCTATGAATAAACCAGCCTTGCTGTATATTAGTTTTTCTACATTACTCAAAACTCAGATCATTAATCGGCAGTATAGGTGCTAGCCGTGTCAATCATGATGGTTTTCACATCATTGTTCCAACTAACGTCAAAGTCAAAGGCCTCTCCGATATCTC
>CAZAZF010000007.1:0-85717 GCA_964489555.1 uncultured Oscillospiraceae bacterium | reverse complement strand
GCATCGCCTTGCCAAGGCGAGGGTCGCGAGTTCGAATCTCGTCTTCCGCTCCAAATTTGACTTGCGGATGTAGTTCAATGGTAGAACTTCAGCCTTCCAAGCTGATAGCGTGAGTTCGATTCTCATCATCCGCTCCAGTTTTTTTTTATAAAAACGATGCGGGCTCATAGCTCAGCTGGATAGAGCAACGGCCTTCTAAGCCGTGTGTCCGGGGTTCGAATCCCTGTGGGCTCGCCAAATTTTAAATGACGGTGGGGTATAGCCAAGCCGGTAAGGCAACGGACTTTGACTCCGTCATGCGTAGGTTCGAGTCCTGCTACCCCAGCCATGACCCATTAGCTCAGTTGGCAGAGCACTTGACTTTTAATCAAGGTGTCCGGAGTTCGAATCTCCGATGGGTCACCAATTTTTCTAGAAGGATCCTGGGCCACATCTCGTCTCGGAATGGAGAGGTGTCCGAGCGGTTTAAGGAGCTGGTCTTGAAAACCAGTGACTCCGAAAGGGGCCGTGGGTTCGAATCCCACCCTCTCCGCCATTTATGAAAAGACCGGGAGAAGTACTCAAGTAGGTTGAAGAGGACGGTTTGCTAAACCGTTAGGGTTCGTAAGGGCCGCATGGGTTCGAATCCCATCTTCTCCGCCATGTCCTAGGGGTATAGCTCAGTTGGTAGAGCGATAGTCTCCAAAACTATGCGCCGTGGGTTCAAGTCCTGCTACCCCTGCCATTTTTACAAAACTGAATAGTTGCGGGGTGTAGCGCAGTTTGGTAGCGTAACTGGTTTGGGACCAGTGGGTCGCGGGTTCAAATCCTGTCACCCCGACCAACATTAGTATGTGGGCCATTAGCTCAGTTGGTTAGAGCGTCCGGCTCATAACCGGCAGGTCCGGGGTTCAAGTCCCTGATGGCCCACCAAATTTCTTGGAAAGCACAAAAGCATGCCCAGATAGCTCAGTAGGTAGAGCAGTGGACTGAAAATCCACGTGTCCTTGGTTCAATTCCGAGTCTGGGCACCAAAGAACGGCTCTTTGCACTTCGGTGTGGAGGGTTGTTTTTTTTACAAGGCAGATCATTGCAATCTTCGACTATTAAAGTATCTTCGACTATTAAAGTATCTTCGACTATTAAAGTATTCATAAAATTTCGAATATAAGGTATAATATTTGTGTAAGTAAAACACACGAGGCAGGGCCAAGGGACAGGTTAGGAAGACATAGCGATATATTATTTGCGGGGTGGTACAAAGATGCCAAATAAAAATCAAAATAGAGCAATCCAAAACAAAGGGTTTACATTGGTTGAGATTCTGGTGGTTCTTGTGATTGTGGCTATTTTAGCAGCTGTTCTTATTCCCCATCTTGCAGTTTACATGGACAAAGCCACGCAAGGAGTGGTGGCGGCAAATCAAAGGTGGGTATTGGATTCAATTCGGTATGCGGATGTGGGAAACTCTTTGCCCGGGGAGGGCGCAGAGAGTGTCACGGTGGCACTGCGAACCGAGTTGGTGCAAGCCTTAAAAGTGGCGGATGGGGACAATCGATATTCTCTAAAGCATCCCCACAGCGGCAGCCAGGAGATTTTGACGGCTGCCCAGGCATCGAACGCTTCGTACCAAGCACCGGCTATTGTGGTAGCCTCTTCCAATAACCTGATTTCTACCCGAACTGACTCCAATCTTTATCCCATGACAAGTACGGAGTCTGTTCGTAAAAAATTAAGCGGAGTGGTGGTGATTACCATCTGCAAGGATGGGTATTTAGTTTATAACTTTTATCAGGATAAGATTTATCAAAAAACCCCCTATTATTATAATTCCGGATATGGGAAATAAGATTGGAGCAAACCATGAATACTATTGTGAAAAACAAAAAAGTCATTGCCTTTATCCTGTGTTTGTTCATGATAATAGGACTCATGATTCCTCAAATTAGTTATGCAGATCCCTCCACAAAAGTGATTGAATTGGAGTCCACTGTGGATAAAAATCTGGTACAGGTGGGGGAAGAGTTTACGTATACAATTTTATATGCGTATTCCAGCAATGAGGGAAACTTTTTAAATGAGAAGATCTTGTTTGGATTGCCAGATCCCTTGGAAGTCATTAGTGTTTTACCATCTAGTGATGTAGATAGCTATGAAGTCAGCAGTACGTTGCCGGGGGTTATTGTCAATATGGTTTCTTCTTTGCCCTCCGGCACTACAGGGTTTCTTCAAGTTCGGGCACGTTTTAAGCCAGGTAGTATCAATGAAACCACTACGATTACCGGCACATTGAATAACGATCCCGGCTCAGAAACTCCGGCATCGGCTTCTGTGCCTGCCATCACCGCCACCTTGAGCGATGTTTGGACTTGGTCTGTTGAAAAAACCAGGGTTCTACCTTCTGAAAGTATTGTTCCCGCTTTTGGAAGCAATGTAACCTATCGAATTACAGTGCGCGGCAACCAAGAACAAGGGGGATTCCCAATTGAGAATGTGATAATAGAAGATCGAATTCCGTCGGGGAGCTCTTTTGTTTCCGCTCAGGGAAGTCCTTTAGTAAGCGGAGAAGCAGTTCAATGGACCATTCCCGGCCTAACTCCGGGGGCTGTTCTGATACATTATTCGTTTTAAATGATGGAAAAACGGATTTAACCAATGTGATCATTAGCGACGCTGCGGCAGGAATCAATGTCACGATTCCAACACTGGCCAGCAACGCTTCTATAACCACTACCGTTGCTTTTGTCATCCCCGGGGGAGCTCCGCTAGCTCCTTGGATTAATATTGCGGAAGCATCCAGTGATACGACAGCAATTGTGACAGATGATGCGATAACTACCGTTCGTATACCTTCTAGCCCAACACCTATTATTCCTCCTGTTGAACTACCCGTTACAAGCCCTGCTGTTTGTCTTCCCGGTGGCTCTGGAGGGGGCACTGTTGAAACGGTTAAAGACACCCCGATCGGAGGAACTGTTCCAGGAACGGGGGGAACGGTAGCGACTCCGCCAAGCAACGGAACGGTTTCAGTTGATGGAAATGGAAGGTGGATATACACTCCATCACCAGGATTTACGGGGACAGATTCTTTCGTGGTAAGAACTCAGTGTGCTGAAGGGGTTTCTTCTGATTATCAGTTTGTAGTTAATGTTTTGAACAGAGAGGACTCGTCCTTACCAAAAACTGGAGGGGTTGATCAAGGCCTCCTGTATGGCAACGGATTCCTATTGATACTTCTTGGCTTTACCCTCTTGCGAAGAAGGGGATATGTAGATTCAAAAGGGAAAAGAAATCGGATGTAAGAGAGGCGTATCGTTGGTGAGAAGAGTATTACCATACATCCTTATCATTGCAGGATTGTTGATGATTGCTGTACCTTTGACAGGGACTCTGTTTTATCAGAGCAAGCAGGACAAGATATATCAAAATTATTTAGAGCTTCAAGGTAACATGGACGTGGGGTCGCCCAGCGCTTCTCCAAATTCCGATTTTATTGATGGCAACCATCAATCGAAGGGGGAAGATATAGAAGAATGGAGCCCAACTGTATTGGGGAGAATAAAAATTCCCGCAATCGAAATGGACTTGTTGCTTATTGAAGGGACTTCTGCAGCGGAACTGAACTGGGGAGCGGGCCATATTATTGGAAGTGCATTACCTGGAGCCTCTGGGAATTGTGCAATTGCTGGCCATAGAAATTATGTTTTTGGCTCCTACTTCAGTCGCCTTGATGAAGTTGTGGTTGGAGATGTCATTGCTTTAGATTATAAGAATAGCACCTTTAAGTATGCAGTTCATGAAATTTTTGTTGTGAAACCGGAAGATGTGAGTGTATTAAAATCAGAGAGGAATCAATCCATAATTACTCTAATTACATGCACTCCTAAAGGCGCCAATACCCATCGATTAATTGTTCAAGGAGTTTTGATAGAATAAAATGAAAGGCAGAAGGAATTCAACAATCCTGTTTTGTTTAAGGGACTAGTTGGTGGAAAATCTGACAAGTCCTTTTTTGTGTTGTTAATATATCTGAATATTGTTATAATTTTCTTACTCGATACCGGAAGGAAAAGAAAGGAGCGCATATGTTAAAACGAATTGGAATCCTATGCCTTGCCATGGTATTGGTTATGGGAATGTCGGTGACAGCTGCCTTCGGATATGCCAAGACAGACATTGAAATTACACCGGGAGAGACTATTGCTCTGGTGGACGGCGAAGAAGCGGCGCTGGATGTACCGGCAAAAATTATCAATAATCGGACCATGGTTCCGTTGCGATTTGTGGCGGAGAATTTAGGCTTCTTTGTGGATTGGGATCCCGATGCCAGAGTGGCTTCTATCCAGTTCTCAGAGCAACTAAACAAGGCCATTCAACTGTATGGAAAAGAAGTGACCCCGGTGGAGAAGAAGGTGCTGGATGCTTTGGATGATGCCTATGCTTATGAAGTGGCAACGAAATTGACCACCTTTGGAGATGCTTTGGATGGCTCTGGTTTTCGTCTGGTGGGAAGCACAGCCGGAAAAGCTGCCTCTGCTTACATTTTCAAAGAGTTCAAAGATATGGGATTATCTCCGGTATACCATCAATTTAATGCCGATGGGTGGGAGTATTATGGTGCGAATTTGACCGTACATGGTCATCCGGAATTGGACTATCTTTTCCGAACAGCACCTTACACGCCAGCCACCGTTCCGGCAGGATTAACGGCAGAACTGGTTTATGTAGGAACGGCGACAAAGGAAGAACTTGAAGGAGTGGATTTGACCGGAAAAATTGCGATTGCAGAATTTGATTGGGACTATACTTTGTGGATGAACAATTTAACCCATCAATTGGAAAGCCATGGAGCAATCGGTGTCATCTACTTCATGACCAACGCCTATGGGTCAGATCCCAGTGGAATGGCGGAGTTTGTAGGGGACTGGTCCGGAGTGTACCCCAGTGTGCCAGTATGGTCTATGGCCCAAAAGGAAGGATTTGCACTGGCTGCTCTGGCAGAGAATGAAACCCTTACCGTGACGGCTGTTTCCGATGGCAAATTAATTCCCAATGCCACGGGGCAGAATGTGATTGCCAAAATTACCGGGACTACTTATCCCAATGAGTACATAGTTATTAACGCTCACACTGATGCCTATAATCGGTGTTTACAGGACGATTCCGCTCCGATTGGAATTATGATGGCCATGGCCAAAGCTATGGTAGACACCAATTATAAGCCGGAAAGAACCATCATATTTGTAGCAACCGATGGAGAAGAAGCCGGCGGCGGAGAAACCTTCTATGATTGGTTGGTAGGAGCTTGGGCTTTGGTTAACGATAAAGCGGCAGAATGGGGTGGCAAAATTGTCAATTCCCATACCATTGAATTGTTAGCGGACTCCGAGTCATCGAACTTTGGGTATCGTGTATCGGATGTGATGTACCTCTATGCCAAAGGGCTGGTGGAAGGACTGAATACATGGGGCAGCTTCTGGACCGATGTGTCGCTCCATAATCACATGACTACTTCTTCCGATGAATGGGCCTTCTCTTATATGGGAGCTCCCACTACTAGGACAGTTTTGGAAGATCGGGCCGGTGAAGTTTACCATTCTTCTATGGACACTCCGATACGCTTCAGCTATGAAAAATTTGTAGACAACTTGTACATCCACAGCCTTTTGATTCTTCGAACGGATCAGCAGGTGTTTGCACCTTATGATTTATCCAGGGATGCAGAACTGTATCGGGCCTCTTTGGACAAAGCATTGTTGGAAGCCGAGGGCTTAAATTACACCTCCATGAAGAAGGTGTTGGATGATTACATTATGGAAGCACAGGCCTTAATCGACTTGAACTTGAAAATCACGGAAGAATACAACAAGGCCGTGGCGGAAGGAAAGAGTCTGGCTAAGGTCAACACCTTGATTGCCAGCTACAACCAGGCGCTTCGGGATGTGGCGAAAATTACTATACAAGGTACCCAATATGTGGCTTTGGATATGGTGGTGAACCAGACGGAATACAACCAAAGAATACCGCAGGTCTTTGCGGAGGCGGCGGCTCTGTTGGCAGAAGGGGATCCGGAGGAATTGTTGGATGTTCTCTATGGGCTGGACAGCGATGATTTGGGCCAGTGGTCTGTTTGGTACACGGAAGTGCTGGAGTATGATACCTGGTACAATGCCTATTGGGAAGCTCTTGACATGAACAAGGGCAACAAAGATTTTAAGTGGGTTACGGGAAGATTGCTTCAGTACTACGACATCTATGATGTGATGAGTCGGGTCAATGCGAAGATTGAAGCGAAAAATACCAATTTCCAAACGGAAATTAACACCTTGAACCTATTTAAAACCACGGCAAAAAATAACTTGTCTAGCGGATTTACCAAAGATCTGAATATGTGGAAATCTGCGGCATCCAAATTGCCTACGGCCAAAGCACAAGCCATCTTGGCGGAGTTGGAGAAGTAAAAAGAAAAGAGAAGAAAGAATAAAACAGATGCATTGAGAAGAGGACTTATGACCGGGTCCTCTTCTTTTTTTATGTTGCATGTTGAAAAATCAATGTTTAAAAGCATATCGAAAGGGTATAAAACAAACAATAATAACCAGTGTGATTTTTAAGAACTGTAACAGAATTGTAATGGATAAAAACACTGGAAGTGATTGACAAATGTCCGAAAGAGCCATAAAATATGGGAATAAACAAAAAACAAAACAAAAATGTGTTACCTATTTGGGACCATCATGGAAAAGAAGAGGAGAGGTCAAATGAACATTGAGAAATGGAAGAAATCAAAGAAAGGTTTTACTTTAGTAGAAATTATTGTAGTATTGGTCATCATCGCTATTTTAGCGGCCATCGCGATCCCGGCCATGACAGGATGGATTGACAAGGCCAATGAAAGGACAGTATTGGCAGAGGCCAGAACTGTCTTATTGGCTGCACAAACCCTGGCATCGGAGTCTTATGGAACAGATGGAACAGCTACTGTTTCTGCGGTGGATGCGAAAACCCTAGCGGGGGTGAGTGGCACGGCGTCTGGAATAAGTTTGACTGGCAATCAAGTTTCGGGTATTCAGTATAATGATGGAAAATATACTGCTACCTATGCAAGCGGTTCTTGGACTGCCAGCAAAAATTAATAGTATTTAAATTTCTTTCCAAGGCCGCTCATGGAGCGGCCTTCTTCGTATCATGATTTGTGTTGTAAGTAACGAGCGTTTTATGCATAGGAGTCAACGTGGTATTTTTATTGTATTTATCCATAGGGATTATCATCTTCATGTTTGGAGCCAGTTTGGGTAGTTTCTGTTCCGCATATATTGAAAGGTATCAGCAGGGGGTAAGCATTGTGAAGGGACGCTCTCTTTGTCCTTCCTGTCACAGGCCCATTAAAGGGTATGACTTAATCCCTGTGTTGAGCTTCATTGTATTGGAGGGGAAATGCCGGTACTGCAACGGCTCCATTCCCTGGAAGGATTTTGTGTTAGAAGTTCTGGGCGGCATGACGGCTTTGGGGCTTTTTTTCGTTTATGGACTCACGATTGAAGGGTTGCTATCTCTTTTTGTTCTGGCTGCCCTTCTTTGTATATTCTTAATTGATATGCGAACCATGGATATTCCCCATGCCTTGAATATTGCCATTCTAGTTTTGGGCATCATCAGCGGATTTCTTCTTCCCCATATATCCTGGTTGGATCGAGGAATCGGTTTGGTGGCCATCAGTGTGCCCATGTTCCTGCTTACTTTGTTGATTCCCAACTCCTTTGGAGGAGGGGATGTGAAGCTGATGGGGGCAGCGGGAGTGCTCTTGGGATGGCCAGCTTTGCTGGTGGCCTTTTTTATTGGACTGGTGATTGGTGGCGTTCAAGGGGTATATATACTTATAGTCCAGAAAAAGAACAAAAAAACCTTGTTCGCTTTTGGACCCGCATTGGCGATAGGCATTGCAATTTCCATGTTTTTTGGTCATAATATAATTGATTGGTATATCCACTTTTTGTTCTAAAGCAATAGGAGGTCCATGAAGACATTTCGGTATACAGCGTATGACATGAGTGGCAAGCGCCACAGTGGAAAAGGGATGGCCAACGAGGAATCCTTGTTTCGAGATTCCATGAAGGAGCAAGGCCTGTTTTTGGTGGAATTAAATGAAATCACCCATCCCGCCAAACGGTCTGAAAGGTTGTCCACCAAAGAGATTCCGGATTTTGCAAGGGGAATAGGCACCCTTATTACCGCAGGAGTTCCTTTGGCACAAACCATGGAAGCCTTGCAAGGGGAAAATAAAAACGCAAAACTGCGAGCCATTTATGATAAAACCGGGCAGTATGTAAAAGAAGGGATCCTTTTTTCTGATGCCCTGCGGCTACAAAAGGATGTGTTCCCGCCTCTCTTGATTAATATGATTTCCTCTGCGGAGGAGACGGGACGACTGGGGGCTTCTTTAATGCAAGCAGCGGAATATTATGAAAAGCAGTATCGACTTCAGTCCAAGGTTCGTGGAGCCATGGCCTACCCTATCTTTTTATTGTTTCTATCTTTGGCGATTATGATGGGAGTATTCACCTTCATCATTCCCTATTTTACTGAGATTGTAGGTGCCTCTGCCATCACCGGATTGACGGCGGTGTTCATGAAAATCAGTACCGTGTTACGAGAAAATTTCATCTATATTACTTTGGGTATCATTGCCTTTGCTTCCATATTCACGGTGTTGATACAGCGTCCGGATGTGCGTCGAGCCATCGATAAGGTTATATTATCCATACCACGAATTGGGCCCTTGTTTGAAACCATATACACAGCACGGTTTGCCCAGACCATGGCGTATTTGTACTTAAGTGGTGTTTCAGTTGTGAACGGACTAAAAAATACCAAATATGCCATTGGCAATGCCTATGTGGTAGACCAGTTCGATACATTGATTCGAGAAGTGACGGGAGGCAAAATGCTGTCGGATGCCATCGTTAAGGTGGAGGGAATTCAAAAGAGCATTAAATGGCCCATAAAAATCGGAGAGGAATCCGGAGAGCTGGGGCAGATGTTGCTTTCCACCTCTGAGGCGTTGACCTATGAATCGGAAAGGGCGGCGGAAAAGCTCACTTCTTTTCTTGGCCCGGTGATGATTATTATATTGGCCACTATGGTGGGAATGATTATGATATCCGTTTTGATGCCAATCTTAAATATGTACCAGGGGATTGGCGGCGGATACGGGATGTAACCCAAAAGGAGCGGGAAATGGTAACAATGCACATGACCAACGAAGGGATTAAAATCATGGATGCCATTTATCAACGAAAGAAGTTGAAGGTTTCTTATGCGGAATTCATTCCCTTGGCAGCCGGGGTGATTGATGATGGAGAACTCCTCCGGCCGGAGGAGCTGAAAGCTGTGCTGTTAAGCCTTCCGGGAAAAACGAGAAGGAGGCTTAAAAACATTAAATTGATTTTGGACAGCCACCGGTTTCCTGTAAATAAGATGGTGGTTCCGAAAATGTCGGAAAGTAAGGTGCTGCAATATATTCAAGGGGAGCATCACAAAAAGGGGACGGGAGACGAGAAGTGGATATATGACTATATGTTGATTGACAACAAGGGACAGGGGCAGACCATTTTGGCTACAGCGGTAACTCAAGCTTATTTGGACTCTTATATTAACTTGTTGCATGAGGTGAAAATCAAGCCCTATTCCATGGATTTTGATATCGGTTGTGTTGTTCAGTTTGCAAAAGTGGGGATTGGGGCACGAAAAGAAAATTGTATGATGGTTTCCATGGATGGAGACTATATTTCTGTTTATTTATTCGTCCGGGGGGAGTACCATTATCTGGTTTCTAGAAAGGCGGTTGCGCCGCGGGGGACACCGGATTTTTATGAAGAAGTGAATACAACCATGTCTACGGTGAACCAATACAGTTATGCAGAAACCCAGGGAGAGCCAATCGAGAAGATTTATATGATTTCTGCCAATGACGGGGAAATTCAGGCTTGCGATGAGCTGTGTGAGTTTTTTAAGCAATCCATTAGCCTGCCTGTGGACAAGATGAACCCTTCGTATGCAGGGTTTAAGGTGGCCAAGCGAACCAATTTTGAAATGGTACAGTTTGTCCATAGCATTGGTGCGATTATCGAATAGGAGAGCTGTATGAAGAACAAACGAATTGACCTTTATGTTCAAAGGCAAAAGGCGAAAAAACAAGAACGAAGCAGGGTGGGAGGCCGAACGAAGGTGGCCTTGGCCTTTTTGATACTTCTGGTGGCAGCGGCAGCCTTTCTTCTGTTGGATACCAACCGCATGGAGAAGAAAACCATGGAAGGAAATGCGGTATTAAATGATCCTGCCAATTTGGCCAGGTATGAGGAAATCAGTTCATTGAACCAACGAGAGGCCTCCTATCTTTCCATCAAGGAGAACCTGGACGGTTTGAACAAAATAATAGACTCCTACCCGGACATGAATCGAGATTTTTTTTCTCATCTAATGACGGGGAATGCTCCAGGCGTGGTGTTGTCAAACTTTAGCTATGATGCGGCCAGTGGTCTGTTTTCCATGTTTGTGTCAGCGGAAGGATATGCTGGTTGGACGCAAATTATCAGTAAGCTGGAGGAAAGCCCCTACATTACCGGATTTGAATATGCAGGTTATCAAAGGAATCTTTCTCAAAACATATATTCTGCCAACTATACCTTTCGGTTAGTAAAAGTGACTCAAGTTGTTGATGGGGCAGGAGGTGAGTAAAAGATGAAATTGGAATTTAGCCAACGGGAAAAGAACCTCATTTTCATTTTGGTGATATTGGTTGTACTGGCGATTGCCTATACTTTCTATTTTAGCAATGCATTGGATCGCTGGGTAGAAAAACGGACAATTTATCAATATAATAAAGAAATGGTTCAAGCTATGGAACAAAGTGCAGCAGAATTGGAAGAAAGACAACAGTATGTAGCTCGGTTGAAAGAGGAGGCGCAAGAGTTGGCCCGGGGATATTATTTGGATTACACACCCCATATGACAGAGGTCATGATATCAAAGCTATTGGAAGATAAGAGGCTGGCTAGTCCTTATGTACAAATTGGTCCTCTTATAAAGGAACCTTTTCTTATGTATGGCTTTTCTCAAGAGGCGGGAATGTCTGTACAGGCATCTCGGATTTCTGCACACTTTTGGGCAGACGGCACAACGAATCAAATGATTGATCTTTTGGATACCTTGCAGAAGGATTCAGGCATTCATATTCTAAATTTTTCCATGATGGGCGCTAACGAGCAGGACATTGGGATGACCATTTCTGTGGAGGTTATCCTTGGGGACACAGAGGGCACATTTAATGAGTAAAAAAGGCTCTACGATCATATGGGTGGTCAGCGTTCTGATGATCTTCACTATATTGGTAACGGGAATCCTTGTTTTGGTTGGAAGCACCCATCGTAGTGCGCTTTATAACAACCATAAGCAGCAAGCTTACTTCAGTGCGCTATCCGCGGCGGATGCACTGGCTGAGTCCATATGCCAGGGAGAAGAAAATTTTATACCAACGCCTTCGGGAGTTACATGGTCTGGTTACACTGTACAGTTATTGCCTAACATGGGAAATGTTGATATTCAAGTTACCCGAGATTATGTTAGAAATTTTGATTCCGGCATTGAAGTTGACGAGGATATGGAGATGCTCCTTATTGAGGCAACCGCCACATATTTGGGGGTCGCTGATCGGGTAACGGTGTATCTTAATGGCAAAGAGGGCATATGGAGAATTTGGAAATATGGAAATTAAGGCGAGAAGGAAAATGAATAGCAAGGGCTTCACCTTGGTTGAAACCCTCGTTAGTATGACCTTATTGGTGGTGATTGCTTCCATACTTTTAACGGGGGTGATGGCGGCCGGAAGAATAAGCGGAAGGTCGGCAGATATAACACAAGCAGGGTATCAACAAGCGGCCATATTGGAACAAAAGGGCCCGGGAACCCAAGTCCAATCTGGAACTGCCCGGATTTTTAGAGATGGCCTTGAAGTTTTTGTGGCGGGGAAATATTATTCTGTGGCAGACGAATCTACCGGGGTGGAGTTTTCTTTGTTTGTCCCGGATAAAGGGACGGGAGAGCCGGATGTATAAAGAGAAAGAGGGCTTCACATTAGTGGAGATTATTGTGGTTTTGGCAATTTCTGCAGTGCTGTTGGGCGCCAGCGTTTCTCTTATCTTGTCCGGAAATCAGGTTTTTAAGAAAAACGCGGATATGAGTCATGGCACAAAAATCCTGCAACAGACCATTGATTGGTTGGAGGATTACATGGCGTATTCTTCAGTAGTGTATATTGTGGATAATGCAGATCCTGTACCAGCAGGATTTCATGCAATTAAGCTTCAAGGAAGCGGACCTCAGGAAGGACAGTTAATGTTTTACAAAGAAGGCGTCTGGGGCTATGCATACAATCCGGGTTATTATGAAGGGTGGAGAATTGCTATTAAGCCATCGGTTCTCTCACAAAGATTGCAATTGGAAGTGGAAATTCGAAATCGTGAGGACATTCCCGTTGCTGCTTCCACAAAAATTATTTCTTTTCCCAATTATAAAAACTTGCAGGATAATCGAGATAACCCAAATGACCTCTATCCCATGTTTTTGATATCCTTGGATGTGGAGTTGCCGGAAATTCAAGTGCCACCACCTGGGGGGGGAGATGACGAGGAGTATATTAACACCACCACATCCTTTGCCATTGGAGGCAATCCAAATTTTATTGGGGCGTCTGCGGGGGAAATAGGTGTTTATTTGCAGGACAACAGATCTGGACCAGGAACCAGTGTTCCTGATGGAACCGTCCTATACGCGTTGGAGGGATATCTAACTCCCTTTGGAGAAGTTTTGGAGGGGGCCTATTACATTACGCGAAACAGTCAATATGTAAGGGTTCCTTTCAATGAAGAGAAGTATTACGAATACCTATATGGCATTCGTAGACAGGGGAATCAGTATGTGCAAGGTACGGCTTATGGTCAAAAGATTAATATCGATGTAGATCCGGAAAATATGCCGACTCCCGGGATACATACGCAACCGGGGGATTTGAAGCGTGAGGGGGACCGTTTTTTTGTGTTTTTCCCTTATGCAAGATACAACAATGACTATAGGGATGCGAACTACTGGAAGGAAATCAGCATGACCATATTAAATTGACCACCTTAATCGAGAAAATTTCGCGGGTCTCAAAGGAGAACAGGATGAGTATTAAGCTAGGGGATGTACTGGTTACTGCCGGTGCCATCACAACGGAACAATTGAATCATGCAATTAGCGTACAACAACAAGAGGCTTTCCGAAGGCGGTTGGGGCAGGTACTTCAGGATTTGGGGTATGTGAAGGAAAAAGAAATGCTTCTTGCCTTGTCGGTTCGGGTGGGATGCCCGTTTATTGACATGTCCCAAAAGGAAGTGGATCCAGAGGCCATTAGCCTGGTTCCAAGAAAAGTGGCGGAAGAGCATCTTCTGATACCCCTCTCTTATACTGAAGATAAAATCGAAATTGCCATCAATGATCCTCTGAATTTTCGAGGGATTCAAGAGGTGCGGGAGCAGACTGGTCTTTATCCCATTATCTCCATTGCAGAAAAAGAAAAAATTGAAGAGGCCATTGATGTATATTATGCAGATTATTCTGCCAAAGAATTTGTTATGGAGGCCAATCGCAGTGTCTCGAAACTGGTTCCTGAGATTCAAGAAGAGATAGATGAAACCGAGAACGAGGCCATGGTGGTGAAGCTGATTAATGGTTTGTTGATTCGAGGTTATACCATCAACTGCAGTGATATCCACATCGAACCTTATGAAAACAGAACACGGATTCGTATGCGTATCGATGGGATTTTGGTAGACTATACATACTTGGAAGCGGCACTTCATCCCAATGTGGTGGCCCGTATTAAGATTATGTCCCGATTGGATATTGCGGAAAAACGAATCCCTCAGGATGGCCATTTCAAGGCGACACTAGAAGATATCGTCATCAACGCCCGGGTTTCCACCACGCCAACGGTCTTTGGGGAAAAAGTGGTGATTCGGTACTTGAATTCCAACACAGAGATTACCAATCAGCAATCCTTTGGAATGCAGGAGCATCATTATCTTATGGTGGAAGAGATGATGAAATCGCCACATGGTATCGTCTATGTCACCGGGCCCACCGGTTCCGGAAAAACCACGACCCTGTATATGATGATGGAACGCCTTTTGGAACGAAGTGTGAACATTTCCACCATAGAGGATCCGGTGGAGCGGACCATTTATGGTTTAAATCAAATCCAAATCAATCCACCTGCCGGGCTCACCTTTGCTTCCGGTCTTCGTTCCCTGCTTCGACAGGACCCGGATATCATTATGGTAGGAGAGACCCGGGACTCGGAAACCGCATCCATATCAGTTCGGGCGGCCATCACCGGGCATCTGGTCCTGTCTACACTCCATACCAATGACGCGGTGTCTTCTATCGTACGATTGGAAGACATGGGTGTGGAGCGCTATCTTTTATCCAGCGCCTTGGTGGGAATTATTGCTCAAAGGCTGGTTCGAAAAATTTGTCCGGAATGTGTGGAAGTCTATGTTGCCACAGAGGCGGAAAAACTGATGATGGAAACTCGTGGCATTGGTATCACCTATCGTGGTGTCGGCTGCAAAACCTGTAACCATACCGGCTATTTGGGACGTATGGGAATTCACGAGATCGTTATGGTGGATACGGGTGTGAAGAAGATGATGCTGGAAAACCAATCCATGGAGGACATTACGGAATACTTGCGACAGACCCAGGGGTTCCAATCTTTGGAAGCCAGTGTCAGAGATTTGGTGAACCAAGGGGAAACCACATTTGAAGAATATTTGCGGGTTCAATACTCGGTATTATAGAAATTGGAATGGTGTAAGAGATAAAGGAAAAGGTGTTTTGGAATGGCCCAGTTATATTATCGATATTCCACTATGAATGCGGGAAAATCCATCGAGTTGATTAAGGTGGCATACAATTATGAAGAACGTGGAAAAAAAGTGTTGACTCTCATGCCGGGTGTGGACAGTCGATACGGAGTGGGGCTCATCACTTCTCGAATTGGCATACAAAGGGAGGCCATGGTGGTGGATGATGACACCGACATATTGGATTTGTTCCTTCGGGAGAACGCCAAAGGGAAAATTGATTGTGTGTTGGTGGATGAGTGCCAGTTCTTGAGAAAGCACCATGTCCAGGAATTGGTGGAAATTGTGGATAGCCTGGAGGTGCCGGTCCTGGCATATGGATTGAAAAACGACTTTCGAAATGAACTTTTTGAGGGGTCCTACTATATGTTGGTGTATGCGGACAAAATCGAAGAAATCAAGACCATTTGCTGGTGCGGCAGAAAGGCCACCATGGTGGCTCGAGTGGTAGATGGGAAGTTTGTAAAGCAAGGCGAACAAATCGTGGTGGGTGGCAGTGATATGTATGTATCGCTATGCCGAAAGCATTATAATGATGGCCGGTTGGGGCCGGACACATTGTAGGGAGGAGAAAGGATGGATTATACGATTCTTGCCATTAACCCCGGCTCTACTTCCACCAAAATCGGAGTGTTTCAAAACGAAAAATTGCTGTTCCAAGAAACTCTGGAGCATACCAATCAACAATTGGCCCAGGTCACGGGGCTCAAGGAACAGTTTGAGATGAGGTTGGCTGTGATTGGAGAGGTGCTGGAACGGAAGGGTGTGAAAGCCCATTCCCTTTCTGCTGTGGTAGGCCGGGGCGGCCAGTTGCCTCCCGTTCAGGCCGGAGCCTATTTGGTGAACGAGGATATGAAGAAGCGAATCATCAAGGGCCCCATCGTTCCTCATGCTTCCAATTTAGGTGCTCTTTTGGCGGCTGCGGTGGCCAAGCCTTATGGAATCCCTGCCATGATTTATGACGCGGTTTCTTCTGACGAAATGAGACCTATTGCCAAGATTACCGGAATTCCTTCGGTGGTGCGTCAAAGTTTCTGTCATGTTTTAAATACCAAAGCCATGGCTCGAAAAGCAGCGGAAAGCTTGGGGAAATCATACGAAGAATTGAACTTCGTCATTGCCCATATTGGAGGGGGAGTTTCAGTAAGTGCCCATAATTACGGGAAGATAGTAGATGTGATTACGGACGATGCGGGACCTTTTTCTCCGGAAAGATCCGGCAGCGTTCCCCTCCTTTATATTGTGGATATGTGCTATAGCGGCAATTATAGTAAGAAGGACCTTTTAAAGGAACTTCGGGGTCATGGAGGGTTAAAAGCCTATCTGGGAACCCATGATTGCCGTAAAATCGAGGAAATGATAAAGGAGGGAGATGAAAAAGCAAAAATTCTCTATGAAGCTCAGGCTTATCAAATAGCCAAAGGAATCGGCGAGCTGGCTCCTACTATTGACGGGTCCATTGACCACATCATATTAACAGGCGGGGTGGCCCACTCGAAAATGCTGACCGACATGATTAAGCAGCGGGTATCCTTTTTAGCCCCGGTGTTGGTATTGCCCGGTGAAAATGAGTTGGAGTCTTTGGCTTTGGGAGCTTTGCGGGTTCTTCGCGGAGAAGAAGAAGCCAAAGAATATGTGGATTGTCTCGAAGATCGAGAGGAATTATTCGTATAGCATGGGCTCACAAGAAGTGCAAAGTTAGCAAGATTCCCCGTTACTCTAATAGTTGGGGAATTTTTTTGTGGACTTCGTTCAGGATAGTACGTTTTCGGTAACTCCAAGGAGGGGCCAGGAGCAACCCCCGCGGTACATCTCCCGTCAGTCGATGAATGGTAATTTCCGGAGGAATTCGTTTTAAGAGATGGGTAACTAGCTCCACATATTCTTCCAAACACGAGAAGGGCTGATATCCGGGGTAGAGGGCTTCCATGGGCGAGCCTTTGACGATATTTAACATATGTAGCTTGATTCCGAAAGGTTTTTTGGAACAAACATAGTCTACGGAGGACTCCATCATTTCCCGGGTTTCTCCGGGAAGCCCCAAAATCAAATGGACTACGGCCAGGAGTTTTCTTTGATGAAGGGCTTCTATGGCCTGGTCAAAATCTTGTAAAGTGTATTGCAAATTCATGTTTTTCGCGGTAGAGGGGTGAATGGTTTGAAGGCCTAATTCTACCCACAGGAAAGTTTCACTATTTAATTCTTTCAGGAGGTCTAAGGTTTCTTCCCCTAAACAGTCTGGTCGGGTGGCAATGGCCAAGCCTACCATTCCGGGAAAGGCCATCGCTTCTTGATAAAGGCCGCGCAAATGTTCAGGGGATCCGTAGGTGTTGGTGTGGGATTGAAAATAGGCCATGTAATGGCTGTGGGGCCATTTTTTTGCTCGCATTTCAATTTGGCGGGTGATCTCCGGCAGAGGGGAAGCCAGTTCCCCGGAGCCTTTTTCGCTACAAAAAACACAGCCCCCTACTCCTTTCGTACCATCTCGATTGGGGCAGGTAAAGCCTCCGTCGATGGCCAGCTTGATGACCCGTGTCCCGAATTTCTTTTTTAAATAGGTTCCAATGGGTACATACCCGTAATCAGCCATTTGTAAAATTCCTTTCTTGAATTGCTGGATGAAAAGGGCGACTTTTGCGTTTTCAAATCTCTGAGTCTATGATATAATACTTTGTTATTAAAGTGAATGAATTTATATGGTAAAGGATCAAAAGACGATGAAGATCAAAGGACTGACTCCTTGGGGGAGCCTACAATGGAATACGGGCCAGGAAAAAGGTTTTTTTGAAAACAGGGAAGACGGACTGGAGTTGAAAACCCAACGCCATAAATTGCTTTTGCACAGTTGCTGCGGACCTTGTAGTACTTCTGTGATTGAGAGATTGGTGAGTGGGTATGATGTGACGGTATTTTTTTACAACCCGAACATTGACCCTCGGGAGGAGTACGAACGACGATTGGCATCGCAAATAAAATTCATTGAAAGCTTTAATCAAAGCCGCAAAGCTATGGAAACGGAGAAAGGGGTTCTTACCTTTCACCAAGTGGAATTTTTGGAAGGAGAATATCGCCCTGAGGCATTTGACGAAATCGCCCAGGGCTTTGATAATGAACCGGAGGGCGGGCAACGATGTGTGGAATGTTTTCGTTTGCGTTTGGAAAAAACAGCGCAAACGGCAAAGTGGGCAGGGTTTCCTATTTTCACAACCACCCTTACCGTCAGCCCTCACAAAGACTATGATGTCATTACAGAGATTGGGTTGTATTTGGGCAAGAAATATGGCGTTGAATATTTAGCCACGGATTTCAAAAAGAAAAACGGCTATTTGAGAAGCATTGAATTGTCCAAGGAATACGGTCTTTACCGTCAACATTATTGTGGGTGCAAATACTCAAATCCCAACAACAGAAAGGAAACAATCAAATGAACAGATTAATGATACCCGAGGAGTATCGATCTCCTATAGATCCTATGGAAACACAGCGTGCCATCAAAAAAATCAAAGACTTTTTTCAGCAAGAGCTAGCCTATGGACTGAATTTGCGACGCGTAACCGCCCCTCTTTTTGTCATTCCGGAAAGCGGACTCAATGATAACTTAAACGGGACGGAAAGAACAGTGGCCTTCAGTCTGAAGGACATGCAGGAGAAGAATGTGGAAATTGTTCAGTCCCTGGCCAAATGGAAGCGCATGGCTTTGGGGAAATATGGAATTCCCCCGGGCCATGGAATCTACACAGATATGAATGCCATTCGAAGAGACGAGGATTTGGATAATCTCCATTCTATTTATGTTGACCAATGGGATTGGGAAAAGGTAGTGCTTAAGGAAGAACGAACTCAAGAATATCTGGAGAGCACGGTAACCATTATCTACAATGCTCTGAAAAATCTTGGAGATTATGTAAATCGCCTTTATCGGAACATCCAGACGGAACTTCCCAATGAGATTTATTTTATCACCAGTCAGGAATTGGAGGATCGTTATCCGGATTTAACTCCAAAGCAAAGAGAAAATGAGATTTGTAAGGAGTATCGCGCCGTGTTTGTAAAAAACATTGGCGGTGCTTTGAAATCAGGAACCCCCCATGATGGGAGAGCTCCGGATTATGATGACTGGATGTTGAATGGAGATATTCTTCTGTGGAACGAAGTTCTTGAAATCGCCTTTGAAATCTCTTCTATGGGAATCAGGGTGGATGAAGAAGCTATGGATCGGCAACTGGAGATTGCCGGTGCGGAGGATCGGAAGAGTATGGATTTCCACCGAGCCATCTTAGAGAAAAAGCTTCCTTATTCTGTGGGAGGAGGTATTGGGCAGAGCCGACTCTGTATGTACTTCCTTAGAAAAGCCCATATTGGGGAGGTTCAGGTTTCAGTATGGCCGGAATCCATGGTAGAGGAATGCAAAGCCAACAATATCTTCTTGCTTTAATTTCACGTTGTGAGGATTCCACGGGAGGAAGAAAATGCCCTATGCAGATGTAATCATTGACCAGCCCGGAGATCCCACCGACCAATACTACACTTACGAATTTGAGGATCCCGCTATCACGGTGGGATCCTTGGTGACTGTTCCCTTCGCCCGTGGTAATCGAACCGTTTCTGCGGTGGTATTTCGGGTATATAAAGAACTGGAACAGAATATTTCTAACATGAAATCCATAGCCGGGTGGGAAGGTGTTACTTTGCCATCGGAATTACTGGATACCTGTCTTTGGATGGCCAGGCGGTATTTGTGTCGCAAAAATGATGCGCTACGCCTGATTCTTCCACCCAACAAACCGGGTCGTCTTCCTTCTGTCACCTTGCCGTATGAAGAAGAATGGGCAGAGGGAGAAGCGGTGGACTTTCTTACGGAGGAACAGGAAGCGGTTTTAGGGAAAATGATTCCCGTTATACAACGAGGGGAACAAGCATCTTTTCTCTTACACGGTGTGACCGGCAGTGGGAAAACCGAAGTATATATGCAACTGATTCAGTGTTGTTTGGATCAAGAGAAACAAGCCATATTTCTGGTTCCCGAAATTGCCTTGACAAAACAGATTATCGGCCGGTTTATTGCTCGGTTTGGTGTGAATCAAATTGCGGTTTTTCATAGCCGGCTGACGCCGGGCCAGCGATATGTGGAATGGATGAGAATTCGCACTGGGCAAGCGCGAATTGTGATTGGAGCCCGGTCCGGGATTTTTGCTCCTACGGAGAAGGTAGGGCTGGTGATACTGGACGAAGAACATGAAACGACTTATAAATCCGACATGACTCCCAAGTATGAGACGGGAGAGGTGGCGTTGAAGAGGGTGATGGCTCAGAAAGGGGTGCTGGTGTTGGGCAGTGCTACCCCTTCCATCACAACCATGCATCGAGGGGAGCAAGGCATCTATCGTTTGCTTGAACTGAAGGAACGATATAACAAGGTTCCCTTGCCGGAAATGTCTATTGTGGACATGAGGCAGGAACTGAAAGAGGGTAATCGTAGTATTTTTTCCCGTTTGCTCCAGGAGAAAGCTGAAAAATGCTTGGCGGAGAACAAACAAATCATTCTGTTTCTTAATCGAAGGGGGTACTCCAACTTCGTTTCCTGCAGAGAGTGCGGATATATTATGCGGTGCCCCACCTGTGGAATATCCTTAACCTACCATCGTCAAAAAAACCAAGGAATTTGCCACTATTGCGGTCATCGGGAAAATGTACCAAAAAGTTGTCCGGACTGTGGAAGCAGGTACTTGAAATACTTTGGGGTTGGCACGGAGAAGGTGGAAGAAATGGCTCGTGAATGTTTTCCCCGGGCTGCCATCAGACGATTGGATTTGGATACCATCAAGGCCAGGGGAAGTATGGAAAAAATTCTTGGAGAGTTTCAATCCGGGGAGACTCAAATTCTCATTGGCACCCAGCTTGTGGCCAAGGGGTTGGATTTTGAAGGCGTGGGTTTGGTGGGGATTGTTTCTGCCGATGTGTCTCTTAACATCCCGGATTTTCGGTCGGCGGAAAGAACATTTCAACTGATTACGCAGGCGGCAGGGAGGGCAGGCCGTGGCAAAGAAAGAGGCCAAGTTGTCATTCAGTCCTATACACCGGAGCATTATGCGATTAAATATGCGGTGACAGGGGACTATCGGGGGTTTTATGAAAAAGAGCTTGCACTGAGGAAAGCTTTGGAATATCCCCCCTTTAGCGACTTGATTCAGGTGCTATTTACTGCAACGGAAGAGAAAACGGCAGCCCGTTATGCTGAAAAAGGGGAAACTTTTCTCAGAAAAACACTGGTAACCGCTTACGGAGCAAAAGAAGCGGGGAACCTTTATCCTGCGGCACCGTCAGTAATTCAACGAGTGGGGACTGCTTATCGGTATCAGCTGGTGTTAAAATCTCCCAAAGAACGAAGGCGGTTTTATTCTGAGATGGTGGAAGAAATGAAAAAAAATTTAGGGAAGAGAAGTAAAGATCAGGTGACCGTTTCTATCGACATCAATCCCTATAGTTTTATTTAAAGGAGCAAAGATAAATGGCGTTAAGAAAGATTGTAACAGAAGGGGATCCGATCCTCCGAAAAAGAGCGCGGGAGGTGGAAACGGTGGACCACCGAATCCGCAGTATTTTTGATGATATGGTGGAAACCATGAGAGAGGCAGACGGTTGTGGTTTGGCTGGCCCGCAGGTAGGTTTACTAAAGCGCCTTTTTGTGGTGGAAGTACCGGAGCCGACGGCTAACGAAGAAGACGAATCGGCGCTGGAAGAAGCGGAAGATCCACCTATGATGCTCTTGACCTTAGCCAACCCTCAAATACTGGAAGCGGACGGGGTACAATCCGGATCAGAGGGGTGTTTGAGTGTGCCGGGGTATGTTGGCGCAGTGGAGCGGCCGCAGCGCATCAAAATCAGAGCGATTAATTATGAAAATCAAGAGGTGGAAATCGAGGCCGAAGGGTTTTTGGCGGTGGCCATTTCTCATGAGATGGACCATTTAGAGGGCGTGTTGTTTACGGATAAGGCTACGGATGTAAAGGAGATTCATTCTGAGGAAGCAGAAGGGGAAGAAGCATAGAAGGGAGACTTGTCATGAACATTGTATTTATGGGAACGCCGGAATTTTCTGTACCTACGCTGGATGCTTTGGTGAAAGCAGGACATCAAGTTTCTCTTGTGGTGACCCAACCGGATAAAGCAAAGGACCGAGGAAAAAAGATTCAATTCACCCCGGTGAAAGAAAAAGCGGTGGAATTGGGACTGTCCGTGACCCAACCGGAGTTCCTGAGGAACAATCAGCGTTTTCTTTCCAAACTCAGGGAAAGCGATCCCGACTTGATTGTGGTAGCGGCATATGGGAAAATCTTACCCAAAGAAATTCTAGAGCTACCTCGATACGGATGTGTGAATGTTCATGCTTCTATTTTGCCCCGCCATCGAGGGGCCGCACCCATCCAACAAGCCATTCTGTCCGGGGATGAGTACAGTGGAGTGACCATCATGCAGATGGATCAGGGGTTGGATTCGGGAGATATGATTGCTACGGTAAAAACCTTGATTGGAGGGTATACGGCAGATCAATTGCATGATGAATTGATGACAAAAGGGGCAGACCTTTTGGTGGAAGTTCTTCCGTCCATAGAGGATGGAACCGCTATTTATGCCAAACAGGATCATGATTTGGCTACTTATGCGCCTATGATTCATAAAGAGATGGGTAGAATTCCCTTCCAACAAAGTCCTTTGGAAATTGAACGCTTGATTCGAGCTATGGACTCATGGCCGGGGGCCTACTGCAATTACAAGGGGCAGCTTTTAAAGATTTGGGAATCCATGCCTCTGGAGGGTTCAGTAGAGGAAGCGCCTGGTACCATCGTGGAAGTTTCCGGGGAAGGCTTAAAAATTGCTTGTGGCGGAGGATATTTGCTGGCTACTACAATTCAGTTGCCGGGGAAGAAACGAATGGTAGTAAAGGAGTTCCTAAAGGGCAACTCCATTGAAAAAGGCGTTGTTTTAGTGTAAAATGAATTGTTAGGCTAGTAGAAAACAGACCATTGGAGTAGAGGAGAGAAAAAATGTTTATGTATTACGACCCAACCATCATATTGCTCATTCCGGCGGTTCTTTTTACTTTTTATGCCCAGGCAAAGGTTTCCCGGGCTTACAGTACCTATCTCAAGGTGCGGAACCGAAAGGGAATCACAGGGGCTCAGGCGGCTCGTATCATTCTGGATGCCAACGGGTGTGAGCACGTTCCGGTAGAAATCACCAGCGGTAAACTTTCTGACCATTATGACCCCAGAAAAAATATCCTTCGGCTGTCTCCGGATGTAAGCAGTCAATCCTCCATTGCATCAGTGGCTATTGCAGCCCATGAAGCGGGCCATGCTCTTCAGGACGAAAAGTCCTATGGGCCTTTAAAGATTCGAAATGCCATCGCGCCGGTAGTGGGGATTGTGTCCAATGTGGCATGGCCCTTGTTAATTATCGGATTGGTGTTGACTTCTGCCGGAAATTATACAACGGGGAATTTGCTGTTTAATTTGGGAATTCTTTTCTTTTTCGCAGTGGTGGTCTTTCATTTGGTTACTATGCCGGTTGAACTGAACGCCTCCAAGCGGGCCTTGAATCAGCTGGTGGCTTTAGATATTATTTATCCGGAAGAACAGTCCGGAGCTAAAAAAGTGTTGAGCGCAGCAGCTTTGACCTATCTGGCCGCTTTGGCCATGGCCATTGCCAACTTGTTGCGAATTTTAGCAATCCGAGGGAGGAATTAGCCATGGGAACCAATCGTAAAACGGCTTTCTTAACCTTAATGGATGTGGAATTGAAAAAGTCATATTCCAACATCGCATTAAATCATCAAATCCGGAGAAATCGACCGGACAACCCTGCCTTTGTTCGAGAGTTAACCTATGGAGTTTTGGAAAACAAAATTCTTTTGGACTACATTATTGACCAGTTTGTGCCTTCCGGGGCGGAACGGTTGAAGCCGCAAGACCTGAATGTGTTAAGAATGGGTATTTATCAACTGGGATACATGGATTCGGTTCCAGAATACGCGGCGGTCAATGAGAGCGTAAAGCTGGCAAAACGATTTTGCAAGGGCCGCGATGCCTTCATTAATGGAGTTCTCCGAACCTACATTCGAAATCAATATACCATCATCCTACCGGACCGGACGGAAGACGAAGTGCGGTATCTTTCGGTGAAGTATTCTTATGAACCTTGGATTATAGAGTTGTGGATGAGAGAGTATGAAATTGATTTTGTGGAGCAGCTCCTTCAGGCGGGCAATGAAACTCCCAATACGGCTATTCGGCTTAATTGGATGAAGGTGATGAAACAAGATTTGGTGGAGCTGTTAAGAAACAAGGGGTTTGACGTGTGGGATGGCAAGTTGTCGCCCAACGCATTGTATATTAAAGGGTCTCAATTGCTGGACAGCCAAACCTATAAAATGGGGATGTTCTCCATTCAGGATGAAAGTTCCCAACTGGCTGCTATTATGTTAGACCCGAAGCATGATGATTTTGTTATGGATGTTTGCGCGGCTCCCGGTGGAAAAGCCATGGCCATTGCCGAACGCATGAATAATACGGGAACGGTTCTGGCGTCGGATGTGTACACTAGAAAAGTGGGAATTATCGATGGAGAGGCTCGAAGGTTGGGACTAAAAAATGTAAAAACCAGAACATGGGATGCCACAAAAATCGACACCACTCTTATTGGGAAAGCCGACAAGGTGATTGTGGACGTGCCTTGTACCGGACTGGGTGTGGTTCGCCGGAAACCGGAGATAAAGTACAAAAAATGGTCTTCGGAGATGAGCGGTTTGCCCCGGAAACAGTTGGAAATTCTATCGGCCTCGTCCCGATATGTGAAGATGGGTGGCACTTTGCTTTATTGTACTTGTACTATCAATCAAGATGAAAACCAGAAGGTAGTGGATGACTTTCTTCGGAAAAATAAAGATTTCATGAAAGAGGAGACGGTGCAATTGTATCCTCATATTGATGAAACCGACGGGTTCTACATTTGCAAAATGGTTCGAAGCACCGGAATTGTTGGAAATCTTGATTATTAGAAAAGGACTCGGTATGATGCAAGTTGGATTTAAAAGCGATAAAGGGCTACGACGAGGAAATAATGAAGACGCTTGTTTTGTAATGCCAAAGGAAGGAGTTTTCATTATTGCAGACGGTGTTGGAGGCGGAGCTTCAGGGGAGATTGCTTCCAGGACGACGGTATCTATGATTGCGGAATATGTCCGCAACAATCCTCCCTTGGGAATTACCGATGTAGCTACGGCTAAGGCCTATTTTCTTCCTTGCCTGCAGGAAATTAATGGAAGAATTTTTCAATTGGCAGAAAAATATATTGAAAATCAAGGAATGGCCACCACCGTTGTTGTGGGCCATGTAAATGGCAAACGGGGGTACTTTGCGAATATCGGGGATAGCCGTGCCTATATTTTCCGCAAGGGTAAGTTGCGTCAAGTTACGGAAGATCATAGCTATGTGAATGATCTGGTTCGTACTGGAGTCATTACAGAGGAGGACGCTCAGACCCACGCAAAGAAGAACATGATTACCAAGGCGTTGGGCGGGGATGTAGTGTGCGAACCGGATTTTTATCAAGCCAATATTGAAACGGGAGATGTGATTCTCCTGTGCACCGATGGTCTTTACGGTGAAGTGGAAGAAGAAGCGATGATTTCCATTTTGTCTTCTGGAGAGTCTATGACTCAGATTTGCCAGGATTTGGTGAAAAAGGCAAATCAACGCGGAGGCCATGATAACATCACCGTAATTTGTATTAAAGTGTAAGGGGGATCGTATTTCATGAGTAGCAGAATTCTTGCCGGTAGATATGAATTGTTGGAACGAATCGGAGACGGGGGAATGGCGGTTGTGTATAAAGCACGATGCCGTCTTTTGAATCGACATGTAGCGATTAAAATTTTGAAACCGGAATTTATCAAGGATCTGAAATTTATCGATAATTTCAAGAGAGAGTCTCAGGCCGCCGCCAGTCTTTCGCATCCTAACATTGTGAACATCTTTGATGTTGGAAAAGAAGGCAATATCCATTATATCGTAATGGAATTGGTGGAAGGGCAAGTGCTCAGCGATTTAATTAAAGAAAAGGGGCCCATGGAATGGCGGCAAGCGGTGGAAATTATCAAGCACATGGCTTCCGCCCTTAGTTTGGCTCATAAAAATCACATTATACATAGAGATGTAAAGCCTCAAAACATCTTAATTACAACCGATGGTGTTCCCAAGCTGGCGGATTTCGGTATTGCCAAAGCGGTGAATGCATCTACTCTTGTGGGGGCAACCGGAACGGTTATGGGATCCGTTCATTATTTTTCTCCGGAGCAAGCCCGGGGTGGATATGTGGATGAAAAATCCGATATTTATTCCCTTGGGATTGTGCTTTATGAATTGTTGACCGGCCGGGTTCCCTTTGATGGAGAAAACCCGGTGAATGTGGCGTTGATGCATATTAATGAAGAAATCACACCTCCCAGTCAGTTGGTATCCAACATTCCTCCTCAGTTGGAGCAGGTGGTGATGAAGGCCACCAAGAAATATCAAACCGAACGATTTTCTACAGCGGATGAAATGCTGGAGGCCTTAGAAAATGTGGAACATATCCACAGTATTTTAGGGAAGTTGATTTACACCGGAACAAGAGAAGAGGGAGAAGGCTCTTTGGAGGGGGGAGGAGAAGATGATTTCATGAACCAGCAACGAGATCAGGCTGGTAAGAAGAATTCTTCCAAAACGGAAAAGGCCGGAAGCGGCAAGAAGAGGAAATGGAACCAGTCAAAAACAGTGGCTATCCTGTTGGCTCTGGTGATTGCATTACCTTTAAGCTTTGGAATTTATCAATTGATTTCCAATGGAGGGGGCGGAAACAAAGAACTGGAAATGCCGGACTTCTCCGGGATGCTATTGGAAGAAGCTGAGACTATGGCGGAAGAATCCGGCTTAAAAATGGAAACGGGAGACATCGTTTATAGCGACGAGTATGAAGAAGGTATGGTGGTATCCCAAACTCCGGCTCCAACCACAAAAGTGAAAGTAGGGGCTACGGTCACTGTGAATTTATCCCGTGGATCCAGGGAAGGAACGGTTCCCAGCATTGTCAGCAAAACATATCAAGATGCTGTGTTTTTCCTGGAGAAATATGGATACAAGGTGGGGTCTGTCAGTTATGAGAACGCCAACCAGCCAGAAGGGTTGGTGTTACGCCAAAGCCCGGCAGGTGGAGAAGAGGCGGCTCCGGGAAGCTTTGTAAACTTTGTGGTAAGTTTAGGGGTATCGGAAACCCAAGCCATTGTTCCCCTTTTAGTGGGGATGACAGAATCGGCGGCTACGGAAGCATTAAAGGCCGTTAATCTTGCTTTGGGAACCGTAACCATTGAGAAGAATGACACCGTGGGAGAGGGTTTGATTTTTTGGCAAAGCCAAGGGGCCGACACGGTAGTGCAGGGAGGAACATCAATCCATGTTCGAGTTAGTGGTGTTCCCAAGGATCCCGATGCTTCTTACTCTATCCCTTTGTATATCGATTTCAATCAGGCTTCCAATGAAGTCTTTTATCTGACGGTGGTGGTGTCGGATGAGGGTGGCACCCATAACATTTTATCCAATGCTCAACGGTCCAAGGGAGATGGAGGCGGCACGGTGACCTTGTCTGGGGTGGGCGAAGGTACGGTAGCGGTTATTTTCGATACCACGGAAGTGGCCCGCTATCAAGTGAACTTCCGGACGGGAGAATTGTATTAAATGGAAGGAAAAATTGTTCGGGGTGTGGGTGGATTCTATTTTGTAAAGCCGAGAGGAGAGGCCCATGAAATCCCTTGCAGAGCCAGAGGCGTATTTAAGAAACAAGGAATTACCCCCATGGTGGGAGATCAAGTGGAGTGGAGTCTTCTTGAAGATGGCAACGGCGTGGTGGAAAAGATTAAGCCAAGAGTCAATTGGTTTGTTCGACCCCCTATTTCCAATGTGGACATGCTGTTAATCGTGATGGCTTTCCACAAACCCCGGTATAATCTGTTGATTTTGGACCGCTTGCTGGTGATGGCAGAACAAGGGGATGCCCGTTCCGTGATTCTGATGAACAAAGTGGATTTGGCCACTCCGGAAGACATCGGAAGACTTGAAAAAATTTACGAAGAAACCTACCCTTGCCTTTTGGTCAATGGTCTTTCAGGAGAAGGATTAGAAGAAGTCAAGAAACATTTGACAGGCCACTCTGCCGCGTTGGTGGGCCCTAGTGGTGTGGGAAAATCCACTTTATTAAATGATCTATTACCGGATGCCGATGCTCCTGTTGGGGTAATCAGCGCAAAAACACAGCGGGGAAAACATACTACTCGGCATGTGGAGATTTTTGAAATTCAAAAGAATACCTTTCTTTTTGATACGCCCGGATTCACATCTTTCGATTCCGTAGGAGAAAGTTCAAAAGAATTGGGTTCTTGTTATCCGGAGATGGTTCGGATGGCGGGACAGTGTCGCTTTCACAACTGCCAGCATCTGGATGAGCCCGGATGTGGCATTCGGAATGCGGTAGAGGACGGGATTTTACCTGTAAGCCGTTATCAATCCTATCGCCAGCAGTTGGAAGAGTTATTGGAAAAGGAACGGAATAAATATTTTTAAACATTTTTTTCGAAAGGGAAGGAAAGCAAAATCATGAATCAGTTGGCACCCTCCATTTTGTCTGCGGATTTTTCTCGGCTGGGAGAAGAAGTGAAGGCCATCGAGTCCGGAGGCGCTCATTTCATTCATGTGGATGTAATGGATGGGCATTTTGTTCCGAATATCAGTTATGGGGCTACCGTAATGAAGTCTTTAAATGGGAAAACCCAACTTCCCTACGATGTTCATCTGATGATTGAAAACCCGGATCAGTATGTGGAGGATTTTCTCACACCGGCCACGGAGTTTATTACCGTCCATCAAGAAGCGGTGAGGCATTTAAACCGAAGCATACAACTGATTCATTCTCACGGGGTAAAAGCCGGGGTATCCATTAACCCTGCCACACCAATTGGAACACTGGAGAACATTCTGCATCAGGTGGACTTGGTTCTTGTTATGTCTGTCAATCCTGGGTTTGGGGGGCAAAAACTGATTCCGGACTGCTTAGACAAAGTAAAGAAGTTGAGAGAGTGGAGAAAACAGACGGGATATGAGTTTCAAATTCAGATGGATGGCGGCATTACTTTGGAAAACCTGGACCAAGTTTTGGAAGCCGGTGTGGATATTGTGGTAGCAGGATCGGCTATATTTCATCAAAAGGATGTGGCAAAAACCACGGGGGACTTTCTTCAAAAAATCAGTAACTTTTCTATAACAGGCTGACCGATTAAGACATCAAGACCTTTTTCTCAAGGAGGAGAAGGTCTTTTTTTTGTGTTGAAAAGAAGGATGTCGCTTATTGACGATTGACGAAAGGGGGAAGTCAGCTATAATTTAGGTATGGTAAAAAATGGTAATATTTTGAAAAAGAGAAATTTCCTTCGGTACGGCAGACCAATTATTGGAGTCTTGCTTATGGTTCTGGCCCTTCTGGGATTCATTTATTGGGAAAAGGAAGGTAGGCAGCAACATCAAGAGCAAACCATTCTGGTATCCTCTCATTCCATTTACCAGGGACAACTGTTAAAGCCAGAAGATGTGAAAGCCATTTCTTTGAACCGAAAACTGGTGGTGGATGGGGCTTTGACGCCCAAGCAAATTTCTTTCATTTTGAATAAAAAGGCCACTCAATTTATTCCGGGAAACATGGTCTTGTTAGAGGAGTATTTCAAAGAAAAAGGAAGAAGTTTGCCACCTGAACTTTCGGTTTTCACTCTGCCAAGTCATTGGATTTACTCAAGAAGCAGCACTCTGCGCAGGGGAGATTGGGTGGAATTGTACGACCGCGGAGGAGAAATCAGCTATGGGTCTTATGAAATCGTTTTTGTTAAAACCGCAGAGGACTATGAAGTGGAAAGTACGGAGAATAAAGATGGAGAGCTTCCGGTTTTAGAAAGAAGACAGAGCAGCGGGATAGTGCACCATTTGGAGATTCTTTGTTCCATTCAAGACTATAGTTTGTTATATCACCATGTTTCGCAGGAGGAAGGACAATTTGTTGTGGTACAACGGGAGGGAGAATGAAATGTATATTGCTTTTCATGGGGTGGACCATAAGGTGGGCACTACTTTGTTGGCGCAAACCACTGCGGAATGGTATGCTCAGAACCGGCCCAAAAGCCGGGTTTTATTGGTGGCTTTCAATCGTAGAAAAAGCTGTGATTTTATTCGAGAAGAGCCACCTTCTCTGGAGACTTTCCGAATACCCGAGAACGGTTCGCCGCCGTTGGCGGAGCAGGTTTTTCGCCGTTTTCAGGTCCAAGGCAATTTCTATGCCATGGCGGGGTTGGAGCAGGAGTGGAATGACCGGCGCTACTTTCCCAACCACGCAGAGCATATTATAGGAGAAGCTCGCCATTTTTTTCAGGTAATCATCGCAGATACAGGATGTGATTTGGACAGTGGACTTGCTTTGGGCGCTTTGCAGCAACCGGGTTGTCATGTATTGGTTACAACACAAAGCGAAGGAGCTCTGGGAAGGTGGGAGGAGCAAAGGGAACGATATCGGCAGCTGAACATTTCTTTTTTTATGGCGGTCCTCAATAAACACCAAAGAGAGCATCCTCTTTCTCTTTCTTATGTTATGGAGAGGATGGAGGAAGCGGGCGAATTCTGGCTTCCCATTCCCTATGCTCCCGATGGGTACCGGGCGGAGTGGGAAAAAAGGAGTCTTCTTAGCTATCATCATCGTGGTTGTCACCGGCAATTGAAGAATTTGATGCATTGTTTTTATCAGTGGGAAGAAAGGAAGACACAGTGAAACCAAGGGAATTTTATCTGGAAGATCAAATGAATGGCCTTTTGGAACCCGGGGAAGTTGTGGACTCTTTTAAGGACTTTTATGGGGTGTGTTCTTCTGTTTATGAAACTTTTCAAAAACAATGGGAGGAGTCGGGGGAGTATATGGAAGAGCTGTTGGACATCCAAAAAAAAGCCATTATGGGGTATCCCGAAGAAGTGGCCTATTTTATAGGCAAAATAGAAACCTTCTTGAAAGAGGAGGGAAAGGAGCAGGTGCTTCCGCCTCCCTGGTATGAAAATCTGTCTCAAGGAATTTATCATGAAAACTGGGGCATGGGTTCTTTGGCTCAATGGTTTTCTTCTTCCTATAAAAACTCTGGATCTGCCAAAATCATAGGCGAGCGAATTTATTTTCTGGAAGAAGGTAAATTGGTATTAAAGAAACAGAAAATGAGCGCTATTCGAAGGGCGCAACTGATTCGGGCCTTGCTTCTTTTGAAACCCAGGGAAAGAGCCACCTTGGATTTTCATGAGTTGTATTTATTAGATGGTACACGGGTGACTATTTTCAAGGGGGAGATGGTGAAACCTGATCAAGATGTGATTATATTTCGAAGATACATCATACCTCGATACACCTTCGAAGAGCAAAGTCAGCGAGGCACTATTCCCAATGCAGCCATACCCTTGTTTAAAGCCATGGTAGTTTTGGGATTTAATGTGGCTTTTTTGGGAGCGGTTCGCACCAGCAAAACTACATTTTTATCCACATGGCAAAGCTATGAGGACCCTGGATTGGAGGGAGTTCTTCTGGAAACAGATCCGGAAATTCCGTTGCATCAATTGATGCCGGGAGCTCCCATTATTCAACTTCTGGCGGACCAGGAGAGGTTGACGGGAATTACTAAAAATTTAATGAGGAGCGATGGAGACTATATTATCATGGGAGAAGCCAGGGAAGGGATTGCGTTGGATACATTGCTGAGGATTACCAGCAAGGGTACCCGTCGTGTTAAAATCACTTATCACAGTGGAGACCCCAAAAACTTTCCCTATGATGTGGCGGCGGAAATTGTTCGATCATTTGGTGGGGATTTTGAATTTTTAGCACAGAGGGTTGCCGGTGCCTTTGATTTTCTTTTCCATTTCGTTCAATTGAAGGAAAAAAATCAAAAACGGCTGAACAGCATCTATGAAATGAGCTATGATCCTCAGGAAAAACAAATTCTTTTTTCTCCCTTGTGCAGCTACCGACCACTTTTGAATCGATGGGTTTTTTACAACCATGTCAGTGAAGAAAAAGCAAACAGGGGGATTTTAGAAGCTCCGGAAGCCTGGAAAGACTTTTCCGAAAATTTAGCCGAGTTGGCGCAAGAGAAGGGAGGCGTAAGGTGAGAGAGTGGATTTCTTTGATTTGGACTACCCTCTTGCTGATTTTTTGGTTTGGCGGGGTTCTCCTGATTTTCGGGAAAACAATGTACTATGGGGCAATCGAATGGAAGATGAGCAAAAGGTTGCGGCTTCGCCGTAAGATGGCGGAGCCGGAGCCGAAAGCTCTAAACGCACTCCGAATACTGCTGGAAACTTCTTGGGGGTATAAGGGTTCCCCGCTGGTATTTCTTGCTCTAATTACGTTGCTGAGCTTATTGGTGGCTGTGCCTGCCGTTCAGTATTATGGGTGGTTTCCGGGAATCGTAGCGGGATTATTGACTCTGGGCTTTCCCTTTATACATCTCCTGCTGAGGCTGGAGAGCTTAAGGAACCGAGTTAGTCAAGATGGGGAGGTTTTTCTAGGGGAATATTTGGCCAGCTACCGGGCCACGAATTCCGATGTTTTGGAAGCCATGGCCAAGATGACTGCCAAGGGTCCCAAAAGAGGGACCCTAGAGGCGCTGTTGATGGATATGCTATTTCCCATTCGAAATCAACCAACGGCCCAAACCGTAAAAACTGCTCAAAGGCAATTTTGTTTTGCAGTGCATACCCATTGGGCGGAAATGTTTGTTTACAATATAGGAATCGGGATTTTAACCGGGGAAGACATTTCTCTGGCACTAGAAGACATTTTCGTCCAGCTGAGAGAAGGGCGGGTGCGGATGGAAAAACGCAAGCGAATGAATAGCGAGACGGCACGGATGGTGTTGTTCCTGGTACCGGGCATGTATTTACTCACCGTGGTTTCCTCTCTTTCCTTTATCGGATTGGAGTGGAGAGAGTATCTTCAGCATCAATTCAGAACACCACAGGGGTTCTTGTTGTTTCTCTTGATGTTGACGCTATTTCTAATCAATGTACTGCTTATGGAGATGATGCGTCATCAGCCTCTGGATTTTTGAAAGGAGTGTGGGTCATGAGTGTTTCATGGGTATTTCTGGGCGTATGGGGTGTAGGAATCCTGTTTGCAATGCAAAAGAAGGAAATCGTCTCAATTCAAAGCCGTCTGGAGAGAGTTGGGCATCATGGGAAAACCATATTCTCCGGACTGCCTGTTTATCGAAATTACAGAAGATTTCATATGGAACGAGAAATTGCAGGGGATTTGGCCTTTTTACGGAATCTTCTTCTTTTGGGAAGTGGAAGCATGCTGAGTTTAGAGTATGTGTTGACCCGGCTGTCTTTGAAAGAAGGCCCGTTAAAACCGGCTTATTTAGCCATGCTGAGCTATTTGCGTTTGAATCGCAAGCAGGAAGCATTGGAAGCATTTTCTTGGCTATCTGAAGTGCCTGTGGGTAGAGAAATGGGCGGATTGTTACTCCAATGGGATGAACTGGACGGAAGAGTACTTTCGGAAATTCTTACCTCTCATCAAAAAACCCTTCGAGAGATACGGATGACAGAGCAGGTCCGTCGTGATGAGATGATTAGTGATTTGGTATATTTGCCGGCCGTTTTGAATGTGCTTTTGATTTGTGTTAACTTCATTTATATTTCATACTACATCAATCAGCAAGAGATATTTCAACGGCTATTCTAAATTTATTTTTGCGATCCGTTTTAGTAAACCGTGGATACGGTTATGAGAGGAAAGGAAGAGGAAACATGAAACAAATTATCGTCTTGGTAGCTATGATTGCATTAGGAGTGACTATCGCCGCCATTATTGCCGGATTTGGGGATGCGGTTTCGGAATTGGGGCAAGATGCTATGGAGAAAATATCTTCATCTGCTATAGGAAGCTAGAGGCACGATATTGAAACAATTTATTGTTTTGATGGCCATGGTGGGTTTGGGTATGTTCATATATCAACTTGTGGCAGGCCCCGGAGAAAGCTCCATTTTCTCCGGTATGGGCCGCTGTTGGGAAGAGATGGTGGGGTTGCGTAGCCAGTTTCCGGGAGAAGGATTATGAAGCAGTTTATCGTATTGATAGCCGTCCTGCCGCTTTTGATGGTCCTTATGCTGCAATTTGTATATGAACAACGAAACATGGTGGTGACTCAGCAAATTCAAGCCATCGTTTATGGAGCAAAGGAAGAGGCCCGGCTTATGGGGTATTTCCCTCCAGATTTGGTGGAGCGTACCCGGGAAGAGCTGTTGGCCCTCCCTGGTGTAGACGGGGTTTCTTTCTATTCGCCGCAGGAAAAGCCCTTGGCCCGATATTCGTTGGGAGAAAATCGGTTTATCGACTATCGGGTGGAGGTGTCTTTGGCTGACGTAATGGCGGGAGGTGGCGTTTTCATCTCTCCTTCAAAAAATCGCTACATTTATGTTTTGGAAGGCTATACCCCTAGCGAATTTGTAGGAGAAGGGAATACATAAAAGGTATGAAAGTCTATTTGGTGTTTTTAGGGTTTCTTTTTATAGGGGTGCATTTTTTGGTTTTTCAGCAGGAGCTGAGCAGATATCTTTTGGTTCAAGAGATGTTAAAACAAGCAGCGGAGGAGTGCGCCATACAGGCGGCTTTGTTGGTTGAAGAAGAGGAATTACTTCAAGGTGCTGTGGTTTTTGTTAAAAATCAAAAGGATTCCCAAGAGTATTTTCTTCAAGCCTGCAGGCAACTTGGTGTTTCGGGACCCAGTGAGATGACCTTGGTTTACGAAGATGATTCGGTGGGGTATCAGAGTGAAAATCAGGAGAGCAGACCTCGTGTAACCGCAACGGTGCAAGTATCGGTAAGTGGCCTTTTTCGTGTAGCTCCCTTGCGAAATCGAATCATTGCAAGAAGTGCTTGCTATGAGATTTTCTAAGAATTCAAAGAAGGGCTCCGTTGTCTTCCTCCCTTTAAGCGTGTATAATGTGAGGTGGAGGTGTTATCATGAAAATACGATTTTGCGGAGCGGCCGAAGGCGTTACCGGATCCTGCCATTGGATTACTACAGAAAAACATCAGGTTTTGTTGGACTGCGGACAATTTCAAGGAGGTAAGGCAGAGGAAGCTTTAAATTATGAGGAGTTTTGTTTTAATCCTGCGGAAATCCAGTGTGTGATTTTAAGTCACCCTCATATCGATCATTGTGGCCGGATTCCTTTACTGGTGAAAAGAGGGTTCAAGGGGCCCATTTACTGTACCGATGCGGCAGCAGACCTTTTGGATGTGATGCTAAAAGATTCTGCCTACATTCACGAAAAGGAAGCAGAGTGGAAAAACGAGAAGGCGGAGAGAGCAGGCAAAGAGTATCGTATGGAACCCCTTTATACCATTGACGACGCTTTGGAAGCCCTGACCAAAGTAAAACCGGTGATGTATGATGAGTTGGTGGAAATCAATGAAGATATGAAAATGGTTTTCAATGAAGCGGGCCATATATTGGGGTCGGCTATTGTGGAGCTTTGGGTGGATGATCAGGAACCAAAAGGACAACGCATTTCAAAGGTGGTGTATTCCGGGGATATAGGGGTAGAGAATAGACCTCTTTTAAGGAATCCAAAAAAAATAAAGAAAGCGGATTTTCTCATTATGGAAGCCACTTACGGCAATCGGCTTCATCCGGAGAATTCCAGCAGTGTGGACCAGCTTTTGGATATTGTGCTGACAACGGTAAAAAGAGGAGGCAATGTAGTCATTCCTTCTTTTGCGGTAGGACGAACCCAAGAGCTTATTTTTGAGTTCAATCGCTTTTATGAACAACACCCTGAAGCTCAAAAGGCCTTGGATGAGGTGATGGTTTATGTGGATTCTCCAATGGCCACTGCAGCTACAGATGTCTTTCGAAAGAATGCCCAAGTTTTTGATGATGAGACCAGAGAGTATATTTTGAAGGGAGACAATCCCTTGGATTTTAAGAATTTAAAATTTACCCGTTCTGCAGATGAATCGAAGTATTTGAACCAGGACCCCAGCCCGAAAGTCATCATTTCTGCCAGCGGCATGTGTGAAGCGGGAAGAATTCGACATCATTTGAAGCACAATCTTTGGGATGGGAAGAATAGCATCGTGTTCGTGGGGTATCAAGCGGAAGGTACCCTGGGACGTCGCATTCTGGAGGGAGCGAAGGAGGTCACCTTGTTTGGAGACCAAATTCGTGTGAATGCAGAAATTCACAACTTGGAAGGATTTTCGGGTCATGCGGATCGTGAAGGCCTTTTTGATTGGCTTTCCGGATTTCAAAAAGAACCCCAACGAATTTTTCTGGTTCATGGAGAACGGGAGTCCAAGGAATCCTTTGCCCGATATGTGAAAGAAAAACTAGGCTACGAAGCCATTGTTGTGCAAGGAGAAAGCGAATACGAATTGGAGACAGACGAATTGACCAATATAGAGCAAGCTTGGAAAGATATTGTCGATCACGAAACCGTGAACGACATTCGCCGCAGAGTCAATCAGGTTCACGATACTCTGAATGGTATATTTGCAGATCCCAATCTCATTGTGGGAAGGGAAATGGAATATAAACGCTTGGTGGAAATGAACAATCTTCTTCTGTCCATGGAAAAGGATGCAGTGAATTTACGCTCTTTAGTCGGAGAGAATCACGATAATGATATTAAAATCCCTGAGGCATTAAAGCCATAGAAGAAAAGGAAAAAAGAATGGGAAATAGGGAAGGCATTATCATTGGTGTGGCCGGGGGTACCGGCAGTGGAAAAAGCACGATGATTCATCGTATCAAGAAAGAGTTCAATGAGCAGATTACCATTTTAAGCCACGATTTCTACTATCGTGACCATAGCGACCTCTCTTTTGAAGAGCGGGCTGAGTTGAATTATGACCATCCAAATGCCTTTGAAACGGACTTGATGATTCAACATATTTATCAGTTGAAAAGCGGAAAGCCAGTGTATCGTCCGGTTTATGACTTTACCATTCACAATCGAACCAAGGATACTGTCTGCGTGGAACCAGCGCAGGTAATTATTGTAGAAGGAATTCTGATTTTTGAGAATCCGGAGCTGTTAAACACTTTTGATATTAAAATTTTTATTGATACCGACGCGGATGTAAGAATTATTCGCCGCATCCTTCGAGATGTCCGGGAAAGAGGACGTAGCCTGGAATCGGTCATCAATCAGTATATGACCACCGTAAAATTGATGCACGAACAATTTGTGGAACCCAGCAAAAAATATGCGGATGTTATCGTTCCGGAAGGAGGGTATAACACGGTTGCTCTTCAAATGATCAATCATCGGATTCGGGCTCTACTGGATCAACGCGGGGTAAATCAATAAGGGCATAGGACTTGTAATTAAAGGCGGTTGGTCAATTGACAGAATTTAATTACTATTCCGAGGGAAGGAACTTTTCCCGTTGGAAAGAGAAAATGTATGTTATAATATTAACTGGTCAGCTAGATAGGTTATAGTATTTACGAATTATGGAGGAACGAAATGCTTAGAGATGCTTTGCCTAAAGTAACGATGCCTTTGCCTGGCCCGAAAGCCCAGGAAGTAATCAACAGAAGAGCGGAATGTATGCCCAACGCTATCAAATGTGGATATCCTTGTGTAATTTCCAGAGGCGAGGGTGCTATGTTCGAAGATGTAGACGGAAATGTTTTTCTGGATTGGATTGGCGGTGTAGGCGTTTTGAATATTGGATATTCTCACCCTGCGCTGATTGATGCTGTGAAAGAACAATCTGAAAAGTATTTTCATGCCATGATGAATATTACAACACATGAGCGTTACATCGAATTTGCAGAAATGATTAACAAGATTGCTCCGGTTAATGGGGACAAGAAAAAAACCATGTTCGTGAACTCTGGTGCGGAAGCAGATGAAAATGCTGTAAAGATTGCGAAAAGCTTTACTGGGCGACCGAATATTATCGTATTTACCGGTGCATTTCATGGAAGAACTATGTTAACCATGACTATGACCGGCAAGAAAGCTTATGCTGTTGGAATGGGACCTTTTCCGGATGGGGTTTACCGTGCCGAATTTCCCAACATGTATCGCCTTCCCAAGGGAACCACGGAACAAGAGGGAATTCAGTATTATGTGGATAAACTAGAGAGCCTTTTCATTGAAGCTTCTCCGGCAAAAGATGTGGCTGCCATTGTTTTTGAACCGGTACAGGGGGAAGGTGGATTCGTACCGGCGCCCATAGAATGGGTGAAGGCAGTACGTAAGATCTGTGACGACCATGGCATTATGATGGTTTGCGACGAAGTGCAGACAGGATGGGCTAGGTCTGGCCGAATGTTTGTTTCCGACTATTATCAAGACGAAGGTTGTGCCCCTGATATTCTTGTAACGGCCAAATCCATTGCGGGAGGACTGCCTTTATCGGCGGTTACAGCCAGAGCGGAAGTGATGGATGGCGTAATGGGCGGAACCATTGGTGGCACCTACTGTGGAAATGCGGTAGCATGTGCTTCGGGAATGGCCTTGCTAGATGTGATGATAAAAGAGGACTATCCCGGGAAAGCAAGGAAGATTGCCCAGCGTTGTATGAGTAAATTCAACGAATGGAAGGAAAAATATGAGGTAATCGGAGATGTAAGGGGCGTGGGTGCCATGATGGGTGTGGAGTTTGTGAAGAGCAAAGAAACCAAAGAACCCAATCCGGAAATTGTGACGGCCATTGTAAATGCAGCCGTTCAGAAGGGGTTGCTTTTGGAAGCAGCTGGAACCTACAACAATGTGATTCGATTCCTCTGTCCCTTATGTGTGACAGATGAACAATTGGAAGCGGGTCTGGCAATTTACGAAGAAGTGCTGGGTGAGTTGGCGAAGTAGTGATTTTTTTCAAGGCACATAAACTGTTTTGGAGAAGAATTTCCCTAAAAAGACTAGGGTTGTAGAAAAGCTGTGTGCAAGCTTTTGCTTGCACACACTTTTATATCATAGAATATTCAAAAGTGAGGAGGAAGGAAATATGAGTGACTTCAAAGAATTGGCTCCGGTGCTGGACCAGTATGGCAGAGTACCGGGTAGTTTAATCACCATTCTTCAGAAGGCCCAGGATATTTATGGATATCTTTCCAAGGAGACCATTGAGTACATTGCCGACGCCACGGGGATTAAACCAGCCAAGATATACGGGGTGGCTACTTTTTATGCTCAATTTCGGCAAGAGCCTATAGGGAAGTATCTTATCATGATGTGCAAAGGTACGGCATGCCATGTAAATGGTGCGGATCTGATTGAAGAAGCCGTTACGGAACATCTGGGAATTCGGGATGGAGAAACCACAGAAGACGGGGTTTTCACCTTGAATAATGTGGCTTGTCTGGGATGTTGTTCGTTGGCGCCGGTGATGATGGTGAAGAGCAACGAAGGAGAAGAAACCTATGGGAACCTGACAAAGGATACTGTAAAATCCATCCTGGATGAGATTAAAGGCAGAAGCCAGGAGGGAATTGCCGTATGAAAATCATAATCGGACAAGGAAGTTGCGGAATTGCAACAGGGGCGAAAAAAACAGCTTCAGAATTTGAACGGCAAATTCGAGATCGCAATCTGGACATTCAAGTGGGCATCACAGGGTGCGTGGGGACTTGCTATCTGGAACCTATTGTAGATGTTTATGACGACCAAAACCATTTGACGCGGCATGTCAAGGTGCAACCTCAGGATGTAGAAAAGATTTTGGAGAGTCATTTTTCTTGTGCATTGGGAACGGATTCCTCTCACTGTATCACACGGGAGGATCAAGAAGTAATCGAAAAACAAAAGAGAGTGGTTCTTAGAAATTGCGGGCTCATTGATCCGGAAAATATTTCCGACTATACGGCACTGGGTGGATATCAAGCCATCCAAAAAGTGCTTTTAGAAATGACGCCGCAAGATGTAATTGAAGAAATGAAAGTATCCGGGCTACGCGGTAGAGGCGGAGCAGGATTCCCCACATGGTTTAAGTGGAATGCCGCACTTTCCAACCCCGGTTCAGAAAAATATATGGTTTGTAATGCCGACGAAGGAGATCCCGGAGCTTTCATGGACCGTTCAGTTTTAGAGGGAGATCCTCATTCCTTGATAGAAGGGATGATTATTGGGGGATATGCTATTGGAGCCAACCAGGGAATCATCTATTGCCGTGCGGAGTATCCCTTGGCAATACATCGGTTGGAAGTGGCCATGGCTCAAGCCAGAGAAAAGGGGTATTTAGGCAAGAATCTTTTTGGATCCGGTTTTAATTTTGATCTTCGGATCAAGGCGGGAGCGGGGGCTTTCGTATGCGGAGAAGAAACGGCACTCATTGCCTCTTTGGAAGGGGAGCGGGGGATGCCTCGTCTGAAGCCGCCTTTCCCGGCTGCCAAAGGATATTGGCAAAAGCCTACCAATATTAACAATGTGGAAACCTTCGCCAATGTTCCTTGGATTATTTTAAACGGTGGTGCTTCCTTTGGTGCCATGGGTACCGAACAGTCAAAGGGAACTAAAGTGTTTGCTTTGGCGGGTAAAATTAAAAAAGGCGGCTTGGTAGAAGTTCCTATGGGCATGACATTAAGGGAAATCATTTATGATATTGGTGGTGGAATTAAGAATGACCGTGAATTTAAGGCGGTTCAAATGGGTGGACCTTCTGGAGGATGTATTCCGGCATCGCTGATTGATACTCCGGTAGACTATGAGAACATTGGCAAAATCGGTGCTATTGTTGGATCCGGAGGCATGATCGTTATGGATGAAACCACTTGTATGGTGGATATGGCCCGGTATTTTCTGGATTTTACTCGAAAAGAATCTTGCGGCAAATGCAATTATTGTCGAATCGGAACCAAGCGGATGCTGGAAATTTTGGAGCGGATTACCCAAGGCAAGGGGGAAGATGGAGACATCGAATTGTTGGAAGAACTAGCCGAAAAAATTAAGGACGGGTCCATGTGTGGATTGGGGCAAACCGCTCCCAACCCGGTGCTGACTACAATTAAGTATTTCAGAAACGAATACGAAGACCACATTTACAATCATACCTGCACCGCGAAGTCCTGCAAAAATCTGTTCCAATTTGTCATAACAGAGAAGTGTACCGGTTGCACAGTGTGTGCCAGAAATTGCCCGGTGAATGCGATTCAGGGAGAGCGGAAACAGTTACACGTTATTGATCAGGATGTTTGCACCAAATGCGGAAAGTGTGAAGAGGTTTGCCGCTTTGATGCCATTATCAGAAAATAGAAAGGAGGAATGAAAAGTGAGTAAAATGAGACTGAACATCGACGGAAAAGAAGTCTTCGGGTATTCGGGGCAAACCATTTTAGAAGTGGCTCGAGAGAATGACATTTTTATTCCTACCCTTTGTTACGATGAACGTATGGAGATTTATGGCGCCTGTGGTCTTTGTGTCTGCGAAGTAGAAGGCAACCCAAAGATGGTAAAGGCTTGTGCCACGGAAATTGCTCCAAATATGGTGATAAAAACCAACACCCCACGGGTGATGGAATCCAGAAAAACCAATTTGGAACTGCTGCTATCCAACCATGTCGGGGATTGTCGGCCTCCTTGTGTTTTGGCTTGTCCTGCCCAAACCGATTGCCAGGGCTATGTAGGTTTGATTGCCAATGGGGAGTACGAGAAAGCGATCCAATTGATCCGAAACAAAATTCCTTTACCGGGCGCGTTGGGCAGAGTTTGTCCTCATCCCTGTGAGACGGAGTGTCGTCGGGGCCTGATGGAAGAACCTGTGGCGATTCAGTATTTGAAACGATTTGCGGCGGACATGGATCGCATGAGCCAAGATCACTTTGTGCCGGACATCAGCCAGGAAACGGGAAAATCGGTGGCGGTGATTGGTGCCGGCCCCATGGGGCTTTCCGCAGCTTATTTTCTACGCATTATGGGACACCAAGTCACCATTTTTGAAGCTATGCCCAAAGGTGGCGGTATGTTGAGATATGGGATTCCTGAGTATCGAATGCCCAAAGAGGATTTGGATTGGGAAATCGAAATTATTGAAAAAATGGGCGTGAACATCATCTTCAATACCCGTGTAGGAAAGGAACTACCTTTTGATACCATTCGATCCGATTACGATGCGGTTCTGTTGGCTATTGGGGCGTGGGTTTCTACGGGGGTTGGCTGCAAGGGCGAGGATGCAGAGGGTGTGATTGGAGGAATAGATTTTCTTCGAAAAGTAGTTCGCAATGAGGAAGTAAGGTTAGGGCGCAAGGTGGCCATCGTAGGTGGCGGAAATACGGCTATGGATGCTTGTCGTACGGCAGTTCGTTTGGGTGCAGACAAAGTATATAATGTGTATCGCCGTACCAAAGACGAAATGCCGGCGGATATGATGGAGATTGTTGAAGCGGAAGAAGAGGGCGTAATTTTTAAAAATTTGACCAACCCATTGGAAATTGTAAAAAATAAGGAAGGTCATGTTGAGAAAATGATTCTTCAGGTGATGGAGTTGGGAGAACCGGATGCCTCCGGCCGAAGGGCTCCAAAACCCATTGAAGGCAAGGTGGAAACCTTGGAAGTAGACACGGTGATTTTGGCCATCGGGCAAGCGGTGGATGGATCTCTTTTCAGCGTGGACAAAACGAAGAAAGGCTCCATTGCCTATGACAAAGATACCTTTATGACCAGCATGGCCGGTGTGTTTGCCGGAGGGGACTGTGGAAACGATAAAATATCAATTGCAGTAGAGGCCATCGCCGATGCCAAGAAAGCAGCGACGGTGATTGATCGTTATCTGGACGGCGAAATCATTGGCTATGAAGAACCGTATGTAGTAACGCGAGATGATATCACCGAGAAGACTTTTGAAGATCGGGAGAGGGAGTGTCGCCCCAAAATCACTCACTTGGAAGCCAAGGAGCGAAAAGGAAATTTCATTGAAATCGTGAAAGGGTATACGGAAGAAGAAGCCATTCGAGAAGCTTCCCGATGTTTGGAATGTGGGTGCCAGGACTTCTTTGAATGCAAATTAATTGAATATGCCAATGAATATCATGTGGCTCCGGAAAGGCTGGGGGGAGAAATCAATCAGATTGAATTTGAGGACGATCACCCCTTTATCGTGAGAGATCCCAATAAGTGCATCCTTTGCGGGCTCTGTGTTAGAGTGTGTGATGAAGTGATGGGAGTAGGCGCATTGGGGCTGGTGGAACGAGGTTTTGATACGGTGGTGAAACCCACTCTGGACCGGCCCTTGTTAGAATCCGGGTGCATTTCCTGCGGGCAATGCGTAAGTGCTTGCCCATGCGGAGCCCTTCAAGAGAGGCAGACGGTGATTAAGGAAGTGCCGGTAGACACTCAAAAGGTGATTACTACCTGTTCTTATTGTTCCGTAGGATGCACTTTGATTCTGGAAAGCTATGGCGGAATGTTGATTAAGGCCAACCCGGACCATGATGGCGTGGTTAATGGTGGATTGGGTTGCGGCAAAGGAAAATGGGGATTTGATTGCGCTTTGCTGGAGGGAAAATTAGAAACCCCTTTGGTGAAAGAGGGAAAAACCTTTCGGGAAGCCGATTACAACGAGGCTTTGATGATCGCAGCCAAGAAGGCGCAAGCCATTGGAGCAAAGTATGGAAAAGACGCTGTGGCCGTGGCAATCTCAGATCGCTACACCAATGAGGAAGCCTATGTGATGAAGAAGTTGGCCGATACCATGGGAGCTCGTGTGTTTTCCTTTAACAACAGACCCAACGGATTGGAAGCAATTTTGGGTTTAGAAGGGTCGCCCAACACTATGGATGAATTGTTGTCAACGGAAGTTATTCTGGTTCTTGGATTTTCCGCAGCCAACAATCCGGTGATTTTTTTGAAAATAAAACAAGCGGCAGAAAAGGGCGCTAAGGTGGTGTTGATTAATCCAAAGGGGCAAGAACAAAAATTCCCCTTCGCACACCGGGTTATTTACACAAAAAATGAACTGGAGCCCTTAAAAGAACTGGCCAAAGGCCTTCTTGACCTGGGTAAAAAAGGGGAAGAGAAAGGTTTTGATCAATTTGTGAAATCCTTGAAAGATGTAAAGGTTTCTTCAAAAGTAGAAGAAGTGGCGAACCTTTATAGTAAGGCAAAAAAAGCCATGATTGTGTACCAGCAGAATTTGATGACGGTGGAAGGAGCGGAATTAATCGGCCAGATTGCACTTCTTTCCGGCCACATTGGAAGCCCAAGAGATGGAATCCTATTGGTGAAAGCCAAAAACAATTCCCAGGGTCTGGTTGATTTGGGAGTGAAGGCGGGTTCGGAAGCGGTAGAAGGTGTCAAGGCACTTCTGGTATTTGGAGAGGATCCCGGGTTGAAGAATAATGACTTGGAGTTTCTGATGGTTTCCGATACTCACATGACCTCCACTGCCGAGAAAGCAGATGTGGTGTTCCCGGGGACCGGCTTTGCCGACACCAATGGTACCTTTACCAATACGGAAAGACGGCTTCAAGCCGTGGAAGCGGCCGTCGAAGAAGGCGTGATGCCCAATTGGTTGCTGGCTCAACAATTGGCTTTGGTTTTTGAAGAGGATTATGGGTTTGAAGATACTATGGATATTTCACGGGAGATGGACGATCGGATTCCCGTCTACAAAAGAGCAATGGTAGGAGAAGTTCTGGGTGGTGTTTTAAAACCGGTAGCACCTCAATACAAGGTGGTAGGTAGTGGGAAGTTGGTAGATCCCCTGACATGCACGGACAACTTGATGAATGTTATCGATGCAAGAATACCGAAACCCCCTAAGAAAAAATAAGGGTAAAGAGATAAGGGCAAGGGAAACCTTGCCCTTATCCATGGCCTTGCCCATGATGCATTCTGCCCGTGATGGCCTGCCTATGATGGTCTTGCAATCGATGGGAATTACAGTATAATATAGACATATTTTGTGGAAAAATTTCGACTGTGTTTTATAGGAAAGATGTGGGGGAAACGATGAAAAAATTGTCCGGGTTTTTAACGAAAAAGGACATTGAATTTAGCGGGAAACGATACTTTCAGGATGCCTTGAGCGCTATGGCTATGGGGTTGTTTGCTTCTCTTTTAATCGGATTAATTATTAAGACATTGGGAGAACAGACGGCTTTGCTTGTGGGAGAAAATCCCGTCTCGGCTTTTCTGATAGAAACGGGAGTCATTGCCATGGGGTTGATGGGAGCCGGGGTAGGCGTAGCGGTGGCCTGGGGGCTGAAAGCACCCCCATTGGTGCTGTTCGCTAGCGCCGTTACCGGAATGATGGGAGCTCAACTGGGAGGCCCTGCAGGGGCGTTTTTAGCCGCGGCCTTGGGGGCAGAGTTCGGAAAATTGGTATCCAAAGAAACTAAAGTGGACATTCTGGTCACGCCGGCAGTGACCTTGATTGCAGGGATGATTTCAGCCAGCTTATTCGGACCTGTTGTAAACGCGGTAATGACGGGTTTGGGTCAAATTATAATGACTGCTACGGACATGAGACCCTTTATTATGGGAATCATTGTTGCCGTTGTAGTGGGACTTACTTTGACGGCTCCCATATCCAGCGCAGCCTTGTGCATTATGCTGGGTCTGGGGGGTTTGGCGGCGGGAGCGGCTACGGCTGGTTGCTGTGCTCAGATGGTTGGCTTTGCAGTAATTAGTTTTAAGGACAATGGAGTCGGGGGGCTGGTAGCACAGGGAATTGGAACCTCTATGCTACAAATATCCAACATTATTAAAAACCCTTGGATTTTGCTGCCACCCACATTGGCGGGTGCCGTTTTGGGGCCCGTGGCTACCGTAGTATTTCAAACGACCAACATTCCCATCGGTGCGGGAATGGGCACCTCTGGCTTGGTAGGACAAATAGGAACCTTTACCTCTATGGGGTTTACCTGGACGGTGCTATGGACCATCCTGGTTCTACATTTTGCGCTACCTGCCATTCTTTCCCTTTTGGCAGATAAAGGGTTACGAAGACTGGGAAAAGTCAAGCCAGGGGATTACAAACTGGATTTATAACCGGAGAAAGGAATCGCTATGGAAGTGGAACTGAAATATAATGTACCTTCCAAAGAAGTTATGGATGCTATTTTTAATGATGCGTATCTCTTCGGAATTGAGGAAGAATCACCCCGCGAAAAAATATTTTTCAAGGCCGCATATTTTGATACGAAAGACCACGTGTTATCGAAGAATGATATTGCTTTTCGCGTCCGTTTGGAAGGGGAGAAGTTGGTTGCCAGCTTGAAATGGCGGGGAAAAGTGGAAGGCGCCTTGCATAGCAGGGAAGAAATTAATGTCCCTGTTGATAATCCGCAATGTTATCTGATGCCAACCACTACTCTGTTTGAGCAAAGTGAAATTGGGAAAGAAGTGATTCGTCTGGTGGCGGATGAACCTTTGGTTGCTCTGCTGGAGATGGGGTTTTTAAGGCGGCGTTTTCGCGTAGATACTGGAGAAAGCATCGTTGAGATTTCTTTAGATTCCGGAGAAATTATGACAGATCGAGGTAATTTGCCGATTTCCGAGTTGGAATTGGAGTTGTTCTCCGGGAATCAAGAAGACCTGATGATTTTGGGGGAACGGCTTTCCGCGGAATATCAGCTATCTCCTTCGGGCGAAAGCAAGTATCTGAGAGGACTTCGAGAACTGGGGCTTCGTTAAAAAGGGCAAAAGCCCTTTTTTATTGCAAATCCTGATTTTCCTATGGCAATTTCGGAGGGAAACATTTACTTATACATACTAATAGGTTATAATTATATCCGTTCTTTGTCAAAAGAAGGGATAGTTTTCCCCAAATCTGGGTATACAAGAACGAGTAGACTCGGTACCACCAGCGGAGGGTACCGATAAAAAATGGAGGAATCACTAAATGAATGCATCAATTTTATCAAAAGAAAAAAATGAAGTAAAATTTAAAATGGAATTCACAGCAGAAGAGTTCGAACAAGCAGTCGTCAAGGCATATCAAGAAAACAAAAACCGGTTTACAGTAGATGGCTTTCGAAAAGGAAAGGCACCCAGAAAAGTAATTGAGACCCGCTATGGGTCTGATGTTTTCTTTGACGAGGCTGTGGACAAGCTATTCTCGTCGGAATACACAAGCGCTATTGACCAGCTGGAATTGGAAGTAATCGATCGGCCGAGAGTTGAATTGGGGAAATTGGAAGCGGGGAAAGGCTTTGAAGCCACCATTACCGTGGAAGTGTATCCCGATTTTACCGTAAAAGACTATATGGGTGTTGCCATTGACCGGGTGGAAGAAAAGGTGGAAGAGGCCCAGGTAGAAGAAGAGATGAAAAAACTCCAACAAAGAAATTCCCGGATGATTAGCGTAGAACGACCGGTGAAAGATGGAGATATGGTGGTATTGGATTACCAGGGATTTGTGGGAGAAGATACTTTCGAAGGAGGCACTGCAGAACGCTATCCCTTGAAGGTGGGATCCAACACTTTCATCCCCGGATTCGAAGAGCAGCTGGTTGGCGCCGAGGTTGGTTCAGACATCCAGGTAAAAGTTTTCTTTCCGGAGGAATATCATGCGGAAGATTTGGCTGGGAAAGAAGCGCTGTTTAAATGTCATATTCATGAAATCAAAGAAGAGGAAGTGCCTGAGCTTAATGATGAATTTGCAAAGGATGTTAGTGAATGGGACACCTTGGAGGACTTGAAAAAGGAAACCAAGGAAAATTTGGAAAAAACAGCCAAAGCAAAAAGTGAAGAGATGATGAAAAACAAGGTGCTGGAAAAGATTTATGAGGCCAATGAGATTGATGTTCCCAATGCCATGGTGGAAGAGGAAATGGATGCCATGATGAGTGAATTCGATCAGCAGCTCAAGTACCAAGGACTGGATCTTCAGAAGTATTTTCAGTATTTAAACAAAGATCCCAAAGAATTCCGGCAGGAGATTCGTGAAGATGCGTTCAAAAGAGTGAAAACCCGAATGATTATAGGGAAAATTGCAGAATTGGAAAAAATTGAAGCCACACCTGAAGAATTGGATTCTCAGCTTGAATTGTTGGGGATGCAGTACCAGATGGATAAAGAAAAGGTGAAGGAGTTGTTGGGAGACGGGAATACCAAGCTTTTCGAAAAAGACATTCAAATGAAAAAAGCAGTGGAGCTGGTCTATGAGAAAGCAGCAATTTCAGGATAAGAATAAAGAACAGAAAGGGAGAATCCGGCATGGCCTTGATACCATATGTCATAGAGCAAACTTCAAAAGGGGAACGTTCTTATGATATTTACAGCAGGTTATTGAAAGACCGTATCATATTTCTTGGGGAAGAGATTAATGAGCACCTGGCTAGCCTGGTGGTTGCTCAACTACTTTTTCTGGAAGCAGAAGACCCGAAGAAAGACATCTATTTGTATGTGAACAGCCCGGGAGGCAGCGTAACGGCAGGCATGGCAATCTACGATACCATGCAATATATTAAACCGGATGTTTCCACGATATGCGTTGGGATGGCGGCTAGTATGGGGGCATTTTTACTGGCGGCTGGAGCTAAGGGAAAAAGAATGGCGCTACCCAATGCGGAGATGATGATACATCAACCACTAGGTGGCATCAGTGGTCAGGCAGAGGATATTCGTATTCATGCTGATCATATTGTAAAGACCCGGGGAAAGTTGAATCGGATTTTAACGGAAGTGACGGGGCAACCATTAAGTGTGATTGAAAAAGATACGGATAGAGATTTTTTCATGACGGCAGATGAAGCCAAAAAATATGGCTTGATTGATAAAGTCATCAAGAAAAGATAACGGGGGGGAAAATGGCAAAATTTGACGACCAGAAACAGCTTTGTTGTTCTTTTTGCGGGAAACCGCAAGACAAAGTGCGAAGATTGATTGCAGGGCCCAATGTGTATATATGTGATGAATGCATTGAGCTTTGCATGGATATCATAGACGAAGAATTTGAAGAAAAATTGATAAACGGAGAGGTAGAGAAAGCCTGCCAAGAGCCTTTGCTGAAACCTAGGGAGATTGCGCAACGATTGGGGGAGTATGTGATTGGGCAGGAAGATGCGAAAAAATCCTTGGCGGTGGCTGTATATAACCACTATAAAAGAATTCGCTGCCTTAACGAAGACAGCGATGATGTTGAGTTGCAGAAATCCAATGTGGTGATGGTTGGCCCAACCGGGTCCGGCAAAACCCTTTTGGCTCAAACACTGGCTAAAATTCTACAAGTTCCATTTGCTATTGCGGATGCCACCGCATTGACAGAAGCCGGGTATGTGGGGGAGGATGTAGAGAACATTCTGTTGAAGCTGATTTTGGCGGCAGATTATGATTTGGAAAAGGCCCAAAGAGGGATTATCTATATTGATGAGATTGATAAAATTGCCAGAAAATCAGAGAACCCTTCTATCACAAGAGATGTGAGCGGAGAAGGAGTTCAACAAGCTTTGCTGAAAATCATCGAAGGGACGGTGGCTTCCGTGCCTCCGCAGGGGGGGAGAAAACATCCGCACCAGGATTTCATTCAGTTTGATACTACGAATGTGCTGTTTATATGTGGCGGAGCCTTTGATGGGTTGGAAACCATCATTAAGCGCCGCGTAGGAGAAAAAACCATCGGGTTTCAGTCGGACCTGGAAAAGAAAATCGAAGAGACTCAGCATCTCCTGAAATTAATTCAACCGGAGGATTTATTGAAATATGGCCTTATTCCTGAATTGGTAGGAAGGTTGCCTTCGGTGGTTACCCTGGAAGAATTGTCCAAGGATGCGTTGATACAGATTATCACCGAGCCCAAAAATGCTTTGGTAAAACAGTATAAAAAGCTTTTTGAAATGGATCATGTGGAGTTCGAGATTGATACTGAAGCATTGTCGGTAATTGCGGATAAAGCCATCGAGAAGAAGACGGGAGCCAGAGGGCTTCGCAGTATTTTGGAAAAAACAATGCGAGATGTTATGTTTGAAGTACCTTCTCGGGAAGATGTGGCCAAATGTGTTATTACAAAGAACATCATCGAGAGAGGGGAATCCCCTGTGATTATTCTGGCGGAGGGAAAAATAAAGCCGGCCAAAGCCAGAGAGGCAAAAGCAAAGAAAAAGCAGGGTACTGCATCGTAAAAGGAGGCTTTTGATATGAGTGAAAAAGAAAAAAAAGAACAGAAAAAAGAAACGGAAATCAAAAAGTCCCTGGTGGAGCAGGTCAGCGAATCGGGAGAAGAGTTGGAAGAGGAAGACGGCAGCAATGTGGCCACATTGCCTATGATTCCGTTGAGGGGATTAACTATTTTCCCAAATATGGTTCTGCATTTTGATATTGGCCGGGAAAAATCCATCAATGCGCTGGAAAAGGCCATGATTTTGAATAAGCATATTTTTTTGGTGACCCAAAGAGATGAAAACACAGACTTGCCCACACCGGAGGATTTCTATCATGTAGGTACTGTGGCAAAAATAAAGCAAATGTTAAAATTGCCTGGAGATAATATCCGGGTTTTGGTGGAAGGGCTGTATCGAGGCGAGATTCGGGATGTGCTCTTTGAGGTGCCATATTTTCGTTGTGCCGTAAACACGATGCCGGATGTAGATGAAGAAGACGATCCCAAGGTAGAGGCCTTGAGACGGTTGGCAGTGAATTCTTTTGATGAATATCTGGCCTTGAAGCCCAATGGGCAAAGAGATTTGCTACCTGTAATTATGAGCATTAAGGAACCGGGAAGAGCAGCAGATATGATGGCTTCCCATCTTGATATTAAAATTGAGGACAAACAATTGATTTTGGAGGCTTTTGATGTGGCCAAAAGGCTGGAATTGATTCATAATTATTTGTCCAGAGAAATAGAAATTCTTAATATTGAACAGGATTTAAATTTCAAGGTGAAATCACAAATCGACAAAAATCAGAAAGAGTATTATTTGCGAGAGCAAATGAGAGCAATCCAAGACGAACTGGGTATGGACGAGGATGTGGAAAGCGAAATGGACGATTGGTTTCAACAATTAAAAAAACTGAAGTTGTCCAAAAAAACCCATGATAAAGTGGAGAAAGAAATTAAGCGATTTGGGAAAATGATGCCTTCTTCGGCGGAGGCCTCCGTAAGCCGCACTTACATCGAAACCATTTTGGCTTTGCCTTGGAATAAGGCTTCCAAGAGCAAGTTGGATTTAATTAAGGCGGAAGCAATCTTAAATGAAGACCATTACGGCCTTGAAAAAGTGAAAGAAAGAGTGCTGGAATATCTGGCGGTAATCCAGCTTTCCAAAGGACTAAAAGGTCCCATTCTTTGTCTGGTGGGTCCTCCCGGCGTAGGAAAAACTTCGGTGGCCCGTTCGGTAGCCAGAGCCATCAACCGGGAATTTGTTCGCATGTCTCTAGGTGGAGTACGGGATGAGGCAGAAATCAGGGGTCATCGCAGAACCTATATCGGGGCCATCCCCGGCAGAGTGATTTCCAGCATTAAAGATGCCGGCACCAACAACCCGGTATTTTTGTTCGACGAAGTGGATAAGATTGGAATGGATTTCAAAGGTGATCCTGCATCTGCATTGCTGGAGGTACTGGATCCGGAACAAAACAAGGAATTCACGGATCATTATCTCGAGGTTCCTTTTGACTTGTCCAAAGTGATGTTTATTACTACTGCCAACACCACCGACACCATCCCCAGACCTCTTTTGGATCGTATGGAAGTCTTGGAGGTTCCGGGTTATACGGAAGAAGAAAAGGTGAAAATCGCGGAGAATTATTTAATTCCGAAAAAAGTAAAAGAACATGGATTGAAGGAAGAAGAATTTTGTTTGGCAGAAAAGGCGGTCCGGGATTTGATTAACTACTATACAAGAGAATCCGGCGTGAGAAACCTGGAGAGAGAGATTGCCAATCTTTGCCGAAAAATTGCACGGAAAATTGTTACAGAGGGAGAAGCTTGTTATGATATTGCCCCGGATAAATTGGAAGGCTATCTGGGGAAAAGAAAGTATCGATATGACATTATTCAGGGTGAAGAAGAAGTGGGTGTGGTTACGGGACTGGCCTGGACTATTGTTGGAGGAGATACCTTGTTTATCGAAACTTCAGCGGTACCCGGCACGGGCAAACTGGAGCTCACGGGCCAAATGGGAGATGTAATGCAAGAATCTGCCAAGGCGGGAATCAGTTATATTCGAAACCGCGCTCACGACCTGGGCATTTCCGAAGATTTTTATAAGACATTAGACCTTCATATTCACATCCCTGAAGGAGCCGTTCCCAAGGATGGACCCAGCGCCGGTGTTACCATGTGTACCGCCATGATTTCCACCTTGACAGGAAGTGCAGTAAAGAAGGATGTAGCCATGACAGGCGAAATTACACTGAGGGGAAAAGTACTTCCTGTGGGCGGGATTCGAGAAAAGGTTTTGGCGGCTCATAGGGCCGGGATTAAGAAGGTGCTCCTTCCCAGTGAAAACGAGAAGGATTTGGAGGACATTCCGGAAGTGGTTCGTAAAGAAATGGCCTTTGTGTTAATTGATACAGTGGATGAAGCCCTTCAGCATGCCATGATTTCCAAGCCCAAAATCAGGAAATCATCAAAGGCGCCCACAACAAAGGCGCCAACCTCCAAAGGTGCGGGAAAGAAAAATATGTCATGATTATTAAAAATGTAGAGTTGGTAGCGGTGGCAGTGAAACCGGAGCAGTATCCGCCGGAGGATCGAATCGAAATTGCTTTTGCAGGTCGATCGAATGTGGGGAAGTCATCGCTGCTAAATCTTATGACAGGGAGAAAAAGCTTGGCCCGGGTCTCGGGGAACCCGGGGAAAACCCGAACCATCAATTTTTATGAGATCAATGATGCATTTCGTATAGTAGACCTTCCCGGCTATGGGTATGCGAAAGTTTCCAAACAGATTACCGCCAACTGGGGCACCATGGTGGAAAGATATTTAAGAAGCAGGAAAACTCTTCGAAAAGTAGTGCAGCTGGTAGACCTTCGTCATGAACCCACCAAACAAGACATTCAGATGTACGAGTATTTAAGACATTATGGGTTGGATGGGTTGGTGGTAGCTACCAAAGCAGATAAGGTTTCACGAAATGATTTGTCAAAGCAACTGACACTAATTCGAAAAACGTTAAATCTTTCCAAAGAAGACAAGGTGATTCCAGTGTCCGCATTGAAACGGACCGGGGTGGAAGAACTGATGGAGGAATTGGATGCAATATATCAGCTTTAGAGTCATCATGAAACGGCTTATTGCCATTAAATCTATGATGAAGGATCCCAATGTGAAAAGGCGAAAGAAGCTGTTGGTGTTATTAGGCATATTTTATGTTTTTATGCCCTTTGATTTGATCCCGACGGTGATATTTCCTGTGGGATTTTTGGATGATCTGATTTTGTGGTTGTGGATTCTTTACCACTTGAGGGAGACGCTGGATACGTATTGGTTGGGGGAGAAAACCGTAGATCTTTCCAAAGAATATCGAGGAAAAACCATCATCAACGATGTGGACTATGAAGTAAAGGAAGAATATTCCAAAGCCAAGGAAAAGGAGTAGCCCATGAGCAATCAGTATCAAGTTGGAACCACTTTGATTACGCAAGAACAAATTCAAAAGAGAGCGGAAGAGATTGGCCAGCAAATTTCGGAGGAGTATCAAGGGGAAGAAGTTCTGTTCGTGGGAATTTTGAAGGGAGCTGTCCTTTGGCTTTCCGATGTGATTAAAAATGTATCCTTGGATACGAAAATAGATTTCATGGCAGTGTCCAGTTACGGCGCGGAAACAAAAACCACGGGGGTTGTTCGGATTATTAAAGATCTGGATACCAGTATAGAAGGAAAAAATGTAATTATTGTGGAAGATATTGTAGACTCCGGGATTACCTTGAATTACCTGAAAGGGTATCTTTTGGGTAGAAATCCCAAGTCTCTTAAAATTTGCACACTGTTGGACAAACCGGCCGGCCGTCGTGCAGAAATCCATGTAGACTATATCGGATTTGAAGTGGAGGACATTTTTATTATCGGTTACGGGTTGGATTATGATCAAAAGTACCGTAATCTTCCCTACATCAGTCATTTAAAGTAATAGTTTTATATAAAGGAGAAATGAAGATGGGTTATGAAGTAAAAATTGGACTATCCAACAAGCATGTGCACTTATGCCAGAAAGATATTGATGTTTTGTTTGGGTGTACCCATGACTTGTGCCCTACTAAACCTTTGGTGCAGCCAGGTCAGTATGCGGCAGAGGAAAAGGTGGATGTGGTTGGCCCTAAAGGAACATTAAAGGGCGTGCGAGTGCTTGGGCCTGCCCGACCGGAAACACAAGTGGAGTTGGCAATGACAGATGCTAGAATCATCGGCATTAAAGCTCCGGTAAAAGAGTCCGGAAAGTTGGAAGGAACTCCGGGATGTACATTAATCGGACCTTGTGGTTCCGTGGAGATTGACCATGGCGTCATAGTGGCTCTGCGCCATGTGCACCTTTCTCCGCTAGAAGCTATAGAGGCCGGTGTAAAAGATAAGGACTGGGTTAGCATTCAGGTGGAAGGTGAACGCGGTATTACGTTTCACAAAGTGCTGGTTCGATCCGGTGAAGGACATCAGTGCGAATTCCATTTGGACACAGACGAGGGGAATGCGGCTGGCCTGGGACCGGACGGCGTAGGAGAGATTGTGACGGTATAGGATAGTGGTTTGTCACAAAAAAGAAAGAGCAGATGAGGGAGTACCGGCGTTTTTTTCCGAAGAGGCCGGTTTTCCTTGTTCATACCGTTTGATGAATCAAAGGGAAGAAGGGAGAAAGCCTATGAATGAAATGGGATTTCAGCGCTATTTTGATCACACCTTGTTAAAGCCGGAGGCAAAAGAAGGGGATATTATCAAGTTATGTGAAGAGGCGCGAAAGTACGAGTTCCATTCCGTATGTGTAAACTCTCGGTTTGTACCCCTAGCGGTTTCGTTGCTAGTGGGAACACCGGTCAAGGTGGCTTGTGTAGTAGGTTTTCCCTTGGGGGCTATGTCAACACAAGCCAAGGCATATGAAACGGACTGGGCTTGTTCTCATGGCGCTTCGGAAATCGATATGGTTCTGCCCATCGGGCCCTTGCTTGATGGCAAGATGGAAGAGGTGGAACAAGATATCCTGGTGGTTTGCCAATTTGCCCATGAGCAGGATGCTCTGGTAAAAGTCATATTGGAAATTGATTTGTTGACGGAGGAAGAAATCGTGTTGGCATGTCAGTTGGCGAAAAAAGCAGGCGCAGATTATGTAAAAACATCTACGGGATTTTCAAAGGGAGGCGCCACCGTGGAGGCGGTATCTCTTATGAGAAAAACAGTAGGAATGGACATGGGTGTGAAAGCTTCCGGTGGAATTCGGGATTTGATTACGGCGCAAAAAATGATGGAAGCAGGGGCCAGCCGGTTAGGGGCATCGGCTTCCGTTGCCATTATGGAAGAATTTATATCAAAGGGAGACCAGAAGTAATGCTTTTTGAACCGAACCCCATAGCATTTACCTTAATTGGAATAGAGATTCGATGGTATGGCATCCTGATTGCCCTAGGAATGGTTTTGGGGGGATGGGTGATGATGCGCAGAGGGCCAATCTACGGATTGGATCCGAACCGTCTGCTAGACCTTCTGATACTTGGAATTCCCGTTGGAATCATTGGGGCAAGGCTTTATTATGTACTTTTCAATTGGTCCTGGTATCTTACCTCTGAGGGAACCGTTAATTGGTTGAAAATCATCAACATCCGAACGGGTGGATTGGCCATACACGGGGGATTAATTCTTGCTTTTATTGCGGTTGCTCTTTTGTGTAGAAAGTATGGGTATCATCCGGCGGATGTCTTGGATGCGGCTGTGCCGGGAGTTGCTTTGGCTCAATCCATAGGCAGATGGGGCAATTTCTTTAATTCAGAGGCCCATGGGGGACCCACAGATTTGCCCTGGGGCATTCCTGTGGATGGACAAATGGTTCATCCCACATTTTTGTATGAATCCGTCTGGTGTTTTTTGCTGTTTGCACTGTTGATCTACATTGGGAATCGGCGAAAATTCACGGGTCAAATCCTCTTGCTGTATAGCGGGTTATATAGCATCGAGAGATTTTTTGTGGAAGGGCTTCGAACCGATAGTTTGATGTTGGGACCCTTCCGGCAAGCCCAGCTGCTTAGTGGGACGGTGATTATATTGTCACTGATTTTCTATGTGATATTATACATGAGATGGAAGAAGAGGGAAGCAGGGAAGGAGATAAGGGAATGAAACTGGGCATCGTAGGGCTACCTAATGTAGGAAAGAGTACATTATTCAATGCCATTACCAAAGCCGGAGCGGAAGCAGCAAACTATCCCTTCTGTACCATTGAACCCAATGTGGGAGTGGTTACGGTACCGGATCGTCGAATAGATATTTTGCATGAAATGTATCACTCAAAGAAGACCGTATATACGACCATTGAGTTTACGGATATTGCAGGGTTGGTGAAAGGGGCTTCAAAAGGAGAAGGCCTAGGGAATAAGTTCTTGGGCCATATCCGGGAAGTGGCTGCCATCGTCCATGTGGTACGATGTTTTCAGGACGACAATGTAGTTCATGTGTCCGGGAAGGCAGATCCTTTAGAGGACATCGAAACCATCCATTTGGAGTTGGTTTTTTCCGATTTGGAAATGTTGGAGCGCCGGATCCAAAGAATGGAAAAAAATCTCAAAGGCGATCGTTCTTTGGTGACAGAATTAGAATGGATGAAAAAAGTGTTCGGCTTATTGGAACAGGGCATATCTCCCAGAACCTTATATCCTCAGTGTTCCAAAGAAGAAGAAGAGTGGATTCGCTCCTGGGATTTACTGTCTTCAAAGCCGGTTATCTATGCTGCCAATGTTTCCGAAAAGGAACTGGCAGAGAAGGAGAATCCGCACGTAGCCGCGGTGCAAGCATGGGCCCGAAATGAAGGGTCTGAAGTTGTAGTGATATGTGCGAAGGTGGAAGCAGAGTTGGCGGAGTTGGATTCAGAGGAAAGAGAGTTGTTTCTTCAAGAATTGGGAATCAAAGAGTCGGGATTGGACCAACTCATCAAAGCCAGCTATTCTTTGTTGGATCTGATTTCTTTTCTTACAGCGGGAGAGCCGGAGGTTCGGGCATGGACCATTAAACGGGGAACCAAGGCGCCGCAAGCTGCCGGGAAAATTCATACGGATTTTGAAAAAGGGTTTATACGGGCAGAGACCATTTCCTTCGATAACTTAATGGATTCTGGGGGGAACCTGGTACATGCCAAAGAAAAAGGAATGGTCCGTTCGGAAGGAAAAGAGTATGTGGTAAAGGACGGAGATATTATCCATTTTTTGTTTAATGTTTAGCACCACGAAGATAGGCTGCGAAAACAGGCTGAAAATTTATTGAAAAGAGGCGGGGGCATTCCCCGCCTCTGGTTATTTATATAAAGAGATTCACATTGGATTCTTCCGCTTCTCCCAGATAAGTGGCCACACCACCTAATTCTACCCCGTCAATCAACTCTTCTTGGGTAATTCCCATGATATCCATGGACATGGTACAGGCCATGATGTGAACACCATTTGCCATAGCTTGCTGCATGAGCTCTTCCAGTGATTGTACGTTCTTATCCTTCATCACCATCTTCATCATTTTAGTACCCATACCGCCCATGTTCATATTGGATAAGGAAAGTTTGGAAGCACCTCTGGGCATCATGGTACCAAACATTTTGTCCATAAAGGGTTTTTTGACGGAGTTTTTCTCCGATTTTCTCAGGGCATTCAGCCCCCAAAATGTGAAGAACATGGTTACCTTGCGTCCCATGGCGGCAGCGCCGTTGGCGATAATAAAGGAGGCCAATACCTTGTCCAAATCCCCGCTGAAAACGATGATGGTTTTGTTTTCCGAAGAAGACGGAATACTATTTTGGTTTGCCGGTATGACGGGAGCGGACTCCGTTGCCAAACCCTTTTGAATATATACAATGTTCATCTTATCCTTCCGCTCTGACCGAAGGAATGTATTTCCAGTTCTTCGACACCAGCTTTCCACATCCCGTGGAAACCCCATATCGGTGGCAGATACTTGTAAGATCTGGCCATCCTCAAGACTCTTCAAGGATTCGTTCACTTTCATTATGGGTCCCGGACACTGCAGTCCGGCACAGTTTAAAATCATCATTTCATTTTCCTCTCTCGGCAAAACAGATGGCATTTGGGTTGGCATAGTAGTTTTGAAATGGCTATTCAACTCACGATAATGGAGGGTTTTGTACAGGGAACATCCTCCCGCTAAGGTGGATACCTTTTGGAAACCGTTGCCTTTTAGAATTCGTGCCGCATTGTAAGAGCGAACCCCGATGGTACAATACACCACCACTTGTTTTTCCGGGTCTAGCTCATGATACCGATTTCGCAACTGGCCTAACGGAATATGCACAGAGTTGGGAATGGCGTACACCAACCGCTCTTCTGATTCACTGATATCTAAAAGTGTGAAATCCTCTTTTGCCTCTATCATGTGGTCCAATTCCATGCAATCCACAAACTCAACCAGGCCCTCCAACACATTTTCAGCAACAAATCCCAGCATGTTCACCGGATCCTTTGCAGAATTAAAAGGAGGTGCATAGGCCAGTTCCAGTTCTTTTAAATCGTAGATAGTGGCGGAAAGGCGCATGGCAGAGGCCAAAACATCGATACGCTTGTCAATTCCATCTTGACCTACCGCTTGTGCTCCTAATATTTTCCCGGAACCATCGAAAATCATTTTGAGATTCAGAGGAGTGGCTCCCGGGTAATAACCGGCATGGGATTTCTGGTTGATGAGAGCAGTGAAGTAATCCTTGCCTTTTTCTTGCCCCAAGGCCTTAAGTTGTTTTTCGTTCATACCAACGCTGGCGGCGGTTAAGTCAAATACTTTGGCAATGGCAGTGCCTTGAGTGCCTCGATATTCTTCGGATTTCCCCAGGATGTTATTGGCGCAAATTCGAGCCTGTTTGTTGGCAGGTCCCGCCAGAGGAACCATGCAAGGAGTTTTCATCACATGGTTCTCAACTTGAATCACATCCCCTACGGCATAGATGTTTGGATCACTGGTTCGAAGGGTGGAATCCACTACGATGCCGCCTCTTTCGTTCAAAGCCAGGCCGGATTCTTTGGCAAGTTGACTATTGGGGTTCACCCCTATGGACAGAATCACCATATCCGTATCGATGGTCTTGCCGCTGTTGAGAGTAATAGTAGTCATGGAGTCCTTGGCGTCAAATCTTGATACGCCATCTCCTAAATAGAGATGGACTCCATTCATATCCATATTTTCATGAAGAATTTCTGCCATTTCAAAATCTAAGGGAGACATGATTTGATTCATCATCTCGATGAGATCCACCTCCAGACCGGCAGCGTGGAGATTTTCTGCCATTTCTACGCCAATAAAACCGCCTCCAATGACAGCTGCTCTTCTAGGTTGGTGTTGATGGATGTAATTTTTAATGGTGTCCGTATCGGGCACAGTCCATAGAGAGAAAATATTAGGGTTGTCTATGCCTGGTATGGTTGGCTTCAAGGGAGAAGACCCGGTGGCGAGGACCAACACATCATAACTTTCTTCCATAATTTCCCCGGTGCTGCCATTCCGAAGGGTCAGCAGTTTTTCTTTTGGATGAATGGCAGTTACTTCATGGAAGACCTTTACATCCACATTGTAACGGGCTTTCATGCGTTCCGGTGTTTGCAAAAGCAAGGCTTCACGTTCCTTGATTACATCTCCCACATGGTAGGGCAGACCGCAATTGGCGTAAGAAATATATTCCCCCCGTTCCAAGATCAGGATTTCCACTTCTTCGTCCAGCCTACGAAGTCGGGTAGCGGTTGTGGCTCCACCGGCCACACCACCAACGATTACAACTTTCTTCTTCATTTTCATTACCTCATCTTAGATTGTTATATTTTACACATACTCTTGTATTATGCAGTAAATCCTTGGTTTTCTCCGTAACTTTGTCACAAGGAAATTTTTTTTTGGTCATTTCGGGACGAAAAACCCCCTTGCAGTCCATAGACCGCAAGGGGGAGATTTGTGGGGGTTGTTATGGAAGATATTGTTGGAGTACCAATTCCACATAATCATGCATTACATAGAAATAAAAGAGTTGGTATTCTTCATAGCCTGAGGCATTATTTTTGCTTCGATCTTTTTCTAGGGCCTGGATGAAATCTGCCGCAGACAAATAGAATTCTGCCCGGGAAGAGTCTCCCCCGGGGAAGAATACGGATCTTGCGGATTTAGAGAGTATCAACTCGTAATTTTGATTCCGATCTGCAATGTAGAATCCATTGGGTTGGCTGTTGTCTACCACAAACTCTTTGGCGTTCATGGTAAACGTGTAGGTGCCGTCTCCGTTGTTTTGGATTGCATCGATGGTTCCGAATCTTTTTGTGGCTCCGTCTCTAGTGATTTGATCCGCAAATTCGGTTGTCAGATAATCTACGGTAATTTTTGGCTCCACATACGTGTTCCCGTAGCGGTCGGATTTGCATCCGGTCATAGGGAAGGCCAACAAACTTATCAAAAGAACCAGCAGAGTCGTTCCAAGGAATTTTTTCTTCATAGATTACCTCCTAGAACATTACATGAATCATCCATGATAACTCTTCGAAAGCATGTCAATAGTTTACTATTTCTACATTATAGCATGATTTTCCGGAAAGTATATTTCTCTATCATAATTGTAATAAAACCTTCACAATTGGCAAAAATGGCGGGAGACAGTCCTTCCAAAGACAAGATGTAGGAAGAATTCTCTTTTTGAGGCACTATATCTGGGGTAAATTGTCAGAAAATTTCCTTTTGGGGGAGTTAGAAACAAAAAAAAGGAGTGAAATACAGGAAAAATGGAGCAAAGTAGTTGAAGAGTGGAGGAAAATGGAGTAAAGTGGTAGTATCTGAAATCAAGTAGTGTGGAGAGGTATCCCTATGTTGATGGGCAAATATCAAAATTCAATGGATGACAAGTCCCGGATGATTATTCCTGCAAAATTTCGGGACATCCTGGGGGACAAGTGCGTCCTGACTCGAGGAATCGACCGTTGCCTTTACATATACCCTATGAGTGAGTGGGAAGTATTGATGGAGAAACTATCGGCTCTTCCCATGAGTGACCCGGACGCCCGGGCTTTTGTTCGTCACTTTTATGCCAACGCGGTGGACACGGATATTGATCGTCAGGGCCGGTTGACCCTGCCTCAAGATTTGAGAGATTGGGCTGGCATGACCAAAGAATTGATTACACTGGGATTATTAAACCGAATTGAAATTTGGAGTAAGGACTGCTGGGAGGATGCGGCCAACACAACGGAGCTGGAACATAGCGATTTTGCAAAGAAGATGATTGAATATGGAATTTAACCATCGGCCGGTACTGTATGAAGAAGTGCTTCAGGCCTTGAATATTAAGTCGGAGGGTATCTATGTAGACGGCACCATGGGTGGTGCCGGGCATGGGGATGGAATTTGTCGAAAACTGTGTGATTCCGGATGGTACATCGGCATCGATCGGGATGTAGCCGCCATCCAAGCAGGAGCGCAACGGTTGCAAGCTTACTCCTGTAAAAAGAGCTTTGTTCAGGCCAACTACAATGAACTCCCTCAACTACTAGATCAATTGGGGGTGGAAAAAATCCAAGGGGGGTTGTTGGATTTGGGCGTTTCTTCCTTTCAACTGGACAATGCAGCTCGAGGGTTTTCTTATATGCAGGATGCACCTTTGGATATGAGGATGGATGAACGGGATTCTAAGACCGCGCAACAGGTTGTTAACCAATATAGTGAAAAAGAGTTGACGCGAATCATTAGGGAATATGGGGAGGAACGTTGGGCCTCTCGAATTGCCAACTTTATAGTAAATGGACGAAAAGAAAAGCCCATCAATACCACTTATGAGTTGGTGGAACGAATTAAACAGGCGATTCCTGCTGCGGCCCGCAGGGAGGGGCCTCATCCGGCAAAAAGAACTTTTCAAGCTATTCGGATCGAGGTGAATGAAGAGCTGTCACTTCTTTCGGGAGCGTTAGAACAATTTCTGGATCGTTTAGCACCGGGAGGCCGGATGGCCGTTATTACATTCCATTCATTAGAAGATCGAATCGTGAAGGAGACTTTCCAGAGAAGAATCACCCCTTGTACTTGCCCACGGGAATTCCCGGTGTGCATTTGTGGAAAAATGGCAGATATTCAAAAGATAACCGGGAAACCGGTTACTCCTAGTCCTTCTGAGTTGGAAACCAACCCGCGGGCCCGGAGTGCAAAGTTGAGAGTTGTTGAAAAATTGGGAGAGCAGAAATGATTGCAGCGGAGCAATGGTACGAATATCAACAACAGTATCGCAAATTCAGTTTCGATATGAAGCCAAGGGATGTCTCTTGTGAGCGGGAGCAGCGGAAGGCCAGAACCACACCAAAGGATCGATTTATGTTGATGGTTCTAACAATACTGCTGGGGTTGGTGTGTATTGGGATGATTATTTCTTCCGCTTATGCAGCCAGTATCAAGTATGATATTAATACCCTGATTAAGGAAAATGAAGTAATTCAAGGGGAGATCGAGAATCTGGATGTAGAAATAAAAAGTGCCATCAATATCGGTAATATAGAAGCCAGAGCTATTGAAGAGCTGGGTATGGTATACCCGGAAGTCACTCAGTTTCGCTACATAAGTCAAGGCTCGGAAGCAATCCCGAATTTGGCTTCCGTTATTAAAGAGCAGGCGTATCAGTAGCAAGACAAAAAAATTGCATAGGAATACGCAACCAGACAACTTCATGAAGATAGAATAAGGGTCTGGTTTTTTCCCATGAGGGTATCGAAGAGAAGGAATGGAAATGAAGCAACCAACAAATCGTATAAAAAAAAGATTGCTCCTGGTGTTTTTTGTCTTTTGTCTTCTTCTTATCGCCTTGACCTTCCGCGTGGGGTGGGTGCAGATTGTGAAAGGAGAAGAATATGCGGCTATGGCGGCAGGGCAACAAACGAGAGATGTTCCCATCGCTGCCAAAAGAGGCACCATATATGATCGCAATGGGGAAGAATTGGCTATTTCCGCAAAGGCATTTTCTGTTTGGGTCCGACCAGACCGAATCTGGCGAGGGGCTGATGAAGTGGAAAAGGAAGTAAGAGCCATTGGCACACTGGAACAACTCAGCCCCATTTTGGACATGACGGTAGAAGAATTAAAGAGAATATCCAATCGAGAATCGGTGTTGGTGCGCATTGCGAAGCATCAAAGTAAAGATACGGCGGCCGCCATAAAAGAGCTTTCCTTGTATGGAGTTGAATTGACGGAGGAGGTGAAGCGTTATTATCCGTTGGGTGCTTTTGCATCTCAAGTTTTGGGAAGTGTTACGGATGATAATGTAGGATTGGCAGGTATTGAGCTGCGTTATGATAATTATTTAAGCGGAGTTTCCGGCAGGTGGATAAAAAGTGCTGATGTGGATGGAAATGGATTGGCTTATGGGGTGGAAAAATATTTTGGAGCTTCGGACGGCCTCAATGTGGTGTTGACTATCGATTCGGTCATTCAACATTATGTGGAAAAATCCATTCAAGAAGTGTTGGAACAAACAGAGGCAGATCGGATTTGGTGTATGATTATGGATCCAAAAAACGGGGATATTCTGGCGATGGCCTTGCTTCCGGAATTTGACCCCAATGACCCTCGAAGCCCGTTGGATACAGAAGAGGCCTTGGCTCTGGGAAACCTCTCGGCAGAAGAAAAAATGGTTTATTGGAATCGAATGTGGAGGAATTCTTTGATTAGCGACACCTATGAACCAGGCTCAACCTTCAAATTGATTACTACGGCCATCGGCTTGGAAGAAAGGGTTACCTTCTTGAATGACATCTTTTATTGTAATGGGAGCATTCAGGTTTATGATACTGTGTTAAGGTGTTGGAGATACTATCAACCACATGGACGCCAAACTCTGGTGGAAGCTGTGGGAAACTCTTGCAATCCGGTCCAGGTTCAAATAGCTCAACGGGTGGGGGAGGAACGGTATTATACCTATTTGGATTTATTCGGGTTTTCCGAAAAAACAAACATCGATTTCCCGGGAGAAAGCTCATCCATTCTGCAATCCAGGGCGTATAAGAACCCGGTTGGGTTGGCAACCATGGCCTATGGCCAAGGAATTGCTGTTACTCCGATTCAAATTTTATCTGCCATATGCACCTTTGGGAACGAAGGAAAGCTGATGCAACCACGTTTGGTTAAGGAACTGACCAATACCCAAGGTGAAACGGTAGTAACCTTCGAACCGAAGGTGGTGCGTCAAGTGGTCTCCAAACAAACCTCTGATGAAATGTGTATCATTATGGAATCCGTAGTGTCTGAAGGGGGTGGGGGCACGGCCAAGGTTGGAGGATATCGAGTGGGAGGAAAAACAGGAACGGCACAAAAGGCCAAGGATGGTGGATACATCGATGAAACCTATTCTTCCTTTATTGGCATGGCACCCATGGACAACCCGCAAGTTGCCATTTTGCTGGTAGTGGATAATCCCAAGGGTGTGAAATATGGTAGTGTGACCGCGGCTCCCGGGGCACAAAAGATTTTGGCAGACACATTACGGTACCTTAATGTGGAGCCGGAATTTACCAGCCAAGAGTTGGCCGCTTTAAAGAAGGATACGGTAATTGTTCCGCCATTAGCGGGACAGAGTCTGGAAAATGCAATGGGTATTTTGGGAGGGCTTGGGTTGGAGGGCATCCTTTCTCCGGAAGGAGGCTCCACCCTGGAGACTATGGTAGCAGATCAATACCCCAAGGCAGGCGAAAGCATGAAAAAAGGAGCTCCGGTCTATTTGTACTGGGAGTAAAGAGAGGAGAAATCTCAGTGAATACACTTTGTTTGAAAGAAATTGCAGAGGCCACCGGAGGAGTGCTCCTAAAAGGAGATCCTAAAGGGTCAATTTCTTCGGTGGAAATCGATTCCCGTAGAGTACAAAAGGGTGGACTTTTTATTGCCATAGAGGGGGAACGGCAGGATGGACATCGTTTTGTGAAAGAAGCCGCTCAAAAGGGAGGCGCTGCGGCCTTGGTTCAACAGCAGCGGGAAGGTTGGCCCATTGAAGGAGTGGTGCAGGTGAAAAATACGGTGGAAGCATTGCAAAAGTTGGCGAATTATTATTTGCAACGATTTCCCATAAAAAAAATCGGAATAACAGGGAGTACCGGAAAAACCACCACCAAGGATATGGTGAATGCAGTTTGTGCTACCAGGTTTAAGACGGCAAAAACACCGGGAAATTTTAACAATCATATAGGGCTTCCTTTGACGGTGTTCGCCATGGAAAAAGATACTCAGGTGGGAATTTTCGAAATGGGCATGGACCGGCCGGGAGAAATTGCTTTTTTGTCCAGATTGGTGAAGCCGGATATAGGCATCATAACCAATGTGGGGTATTCTCATATGGAAAAACTGGGTAGCCGGGAAAACATATTGAAAGCCAAGCTGGAAATCAAAATGGGTTTTCATGACGACAGTGTGTTAATTATCAATGAAGATGGTGACTTGTTAAATCGCAAGACAGCTTCCGGTAGGCATCGCCTTCTTACAGTAGGAACCAAAGGTGAAAGAGATTATCTTATTCACAACATATGGGATCGAGATGAAGAAGGTCTGTGCTTTGATGTAGAGAGCCAAGGAGAAATTGTGACGATTAAGTTGCCGGTCCCGGGAAGGCATAATGCGTTAAATGCCACCTTGGCCTTGGCATGCGGAGTGGAATTGGGGGTTCCCATAATACAGGGTGCTGTCGGACTGTCCCGGCTGAATTTAACGGAAAAAAGGCTAAAGGTTTCCTTCGCAAATGGGATTAAAATCATCGACGATACGTACAATGCCAGCCCTGATTCAATGCGGGGGGCTTTGGATGTATTGGTTTCCCGAAAGGGCCTTCGAAAAATTGCCGTTCTGGGAGACATGTATGAGCTGGGCGTTGACAGTGTAGCTCATCATGTTGAAATAGGTCGATATGCGGGAAGTTTGGGGGTGGATATGGTTGTCACCGTGGGGGAATTAGCATATAATATCAACTTAGGAGCAAAGGAGTATTTAAAAGCGGAAAACAATCTTCATTTTTCCAGCAAGGAGGACCTCGTTGTCCGGATCCCTCAACTTTTTTCTCCCGGAGATGTAATCCTTTTTAAGGGGTCGCGAGGAATTAGGATGGAGGAAATTATTCAGCATATAGTAGAGGATTAGGAGCATTTATGGATATACTTCAGTTGTTGTTATTACTGGCAATGGCCTTGATGATGACTACAGTAGCAACGTCTTTGGCCATCCCTATTTTGAAGAGAAAGCATGCAGGGCAGAACATTCGGGAAGAAGGACCCCGGTCTCATTTGAAGAAGTCCGGAACTCCCAGCATGGGGGGCATGGCCATTCTTATTGGGATTGCAATTACCGCTATAGCGACAAGACAGTTTCATCCGGAGGTATTAACGGTGATGCTGGCCTTGGTTGCCTTTGGGGCCATTGGTTTTGTAGATGACTATGCCAAGATACGAAAAAAGCAGAATCTTGGGCTAAAGGCCTGGCAAAAGATTCTTCTTCAATTGGTAGTATCCGGTGTATTACTTTGGCTTATCGCCTATGGACCGGAAGGAGATACTTTGGTTCGGATTCCCGTTACGGGACAATTGGTGGATTTGGGACTATGGTATATACCTTTTGGCCTCTTTGTACTAGTGGCTATGGTGAATGGCGTGAACTTGACAGATGGATTGGATGGGCTGGCTGTAGGGGTTACGGCCATATCACTGGTTTTTTTCGCCTTGGCGGGGGTGGCTTACCAACATGTGTTTGGCGCACCGCTGGCCATTACCATGGCGGGCGCTTGCTTGGGATTTTTGATTTTCAACCGATATCCAGCCAAAATTTTTATGGGGGATACGGGTTCCCTGGCGTTGGGTGGTGGTTTGGCTACTTTGGCCATGGGCATGGATTTGGAATTGTTTCTTCCCATTGTTGGATTTGTATATGTAGCGGAGGCGCTTTCGGTAATTTTGCAGGTCGTTAGCTTCAAAACCAGAGGGAAGCGGATTTTTCGAATGGCCCCTTTGCATCACCATTTTGAGTTGGCAGGGATGAAAGAAACCCGGGTGGTGGCTATGTTTTGGTTTGCCACCTTGCTCTTTTCGGTGATAGGAATAGGAGTGTTGTAGATGGAAGGACAGCTGACAGGAAGAAGAGTGTTGATAGTAGGGATGGGCAAATCAGGGATTGCAGCTACGCAAGCCTTATTGAAGCTGGGAGCGAAGGTAACGGTTCAAGACATCAAGAAAAAAGAAGATGTGGAGCCCAATTTGATCCAGTTTCTGGAAGGGGTGGGTGTTACTTGTTATTTTGGAAGAAAGCCGGATCCCCAGGACACCTTTGATTTGGTAGTGCTATCTCCCGGGGTGCCACTTTATTTAGATTTTATTGAAGAGGCCAAGGAGAAGGGTGCCGAAATCGTTGGGGAGTTGGAAATTGCTTTTCGAGTGGGCGCTGGATTGTATGTGGCCATTACGGGAACCAACGGAAAAACTACAACGACTACCCTTGTGGGAGAAATTTTCAAGAGAGCTCGTAGAAAGACTTATGTAGTGGGAAATATTGGTGTGGCAGTAATCAGCCGGGCGTTGATTGCCACTAAAGATACATGGTTGGTCACTGAAGTTTCCAGTTTTCAATTGGAAACTACCAAGACATTTCGCCCCCTTGTATCCGCCATATTAAATATTACGGAAGACCATATGGATCGGCATCAAACTATGGAAAATTATATTTCCGCAAAAGGAGAAATCTTTAAAAATCAAGAAGCAACGGATTACACAATTTTGAATTATGATGATGGGCATTGCCGTCGATTGGGGGAAACCGCTCCCTGTAAAGTGGTGTATTTCAGTCGGAAGGAAGAACTTCCTATGGGGTGCTTCCTTCGAAACGGAGTCATTATGCTGAAAGACCTTTTTCAACGGGAAATCCCCGTACTTCCGGTGGAAGAGCTGCTGATTCCCGGAAACCACAACATCGAAAATGCTCTGGCTGCCACTGCCGTTGCCTTTTTTTCCGGGATTGACCCGGAGGTAATCCGGGAGACATTGAAACAGTTTGGCGGGGTAGAACATCGTTTGGAATTTGTAGAAGAGGTAGATGGAATACGATTCATCAATGATTCCAAGGCTACCAATCCGGACTCTACAATGAAAGCTGTGGATGCTATGCCTTCCGGTATCGTTCTTATTGCCGGGGGGTATGACAAGGGAAATGATTTTGGGGAGTTGATTGACTCTTTTGCGGGGAAAGTGAAAGGGTTGGTTCTACTGGGAAAGACGGCTTCTAAAATCAAGGAAACGGCAGAATCCAAAGGAATCCGGAATATAAAGATGGCGAAGGATATGGATGAAAGTGTGAGACTGGCTTATGAAATGGCTGGATGTGGAGACACGGTTCTGTTGTCTCCCGCTTGCGCCAGTTGGGATATGTATAGCAATTTCGAACAACGGGGGGAGCATTTTAAAACTTTGGTCCACAAATTGGCAAATTAATTGAATTGGTTGAGGTAAACCCATGGGGCCCAAGTCAAAACAAATGAAGTCAGGGGATTTTTTAATTGTCATTATCACCATGGTGCTAGTGATTTTCGGCATCATCATGGTGTTCAGTGCCAGTTATTATACGGCATTGAGCGATTATAATGACCCCTATTTTTTTTTAAAGAGAGAAATTGTTTTTGCTGGAATCGGTACATTGCTGATGCTGGCCGTTGCTTCCATTGATTATCATTTTTATCAAAAATTATCTTGGGGAATCATCAGTATTGCTTTGGTGCTGTTGATGTTGGTGTTCACTCCTTTGGGGGTGACCCGTAACAATGCCACCCGTTGGATTGGCATTGGAGATTTGACTTTAATGCCAGGAGAGGTTGCGAAGCTGGCGGTCATCGTATTTGTTGCGTGGTATCTTAGTAGCGATGAGTCCAGAGCACGATCTTTGAAAAAAGGCATTTTACCTATGGTGGGATTAGGGGGACTTTGTTTTGGGTTGATTTACTTGCAACCCAATTTGTCTACGGCGATTACCATCTTTCTAATCATTGTGGGGATGCTATTCGTGTCGGGTGCAAAAATATGGCATTTGTTTCTGGTGGGGCTTGTGGGTATACTAGCGGCTTTTTTCGCCATTTTTGTTGACCCGGATGGAGGATATCGGTTGAGCCGGGTGACTAGTTTTTTGGACCCTTTTTCCGATCCCCTTGGAAGTGGTTATCAGGTAGTGCAATCTCTATATGCTCTTGGGTCCGGCGGGTTGTTTGGAGTGGGCTTGGGAAAAAGCATTCAGAAAAATCTATATTTGCCGGAAGCTCACAATGATTTTATTCTTTCCATCATCGGTGAAGAATTGGGATTTGTTGGGATAATAGTTTTGTTCCTTTGTTACCTGTTGTTACTTTGGCGGGGTATGCACATTGCCATCAATGCCAAGGACATGTATGGAACACTAATGGCTTCAGGAGTCACCATGATGATGGGGATTCAATTGATGCTAAATGTGGCCACGGTCACTTCCAGCATGCCTCCTACGGGAATCACTTTGCCATTTATAAGTTATGGGGGGAATGCCATTTGGATGTTTATGATTGCCATGGGATTGTTAATCAACATTTCCAGATATAAGTCGCCGAAGTTGTAGTTAAGGAGACCAAGATGAATATTATTATGACTTGTGGTGGAACAGGAGGACATATTTACCCTGCTATTGCCATTGCTGATGCCATTATGAAACACCATCCTTATGCCAATGTGGTTTTTATTGGAACGGGTCGTCCTTTGGAACAAAGAGCTATTGGGGCGGCAGGCTATGAATTAAGAATCATTCCTGCCAGCGGCTTTTACCGAAAGAGGTTGCACAAGAATGTAAAAACCCTTCGAGACACGGTGTACGGAAGTCGAGTGGCTGGAAAAATCATAGACGAACTCAAGCCCAGAGTGGTAGTGGGCACCGGTGGATACGTTTGCGTTCCCGTGCTGATGGCGGCCAGTCGTAAAAAAATTCCGGCCTATCTTCATGAACAAAATGCAATCCCGGGTCTTGCCAACCGATGGTTGGAAGGCCGCTGCCAAAAAGTATTCCTTGGATTTCAAGAAGCCGCTGGATATTTACGTCAGGAGGGGAAATGGGTGGTGACCGGAAATCCCGTTCGGCAATCGATGGGGAGCTTGTCAAAACAGGAAGCTAGAGAGCAACTGGGGATTGAGGAGCAAGACTTTCTTTTGTTGGCTTTTGGTGGAAGTCAGGGTGCTGGTGTATTAAACCAAAGAATTTTGGAAATTCTGCCCTGGTTTTTAGAAAAAAAGGCCCATCGGCTTTCGTTTATAACCGGAAGTTTTTATTATCCGAAAATCAGAGAGCAACTTTTTGAGGAAAAGCTTTTGGACAATCCGGGGCTAGAATTACTGGAATACACAGACCGTATGGCGCTTTTGTTAAGTGCATCGGATTTGGTGTTGTCCCGAGCCGGAGCATTGACCATAGCAGAAGAAATGGCCTGTGGCACCCCGGCTATTTTAGTTCCTTCTCCGAATGTGACGGGAAACCATCAATATTACAACGGGAAGTCTGTAGCGGACAAAGGAGGAGCGGTTCTGGTAGAGGAAAAAGACCTAACCGTGGACCGATTGAAAGAGGAAATCTGGGCTTTGAAGACCAACGAAGAAAGAAGAAGAAGCATGGCTGTAGCGATGAGGAATATGGCTCGGCCGAAGGCGGCGGAAGAAATATACCGCCATTTGTGTTTAAACGGAGCCTGAAATGAAAAAGAGCGGTGAAGAAAAGAAAAGACGTCGCAAGAAGAAGAATTACTTGTTGCGCCTTTTTTTGGTGCTTCTTTTCTCCGGGGCTCTTTATGGAATAGCCAACACTTCGTATTTTAATGTGACAACGATTGAAGTGGTAGGAAATTTTCATTATGAAGCCGCAGAGGTGGTGCAGTTATCAAAGCTGAAAACGGGAGGCAATTTGTTTCGGTTGGATAAAGAAGAGCGGATTTCCATGCTGAAGCAAGATCCCTACATTCGAGATGTGGAAATCAAAAGGAAGCTTCCGGATACCGTGATTATCCATGTGGAGGAACGAAGAGAGGATGCAGCGGTGGCTTATGGCGAATCCTATGTACTGATAGACTTGGATGGAATGGTACTGAGACGGATAGACCAAGAACCGGAAGTGCCTTTGTTGGTGGGAATGACCTTGCTTCAAATGCAACCCGGGTTTCCTTTGGAGGTTCAGGAGGTCACTGTCCTTGAAAACACATTGGTTCTACTGTCCGCTATGGAAGACAATGATCTTTTCTTTAAGAAAATAGACATTTCCAACGTAATCATCAAAGCTTACATTTACGATCGGTTGGTTTGTGAGGGAAGGCCTGAAAATATCCTGGAGGCCATGAAGAACGGAAGTCTTCAGTTGGTGTTGGCAGAGTTGATGGCGGAAGGGATTCAATATGGGACCTTATATTTGGGGGGTAAAGGGTACTGTTCCTTTAGTCCGCAAGTGCAGTAGAACCGGAAGCAACGAAAGAAAAAACCCGAAGATTCCTATGGAATTGATATATATTTTGGGGTGCCCTTATGGTATAATACAACATACACATATGTAGGGCAATGCAGAGATTCGCAGGAGGGTCTTTTTGATGTTACAGTTTGAAGTGAATGAACAAAGCAATGCAAGGCTTATGGTGATTGGAATCGGTGGCGGTGGTTGTAATGCGGTCAACCGGATGATCGAGACGGGGATGAGAGGAGTTCAGTTGGTTGCCGTAAATACGGACCGACAAGCTTTGAACAGTTCAAAAGCGGAGATAAAAATACAAATCGGCGAAAAGCTGACCCGGGGGTTAGGCGCCGGTGCCAATCCGGAGATTGGGCAGAAGGCGGCGGAGGAAAGCATTGAAGATTTGAAAAAAATAATGGAAACCTCCGACATGGTTTTTATAACGGCGGGCATGGGCGGAGGCACCGGAACCGGGGCGGCCCCCATCATCGCTAAGGCAGCCAAAGATATGGGGATTCTTACGGTGGGAGTGGTTACCAAGCCCTTCACCTTTGAAGGAAAAAAAAGGATGGGCCATGCGGAACTTGGGATTAAGTTCCTAAAAAAATATGTGGACTCTCTGGTGGTGGTACCCAATGATAAACTTTTGCAGGTTGCCGAAAAAAACACCACCATGTTGGAAGCTTTTAATATGGCCGATGATGTTTTGAAACAAGGTGTTCGGGGGATTTCGGACATTATTGCGGAAGCGGGCATTATCAATCAAGATTTTGCTGATGTGGATACGGTAATGAGAGACCGGGGAGTTGCTCACATGGGTGTGGGCCACGGACGGGGAGAAGGTCGGGTAGAACAAGCCGTTCGCGAAGCCATTGAAAGCCCCATGTTGGAAACTACCATCACCGGGGCCAAAGCAATTCTGCTCAATGTACTGGGTGGATATGATTTGGGAATGGTAGAGGTAAATGAAATTGCGGATCAAGTTCAAAGAGCGGCTGACGATGATGCCATTGTTATCTTTGGAGCTTCCGTTCGAGAGGAGTTGCATGAAGAAATTGCGGTAACGGTGATTGCCACCGGGTTTGATAACCGCCCTTCTGACGCCTTGAATCGGCTTGTTTCGGAAGAAGAAGAGATGGTGTCCAAAGAAAGTGATGGTCCATCCAGAATTCCGGGGCAAATTGATAACCCCTACGATACCATGGGGTCCCTATCTACGGCGAAAGCCATTTTCGATATTCCGGTATTTCTAAAAGGGGGAAAAGACGGTGAAAACCGTTAAGAGTGGTTCGCATCAACCAGCCGGTGGAAACCGGCTTTTTATCATATTGGGGTAGAAGGGAATTGTCATCGTTGAAAAAGATCACATCCAAGGAAAACACCATATACAAAGAAACACGGAAGCTTTCTACCAAAAAAGGGCGAGATGAAAGCGGCCTTTATCTGGTGGAAGGGGAAAACATGATTAGAGAAGCATGCAATCATGGGATTCCCCTTCGTCATATTTTCTTAAGAGATAAAGGGGGAGGGCATCCCGAATTCGTCTTTACCAAGCCCGGGAAGGCACCGGGCGTTCCAATTTACCTTTTGGAGTATGGTCTGTTTGACCAGTTGGCTCAGACAGAAACCAGCCAGGGAGTGCTGGGAGTGGCAAAAAAGCCTGTTATGCCAAAAACCATTCCCAACCAAGGAAATGTATTGATATTGGATCGGCTTCAAGATCCGGGAAATATTGGCACTTTAATTCGTACAGCAGAAGCGGCAGGATACCAAGGAGTGGTGGTTGTAAAAGGGACGGCAGATGTATTTTCGCCAAAGGTGGTGCGAGCTACCGCCGGTTCCTTGTTCCGGGTTCCTTTATTTCATTTCTCCGATAGGGAAGAATTGTTGGAAGCTTTGCGGAAAAGTGGCAAAAAAATGGTAGTCACCGACTTGAAAGCCAAAACATCATACTATCAGCAAGATTTGAGGAAAAACATCGCACTTGTGATTGGGAATGAGGGGAATGGAGTAGACCCTTATTTTTCTGAACATGGAGATGTCCGCATAAAAATACCAATGAAAGGCAAAGTGGATTCCCTGAATGCAGCCGTGGCGGCCGGCATTCTCATGTATGAATCCATGAGGAGATAGAGAATGAAAGAAAAGTTATCAAACATTTTGACGGAAGCAATGACCCAAATCGAAGGAGCCAATTCCTTGAACGCAATGGAGGAAATCCGGGTTCGACTGTTGGGGAAGAAGAGCCCGTTAACAGAAATTTTAAGATCCATGGGAAAACTTTCTCACGAAGAACGGAAAGACTTGGGCCGGGAAGCCAATTTGGTTCGAGAAAGAATTGAAGAAGCGTTGGAAATGAAGTGGGGCGAGGTCAAGGAAAAGGCACAGAAAGAACGATTTCGATTGGAAAAAATTGATGTGACAGAGCCTGGCGTACCATACGACCTTGGAGCCAGGCATTTGATTACCATCACCATCGATGAAATCTCCCGAATATTTATGTCTATGGGTTTTTCTGTTTCTGAAGGCCCGGAAGTGGAAACCGTGTTCCATAATTTTGATGCCCTGAATGCTCCGAAAAATCATCCTTCAAGAGATTTGACCGATACCTTCTATATCACAGAGGATACTTTGCTTCGAACCCAAACCTCTCCGGTACAAGTTCGAACCATACAAAGCCAGCAACCTCCGATTAAGGTGATTTCGCCGGGTCGTTGTTTTCGATGCGATACCCCCGATGCCACCCACTCTCCAATGTTTCATCAAATTGAAGGCCTCTTAGTGGATGAAGACATTTCCATGACGGATCTGAAGGGTTGCTTGGATGTGATGGCAAAACAGCTGTTCGGATCTCAGACCAAAACCAAATTTAGACCTCACTACTTCCCCTTCACAGAGCCATCGGCGGAAATGGATGTAAGTTGTTTTAAGTGTGGTGGAAAAGGATGCAGTATGTGCAAAGGGTCTGGCTGGATTGAAATCTTAGGATGCGGTATGGTTCACCCTCATGTTCTGGAAGTTGGCGGAATTGATACAGAAAAATTTACCGGGTTCGCTTTTGGTATGGGTGTAGAAAGAATTGCCATTCTTCGCTATGGCGTGGATGATATTCGGCTATTTTATGAAAACGACTTGCGCTTTATCAATCAATTCAAATAGGAGGATGAACGAATGTTAGTACCCATTACATGGTTGAAAGAATATACCGATGTACCCGATTCTCTGGAAGAATACTGCGAACGGATGATTATGTCCGGTTCCAATTTGGAAGGTGTTCATTCTTATGGCCAGGGAATTGAAAAAGTAGTTTTAGGAAAAATAACTGCCATCGAACCTCACCCTGATGCAGAAAAATTAGTGGTTTGCCAAGTGAATATCGGCGAGAAGGAGGATTTGCATATTGTAACCGGGGCTCCCAATGTATTTGTGGGCGCGTTGGTTCCGGTGGCTTTACACGGGTCCAAAATCCCTGGGCCTCTTCATGGGCAACCAAAAAAAGAAGGCGGGGAATTGATTCAACGTGGTTCTTTGCGGGGAGTTCTTTCCGATGGGATGTTGTGTTCTTTAGAAGAATTGGGTTTCGAGGACAAGGTGGTTCCGGTGGCACATCGAGAGGGAATATGGATTTTGAACCATACCGTTGAAGAAGAGAACCTGGGCTCTGACTTTGTCAAGATGATGGGGCTTGCCAACCAGGTGGTGGATTTTGAAATCACACCAAACAGGCCGGACTGTCTTTCCCTGCTGGGAATGGCAAGAGAAACGGCAGCCACCTTTCAGGTTCCGATGAGATACCCGAATACTGCCTTAAGGACAACGGAGGGAGATAGCGGAGATTATGTACAAGTAGAAATAAAAAAACCGGATTTATGCCGAAGATATTTGGCAAGAGTGGTTACGGATGTGAAAGTGAAGCCTTCTCCTTGGTGGATGCAAAAGAGGTTGATGTTGGCAGGAATGCGCCCCATTAATAACATTGTGGATATCACAAATTATGTCATGCTGGAATATGGGGAGCCCATCCATGCGTTTGATATTCGACAGATTGAAGGGAAAAAAATCGTGGTGGATACGGCAGATCCTCAGGAAACATTCACTACCTTGGATGGGATTCAACGAATCATGCCGCCTAGAACCTTGATGATCAAAGACGGTAACCGTTCCATTGGCATTGCCGGGATTATGGGGGGGTTGAATTCGGAGATTGTGGAGGACACCAAAACTATTTTGGTAGAAGCGGCCAATTTCAATGGGGATGCCATTCGGACCAGCTCAAAAAAGATGGGGCTTCGAACAGAGGCCAGCGCTCGATTTGAAAAAGGCATTGATCCCAATTTATGTGGCGTTGCAGCAGAGCGAGTGGTTCAATTAATAGAGGAATTGAGTGCCGGTAAAGCCTTGGCAAAGCCTGTGGATGTGTATCCTTCTCCTATGATGCCTACCTCTTGTATGGTACGGGCATCGCGGGTACAAAAAATTATGGGAATCCATATTTCGCCGGAAACCATTCGAGAAACCTTAGAGCGATTGGAAATGGTGGTAGAGGACCGGAAAGATTTCTTTTTAGTCACACCTCCTACGGTAAGACAGGATTTGGTGAAAGAGATTGATTATGTAGAAGAAGTGGCCCGTATTTATGGGTTTGACCGTTTACCGGTCACCGTGCCCAAAGGGAATTCCGCGGCCTCCAAGACTAGGGAACGTATGCTTCAGGATTTGGCCAAAGAAACATTATGTGCCTTGGGAGTATATGAGGCCCAAACATATAGTTTTGTCAGTCAAAAGACTGCAGACCTGATGAGAATTCCTCCAAGTGGAGAAGAACGGGATTTTGTTCAACTCATCAATCCACTGGGAGAAGAAAATTCCGTGATGAGAACCATGCTGCTTCCCAATATAATGGAAGTTTTAGGGAGAAATTATAATCGAAATCGTGAACAAGTGCGAATTTTTGAATTGGGCAATATATTTCGAAAAACAGGTGGTCTGGAAGAAGGGCTCCCTTTGGAAAAGGTGTCCCTAGCCATGGGAGTGTATGGGAAAGAGGAGAGCTTCTATACCCTGAAGGGGATGTTTATAAAGCTTCTAGAAAAACTGGGAGTTACAGACATAACTTTTCAGGCCAATGAAACCATAGAACGGTATCACCCCGGCCGTTGCGGAGATATCTTTTTAAAGGGAAAACCAGTTGGTACCCTGGGAGAAATCCATCCGGAAGTGGTGGGTAATTATGAGTTGGATACCAGAGTTTTTGGTTTAGAAGTGGATTTCCAGAAAGTGATGGAAGCAGCAGAAACCATGCGCTATTTCACTCCTCTTGCTAAATATCCTTCCATTTCCAGGGATATTGCTTTATTAGTGGAAGAGGATGTGACCGTGGGAAGGATGGAGCAAGTAATTCGTGAAACCGGAACAGAACTATTGGAGCAAGTGGAGTTGTTTGATGTGTATCGTGGGAACCAGGTGGAACCCGGGAAAAAATCCTGTGCTTTTACCTTGGTATACCGGGGAAAGGAACGCACATTGAAAGAAGAGGAAGTTGGCCTGGTGCATAACGAAGTTTTAAAAGCGCTGAAAGAAAAAACCGGGGCCATGTTGCGAGAAATCTAAGAAAGGACACGGAGATGGACGGAAACAAGGTCAGTGTAAAAATTTATGGCCAGGATTATGTGGTGGCGGGAGATAAAACCAGAGAACACATGATGAAGGTGGCAGATTATGTAAATACAAAAATGTATGACATTGCTGCCATTTCCAAAGGGACGTCCCTATCCGATCTGGGGGTTCTGGCGGCAGTGAATGTGGCTGATGATTATTTTGATGCCCTGGAAGAAGCTAATCGGTTGAAAAGCGAAAGTGTTCAGCTAGAGAAAGATATGGAGCATTATGTGCAACTTTGGGAAGAAGCAAAGAAAACCATCATTGGGTACAAGGAGGATTCCCAAACCATCATTCAACAAAAGAATGAATTGATGAAAACCATTGAGACAAAGGAAGAAGAAATCCGGCGACTATCTGATGCCAACCAGGAGGTGGAAGCAAAGGCGGCCATGGCTTCTCAAAATATTGTCAATGAGTTGGAAACGAAATGCAGGGAGTTGGAGAACAATTTCTTCGATGTGCAAATGGAGAACATCCAGCTAAAAAGCGAAGTGGAGCGGTTGCGAAGGGGCGAGTAGAGGATGGATCAGAAAGCCAAGACGGTTTTAGAATTTCATAAAATTATTCAAAGACTCAGTGAATTGGCAGGCTCTCAGTTGGCCAGGCAACTGATTATGGAGTTGGAACCTTCTCAGGATTCTTATGTAATAAAGGATTTGCTGGCAGAAACTTCGGAGGCTCTCTCGGTTATTGTAAAGAAGGGGCCTTTGCCGTTAGGGAATTTCTATGATATCCAACCTTATTTGGAGCTTTCCCGCAAAGGCGGAACATTGGCTATGCGTCAACTTTTGGAGGTGCTCTATAATGTGAACATTGCGGCAAAGGTAATTTCTTTTATGAAAGGGGAACTGCCGGAAGTTCCGATTATAAAAGGGATGACGGAGTTGTTGGAGGCCCCTAAAGTTTTGCGGGATGAAATCGACCGTTGCATTTTGAGCGAGGAAGACATGGCGGACGATGCCTCTCCTCAACTGAAAAATTTGAGGCGAAGCATTGAAAGACAAAATGAAGCCGTGCGAAATCGAATCAATCAAATTTTGAATAAATCAGACAATCGGAGTTACCTTCAGGATGCCATCGTCACCTTACGGCAGGGCAGGTATGTTATCCCTGTGAAACAAGAGCACCGGACCCGATTTCCAGGGATTGTGCATGACCAGTCCTCCAGCGGCGCCACTTTATTTATTGAGCCCCAGGTGGTAGTGGATTTGAACAATCAGCTTCGTGAGTTGGAATTGGCTGAGCAAGGGGAGGTACAGCGAGTTCTGGCAGAATTATCCGCCATGGTAGCTCAGTGGTATCACCCTCTTTCCAATAACCAAAAGTTGTTGGTTCAGTTGGATGTCATTTTTGCCAAAGGACATCTATCCTATGAAATGGATGGCACAGAGCCAATAATTACAGAGGAAGGGACTTTGCACCTTCTCTCCGCTAGGCACCCTTTCATTGACCCGAAACAAGTGGTGCCCGTCACCATAACCTTGGATAAGGGGACCCGATCTTTGATTATCACCGGACCCAATACCGGGGGAAAAACCGTAACCCTTAAAACTACCGGGCTATTGGTGCTGATGGCACAATCCGGGCTTCATGTACCTGCTGTATCGGGGACACAGATTCCTGTTTTTCGAAAAATTTATGCTGACATTGGAGATGAACAGAGCATAGAACAAAGCCTAAGCACTTTTTCGTCTCACATGAATAACATTGTACGCATTGTAAAAAACTGCGATGAAAAGACATTGATTTTGCTGGATGAACTTGGTGCCGGCACAGATCCCACAGAGGGAGCGGCTTTAGCCATCGCCATCCTGAAAAACTTAAGCGGTAAGGGAGCCACTGTGTTGGCAACCACCCATTATACCGAATTAAAGAAGTATGCGTTGTCCATGCCCGGGGTGGAAAATGCATCCATGGAATTCAATGTAGAGACATTAAGTCCTACATACCACATGACCATGGGAATCCCGGGGCGGTCCAATGCCTTTGAAATTGCGGAGAAGCTTGGATTACCCGGAGAACTTATTGTCGCCGCCCGAGGTCTTTTGGATGAAAATGCGTTGGCCTTTGAGGAAGTAATCACCTCATTGAACGAAGAGAAAAGAGCAATCTCTGAAATGAAAGATGAAGCTTTGCTTCTGAATCTTGCCGTGAAAAAACAACAGCAAGAATTGGCGGGAATGGAAGAAAAGCTGAACCGGCAGCGGGAAAAAATCCTGGAGGAGGCCAAGGAGCAGGCGAGATTCATGGTGGAGGAAACTCGGGAGGAGCTTTCTCGAATTTCCCGTGAAGCACAGGAACGGTCAGAGAGAGGTGGGAATGAACAAAACACCCAAGAGTTCCAGCCTTTAAAAAGTCAACTCAAGACCTTAGAAGATCGTTTCCGGGAACGAAAAAAAGTGCCGGAAAACTTGTCTCCTACAGACCCTGCTGCCATCCGACTGGGGCAGAGAGTTCGAGTTCTGACCTTGGATCAAATTGGAGAGGTGTTGACCTTACCGGACGATAAAGGAGAATTGATGGTGCAAGTGGGGCGGTTGAAGGTGTCGGTGAAAATCCGGAATGTAATTCCCATATCGGAGAATCGCACACCGAAACCTAAATCACCCCAGAGATTTGGGGATGCGGGGTTTTATAAGGCGCGTAGTTGCCCCATCACCATCAATGTGCAAGGAGAAACTTTGGATACGGCCAGCATGATGGTAGATAAATATTTGGACGATGCGTATATGGCAGGGCTTAAGACCGTTTCCGTGATTCATGGCCGGGGAGAGGGCATTCTTCGGAAGGGAATCCACGAAATGCTGAAAAGGCACAAGCATGTAACTTCCTATCAGAGAGCAGGCTATAATGAGGGAGGCGATGGTGTAACCGTTGTCATACTGCGAGAAAAATAAATCATAGGGGAGAAGAAAAAGGATGATCGATTATAAGGAAAAAATCGGAGACTTGTTGGCACCTGTACTGGAATTGCCCGGAAACCAATTGACGGAAATGCTTGAAATACCAACAGAAGAAAAAATGGGAGATTACGCTTTGCCTTGTTTTCGGTTGGCAAAAGAATTGAAAAAAGCGCCGCCAATGATTGCAAAAGAATTGGCGGAGCAGTTGGCAGGGCACCCCTTCTTTGAAAGGGTGGAGGCGGTTAGCGCCTATTTGAACTTTTTTATGAAAAGAGATGATTTTAGCAGAGAGGTAATCGGCACTATTATTAAAGAGAAAGAAGTCTATGGAAGATCTGAAAGGGGCAAAGGGAAAAAGGTGATTGTGGAATTTTCCTCACCGAATATTGCAAAACCCTTTCACATTGGGCATATCCGTAGTACGGTTATAGGGAACGCCATATATAAGATTTATGACTATTTGGGCTATGAAACGGTACGGATTAATCATTTGGGAGATTATGGAACTCAGTTTGGCAAAATGATTGTGGCATATCGCCATTGGGGAAATAGGGAAGATGTGGTCAGGGCTCCTATCGATACGCTTTTGTCTTACTATGTCAAATTCCATGAAGAAGCGGAGAATACCCCGGAGTTGGAAGAAGAGGCCAGAAAGGCTTTCTCCAACCTGGAGAAAGGCAATCCTGAGGAATTGGCCTTGTGGCAATGGTTTCGTGATGAGAGTCTGAAAGAATTCAATCGGGTATATTCCATGCTGGGAATTGAATTTGACTCTCTAGCGGGGGAAAGCTTCTATTCGGACAAAATGGACAGAGTGGTTAGGGAATTGGAAGAAAAGGGCTTGCTGAAAGCTTCAGAAGGGGCAAAAATAGTGGATTTAGAAGAACATAAACTGCCTCCGGCCTTGATTACCAAAAGAGACGGGTCCACCTTGTATATTACTCGGGACATAGCGGCAGCTATTTACAGAAAAGAAGCCTATGATTTCTATAAAAATTTGTACATAGTGGGCAACCAGCAAATTCTTCATTTCCAACAGTGGATGAAGATTGTAGAGTTGATGGGATATTCATGGTGGAAGGACTGTGTTCACATTCCTTTTGGATTGGTTAGCTTGGAGGATGGAGACAATCTTTCAACGCGAAGAGGGAAAGTGGTATTTCTGGAAGATGTTTTGAAACGGGCGGTAGAAAAAACAAGAGAAATTATCTTAGAGAAAAATGTAAATACGGATAATGTGGAAGAAACCGCGGCACAAGTAGGGATTGGAGCCATCGTATTTAATGAATTATCCAATTCCCGAGGAAAGGATTATGTGTTTTCATGGGATAAAGTATTGGCATTCGAAGGAGAAACGGGGCCCTATGTACAGTATACTCATGCCAGAGCTTGCAGCCTTATAAGAAATGCCGGAGAAGAAGCACTTCGTCTAGCGACAGACCCAAATGCGTGGGATACATCGTATTTGACGGGAGAAGGTGGATATCGGTTGGAAAAGCTTCTCTATTCTTTCCCGGAAGTGGTGGTGGATGCGGGAGAACGGTATGAACCCAGTGTAATCGCCAGGTATGTAGTGGATGTGGCCCAAGCTTTCAACCGTTTTTATCACGAGGAGCATATCCTGGTACCGGAGCCTATTGAGCGAGCATCCAAAGTAGCGCTTGTATTGGCAACACGACAGGTTTTAGCCAATGGGCTGACTCTCTTGGGCGTGTTTGCCCCGGAAAAAATGTAAGGAGACAAGAAAATATGAGATATGAGGGAAGTATATACAGGCCTCCCAGCGAAGCCTATAGTTTGATATTGCAGGTAACCATTGGTTGCTCTCATAATCAATGCACTTTTTGTAGCATGTTTAAGGATAAAAGCTTTCGGGTTCGGCCCTTGGAGGAAGTTATACAGGACTTGGAAGCGGCCAGAGGTTATTATAAGCGAATTGAAAAAATATTTTTGGCGGATGGAGATGCTCTTTGTCTCTCTACGGAAAAACTATCTGCTATTTTGGGAAAAATACGGAGCTTATTTCCGGAATGTGAGAAAGTCAGTGTGTATGGCTCTCCTCAGGATGTTTTGCGAAAATCTGTTGAAGAGTTGGTTCGGCTTCGGGAGGAAGGCCTGGACATGGTTTACATCGGTGCTGAATCGGGTAGCGACCGGGTTCTTAAGCACATTGTAAAAGGTGCCACACGGGAGGAAATTATTTCGGCGGTACGCCGGCTGGAAGAGTGCGGAATCAAAGCATCGGTTACATTTATCTCTGGCTTGGCCGGTAAGGATGGCTGGATGGAACATGGGAAAGAAACGGGCACAATGATCAGTGAAATGGAACCTTCTTATGTGGGCCTGCTAACGTTGATGCTAGAGCCATCGGCTCCTTTGACTCAAGAGGTTCGAAATGGAAGGTTTGAGCTGCTTTCTGCCGAAGAGGTGTTGGCAGAGACCTTGGTGATGCTGGATAATATTAATGTAAAAAAACCGTGTGTTTTTCGAAGCAACCATGCCAGCAATTACCTTTCTTTGAGAGGAGATTTGCCCCGGGACAAGGAACGGATGATGGGTGAGTTGCGGTTGGCTATGGAAAACAAAGGAATGTTGAAGGACGAAAGGTTTAGGATGCTTTAATGATTAAGGTGCTCTTAACTACATTGAATTCAAAATTTATCCATTCTTCTTTGGCCCTTCGTTGTTTATATAGCGCTGCCAAGGAGAACATGGAAAATCCGGATTTACGATGTGATCTTAAAGAATTTACCGTTAATCAGGAGGATGACTATATTCTTTCGGAAATTCTATATGGGGATTACCAAGTTGTTTGTTTTTCCGTAAACATATGGAATGTGGAAAGAATTCAAGGGTTGGCATCGGTTTTAAAACAGGCGGATCCAAATATGAAAATTCTGGCAGGGGGTCCGGAAGTTTCTTGTGATCCACTGGAGTTCATGAGAAAAAACGCCGCTGTTGATTTTACGGCGGAAGGAGAAGGGGAGCTCATCTTCACAGCTCTTTGTGAACAAGGATTTGAGGGCCTTGGGCTAGATCAAATTCCAGGGCTGGTATATCGAAACCGAAAGGACAAACGAATCTATGTGAATCCTTCTTCCCCCCCCCTAAAAATGGATTCTCTACCGTTTCCTTATAAGTATTTGCCGCCCGAACCGGAGAAATTAGTTTATTATGAAAGTAGCCGCGGTTGTCCTCACCAATGCTCTTATTGTTTATCCTCTCTGGAAAAAGAAGTTCGAAGTCTTCCGGAAGATCGGGTGAAGGAAGAAATGGATTATTTTTTAAAGCTGAGAATAAGTCAGGTGAAATTGGTGGATCGAACCTTTAATTGGGATCGCAACCGGTGTTTTCGGCTAATCAAGCATGTGATAGACCATGACAATCAAATCACGGGATGGCATTTTGAGATGGGAGGACACTTGGTGGATTCTGACCTATTGGAGCTTTTGTCTGAGGCAAGACCCGGCTTGGTACAATTTGAAATTGGAATTCAGAGCACTCATCCTGAAACCTTGGAAGCTGTTCATCGAAATCGGGAGGTGAGGCAGGTTCTGGAAAACACAGAAAAGCTGATTCGACTGGGCACTTGCCAGGTACATGTTGATTTAATTGCAGGACTCCCTTATGAGAATTACGAAATTTTTCGCACCTCTTTCAATGATGTATATGGGTTGAAAGCGGACCATTTCCAATTGGGATTTCTAAAGCTTTTAAAAGGGACTGTCCTACGCAGAGATGCATCGGAACATGGGATTGTATATCAGGAAAAGGCCCCATACCAAATCATTCGAAATCATTATTTATCCGTAAAGGATTTATTGCGATTGAAGCAGATCGAACAGGTGTTGAATTTGTATTATAATCGAGGTGGATTTTCACATACCTTGGAATATATGATTCAACAAGTGGGAACACCTTTTGATTTTTTTGAGGAATTTGCTTTGTTCTATCATTTAAAAGGGTTCCAGGGCGTGTCACATAAAAAAGAAGATTTGTATCGCATTTTAAGAAAGTATTCTTCCTGGAAAAACAGAACCATGCCGGGAACGGAGGAACGGGCGACCAGCCTACTGTCCAGGGATATGAAAGAGACTCTAAATGAAGACGCAATCAAAAAATTCAATCGAAAAGGATGGAATATCTGATGAGCAATAAGTTTAAGAAACCAAATATTACTCTGGAAAATAAGGTTCAAAAGGTGGCAGAGGATCCTCGAAAAAAAGAATTGGCTACTCCGGAACAAATTCGAAAGAATAGTTGGGTTGTTCGAACCGGGGTGAAGCGAAAAGTCCTCAGGCCAAAGGAAGAATTTGATATACAGTATCGGGAAGACCGAGTGGGGAGGTATTTTAAAAAATACCTCAGCAAGTTTGTCTTTGCGGAGTTTTCTGACGAGTACCTAAAAAAAGGAGATATGCAGGAGTTAATGAAAGGGGTGCCCATTCCTCTTAGAAAGGAGGATCTGGCAGGCTTTGCAGGAGGAAGTGGCCTGAAGCCCACTCATTTGGCTGAAAACATGACCTGGATTATGGGAATTGATCCTCATTTTCAATATACATCTCATTATGTTCAATTTCTAAAAAAGATTTTCAATTATAAAATCGCTGAAGGGATGTTAAAAAATGGACGAGATGCAGCGGAGCGAGAAGAGTATGACGAAGCATGCATCCATTTTCGAGGGGCTTTGTGCATCAACCCGGAGTATTTACACGGAATGTATAGCTACGCCCGTTGTTGTCGTGAGATGTATCTTAAATCCAACAACGAGGAATACATCGGTCGATTTAAAGCGGAGTCTCTGGACTATTTTGAATTGACCACGGAAGCCCATCCACGCCACGCCCAGAGTTATTATTACTTGGGATACGCATATTTGAACATTGGGCTTTACACAAAAGCACAGTTGGCTTGGCAACAATTTTTGAGCTTTACAAAAAGCTTTAAGGACCGCCAGGAAGTCACCAAGCGTTTGAAGCAGATTGAGGATCCGGTTCGAATTGAACAGGCGATTAACTGGATTACTGTTGGGAAATACCAGCAGGGGATTTCCGTTTTGGAAAATTACCGAAAGAGTGAGTTTGGCAACTGGTGGCCCCTTCACTATTATCTGGGACTTGGTTATCTGAAAGCGGGAGATAAAAAGGAGGCCATTCCGGCTTTTAAGAGGGCTCTTGAGAAAAATGGAAGCCATTTGGAAAGCATGAGGGAATTAGCCAGTATTTATAAAGACTCGGGGGATAGAGAAGAGGAACAAAAATATCGTAAAAAAATAGCGTTGGTTGAAGAAAACCTGTCTGCAAAAGAAGAACACCTGGAAAGGAAGAAAAATCAACCAGTAACCCCTACGGAAAACTACATAAAAAGAGCTCCGAAGGATGAAAAAGCTAAGAGTAAAAGGGGAATGAAACGGTTGAAATAAGTTCGCGAGGAAAAAGGAAAATATCCTGTTTTTGCTGTTGACATACCTATTGGAAATGGGGTATAATTTTCAATGTCGCTAGAGATAGGGACTGGTATTCCAAGGTAGCTCAATGGTGGAGCACTCGG
>CAZAZF010000006.1:0-107055 GCA_964489555.1 uncultured Oscillospiraceae bacterium | reverse complement strand
AAACGGGAAATGAGTTCCATGTATCTCTCCCCAAACACATTGACGCCTGACATCATCTCTCTTTTACGCCTCATGATCTGAACACGAAACACCAGATAATGCCGGCACAGACTTTTCATCCGTACCGGCATTATCACCCAACTCAAAGCAAAATTTAATATTTACTGTTATCATTTAAAAGTAGCGTCATTCTGCGATTGATTGCCTTCCAAATCCCAAAGCATTTCGCAAATCGCCGCCAAAGCAGCTTTCGAAGCAATGTCTGGCGTAAGTAACAAGGTCTTTTCCAATTCTTCTGTCAAGCGTATCATTCGATAATGACAAATGCTACCTACCTCTCTTCCCAGGGGCGTCAGAAATACTGCACCGTATTTTGCTTTTTGGATCACCTCTCGTCTACAGAGTTCCTCCAACATTCTACTTACCGAGGGTCGCGAAATTCTCAACTCCTGTGCGATTTTTGCAGAAGATACTCCGTTATCATCTACTGTCAACCTATAAATAGCAATCAAATAGCGTATTTGCGATTTGGTCAAATCCACAAATTTTCACCTGCCTTTAGTGGTACCTACATGCATTGGCGTTTGGACAATTTCCACAAGCAGAATGATTATTTCTTTTTGTTTTCACCATACTGCGAACCACCAAAGCCACAATACCAATCAATAATATCAGCGTGCCAATTGTTGACAAATTGTCGAAAAAGTAGCTAAGCATTGGTCCATTCTCCTTTTACCTTAAGAGGCTTTTCGTACTCATTATACTTGCTCTTTCTAAAAAGCATAAACATCATTAACCCTAACAAAAGTATTGCCACTGCAGATCCTACGCCAAACGGATTCCCGGAAAACACGAGCCCTAATTGATACACGATTAACGCAATAACATATGCATATCCAGTTTGGTACCCGATAGCTGCCCACGTCCATTTTCCACTGCTCATTTCTCTTCGAATCGCTCCGATTGCAGCAAAACAAGGTGCGCACAGTAAATTAAACACGAGGAAACTAAATGCAGCAAGAGGAGTAAAACTAGCTGCAAGGTTAGCCCATATCTCCACTCCGTCTTCCGCTACTTCGGCCACACCATATAAAACGCCAAAAGTTCCCACCACATTTTCCTTCGCAATTAAGCCAGTAAAAGTAGCAACGGTTGCTTTCCAATCGCCAAAGCCCAACGGGGCAAACACGGGAGCAATCAGGACACCGATAGCTGCCAAAAGACTTGTGTTGTTATCTTCCACCATTTGCAAGGACCCGTTTTCAACACCAAAAGCCTGCAGGAACCACAACACAATCGCAGATATCAAGATAATCGTTCCCGCTCTCTTGATAAAGGACCACCCCCTCTCCCATGTAGCTCGAAGCACATTGGAAGGTGAAGGAATATGGTAAGCTGGCAATTCCATAACGAAAGGGGCCGCTTCTCCGGCAAAAGGCCTTGTCTTTTTTAAGATAATACCACTCACGATTACAGAACCAACACCTATGAAATATGCAGAAGTAGCAATCAATCCACTCCCCCCAAATAATGCACCTGCCAGAAGGGCTACTATCGGCATTTTTGCCCCACACGGGACAAATGTTGTGGTCATGATTGTCATCCTGCGATCTCGTTCATTTTCGATAGTTCGGCATGCCATTATTCCCGGGACTCCGCACCCGGAAGAAATAAGCATGGGAATAAAGCTTTTCCCGCTTAACCCAAATTTTCGAAAAATCCGGTCCATTATAAAAGCTACTCTAGCCATATATCCAATTTCTTCAAAAATGGAGAGAAGTAAAAATAAAATAAACATTTGTGGCACAAAACCCATAACCGCCCCTACGCCTCCAATGATTCCTTCCACAATCAACCCGCTTAACCAGGGAGCCACCGAGGTTGCTTCAAACCAATCATTCAAATTTCCTGCTACCAATTCTCCGAAAAAGGTGTCATTAGCCCAATCCGTTGCATAACCCCCAACTGTTGAAATTGAAATGTAGTATATAAAGAACATTACTAACGCAAATATGGGCAAAGCTAGAATTCGATTTGTGATAACGCGATCAATTCGGTCTGACCAGCTTGCTTCCATTCTGTCTACATTTTTTTTCATTACAGTCTTTACCAGCTTAGAAATATACAAGTACCTCTGGTCGGTAATAATGCTTTCAGCCCGGTCCTGATACTCTTCTTCACAAAATCGGATATGCTCCTCCAGGTGAGACGACAATGTTTCCTCCAAACCCAATTCCTCTAGCACTTTTTCATCTCTCTCAAACACTTTTATGGCATACCATCGGAGAGGCTTGGAGCTTAGCACACTTTCCAATGACTCCTCAATGTGGGCAATGGCATGTTCCACCGTACCCTCAAAGACAGAAGATATTTCTTTAGGCCTAGCCTGATTCACCAATTCTATCGACCTCGTGATTAACTCGTTGATTCCTATTCCTTTCAAAGCAGAAATCTCTAAAACCTCAGCCCCCAGCGCATCTTCAAGATTGGCAAGGTTAAACGAATCTCCATTTTTTTGAACCACATCAATCATGTTAACGGCGATGATTGTCGGAATTCCCAACTCGAGAATTTGAGTTGTCAAATATAGATTTCTCTCAAGATTTGTGCCATCAATGATGTTAATGATTGCGTCAGGTCGTTCGTTCGCCAAATATCTCCTTGTCACTACCTCTTCTAATGTATAAGGCGACAGTGAATAAATACCGGGGAGATCCTGAATCGTCACATCCTTGTGCCCCTTCAATTTTCCTTCTTTCTTTTCCACGGTTACACCCGGCCAATTTCCTACTCGTTGCGAAGAACCCGTCAAACTATTAAATAACGTTGTTTTCCCGCTATTCGGATTTCCCGCTAGCGCTATGGTAATGCCCATTTTGTCCTCCTCCTCACTTTGTCGGTTAGTCATGTTTAACCTAATCCGAAAAAAATTACTCGACTTCTATTAACTCTGCATCCTTCTTGCGGATAGATAACTCATACCCGCGCAGGCAAATCTCAATAGGATCTCCCAAGGGAGCGACTTTCCTAACATAAATTTCCACTCCTTTGGTGACTCCCATATCCATGATTCGTTTCGCCACAGCACCGGCCCCATTTAACTTCGTTACCACTACTGTCTCTCCCACATTGGTTTCTTTCAATGTTTTCATACCATTCCTCCTAAACAATTATCCTGCGCGCCAGCTTTTTGTCTAACGCCACTCTAAAGCCCTTCACCTGCAATATGACATTACCTCCATATTGGGATATCATAGTAATTGGTTCTCCAGTTACAAATCCCATCTCCGCCAAATGTCGACGCATCATATCATGTCCGGCGATTCCTCGTATGATCTTTGTATCGCCATTGCCCATGAAGGGCACACTATCACATCGGCACTTACAACATTTCCCGGCTCCATATCTTCTCCCAAAACGCATATTGAAACCCCCTCAAACTAAACTACAGTTGGTTAGTAAAGGCTAACCAACTGTAGTTTAGCACCTCTAACTCTTCTTGTCAAACAATTATATCAAGTTTTATATTTTTATAACAATCTTTCTTTACCCCTCAAACATTGCTTTCATTTGTAAATTATGTTAGCTTTGTATTAAGGGAGGTGGCAAGACATGGAAATTAATAAATCGGCTGAAGATTATCTTGAAATGATGCTTATGCTACAAGAGAAGTATGGCTATATCCGCTCTATCGACATTGCCGAAGAATTAAATGTAACCAAACCCAGTGTTTCTTTTGCAACGAAAAAACTAAGAGAAAGCGGCTACATTACCATGGATAAAGACCACATGATTTTTCTAACCGATAAAGGGAAGAAAGTTGCGACGGCTATGTATGAAAGACACAAATTTTTAGCGGATTTTCTAATTTCCCTAGGTGTTAATCCCTCTATTGCACGCATAGACGCCTGTAAGATCGAACACGATCTTAGTGACGAAAGTTTCCGGGCCCTTCAGCGGTGCAAATGTTCAGACAAGCTTCAGCGATAACTTCGACGCCCAGCTATTTCTTTGCTTCCATTTTACGAAAAAAGTGTTTGGTGCTGTGTTTCTAGCATCGAGGCAAAAAATCCTTGATTTTCTTTAAGATCCATAGGTTTCCCCATTTCTACAATAGAACCGTTCTTAATAAAGACTATCTTGTCGGCGCCCAATACAGTTCTCATGCGATGGGCGATAATTAGGACAGTCTTATTTCGAACGAGTTCGCTAAGAGCATTTTGAATTTTACTTTCATTTTCTGCATCCAAAGAAGCCGTGGCCTCATCTAGCAGAATAATAGGAGCATCTTTTAATATTGCTCTTGCAATGGATATGCGTTGTCGTTCGCCACCAGACAATCTTTCACCGTTTTCGCCAATCAGCGTGTCATATCCTTGGGATAGCCTCTTTACAAATTCATCACACTGTGCGACACGAGCTGCCTGCATGACTTCTTCATCAGACGCATTTTTCTTCCCCAATCGAATGTTTTCCATAACGCTTGAGTTGAACAGAGTGACATCCTGGAAAACGATGGAAAAACTGTTCAGGAGTACTTCGGGATCAATTAGGGATATGTCTTCGCCACCCAAGGTTATGGTCCCTTTGCTAATATCCCAAAAACGGGCCGAAAGCTTTGCTACGGTGCTTTTTCCGCCTCCCGAAGGGCCAACAAGCGCCGTTACATCACCTTGTTTTGCGCTGAAACTGATATTCTTTAATGTTTGCACATCGTCTTGATAGGAAAAATCAACTTCTTTAAACTCGATGTCGTAACTTTTAGGAGAAAACTCCGTCCTCCCCTCTTGCCTTGGCATCGCGTCCATCTCTTTCATACGTGCTATACGAACACCTAAGAACATAAGTAGCGCCAGGTTATTCATTGTTTCCATGATGGGATTATATATTCGTGCCGTGACAACTAAAAACACAAGATATGTAAAAACGCTTACGGAGCCTGTTGACAACAGGTAAGCTCCCGTCAATATAACGGTTGGAAGACCAAGCGTCAAGATTACATGTGAGAAGTTGATAAATGCGCCAATCAATAATTCCCCTTTTATCATGAATTTTTCGTAATTATCCAATTTTGCATTTAAAGTTCTCAAATAGTCCGACTCTTTATTATAGGCCTTTATCTCATGGATGGAGTCCAGTCCTTCTTGAACATTGTCTGAAATATTCCTTTTAACATGGTAGAGTTCCATATGCATTCGTTTTTGTAGCTTTTTCGACAGATAAAAGATTAAAGCAGAAACCGGAACCACCCAGAACATAGCAAGGAAGAGCATCCAGTTGTAAATGAGCATCACCAAACTCATGACAGAAATCGTTAATCCTGCTGCATAAAGCTGAGGAACGGCATGAGAAAAAAGCTGTTCAATTTGTGTCGCATCTTCCATAATCATCGAACTTAAATCGGCAATATCTTTTTTGCCAAAAAAAGCTAACGGTAATTTCCGGAGAGTTTCGGCCAGACCGATTCGCCTTCGGGCGCTTTCTTCATAAATCTTGGTATAAGTAGAATCATATTGAAAATATGCAATCACATACATGACAACGAAAAAGGAAACAGACATAATAACGTAATAAAGAACACGGCCATCCATATTGCCGGTATTACCCAGCAACAACTGCATGCACTCGTCCAGGAATTTAAAGCTGAGAACTACCGGTAACATAAAGCTAATGTCCATAAAGGTGGTCCAGATAATCGACCGTAGCAGATCCTTAGCCCCTTTTTCTGACATTGCATATTTATTTTGGAAAAACTTAATCATTTCTCTCCTCCTCTGTTTTGCCCTTCTCTGGACGGGGTGTCCATTACGCCAATTTTCCACGCAATTGTTTTTTGGTATTCATCCCACATAGTTTTATAAAGACCTCTCTTGGCTAGCAACTCTATGTGTGACCCGGATTCTACAATTGTTCCGCTATCAACCACTAGAATTTTGTCCACGTTCTGAACACTTGTCAGACGATGTGCTATCATAAGCGTTGTTTTCCCCTTACTGAGTTCCTTGAGAGCCTTTTGAATCAGGTGTTCGTTTTCAGGATCTGCAAAGGCTGTGGCTTCGTCTAAAAGAACAATCGGAGCATCTTTTACAATTGCTCTGGCGAGAGCAATTCTCTGTTGCTCCCCGCCCGAGAGAAATGTTCCTTCCGATCCTATTATGGTCTCAAGACCATTTGGCAGACTATTAATAATCTCTTTTGACTGCGAAAGCTCGATTGCTTTGTCAATGTCCGTCTCTCTAACATTCTCTTTTCCAAAAACAATGTTTTCTCGTAACGAACCTTTGAACAGCTTTGTGTTTTGAAAAACAAAAGAAATATTATCCATCAACTCTTTTTTCGAAAAATCCTTAATATTGACTCCACCTATTAGGATCTCCCCTTCGTCGGCATCCCAAAATCGGGCAGCAAGTCTTGCGATAGATGTTTTCCCACTACCGGACGCACCGACAAGGGCAAGTGTCTCCCCTTCTTCTAATTTAAAACTTATTTTATTAATAGCGGGTTTATCAGTACCGTTATAACAAAACACAACATCTTTAAACTCAAGATTGTAATTGGAAATATTTTTTACGGATTCGCCGTATCGCATCTCCGGATAACTCAAAAGGCTGTCCAGTCTGTCGATGGCTTGCTCCGCAATCATAGCATTCTGTCGAAAATACATAGACTTCATTAGAAGCAATGTGAAAGTTGGTGATATCAAAATATAAAAGATAAAATTGGCAAACACCAGAGAAAGGTTCTCGCCATTATTAATCAAAAAGATGCCCATAGGGATCAGAAAAAATGCTGCAGACTGCATTACCGCAGTATAAAAGGACATCGGACGTCTCCAGAGAACGGTATAAGCATGAACCATTTCTTTATATTTTATGATGCTATTATAAAACCGCTTGAAAGAAAAAATGGTTTGCCCAAATGTTTTAACTATAGGAATGCCGCGGATGTACTCTACTGATTCCGCGCTCATTTCTTCCAGGGAATCAAAGTAGGTTTGTTGAAATTTCTTGCCCTCAGCAGTCATCATAAAACTCATTGTAATGAACCCCAATACAATGGGGATGAGAGAAGCCGTCCCCATTCGCCAATCCACCACAAAAATTAACGCCAAAAGAATGACCGGAGAGACAAGAGTGGCAGCCATATCCGGTAGTTGATGGGCCAAAAACGAGTGTGTTGTTCCCGCACCATCGTTTACAATTTTACGGATTCGGCCGCTGGCCTGCTGATCGAAAAATCCAAGGGGCATAGCCAGCACTTTTTTCATCCCCACTTTTTGGAGTCCCACTTCCACGCGGAAGGCGGCAAGATGCGAGCTCATAAGTGCACAAAAATAGAGGACGATTCCGCCAATTGCGCTTGCAAAAGCAAGCCATGCATAAAGGCTGATTTGTGAGACATTAATTACTTGTGGAGTGGTTAAAATGTCACGAACGATATACCAAACGAGAACAAAGGGCAAAACATTCAGCGCGGCGGAAATACCCGACAATATCAATGATATGGGCAGAAGTATTTTCTTTTCCCCCATATATGGCGCGAATCTTTTTAAAATAAAAGTGCTTTTTTCTTTTGGCATCTTTTTGCCTCCTGTTTTAAGTTTTATTTAGGGGTTATTTAAGGTTTTGTTTTATAAGTTCTGATTGTTTAAAGAAAATATACTTTTGGCTGTAGTTGTCTTAAAAATTCATAGCCTCTTCACCTGAAGATTTGTCCATGTGAAAAAAAGATGTACTAAACTGGCCTTGGTTAGTCTCATCTAACCAAGGCCAGTTTAGTACATCTAACCTCTCTTTGTCAACCTCTATTTTTATCTGTATGTTTTAAAAAACCTGATTCCAACTTGTAACGGCATTTTCTGAAACCATACGAACATAAGATTCAATATCTCTCATATGTTCATACACCAACGGTTCTTCTATTCCAAAAGGCGCATATGCAGTGTAAACCACACTGGTTGTTTGGGCCGTGATGGCGGTTCGGGAATCCGGACCCCGAAGAATACTGGAAAGAACACTTTTCCGATCCACAATCATCATATCATCAGGTATCGTGATTACACTGCGACCACTCAATGTGGTAAAACTCTCTTCCCCCGTTGAGATTCTCAAACTCATGGGGAGGTCTATTTTTTCCAGGTCATGAGCCGCTGTCAGAACCATGTTCTTTAGCTCCGCCATAAACATGGCTTCCACCAATGGTGCTCCGGAGGGAACGGACTTGCCATTGATCACCGATTCCAACTGAAGCAACACATGATAGGTATATCCGAATTTCTTATAATATGAAATATAGGTGTCCATGGGATGTTGAGATTTCAGTTCATTCCGCGTTGCCCCAGCATACTTCGATCGTATGGTATCTTCCAGATCCTGCCGCACAACTCGCAACCGATCTTCTGAAGACAGGTTCTGTACATTTTCCATAACCAGAATTCCAACAGAACACTTTCCCGTATTCCCGGTTTCATTCACCAAAATATCCATGACTCTTTTTCCCTCTCCTTTCCTCTGCCTTTTAGGTCCTCCTACAAAAAAGCCTGCGTACAAGTGGCTTTTTTATGTAGATTGCGCTTTCGGGACAAAGTTCCTGGCAACAATAACAACGGATGCACCTGTCATACTTATAGGTAGGAGGATGATTCTGATTCCCGTCATGCCAATCGATTGCTTTGGGATCTACCGGACACATATTCACACAGACACCACACTTGATGCAATGCTCTTCCATAATATAGGGTCTTGGAGTAATGGCGTTTTTAATAAGCTGCATACTCCCATTTCGCTTGAAAGGTTTTTCCGGTTTTCGGTTTACATCAAAATCCATGGCTATGAGAGGTTCCATGGAGTCTCCTAGGATTTGAATGTCTTGGGCCAGAAATGTCCCTGCTCCCATTTCCATCCCGGCTTGATTCGTAAGAACCAACCCGGGGTCCAAATTCATCAGCCTACATGCGGTGGCATCCAGAGCAATGGGATCGGCGGAAAAAAGAAGAACATTCATTTTTCTTGGACTGCCTCCTCTGGGTCCATTCCCTTCCATGGCAAAAATGCCATCCATAATATATAGCCGGGGATTTATATATGAATTCAAGTCCACCAACATTTTGGCAAAGTCATATGAATCCGGTATTTTCACATGAAATTCCCCTTTTCGAACTCCGGGTATGCATCCGAACTGATTTTTTACCGCACCGGTCATTCTTTGAAATCCGTGAGTTTTCATTTTGGGAAGGCTGATGACCCCATCATTTTCTTGGACTGCATTGGCGATATAGAATTTCTTGTTTTGATAGCCCTCTTTAAAATAGACTTCTACGCCTGCCTTGAAATCAGCCAGGGGTATTTTCAATTCTTCCGCAACGGCGAATATCCCGGTCCGTTTTGAGACGGCCTCCGGACTTTGGAAAGCCGGAGAATCTCCATAGGAAAGTTCGGCCCCGGCAGACTGCAACACTTCGGATACCGCCTTGAAAACCGCCGGATGTGTCGTAACGCATTTTTCCGGAGGATCTGCGGATAGCCAGTTAGGTTTCAGCAGAATTTTTTCCCTAGGCTGAACAAAAGCCCATGGACCACCCAACAAGGAAAAGCCCCTTTCCACGGCGCTTTTCACTTCGCTGTATTCATAACTGCCGCAATAGATAATGGCTACTTCCGACACATTCACCTCCTGGTCTATGTATTTAACTATTTTTCTTCTTTTGCTTTTATTTTTTCCATATAATCTTTTGTTTCTTTTACAACAATTCCACTTAAACCAAGCAAACCAATCAGGTTTGGAAGAGCCATTAAACCATTCATGGTATCTGCAAGATCCCAGATGAACTGAAGACCACTTAATGCTCCAACCATGATAAATGATACGAATATTACTCTATAAAGTATGACACCCTTTTCACCCACAAGATATTCCAGACATTTTTCACCATAATATGACCAGCCCAGAATCGTCGAATACGCAAAGAAAACAATACCAACCGCAACAATGATTCCTCCAATACCTGGAATCGCTTCATTGAAAGCAACGGTTGTTAAGGCGGCGCCGGTGTAAGCGGCTCCTGTATCAGGGTTTATGGTTCCCACAAGGCCTGATGAAAGAATCGAAAGAGCTGTAAATGAACACACAACTAAAGTATCGATAAATGTTTGGGTCATACTGACAAGCGCCTGTCTAACCGGGTGATCTGTCCGAGCTGCTGCTGCTGCTATGGGAGCAGAACCGAGACCAGCTTCGTTAGAAAATACACCACGAGCAACACCGTACCTGATAACTGTTCCTAAGGCCCCGCCAGCTACCGCATTCCCGGTAAATGCATCTGAAAAGATGGACGCAAAAGCCGCTGGAACATATGCAGCATTCAAAATAATAACAACACTACCTCCCAAAATGTAAAAAACTGCCATAATGGGAACGATATAAGCAGTAACTTTTCCGATACTTTTAATTCCGCCTAATAGAACGATTCCCGTGAAAATAACAAGTATAAGTCCGGTAATCCAGTGTTGCACACCAAAAGTAGTATAAATAGCATCAGCAACTGAGTTTGCCTGCACCATGTTGCCAATACCAAAAGCTGCAATAGCTCCAAAAAAAGCGAAAAGAACTGCCAGCCATTTCAACCCAAGACCTTTTTCGATGTAGTACATGGGGCCTCCTGCCATTTCTCCTCTTTTATCTTTTTCTCTGTATTTAACCGCCAGCACGGCTTCTGCATATTTTGTGGCCATACCCACCAATCCGGTTACCCACATCCAGAATACTGCACCTGGTCCGCCGGCTGCGATTGCCGTAGCAACTCCTGCTATATTACCTGTACCAATGGTTGCTGCAAGTGCAGTGGTTAATGCCTGGTAATTTGTAATGTCTCCTTCTACGCCTTCATTTTTTTTGAAAACCATTTTATGCGCATAAAGAAGATTGGAAAATTGAAGTGCCTTTAATCTAAAAGTAAGTATGATTCCTGTTCCTACCAATAGGATAAGCATCGGCGGACCCCAAACAATACCATTAACAGTACTGTTTAAATTTGTAATAAGTTCCACAATAATTCCTCCCTTTTCGTCAAATGAGTACTTCACAAATCTTTTGATAATATGATTCACTAAAATTATATAGTCAAATCATTCAGAGTCAAGCCTAAGATCAACCATTCGCCAAGAAGAGATCCGGATAGGGCTACTGCCGCTTCTGCCTCCCATAATCTGAGAAAACCGTGCGTTAATTTTTTCTTTTTTCCGCTGTGTGTTGCAGCCCCGCGTCTCTGTCATACCCATACACATAACGAAGTTCGAAGGGTCGAATCATTTCTATTGCGGCCACTTTTCCATTTTTTATATAAAAGGTAATGTCCCTTATTTCATTGGTTTCCGGTGCAAAAGGTTGCCACATGTATGCGTATTCAAAGTCACTATTCTTATCGAGGCTTTCTATATTTTCTTCTTGATATCCAATAAACCCCGTTTCTGACAAGGCCTCCTCCTTGTTTAGGTAATATAAATCATCCATATAAGAAGACAGAAGCTCTTGTTCCGTACTTCCTACAAGAATGTCTCTATTTGTCTTCACACCTTCGACATCAGCCCACAAGTAAGATATATACTCAACATTGTCCGGTTCGTAATAATCCGTACCAATCATTAACCCTCCCGCATCTAAGGTGTACCAATATTTCTTATGAATATAAGGGACCATACCGTCACCATCCTGCGAAAATTCTTTTGCTGCTTCCAATGCACTTTGATACTTCTCAAACAAAAAAAGTATGCCAGGTATTGGGCTGGCACTGTCAGGCAAAACAAAAGAAAAGTCATCCGTAATATTGGCATCGTATCGATCTGAAAAACGAAAGTCATAAAGATACTCTATGCCTTCCGCCATGTTTTCGGGGATAGTGGGTTTATCACTAACAATTTCTTCATCTAAAACAACATCATCGCTAGGCAGGGAAGGGCCACTGCAGGAAGCGAATAGGACTGGAAGCATAATAACCATTAAGTATATACAGAACTTTCCAACTCTGCTCTCCATTTTAATCTCCTTCGGCATAAGGCATAGACAATAGAGCCAGAGTACCTGTTTGTTGTCACTCTAGTCAACTATAATGTCACACGAGCATCTTTAACAACTTTTCATCAAACATTTCACTTTCAATCGTTTGGTAGGCTCTCATCTACGGCTTCTTTTGATTCCCAATCAAAATATTTTATTAAGCTTGGTGGGATATTTTCAATATTCTTGTTTGCCATTGCTTTAGCAGGATCTTTCATACCTTCTTTAATCCATTTCAAACACATATTCACTTGCCCATAACAATTGAACTCAATAAAATGCGTCCCTGCGATTACATGAATCGGATACGATAGTGTAAAATATAATTGGTATAAATAATCTATGGGCTTTTTTCCCGCTTTTGATAATCTCAGGATACTTCTTTTTACTTCTTTGTTCTTCATTTTCATTTACTCTTTCTCTACAACAGGGAAGAGTACCCCATTAATTTCCAGCCCCTCAATATTCTCAAAATTTTCTGCAGTGTAAGGGATCCTAAACATATAGCCCTTTTGATTTTTATGGATATATCCAGATTCTTTTGGGATAATAGTTTTATCTCCATCCTCATATACAATCTTTATCTCTATATCATCTCGATTCATCCTACTAATCTCTTTCGGGACATCCTCTCTTGAAGCAAATAAAGTAGTATTAATCGGTGAAATAACGGCTCTTTTTACTAAAAATTCATGCCCTTTAAAAGGAACGGTTTTGTCTGCCTCCAGCTTTTTTGTTAATGAGTTATTTATAGCGAATTTGATTTCCCAATCTCCTGTTATGTTATTAGAGTTGGGCGTTGCGTTTACGCTCATAGAATAAATATGAAAAGAAATATTAGTTTCTTCTAGTAATCCTATATACTCAATACATAATGTAGCCCGACCTTCATCTTTATCCCAGGAAATAACCTCATATATTTTACTGTCGGTATATCCTGTTTTTTCAAAGAAATCATATTCATTTATGGAAAAATTACGCCCAGTAAATATATCACCAAAGAAATCACCATCGATGTCTATTACGTCAAGGAATAAATAGAAAGCTTCACCATCATTGAACGAACCAAGGTATTTAATCTCTACCCCTTGGTCTAAGAAAGATTCTTGCGTTGCCTCTCCCAAGTACAACTCTTGAGGAGTCCCTCTGAAAAAAAATGGACTTGATTGCTCAATTAAATCTATTACAATATTTTCATTACCTGTATCAGGTTTTTCCTTCCCACCACTGCATCCTGATAACCCAGTAGTAATCAGCATTACACATAAAAATAATCCAAATATTAATAGGGGAAATTTATTTGCTCTGATATTCTTGATTCCCATTACACTACTCTCCTCTTAATTCCTATGGCTTTATTCTGTCTCTAAGCATATCACATCTGGAATTATGTTTGTATCCACATCTTTTATCCATTCTGCATCTTTACTTAATCTCCACGACTGTACTGGCCGGAATTAGTTGTCTAAAAGTTGGCCGCTGCACATAAGAAAAACCGCAACCCTTTATTTCAAAGGATTGCGGCGATATGGATACTATTCCCACTCTATTGTTCCGGGAGGTTTGGGTGTAATGTCGTAGACCACTCGGTTGACCCCCTCCACCTCTTCGGCGATGCGGCAGGCAATCTTTCGCAGTAACGGATATGGCAGCTCCGCAATCTCTGCACTCATGGCGTCGCTGGATTGGACAGCCCGCAAGCAAATCACCTGTTCAAAGGTTCGTTTTCCGTCCTTCACACCGGTAGATTTGGCATCCGGCTCCAGTGCAAAGTACTGCCAGATTTCCCGGTCTAGCCCCGCCAACCCAATTTCTTCCCTAAAGATAGCGTCCGCTTCCCGAACCATAGTGAGCCGCTCTCTGGTAATGGCTCCGATGACTCGAACTCCCAATCCGGGCCCCGGGAAAGGTTGCCTCCATACCTGCTCTTTGGGTAGTCCAAGGGCTTCTCCTACTTTGCGCACTTCATCCTTGAAGAGCCACTTCACCGGCTCTACCAACTGAAACTCCATGTCTTCCGGAAGGCCCCCCACATTATGATGGGACTTCACCACGCCTTTGTTGGAAATACTCTCAATGATATCCGGATAAATGGTACCCTGAACCAGATATGGAATCTTTCCCAGCTTTCCGGATTCCTCTTCAAACACTCGAATGAATTCCTCTCCGATAATCTTTCTCTTTTGCTCTGGGTCCGCCACTCCTTCCAGCTTGGATAAGAAACGGTCTTGTGCTTGCACTGTAATTAGATTCATACCGAACTGTTTGGCAAAAATCTCCTGTACCAGCTCCGGCTCTCCTTTTCGCATCAGACCGTGATCCACAAACACACAGACCAGCTGCTCTCCCACCGCTTTATGGACCAATGCGGCACACACTGCACTATCCACACCCCCGGAAAGAGCACAAAGTATTTTATCCGGCCCCACTTGTTTTCGAATCTTTTCCACTTCGTCCTGGATGAACAATTCCATGGTCCAATCCTGGCGAAAACCTTGCGTTTTCAGAAGCTCTATCAAGGAATCCTCGTCCATATTTCCCACACGGCATTGTACCGGGATTTCCATTTTTTCCAAGTACTCTCGTTCCCATTCTGTCAAAGGTTCCTCTTCTTCGCCAATGACCCATACGGCGTGGCCCTGACTACAATCCCGATTCGTATCAAAAAGAAGCACCTCACAATAGACTCCTGCGTTGCGGGCAATCTTTGCCTCTCGCTGGTTGTTGTGGGCGCCTTTGTCCAATATAATGAGCTTTTGTCTCTCCATCAACCCTGTCTCCTCCTTTTCTTAATAGATGAATTGTACCATCCGAAGGAGTCTTTGTAAATCCAGGGGCCCGGAGAGTTTTTCGAACACAGTTTTTCGAACACATGTATTGAACTTATGTTCTTTTCTTGATATAATATTCCCATAGTCATGGCATGACATGGAAGGAGACAAGATGGAGCCGCAAATTTTGGAGAAACTGACCTTGCTGGCAGAAGGTGCCAAGTATGATGTGTCCTGTTCCAGCAGTGGAGTGGGCCGTCGCAATCAAGGCGGGTTGGGCAGTGCCAGCAGCGCCGGTATTTGTCATAGTTGGTCCAGAGACGGCCGTTGCATCTCTTTATTAAAAGTGCTGCTTTCCAACCATTGCGTTTACGACTGTGCCTACTGCGTGAACCGGCGGTCCAACGCCATTCCCCGTACTGCCTTTGAACCCAGGGAGTTGGCGGAGTTGACCTTCTCCTTCTACCGAAGAAATTACATCGAGGGTTTGTTCCTCAGCTCCGCCGTAGACGGATCTCCGGACCAAACGGCGGAGCGGATGGTGGAGAGTCTTCGCCTTCTTCGAAGGGAATACTCCTTTGGAGGATACATTCATGCCAAAATCATCCCGGGTATCGATCCAGTGTTGGTACATCAATTGGGACTGTTGGCAGATCGTCTCAGCATTAACCTGGAAGTGCCTTCTCCCGAGGGGTTGGCTCGACTGGCTCCCCAAAAAAAACCCAGCGCCATCTTCTCTCCCATGCGACAAATCACCGGCACCCTTATGGGACAGCGCTCTCTCTCCGGCCCCGGCACCATGTTCAAAAACAAGCCGGCTTCTCCTCTCGCCTCTTTGGGCGGCGGGGATTCCTTTTTCCTCCCGGAGGAAGAAGGAAAAAAGGCGAATTTCCCATCCCTCACTCGCCAGGAGACTTTTGCCCCCGCCGGACAGACCACCCAAATGATGGTGGGAGCCTCCGGTGAATCGGACCAGCAAATCCTTCTTACCTCAGAAAAACTGTATCACACCTTCCTGGTGAAACGGGTATATTTCAGTGCTTATGTACCCCTGGTAGATTCGCCTATTCTGCCCTCCCTTTATAGCAAGCCTCCGTTGGCCCGAGAACACCGGCTATACCAGGCGGACTGGCTCCTTCGTTTTTATGGATTTGAAGCCAGCGAGTTGTTCACCGATAAAGAAACCAATCTGGATCCGGAGCTGGACCCTAAGATCACCTGGGCTCTTCGAAACATCCACCATTTTCCCATGGAAATCAACAAGGTGACTTTTGAAGAGCTGTTACGGATTCCCGGCGTAGGGGTTCAATCCGCCCTTCGCATCATGAATCAGCGAAAGGTTTCCCATGTACAATATGAAGACCTGAAACGAATCGGGGTGGTTTTGAAAAGGGCTAAGTTTTTTCTTACCTGTAATGGCAAGTATTATGGTGGCCGGGATGTGGTACCGGAGTATATTCGTGCCCAGGAATTGAAAACCGCACAAGGGTTGCTGAATGAAGATAAAATCCGGGGAAGATTGATTCCGCCGGAAGATCCTCAGATCTCTTGGCTACAAGATAACACCACTGGTTTATTGCGTCATTCCCTGTTTCCGGAATTGACAGGAGGTACTCAATGATGGACTATCTATATGATAAAACTTGGGAAGGATTCCTGACTTGCATTCACCACCACTATTACCGGGAGCCGGCTCATGATATTCAGCCATCCTCTACCTACCAGCATTCCTTCACATCTCAGGCTACTCAGGTGGAGACAAATCCGGAAATGGCGGAAAAAGTGTACCATGCCATAGAGAAGAAGTTTTCGGGATACGACCAAATTCGACTCTACCGGGGGTTTCTATCGTCGGACCCGGATAAAGAAAAAATCCTACTGGACTATTTGGTTCTGGGGTTTCGAAAGGGCTCTTCCATCGGCATGTATCATGGCCATCCCGTAGTGGCCCGTTTTACAAAAATGGAGAAAAAGGTTTCCTTTGAAGTTCATCGCCTTCAAGGGTTGGTTCGGTTTTCCCAAATGACAGGAGACATTCTCTATGCTCCCATCACCCCGGACCACGATGTGACTCAGCTTCTGGCTCACCACTTTTGCGATCGGTTTTCACAAGAGAACTTCATCATGCACGACACCCGCCGGGCCAAAGCCTTGGTTTCATCTCAAGGAGAATATGTGATTACTACTTTTACCCCGGATGATCTTCCTCCCCTATCTCAGGAGGAGAAACAAGTTCGGGCCCTTTGGAAAACCTACTTCGAAACCATTGCAATAAAACAACGCACCAACAGGAAATGCCAAAGGAATTTCATGCCGGTGCGTTATTGGCAGCATTTGACGGAGATTACGACTCCTCTTGAAGAGTCTCCGTTGGAGGCTTGGGAGAATTCTCATCCTTCGAGTCCTCTGATTCCAGATAGCGATTGAGCACTACGATACTCTTGAACAAATCTCCGTCTATTTTTACTTCAAATACCCCCTTTTGAAGCTTCACCAAATCCTTGGCGATGCTGAGACCCAAGCCGCTGCCATCGGAGCTGCGGGCTTCATCTCCCCTCTTGAATCGTTCCATCAATTCCTCGGCATCGATGTTCAAAGACTGGCGAGAGATATTCTTCACTTCGAAGATAACCATATCCGGTTCTGCTCCTTCGCCTCCCACTTCTTCTCGAACATCCATATAGACCCGCGTGTCCGGCTGGGCATATTTCAGAACGTTGCCCAGAATGTTTTCCATCACACGCCACATTAGCTGGCCGTCAGCCCACACATAATATTTTTCCTTTTGGTTGTTTAGGATGAATTCCAAGCCGGATTCATTGATTCCTTCATCCAGCTCTCCCAGCCCTTGGTTGATTAACGAAATCAACTCTACTTTTTCCAGTCTCACCGGCATGGCCCCGCTGGCGGCTTTGGCCGCTTCAAACAGGTCCTCCGTCAATTGGCGCAGTCGATTGGTTTTGTTGTCCAAAACACCCAAGTACTCCGTCGCTCTGGGACTGCCCAATCCTTCCTGCTTTAGTAGGTCGATATAGGTCACCATAGAGGTTAAGGGAGTCTTCAAATCATGAGATACATTGGATATCAATTCCGCCTTCATCCGTTGGTTTTTTAATTCGTTTTGCACGGTGATATTCACCGCTTCGGAAATCTGATTGATGTTGCGGGCAATGTCGTCCAACTCAGAATGATCTCCTTCCGGCACCGGAATCTGATAGGTCAGGTTTCCGTTTCGCACTTCTTCCACCCCCTGCTTAATGGCATCGTACTTTCGCACATATTTCGGGGCGAACACCAGGACCACCACCAGCACCACCGGTGCCAAAAATACGGTGGCGGACAATAGTATTAATAAAATAGAAGCAATCACTACCTTCTGCATGGTGCTTCCGCTTCGGAAAAAGATCCGATGGAGAAACAAAACGAAGATGGCAGTCAGAGACTGACGAAGAAAAGTTCCCGCCTTCAGTTTTTTCACCATAGAGAGAAGGAACCACAAGCCCAAATAGGCTCCCGACAATCCAGCAATCAAAGCGATGGATGCCGTCAGACTTCCAACCATTCCCATCCCCGCAAAGGGAATCATGGGATGGAAACTTATGTTGCCGGTATAAATAATTTTTTCTATAAGCTCATAGGTAAATCGCACATAAATGATTCCAAACAAGACGAAAATTCCGCCTACCATGAAAAGTTGTATTTCCGTATACCAACGGTCGATTCCCCGGAGAATAATTTTTCCCTCAGAATCCCGGTCTCCTACTCGAACACAAAGATAGATAAAAGAGCCCAGGGCCACCAAAGCCCCCCCTACCATAAAGACTCCTGCTCCCAGCATGCTCCAACCCCAAGGATTTCCATAGGAACCCCTGTTTGCATCCCACATGCTATTCAAGAAATAGTCCAGCCCGGCTCCGAAATAGGAACCTCCATAGTGGTACGGCGCCACTTGCAAGGCAATCAACCCCGCCACGAAGGCCAGGAATCCCAATCCACACAAGATGAACATCAAAGGGTATAGCCCTCCTTTATTTCTGCCGTTGCCTTTTTGATTAAAGTTTTTCGATTTTGTATCCAATTCCCCACACCACCTTTAAATATCTTGGATTCTTGGGATCAATTTCAATCTTTTCTCGTATGCGACGAATGTGAACCGCCACCGTGTTTTCCGGATTAAAGGCAGGTTCTTTCCAAACCGCTTCATAAATTTGCTCCATAGAGAATACCTTGCCAGCATTTTCCGTAAGAAATTTTAGAATTCCATACTCGATGGGCGTTACCACCACCTGCTCTCCATCCAAATTCACTTGCTTGGATTCGTCATCAATGATCAACCCTCCGGTTTTGCAGACTCCTGTCTTTTTCTCCAGGCTGCCCAGATTCACATACCGTCTCAGCTGGCTTTTCACCCGGGCGATCAGCTCCAAAGGATTGAAGGGCTTGGTGATGTAATCGTCGGCGCCTAAATTCAGCCCCGTGATTTTATCGTAATCCTCACTTTTCGCCGAAAGCATGATGATGGGAATGTTTTTTTCTTCCCGAATCTTCATGGTGGCCCGCTGTCCATCCAGATTTGGCATCATGATATCCATCAGCACCAAATGTACCTCTTCATGATCCAGAATACGGAGAGCTTCCAACCCGTCATAGGCTTTCAACACTTCGTATCCTTCGTTGTTTAGGTACACCTCAATGGCATTCACAATCTCCCGGTCATCGTCACATACTAAGATCTTCATCTTTCCCCTCCTGTATGTATAAGGATAGCTTAGAAATCTTAACAAAGGTTCGGGCTTTTTCTTACGACTTTCTTAAACAGTTTTAATTGAAATCATAGGTTTTTATCGGTCATGGGCGGAGGATAGAACCACGGGAATAGACTTTGCCTCCTTCGGTAAGAAAAGTCGCTCCGGGGTCACATCGCATTCCAGCGCCAACAACTTCACCCCATTGTTCTTGGCCTCTCTCACCGCTTCTCCAAATTCCGGGTGCATTCGATCGTGAGGGGAGAAGGTATGAGTCCCCTTCATTTGAATCACAAAAACCGCATAAGCATCGTACCCTTCCTTCACCCCACGGATTAGCTCCATCAAGTGTTTGATTCCCCGCTCTGTGGGAGCATCAGGGAACAAGGCCACTCCCTGTTCCTCCAAAGTAACCCCTTTTATTTCACACAAGACCTCCCTGCCTTGAGTTTTCAAGTAATAATCCAGTCGGGAGTTTCCATAGGTAAACTCCCCCTTCACTTTCTCCACTCCGGGAAGAAAGTATCCAGCCCGCACGTACTCTCCAAAGGCAGCATTGGGAGCCTGGCTATCAATGTTCACCAAAAGATGGGGGGCATCTTTTTTCCCAAAAGGTCCTTCCTTCATCACCGCAATCAAGTCATATGCTGTCTTACGATTGGGATTATCAGACTTGGACAAAAAAACCCGGCTACCGGGGAGAAGAAGTTCCCGACAACGGCCGGTATTTTTCACATGAACACGATGGGTTTCTCCTTTTATGGTGACAAACGCCACGAAGCGATTGGGTCGCTCCAGAAAGAATCCTTCCACCACTTGCTGATATTTCATTTATCCCATCACTCCTAAATGCTCCAAGAGAATCTTCGCTCCAATGAAAACCAACACGACACCGCCTACCAGTTCCGCTCTTTTTCCTAAAGAACTTCCGCAACGATTGCCGATGAGCACTCCCAAAAAAGACAGAGAAAAGGTCACCAGAGCAATCCAGCTGGCGGCCGGTAGAATGGATACATGAAGGAAGGCAAAGGTAATTCCCACCGCCAGGGCATCGATGCTGGTAGCGATGGCCAGGAGCATCACTTCTTTCAGTTTCAAAATCTGGCAAGAAGAATCTTCCTGCTCCGGATGAAGAGCGCTCCAAATCATACGCCCCCCAATAATCGCCAACAGCACAAAGGCAACCCAGTGATCAAAAGGAATAATATATGGAGCAAAACCAGTTCCTAGGCCCCAGCCAATGAGAGGCATCGCTCCCTGAAATCCACCAAAAAAAAGGCCAATAATCAATGCATTCCTCTTTTGGGAACCGCCAGTGGACAATCCTTTGCATATGGATACGGCAAAAGCATCCATGGATAGGCCTACCGCAATTAGTATCAGTTCTAAAAAACTCAATCTCTATAGCTCCATTTCCCGGTTTGTTTGATGCAAAAAAGTAATTCCAACCTCTGCCCCGGTATATCGATGAACCCAGTCTGCCAATTGTTCTGTGGCTTCTTGGAACGTCTTCTTCCGGGTAGGGTCTACGCTTTCTATAATCAGGAAGGCACGGGTGGTGTCCGGCGTCAGCATAGTACGCTGCCCATCCCGCCAGTTCCAGCAACGGCAAACCGCTCCCAGTTCATCCCGATAGATTACTTCCCCCGGCAGAGCAGGGTCTTCTAATTCATCCCCCAAGGCCAGAAAGGATTCTCCCCCTTGGGCAATGGTCAACACCAAATTTCCTTGAAAGCTGTCTATGTCCTCACCACCACAGGGAATTCCATAGGTTAAAGACACCGCGTTATACAGATCTACCAAGGGATTGATGGATGAAACCGGATTTCCCTTTTCCACCCTCTTCAACAGCGCCTCAATGGAGCAGCGGACTCCTTTTTTGGTCTTGAATTTCTGATAAGCTTGCCGCCAAACCGCAATTACCGGGTTTTCGCTGAATACTTCCTCGGTGAAATGTTTTTTCGCCTCCCAATTAGCCCCCTCCAGCAAGGTGCCGATTTCCTCCAAAACATCCTCTTGACCCATGAGTTTATTGTCCACTCCAGAGGCCGTCACAATCCCGATTTCCGCTTCCGGAAACAACTCCCAAAAGCCCTGTTCAATCACAAATTTTGCCATAAAAAACCTCCCGATAGTTTGAGTATACAACAAATCAGAAGGGATTTCCAAGAATACTTCCGGAAAATGAACCTCCCTATATTTTCAATAACATAATCCCCTCAACACATATATGCTGCATTTTGTGATGGCCTTGCTTCAGCGCATTTTCCATCATCTTTTTTTCTTGATTGGAGGAATAAATCAATTGAACATCCACAGGGCCCACCGTATCCGGTCTGCCCGCCACTGAATCCGAACACTTCATCAGCAGTTCACGAAGTTTCAAAGCATTCATATCCCTCATTTGAACCGAAAGGACACACTTTCTTCCTTCTTTACGAACATTGCTCACCGCTTCCATCAGCAAATGAAAATCGGTAGCCTCTCCGATTTCAAAAGACACCAACTTGAGAAAAGGCTCTTGTTCCGTTTCTTGTTCCTCCATTTCCTCCCGCCAATATCTTTCCCAGTTTTCTCGGTCAGTTACATTTAAAGGTGTGATGGCTCCCCGGTATGTGGTCTCTTCCTTACCTTCCTGAAGACACTCCTTCACTTTTGAAACCCACTCCTCTTTCTTCAAGGGACGGGATACACTGCCTTTCGACACCTCAGGTTGATACAGTTTCCGATATTCCGAGGGCGTACAGCGAAACCATTTTTTAAAATTCCTGGTGAAGTATTTTACATCCGAGAATCCTACATCATCTGAAATCTGTTGTACGGTACAGTTGGTATCCAGTAACCTCTTTTCTGCTTTCGACAATCGGATATAAGCCAGCACATCTTGAAAACTACTGGCACATACCTCTTTGAATAGATGAACAATATGAGATTTGGAATAATGCTCATTTTCAGCAATGTGTTCTACTAAATTCGGCCTGGAATAGTCCCGGTAGATGTACCCCATAATCCGATAGTATTTTTCCGTCTTTTTTTCTCCCGCATCCCAGTTCCTGGAATAATAATTCTTGGTATCGTAATCCCGGGCCAGGAGAGATATCAAGTCTACGGACAATTTGTACAAGTTAGACACCTGCTCTCCTTCCACCATGGCAACGGCCATATTCCCCAACATTTTACGAAGCTTATGGGTTTCGTTCTTGTATTTAACCAAATCGAAAGACTCGCAAGCAAAAAGAACATACTCCAAATAAGGAATATGTTCTTTCAATTGCTGTATATCAAAATATAAGGAAAGAATCACCGCATCCCTGCCCAAAGCATAAATGGAATGAGAGTCTCCGTTGTTAATGACTACAAAATCTCCTGCTTTCATGGGGAAGTGCTCAAAGCTCACCTTCACTTCCGCTTCCCCTTCCAGCAACAGCAAGACTTCAATGACGCCTTCATGACAGTGAAGATGGCAACTGGTAACCTCTTCCACTTCCAAGGCCACGGGCAAATCCTTTTGAAAAAAAACGGGTTCCATGTACATGAGCTTACCCCCCCAAGGTAAGTTCATTATATATGGTTTTCTTTAACTAAACAACCTTTGCCGCCTCACTGTGTGCCGCCTCACTGTTCGTATTTTCACCCGCTTGTGTTACCTCACCCTAACTGTCCTCGAAGTACTTTCCCCTCAAAGACCACCGCATCCAGTTGAATGTTTCGAATTTCCATTTCCAGAACCCGAAATAAATCTTCATTGAGAACTACTAAATTGGCCAGTTTCCCAGCCTCTAAAGACCCCATTATATGATCCCACCTAAGTTGTTTTGCTCCATTAAGGGTGTACCCTTTCAATAAAAATTCCCGACTCAGGCAAGCTTCTTTCTGAGGACGCATTCCACCTGGATAGATCTTGTCATCCAAGGCAAATTCCGGATCCACCCGAGTGTTGGACACTTGCATTCCAAAAAACGGATTGGCTCTGTGCAACTCATAAAAAGTTACCACATCACTTGACAAGGCTACCAAAGCGCCACTATCAATCATTGGATTGAATTGATACATAGACTCCCATTTTTCCCGGCCTATGAAAGGTATGGCTTCTTCTCCGAAATACCCTCCGGCCCAGTGACAAGACCAATTGATGGTGACTCCCAGTTTAGCAGGCCTTTCTCTGTCATCAGGGTGAACCAACTCACAATGCGCCAGGACCACCTGCATAACCCATGGATCTTTTTGCTGTCTTGCCTCTTTTTGAGCCATTTCCACAGCATCACAAGCCACTCGGAATCCACGATCTCCCACCACATGTATGTGCAAATCCAACCCTTCCTTGTTCAGAAGTACCATACAATCTTTCAACTCTTCGGTGGACATCTTAATTTCTCCTCGGTTTTTCCTCTCCGGATCGTTAAGATGAGGCTCTAAAAGTGCACTGTTTCCGCTTTCATTGGTTCCATCCAAAAACAATTTCATGGTATGAATTTTGATGCGTTTGCTGGTGTATACCTCTTGATATCTTCGTATTTCCTGGATTCTTTCCGGTAGCTCCTTATAACTCCAAAACCGTAACAAGCCGTCATAGTATACATGAAGCTTCCCTTGTTCCTCTAAGGTTTTCATAGCCTTCAGCTGAGCTTCCCCCTCCAAAATCCCTTCTCCCATGGCCGTAATTCCATTGTCTTCCAAAAATAGAAAGAACGGTTCCAACAATTCAGGCGTCATCTTCATCGGGGGTTCCCATCCGATATTTTTGTACAAGGTATCGGCAAAATGATACCATGCGTATTCCTTAATCCAGCCGGTTGGCTCCCCATCCTTGTCTCGAACAAACATCTCCAAACCCGGGGTGGGGTCTGGAGTGTTTTTGTCCACCTCCATCATTTCCAGCATCTTTGTGTTAACCCAATGCATGTGGTCTCCAAAATCCTGGCACAAACAAGGCCGATCTGAAATGGCCTGGTCCAATAGTTCTTTGGTAGGCCCTTTGTTTCCAAACATGCTGGTGGGGTAATACTCAAAATAGAGAAACGGAATTTCCTCTTTGGGATGCTTCCTGCCATAGTCTGCTACAAATGCCAGCAATTCTTCCGGGTCTTCTGTCCAGGGCAATTTGATGTGCCAAGAGCTTTGAGACACCATTCCCGGATGGGTATGGCTATCCACAAAGCCGGGGAGAATCATTTTTCCTTTCATGTCGACTATTTTAGGATTCGTTCCCGCATACTCCAGCCATGCTTTCTCTTTTTCTTTGCCCACATATTGAATCCATTCGCCCTCATATACTAAAATGTCCGCCCAGAAATCTTTCTCATTCATAGTATAGATTTTTGCATTTTTTAATATAGTGGCCATTATTTCCTTCTCTCCTTTCCAGGTTATTCCGACTCTTCCAATGCCATTTCCGGAGGCAAGGTCTTGAAGCCCTTGGTCTTGATGGCCAGATAAATCAGCCCCACAAGCAACCAGGAGAATCCCAAAATCTTAGCGTTGTTTTCAATATTAATGAATACGACAATCAAGGTAATCATTCCTAAGCAAGGCATTATAAGATACTTCAAAGTGTTCTTCCCACCTCGCTGTTTGTTACGAATATAGTAGTGAGATACAACAGACAGGTTGACCATGAAAAATCCCACTACCGCTCCAAATGAAATCAAAGAGGCGGCACCAAATAAATTGTCCTGATAGAATAATGCTGTCATGGCAACAATAGTGGTTAACACAATGTTGTTCACTGGAGTTTGAAATCTGGGGGAGATTTTTCCAAAAAACCTTTTGGGAAGAATATTGTCTCGGCCCATTCCATACAAGATGCGTGAAACCGCTGCCATTCCGGCCATGGCGCAAATAAAGGTAGCAAAATTGTCTGTAATAAAGAACACATCCCCCAGCCAATCCTGTCCTATCGTAGGAAAAAGCTCAAAAATCCCGGCATCTACATTTTCAATTTCTTGATAGGCATTGGGCCAAGCAATTTGTGTGAAATAGGAAGCAATCATAAAAAGAATCCCCGCTCCAATGGTTACGCCCAATACCGCTTTGCCCATGACCCGTTCCGGTTCTTTGGTTTCTTCCGCCATAGTGGTTACCGCATCAAAACCCACAAAAGATACGCACAAAACTGCAGATGCAGTAAGTATATTTCCAATATCAAAGGTGGCCGGATTGTAAACCGCCTCGGGAACACTCAAGGTCCCGGTTCCTCCACCCCCGGTCACATATTTAATAATTACAAGAATTAGCAACAAAGTAAAACCAAGCTGCGCCGCAATAATGACCGTATCAATAATGCTGGCCGTTTTCATGCCAATGATGTTAATGATGCAACCAATGGCTCCCACTACAATTACAATCAGCCAAATGGGAATTACAGGGAAAAATTCATTCACATAAATTCCCAACAATAAATAACAAATCATGGGTAACAATAAATAATCCAAAAGCATGACCCATCCGGTCAGGAACCCCACATGGGGTTGCACCGAACGATTGACATAGGTGTAAGCCGATCCCGCCACCGGGAAAGCCCGCACCATTTGCACATAGCTGAATGCGGTAAAGAGCATAACTACCGTGGTGATGGCAAAAGCCAACGTGTACATTCCTCCTGTACTGGCGGTAAATATACCATAATAGTTGAAAACTACAGTAGGTGCCAAGTAAGCCAATCCAAACATGATGAGAAGCGGCAAAGATAATGTTCTCTTCAGTTTTACATCGTGGTTCAAGTCTGTCATTTTATACCTCCTTTCCATTCCCTTGAGCCGGTTTTTACCCCTCCGGCTCTCACAATCATTCCTATCTTATTGTTATCATAATTTTCTCACAAAGATTAGGCCTTTTATCGGACAAATCCATGACAATCGTGCATTTTTCTGTCTTATAAAAAAAGACAAACAAAAAAGGCGCTTCCCTTTATTGACACCAACGCCTTTTCCAAAATGAATGACATCCTCTAACCAAAAGTTAAAAATCCATATATTTTAAGTAATTCTCTTGAAATTCCTCATCTAGAGCCAATTCCACGTGCTCCAACTTCTTTGGCATCTGATAGCACCGTTCTTCTTCCTCTTCGCTGAGTAAAACCATGGAAGCTCCGGCTCCGGCAGTATTTCCCAGCCCATGCACCCGATTTGCCGCCACCGGGGGAAGCACCCCCAAATACAGGGCATCCTCTATTTTCAAAGTGTTTCCGAAGGCCCCCGCCATATAGATTCCCGTCAAATCTTCCGGAGTCCGTTTCCATCGCTTCAACAGCAATTCCACACCGGTTCGGATGGCACTCTTGGCCATTTGGATCTCCCGGATATCCTGTTGGCAGATAGCTACTTCTTCATCCCCTTCCTTCCACAAAAGAAAAAGTCGCTCCTTTCCCCGGGTAACCAATCTTTTCCCCAAGGGTGAACAAGGGTGAGCCTCTTCCCACTCTTCCCCACTGATCAGACGGCCCCTGCTATTGATAAGTCCGGCTTTTCGCATCTCCGCTACCGCGGATAGAATGCCCGACCCACAGATTCCCACCGGTTTGCCATTTCCAATGGTATGGAAAGTCATCTCTTCTTGGATAACCAACTCATCAATGGCGCCTTCTCCTGCCCGACATCCACAGGAAAGAGAGGCCCCTTCGAAAGCAGGCCCTGCCGCGGTGGAACAAGCCAAGCCTTTTCCCTCCTCCGCCAGAACAATCTCTCCATTGGTTCCCAAATCCATGAACAGATTGCATCCTTTCCGCTTAAGTACCCTGGAAGACACCATGCCTGCTGTAATATCTCCTCCCACATGGCCGGCAATATTGGGAAGTACATAAATGGAAACATGGTCCATAAATCCCAACTCTCTTCCATCCAGTTCCCGATCTCCTTCATAGGCTGGTTGAAAAGGAGATACGGCCAACCCCTGGGGATCTTCCCTCAGTAAAAAGTGGGACATGGTGGTGTTGCCACAGAAAACGGCGCGTGTCAGCTTTTCTTCGTGATAGCAGAACCGGTTCAAAAGAGCATCCTTTAACTGATGTACTCCTTGGAGGAGCCTTTGTTGTAACTCGCTCATATGGTTCCAGGTTTCTCCAGCATAGGTAATTCTGGAAATCACATCGGCCCCATGAATTCTTTGAGGATTCGACATGGTTTGGGATCCAATCAAAGCACCTGTGGTTCGATTCCATAATAAAGCAGCCAATGTAGTAGTGCCCAGGTCAAAAGCCAGCCCCAGGCCTTCCTGTCCGGAATCCCACATAAAATCCGGAGGAAAGGTCATCATACCCTTCCCCGGCGATTTTTGGTCTTTTGTCTCTCTGGAAAAACACCTCCCGCATGTGAGACAGTCCCCGGTGCAAACAAAGGCTTTTTCACTCATTGCTGATTCTCCCCACAAAAAGCACATCCCTTTTCATTTCCCTTGCAAAACAGGCAACGGTCCGGGAATACCAGAGGCTCTCCCTCGGTGAGAAGGAATAATCCAACCACGGATTTGGAGGGCATCATAGCTCCCTTATCTAAAAGCATCACATCTATCTGAGACAAGTCTAGAAGTCGATCAAACTTCATTAAGTTGTTGGTCCCCATACCAAAGAAGCCGGGTCCCAGCTCTTCACTAAAAGAAAGGCCCTGAAACTCTTCCCAATTTTGTAAATCCTCCCACATAGCCTTTCGGGCGGAATCAATATATGCGGTGCCCCAGAAGTCTCCCATTAATTTCAGGAACAAGTCCGGATCCTCCGGCAAGTCTCCGATGGTTAACCCGTAAGCCACTGCACCTTTGATGATACTGGAATCCACCTGTTCCAACACTTGAGAAAATATCCATTCTCCATCCAAGGTCAGTCGGCCTTCTTTGAGGCCCACTTCCGTATAGTGGGACAGGATGGCTCGGGGATAAATATGGTCTTTGACATCCTCCCAACTTTTCTTCGCTTGGTTTTCCATGCGAACCTGACCCGGCGCCTCCCGATGCAAGCCGGATATTTGATAAAATGTTTTTCTTGCCCAAGGGTCCAATCGGTCCCTTGGGGTATCCCATAATTTCTTTATTTCCATTTATCCTAGGGCACCCTCCGTCTCCTGAACCAACTCCTTCATCAATTTCTTCACGGTCAAAATGCAATCCACTTTATGAACATTGGACCCGGCAAACACCAAACCTTCATCCACATTTCCTGTTACGGAATGAATGAGAGCCGTAGATATACAGTAAGGGGCAACTTTGGGATCGCAGGTTCGAAGACAGTCCACACAAGAGGTGATTTTCTTCTTGCTTTCCGCCACCTCTTTAAGAAATTTATTATGGATGGCCCTTCCCGGCATTCCCACCGGACTTTGAAGTATCACCACATCTTCCTCTTTTGCTTTGATGTATTCTTCCTTAAATCGAGGATGGGCATCGCATTCCTCGGTGGCCACAAAGCGGGTAGCCATTTGCACACCGCTGGCGCCCTCTTTCAAGCAATGGGCAATATCTTCACCGGTATAGATGCCTCCGGCCGCGATCACCGGAATCCTCCGTTTGAATTTTTCCTGGAAGGGTTGAATGGCCTCCAAAACATCTTTGACCAAATCCATTACCGGAGGGCGATTTGCCGAAGTCAACACTTCGTTGGAGAAACCCAGATGCCCTCCTGCTTCCGGACCCTCCACTACAATCATGTCAGCGGTTCTCCCGTAATGCTTCTCCCAGTAATGAAGAATCACCTTAGCTGCTTTCCCCGAAGATACAATGGGTGCGATGCGGGTTTTAAGGCCTTCCACATACTGGGGAAGCTTGGTAGGAAGCCCTGCACCCGATATGATGAGATCGATGCCGCCTTGGGCGGCTGCTCTTGCCATCTCCTCATAATGATTCATAGCCACCATCAGATTGATACCGATGACTCCCGTTGGAGACAGCTCTCTCACCTTCTGAATCTGTAATTTCAAGGCTCTTAAATCTGCCTTTAATTTGTCCTGATAAAAGTCCGGTTCCCCATATCCTAGATTCACACCTGCCAGCACACCGACACCGCCTTCATTAGCCACCGCAGCCGCCAGGCAAGGGCCGGAAACACCGATTCCCATGGCTCCTTGCACAATGGGAATATCCACCATCAGCCCATTGATATCTAATTTGGGTATTTTCATATTTTATCTCCTCTGCCTTCATCCCTTTTGATACGACAAATTTTATGACATATTACACATTGGCATCCGTGGCAAAAGCCTCAGACCCCATGGGCGAAATGGTGACAAAGAGGCGCAATACATCATCCCCAGAGTTGATGACCTGCAAGCTTTCCGGTCCATCTACTTGCATCAACTCTCCCACTTCTAGCGGTGTTTCCTTGCCATCCGTTACCACCTTGGCTTGGCCCTTCATAACTTGCAGAAAAAGGGTGGAATCCATATGGGTATGACCCGGTAGTATTTCACCTTTCGCAATGTTTAGAACAAAGGCAATCACATTGTCGCTTTTGAATAGCATCCGCTTGGCAATTTTCTCCTCTGGTTCATGAAAATAATCATTAAAAACATATTTATTCATGGCTAAGTCCTCCTTTATTCTCCCTCTACTCCCACTCCACCGTCGAGGGCGGTTTACTTGTAATATCATAGGCGATGCGGTTTACGCCGGGAACTTCATTAACAATTCGATTGCTGATTTTTTCCAGCACTTCATACGGGATTCTGGCCCAATCTCCCGTCATACCGTCTACAGAAGTGATGGCCCGGATGGCCACCAAATGGTCATAAGTTCGGAAATCTCCCATGACTCCCACACTTTTCACATTGGGCAGCACGGTGAAATACTGCCAAATTTCCCGATCCAACCCTGCCTTGAATATTTCTTCCCGCAAAATGGCATCGGATTCTCTCAAGATAGCCAGTTTTTCCGCCGTAATTTCCCCCAAACAACGGATAGCTAATCCCGGCCCCGGGAAAGGTTGGCGATGAACCAGCTGGCTAGCCAAACCCAGTTCTTCCCCCACTTTTCGAACTTCATCCTTAAAAAGGTTACGCAAGGGTTCCAAAAGCTCCAACTTCATATCTTCCGGAAGACCCCCCACATTGTGGTGACTCTTGATAACAGCCGACTCCCCCTGGCCGCTCTCTACCACATCCGGGTAAATCGTACCCTGTAACAGATAGTCAATCTGCCCCATTTCATGATAAATCTTCCTGGTTTCTTCATCAAAGACCCGAATAAACTCCCGGCCGATAATCTTTCTTTTTTCTTCCGGTTCCGTTACACCCGCCAATGCGGACAAGAAGGCTTCCTTGGCATCCACACGAACCACTCTCATATGAAACTGTTGCCCGTAAACCTCCATCACCTGATCCCCCTCTCCCTTTCGAAGAAGACCATGGTCCACAAAAACACAAGTCAGATTGTCGCCAATGGCCTGGTGAACTAGCAAGGCAGCTACCGAAGAATCCACACCACCGGACAAGGCGCAAAGAACTTTCTTGTCTCCCACCTTTTGACGAATTTCTTCCACCTTTTCTATGGCAAAATTGGCCATGGTCCAGTTTCCCTTGCACCCCGCAACCCGGTAGAGAAAGTTTTTGATCAGGTCCTGGCCAAAAGGAGTGTGAAATACTTCCGGGTGAAACTGTACACCGTACAATTTTTTCTCCGGCCATTCCATGGAAGCGGTGGGACAGTGCTCCGTCACAGAAGAAACCCGGAATCCGGGAGGAACCCTTTGAATGTAGTCGGTATGGCTCATCCAACAAATGTTGTCACCAGGGATTCCTTCAAAAATCAAACTTACCAAGTCCTTCTTCACTTCCTTCTTCTGCTGAAAGAAGATAGGGACTCTTCCATACTCCTTGAAATCGGGGCTGACCACTTGACCTCCCATTACATGAGCCATCAGCTGAGCTCCATAGCAAATTCCCAACACGGGAACTCCCATGTGAAAAAAGGCTTCCGGCAAGCCGGGTGCCCCCTCCTCATAAACCGAAGCAGGACCACCGGTTAGAATCACTCCTTCAGGAGCATCCTTTTCTAGGGATTCCATGGCCTTCCCATAAGGTACAATTTCACAATATACACCGGCTTCCCGGACTCTTCGGGCAATCAGTTGATTGTATTGACCTCCGAAATCCACTACTAAAATCCCTGGATATTCCATTTTTCTCCCCCTATCGAATGTTGCCGCTGACGGAATCTTTCAATACCACATCGTGGGCTCCGCCTTCTACAATGCTGGTGGCAGACACCACCGTTAATTTGGCTTGACTTTGAAGCTCGGGTATGGATAACACTCCGCAATTACACATGGTGGATTTTACCTTGTTCAAAGAAAGATTTACATTGTCTTTTAACAAACCGGCATACGGCACATAGGAATCCACGCCCTCTTCGAAGGATAGTTTTTCATCTCCACCCATATCGTATCGTTGCCAGTTTCGAGCCCGATTGGAGCCTTCTCCCCAATATTCCTTCACATAGTTTCCGTTGATGTTCAACTTGGCAGTTGGTGATTCGTCAAAGCGGGCAAAGTATCTACCCAGCATAAGGAAATCGGCGCCCATGGCCAGAGCCAATGCCATGTGATAATCATAAACGATTCCGCCATCTGAGCAGATGGGCACATAGATTCCCGTCTTATTAAAGTACTCGGCCCGGGCCTTGGCGATTTCAATCACTGCGGTGGCTTGCCCTCTCCCAATCCCTTTGGTTTCCCGGGTAATGCAAATGGACCCTCCACCGATTCCTACCTTTACGAAGTCCGCACCGCTTTCTGCCAGGAACAAAAATCCTTCACGATCTACTACATTGCCGGCGCCCACCTTCACGGTGCCATCGTATTTTTCCTTAATATGGGTAATGGTTTCTTTTTGCCATTCCGTAAAACCTTCCGAGGAGTCGATGCAGAGAATATCCACCCCGGCATCCACCAGAGCGGCCACCCGTTCTTGGTAATCCCGGGTATTGATACCAGCTCCTACCACATATCTTTTGTCTTTGTCCAGAAGTTCATTCGGATTGGCCTTATGGCTGTCGTAATCCTTTCGGAATACAAAATGGGTTAATCTTTGATTTTTGTCGATGATGGGAAGTGCATTCAGTTTGTGGTCCCATAAAAGATCGTTAGCCTCGCTCAAGGAAATGCCTTCCTGTCCATAAACCAACTTTTCGAAAGGGGTCATAAAATCGGAAACTTTAGTTTCGGGATCCATTCGGCTGACTCGGTAGTCTCGACTGGTAACAATACCCAGTACCTTACCTTTGGGAGTTCCATCATCTGTAACCGCCACCGTAGAATGGCCGCTCTTTTCCTTTAGCTTCAAAATGTCCGCCAGAGTTTGATCCGGCCGGATATTGGAATCCGATTGGACAAAACCGGCCTTGTGGCTTTTGACTCTTTTAATCATAGCGGCTTGGCTCTCAATAGGTTGGCTGGCAAAGATAAAAGAAATCCCCCCCTCTTTGGCCAAAGCCACCGCCATTTGATCGTCGGATACCGATTGCATCACGGCGGATACCAATGGAATATTCATGGAGAGAGGAGCTTCTTCCCCTTTTTTGAATTTTACCACCGGAGTTTTCAGACTGACATTTTCCGTCACACATTCTTTGCTGCTATATCCCGGCACCAATAGGTATTCACTAAAGGTCCTGGAGTGTTCTTTAAAGTATTCAGACATTCTCTATTCCTCCCCTTGTTCTAATGCAAACTCACCCAACCATTCTTCCAATGTAATCCCTTTTGTGTAAATCTGTTCTGCCGATAAAACTCCCACATACCTTATATGCCATGGTTCATAGTTGTAACCCGTAATCGCTTCCTTCCCTTCAGGATACCGAATGATAAATCCGAATCGATGGGCATTCTCTGCCAGCCACTTTCCTTCCGGGGTATCTCCAAAAGTTGAGGTGAGTTGGTATCCCACAGAAGGCGAGGAACAATCTGCTGCCAATCCTGTTTGATGTTCGGATGTGCCGGGTTTGGCACTATACCGGTCTGCCCACTCTTGACCCCTAGATTCCACATAACTGTAATATAGGCTGGACTGAAAATCATAAGAACGATAAGCGGTGGTCACTACAATTTCCATTTCCTGCTCCAAAGCGTCCTCACATAATGCATGGAACGCCTGAACTGCTTCCTGCCTCATTTTTCTCCATTGAGGAGAACGATCCTTGGCAAAATAGCTGATTTCTGCCAGATCTTCTGGTACATACTCTTTTGCCAAGCCCTTCTCTTTATTGACCAGGATAAGAAATCCCTTCTCCATATCCTGTTGGATGGCTTCTCTCATTTCCTGTTCCGTATCCGGCACAACAGGCTCCTCTACCCCAGAAACTTCCTTTTCAAGGCCCCCGCTGGAAAAAGAGGAAAAGTCCAGCTGGCCTATTATGATAAACGCAAGAATTGCAAGAACCAAGAAAAGGACAACAAGCATCGCTGTTTTTTTCAAGTTAAACTCCTTTCCGGAAAAGATTACTTCATTATAGTATGTTTACCCCGAGGTTTCAAGGAAAGCCTCCTATATTACATGGAAGGAACTGAAAAAAGTACCCCCGAACTCTGCCAGGTGGTTACCATGAGCAGAATCGAGGGTGTTCAGAGGTACTTTGTAAATTCATCCTATGTGATTTAAAATCACATGTCAACGATTTTCGTTATTTATTGTAACATTTCTAGAATTCCGACCCGTATTCAACTAAAATTGAACAATGAAGTTACTGGCATCAGGAGAAGTGAGCATACCCATGGTATCAAAAATGATCGAAAGGCTTCGACTTCTTCGAAGCCAACAAGGTCTGACCCAAGAGGGCCTTGCACGCCAAATCAATAGCACAAGAGAAGCCATTGCCAGCTATGAAACGGGGAAAACCACTCCCCCCCTGGAAGTGCTCATTCAGCTTGCCGATTGTTTCCACATCTCCCTGGACTATCTGGTGGGAAGAAGTGACTTTCCCAATGAGTTTTACAACAGTGTGGTAGGAGAAGAGGATGCCCGGCTGTTTCAACAAATCTACAGTATGTCTCCTCAAGACCGGGATAAACTTACCTCCATCGCGAAAATCTTTCAGAACCATGAGCCGAAATAGTTTTTTCTCTTTCCTTCTTTGACCATTTCCCTCTAATACAGGTACATCTCCAGCTCCCGCTGATATCGGAACAGGATTTTTTTCATTTCTTCCAGCTTCTCCCGGTACCCCTCTTGCTTAAAAAAAGAAATGGCTACCACATTTTCTATTTGGCCATCCGGACTCTTCAATGGCACACCCACTCCAATTACATAGGGTACCGTTTCTTCAATGCTTTCCACAAAACCTTGTGCTTTAATCCTTGCATACTCTTTCAGAATCTCTTCTTTTTTTGTTAATGTGTTGGGTGCTGTCTTTTCAAAAGTGGCTTGATCCAAGAGTTCCTCCACAATCTGTGGGTCATGATAGGCCATCAAACACTTCCCGTAACTCCCTTTGTTCATGGGATAAAACACCCCGGGGCGATCGTTCACTTTCACCGGCTGATGTGTTTCTATTGAAAACATGGAAACCACCTGATTTCCTTCCCGATGAGCCATCCCAACAGACTCCGAAGATTCCCGACCGATTTTCTCCAATATATTCAAAAGGCTTTCCTTGTAATTTGCATTCAGCAAATATACATTGCCCATATGATAGGTCATGGGTCCCATGCGATATGCCTTGTTGTTGCCATCTCGAATTAATAAGCCCCTTTCTTCTAGGGTGGTTAGTATTCGATACACGGTGGTACGATTTAGCCCAGATTCCCTCACCAACTCTGTCACCGTCATCCGATAGGGTTCTTCTGCCATAAGAGATAGGAGATAAAGCCCCTTTTCCAAACTGGTCATTTGATTTTTATCTTTGGGTCGATGTCCATTCATGTTCTTCTCCTTCAAAGATTGTCATTTGTTGAATGTAGCGCGCATACATTTTCGTAGCCAACAGCATAGAGGAAATGCGAATTTTTTCGTTTTCCTGATGAGCACAAGAGGGATCTTCAGGAAACACCGGTCCCCAAGATACCATCCGCTCCATGGCCTTGGCATAAGAAGTGCCGGGAGCCGACAGAAATTCCCAAGGGACATCATACTGTTGATGCACGCTCACCATGGCTTTAAGAAAAGGTTCTCCTTGATCCACCCGCATTCCATCCATATAGGATGTAATCCGAAATCGAAATCTGTACTGATCTTGAAGCAATTGAAAGGCTTTCTCAATTTGCTCCCGGGTAGTACCAACCCGTTGTCTTATATTGACCACCAGCAAAACTCCTTTTTTCTCCAGGGTTGCCCTGGTAGGCACTGCCGTGGTTTTTCCCAAAAGTTCTCCCTTCCATTCATGGGATCCGTCATCGATACCAAGGGCTCCACCGTAACTATCATCGGTGAAACAGTCACGGACGAATCGGGCAAAGTCCGGCAAGGGGTGGTCTTTTATACATTGGCATAATTTTACCAATGCATTCTCCCCCCCCTGCGGAGTGGAACTGTGTACAGAATGTCCTTGGCTGACCAACGATCCTCCTTGCCGGGTTTCTATGCTGGCTTTGGAAGGAACCGTATTGTTACTGTCTCCACACTCCAACTTCAGGATATCTCCCTTCCCATCTCCCGGAAAAAGAATTTCCACATCGGCATATCCTTTTTCTGCATAGAAAATCGGGAATTCCCCATCCGGGGAATAGCCAAAATCCGGCAAGGGAAACTGCTGCTTGAAATGGCCAATATCTGTCCATTCTACTTCTTCAGAAGTGCCCACCAAAAGCCATACTTTTCGCCGGAAAGGAAGTTTCAGCTCTTTCACCGCCTTCATGGCAAAAAGACTCATGATGGCGGGCCCTTTATCATCCACCGTTCCTCGGCCCCAAAGAAACCCATCCTCTACCGTTCCTTGGAAAGGGGGGTGCTTCCATTTCGTAACATCCCCAACATCCACCACATCCAAATGCACCAGAATACCAAGAGTTTCTGGGCCCTCTCCCATTTCAACAATCCCCAGATCCTTTTCACGGGTCATCTCTGTAGCAAACCCTTGCTCTCTCGCTAAAGCCAAGAAGGCTTCCAAACAAGCCTTGTTTTCTTCAGTTCGGCCCGTAATGCTTTCATAAGCTAGTAAGCTTTTTATTTCAGCAATCAGCCCCTGCTGTTGTCCTTCCACCCAACGGTCCAATGCTTCCTTAATCATCATTTTGCTACACCACAATACAAACAGGCCAATCGGCCATAAACTTTGGCTGCTTTACGCAGTTCCTCCACTGGGATGGATTCTTTTCCGGAATGGGCCAAAGCTAGGTCGCCGGGGCCCAACACTATGCACTTCATCGAAGTGAAAGCCGCCATGGTTCCCGCATCACTCCAAGCAGGAAAAACGGTGACTCCACCGGGAGAAACTCCTTCTTGCTCCAAGGCTTCCTGGGCGGCCAAAACCAAGGGGTCTTTTGGGTCTGTGTAAAAAGGAGGGTGAGCCAGCAATTCCCCTGGAGTAAACATTTCCAACAACTCACCATGGAAAGCAGAATCCTCTTCCTCTAATGCCTTCAAAATAGCTTTCAACTCCTGATAGACTTGCTCCCGGTTTTCCGCCGGAACCCACCTACGGTCAATTTCCATTCTACAACTTCCCGGCACCGTACTGGGTTGGTCTCCTCCCTGTATTTTTCCTACATTGATGGTGGGAACCCCTAAAACCGGATGCCTTCTTTCTTGAAGTGCAGGCATATACTCCTCTTGAATCCGATTCAAGAATCGCGCCGCCATCATGATGGCATTGATTCCCTCTTCCATCTTGCCACCATGAACCGTTTTCCCTCTTATCTTTACCACCATCCATTCCAGCCCTTTATGGCCGATGGCCGGCTTTAAATTGGTGGGCTCCCCATTAATCACTGCGTCCGCCCAAGGTCCATTTTGAATCAAATATTCCACCCCTTTGCCCTTTTCTTCCTCATCAATAAGACCTACAAAAATCAGGTCGCCTTCCAAGGCGATCTTTGCCCGGTGAATTCCCATCATCGCCGCAATCATAGCAGCCAAGGGACCTTTCATATCACAAGACCCTCTTCCGTAAAGAACGCCGTCGTGAATTTCTCCCGAAAAGGGGTCTTCCATATCATAAGGAGGCACCGTGTCCAAATGCCCCGTCAGCAAAAGAGATTTACCCCCTCCCTTGCCGGGAATTTTCGCCACTACATTATATCGACCCGGGATTACCTCTACCAATTTGCTGGAAATTCCTTCTTGCCGAAAAAGATGATGAACAAAAAAAGCCACTTCCTCTTCTTGATGATCTCGAAATGAATCGCTTGGAATTTTTACCATCTGCGAAGCAATTCCCGCCACATCTACTTTTTCAATTTCCTCCGTCCACTCTCTTGTCATGCCATGAACTCCTCTGCAAAGTGACATGCTACATAATGATCTGCTTCCGCCTCCATCAGTTGCGGGCACTCTTGCTGGCAAAGTTTTTCTGCCCGGGGACATCTACCAGAAAACTTACATCCCGCCAGTTCTTCCATGGGACTTGGAATCTCTCCGGGAAGAATGGGCCGAGGGCCTTCCTTGCGAACTCCGGGAAGAGGCATCACGGAGGTCAACGCTCGGGTATACGGGTGAACACCTCGATGAATTAGCTGGTCTGCACCACCTATTTCCATAATTTTCCCCAAATACATGATGGCGATTCGATGGGAAATCAGCCAAGCCAAGGATAAGTCATGGGTTATGAACAAATAGGACAACCCTCTCTTCCCGCGAAGATCCAACATCAAGCTTAAAATTTCCGTTCGAATAGAGGCATCCAACATGGACACCGGTTCATCTGCCACTAAAAAATCCGGCTCCAATATGATGGAACTGGCGATAACCACACGTTGGCGTTGTCCTCCACTTAATTCGTGAGGAAACCTTTCAAAAAAATCCTGTGGCGGAATCATGCCGGCCAGTTCAAGGGCCTGTGCCACTTTTTCCTGTCGCTCCCCTTCTGACCGAACCAAACGATGAATATCCAAGGGTTCTGCCACAATATCCATGACCCGATCTCTTGGATTCACGGACTGATAGGGATCTTGAAAAATCATTTGAGCCTTCCTGCGGAACTGCTTCATGCCCTTTCTATCGTACTCTTTAATCTCTTGCCCCCTGAAAAACACAGCGCCCTCTGTAGGTTTCACTAAGCCAAGCAACGCTTTGCCCGTGGTGGTTTTTCCACAGCCGCTCTCTCCCACCAGGGATAGTATTTCCCCTTTTCGGACTTGAAAGGACACTCCGTCCACAGCCCGAAGAAGACGATGGTCTTTGCCCAACAAATCCCCCATTATGCTTTTTTTCAGCTCAAAATGAACCTTTAAGTCTTTGGCTTCTATAATCACATTTGCATCCATCATTGTCCTCCACACAAATGGCAAGAAGCGTAGTGAGTATCTCCTACCTTCATCGGCTTGGGTTCATCCCAATTGCATCGCTGGATAGCCCGGTGGCAACGAGGATGAAAGTGACATCCTTTGGGCGGAGCCAGCATATTGGGAGGCGTCCCCTGAATCCCGGGAGGAATGGTTCTTTCCTTTCCAATATTCGGAAAACAAGAAATCAACCGCTCCGTGTAAGGATGTGCCGTGTTTTGAAAAAGATCTTCTACCGTTCCACTCTCTACAATTTTGCCACCATACATCACTGCAATTTTATCACAGGTTTCTCCTAAAATGGAAAGGTCATGGGTAATGAGAATCAATCCCATATTGAGTTCTTTCCGAAGCTTTTCCAACAAGTTTAAAATCTGAGCCTGCACCATCACATCCAGCGCGGTGGTAGGTTCGTCCCCAATGACCACCTTGGGATTGAGGGCAAGTGCCATGGCAATCATGGCCCGTTGTTTCATCCCTCCACTAAATTCGTGGGGATAATTGTGAATACGGCTTTTGGGCATTTCCACCAGCTCAAATAGTTGTTCTGCCCGCTCCAAAGCTTCTTTCTGGCTTTTCTTTTCATGCAATACAATGGCTTCCGCAATTTGCTCTCCCACTTTCATTACCGGATTCAACGCATTCATGGCTCCTTGAAAAATAATGGACACTTCCTTCCATCTTTTTTTGCGAAGCTCCTCTTCAGATATTTTCAGAAGATCCGTTCCTTCCAGAAGAATTTCTCCTCCCGCCACCCGGCCTTCCTTGGGCAACAATCTGGCAATAGAAAGAGCACAAGTGGTCTTACCGCATCCCGACTCTCCTACCAAGCCCAAGGCTTCCCCATAATCCAACTGGAAACTGGCGTCATCCACTGCTTTATATTCCCCTTGCACTGTATCAAAACAAGTGCGTAAATTTTTCACTTCCAACAACATCTCATTACCTCTTTCGCAACTTCGGATTGAGAATTTCATCAAAGGCATATCCCAGCAGGGTAAAAGAAAGCACCACCAGGACCACACAGATGCCCGGTGGCAAATAATACCACCAAGCCCCGGCGCTGGTGGCACCGCTTTCAAAGGCATAATGCAACATCATTCCCCAGCTGGCGGTGGTAGGATCTCCCAGCCCCAAAAAACTTAAAGTGGTTTCCGAAACAATGGCCACGGCAGCCACCAATACGGTGTTGGCAAAAACCAAGGGAAACACATTGGGTAAAATATGATGGGCCATGATATGACCGCTACCGGCTCCAAGTGAAAGAGTCCTTTCCACAAAGGGCCGCTCCTTTACCGAAAGAGTTTGGGACCGAACCACTCTTGCGGTACCTGCCCAACCGGTAATTCCAATAACGAAAATAATGTTCCAAATGCTGGTGCCCAAGATTGCAGCCAGTACCATCATAAGAGGCAACCAGGGAATCACCATAAAAAAGTCCGTAAATCGCATCAACGCATTGTCGATTCCTTTTCCAAAATATCCGGAGACAATTCCAATAAGCGTCCCGATTACCATGGAAATCAATGTAGCAAGGCCTCCAATCAACAAAGAAATTCTGGCCCCGGAAATCAAATTGGCCAATACATCCCTTCCCATATCATCGGTGCCCAAAAGATGCTCTCTGGAAGGGGAATTCAGAATCTGCTCCACTCCTCCGAACTCCATAGTGGAAAAGGGGACCAGCATAGGACCAAAAATAGCCAAAACTATGAAGAAGGAAAGGGTCGTAGCTCCCACCAAAGCCATTGGGTTGGTTCGCACCGCATGAAAGAAGAGTCGTCCCTTCTTATGTCGCATTTTCCACTTCATCGGGTTCTCTCCTCTCTAATTCTTAACCCTGGGGTCTATATAAGAGTAGGTGATGTCTGCCAATAGGTTGGCCAAAACCACACTAACCGTTACCAACAAAAATATTCCCTGGAGTAAAGGATAGTCTCGGGCACTCAAAGCTTCATACATCAGTCGCCCTAAACCGGGCCAGGAAAAAATGGTTTCCACTTGAATGGCGCCGGCTACCACAAAGCCGATGTTAATAGCTATAATGGTAATCATGGGAAGCAAGGCATTGGGCAGTGCATGCTTCCATAGAACCACACGTTCCCGAAATCCCTTGGCCCGAGCCGTAGTAATATAGTCTTCCGACAACACATCCATCAGGGTATTGCGCATAGTCAAGGCATATTCTCCAATCAACACCAAACTCATGGTCAAAATCGGCAGCACAGAGTGGCGGGCCAAGTCCGCCAACATGGCCCCCGTGGTAACAAAACTTTTCCCGGGAGTAAACATGCCACTGGTAGGAAACAGCTGCAGTCCCACACAGAAAATCACCATCATAATCATTCCCAGCCAAAAAGTGGGAATGGAGTAGGTTACCAAGGAGAATCCCAGAGTTCCCACATCCAAAGAGGTTCCTCTTTTCCACGCCGCCAATACCCCAAGAAAAATTCCGACCAAAATGGCAATGATTTCCGCCACTCCCACCAATAATAGGGTGGGGAGGATTCGTGCCACCACCACCTGACTCACCGGCGCTTTGTATATGAAGGAAATCCCCAAATCTCCTTCCAACAAATTTTTGAAATAAGTAAAAAACTGAACATACCAGGATTGGTCTAGTCCGTAAAGCTGCCTCACACTGTCGATCATTTCCGGCGTCGCCCGGGGATTCCGCATCATCATGGCCAGCGGGTCTCCGGGCAACACTCGAAACAACAGGTAGTTAAATACCAATACTACCAGAATGGTAACCAGCGCATAAAATAGTTTCTTAATCACTAATCCCTTATGCATTCATCCGTTCTCCCTCTTTAATCGATAGGCCGAATACTCTTGTAGTTCAAATTGGTCAAATTAAAGAAATAAGTTCCGCCATCGGGAATTTGTCGATAACCCGTCCACCGATCGGAGCGGATGGCCTGAATGTTGTTGGAGTAAATCAAAATCAGATAAGGAGCTTCTTCATAAACAATCCGTTGCATCTCAAATACCATTTCCTGCCTTAGATCCTCCTCCATTTCCCGTTGTTGATCCAAATACAGCTGATCATAGCGTGAATTGGAAAAGAAGGGTTCGTTGTTTCCGCCAATTTGATCCGTGGTCAACACGCCCAAAATTACAGTGGGATCTACATCAGAGCCCCACCCCCAAATAAACATGTCATAGCTTCCCTCTATAATCCGGTCATACAAAGCCCCGCTATCCATGGTTACATTCTTTACAGAAATCCCCACCGCGCTGAGATCAGCAGCAATCAACTGGCCGCTTTTCACTTCTTCTACATTGTCCGCAATGGTAATGAACTCAAACTCCAAAAGCGCTCCATTCGGGGCCTCTCTTACGCCATCCCCGTTTCTGTCTTCATATCCGGCTCCTTCTAATAAAGCCATGGCTTGATCCGGATTGTAATTCCTTAATTCGTCGGCAGTAGGCTTATAATGGAAAAAATCTCCCGGGTTAATCAATGTGGTTCCAACTGTACCCTGCCCTCCATAGGCCATGTCCACGATTTTTTGTTTGTTGATGGCAAGATCCATGGCTTGGCGAATAGTTTTATCCAACAAAAGGGGATTTCCCCCACTTTCAGAAGCGGTCCAACAGTTGATTCCAACCTGCATAAAGCCCAGTTCCCTTCCGGAAATGGCATCGATGTTTGGATCATCCACCAGCTGCTTCAACTGAGCCGGATTCAAATTGCTGGCTCCATCAATTTCTCCCAGCTTCAACGACTGGGCCATGGCATCCAGATTGTCATAATTCACATACACAAATTCGTCCACATAGGGTAGGGTCCCGAAGTATTGCTGGTTCTTGACAATTTTAACAAAATTGTCTCCCTTGGAATGAAACTTGTAAGGCCCGGTGCCAACGGGGGGTTCATTGGCCCAAAGCTCCAACTCTTCTTCCGGAATCTCGCCGAAAATGTGGGCTGGAAGAATGGGAGTCGTATTTTGAAGCATATTAGCCTTTGGTGCATCGGTGGTGATTACCACCGTGAGCTCATCGGGGCACTGGATATCTACAATTCCCTCTAAATAGGAACTGTACATATATCCCAGGCCGGTTTCCAACATCAACTCATAAGTAAATTTCACATCTTCCGAGGTAAAGGGTTCCCCGTCATGCCAAACTACACCTTCTTGCAAATGAAAGGTCCACTCCAATTCATCTTGGCTCACAGACCAATCTTTGGCCAGACAGGGGCCCGGCTCATAATCTTCGTCATATTGAACCAAAGAATCATAAATCAGCAAAAAGAATTCATAAGTCACTTGCATATAGGACGATAAGGGATTCATGGTGTCAAAGGCTGCACTGGACCCGATTCGAAAGGTACTGACACCCTCGGTTTGATCCGAACCTCCCCCGCAACCTGTTGGTATGAATATCAAAGACATGACCAAAAGCAGGGTGAGGAGAATCTTCACATTTTTTTTCATTTTCTTCCTCCTTTTACTTACACAAAAACACGACGCCCGTTACCGAACGCCGCTTTCCAACACTTCAAATATCTTACTGTCTGCATCTACACGCACTTGTACCCCTAAGGGTAATGTAGCCATATCTTTTGTATGTCCCAAGGGTAAGCCAAACAATATCGGTACCCCCAAAGGCTTCAAGTAGTATTCCAACACATCTTCCAGACTGATGTCACAATAAAAACCCGGGTTGTGTTTAAAGGGCCGACAATTATGACATTCCCCTACTACCACCGCCTTCGCTTTCTGTAGAAAACCAGCATTTTTCAAATGAGACAACATGTGGTCAAAAACCCATGGTTCCGTATCCACATCCTCGATGAGAAGAACACTTCCATCCACATTGGCTTCATACGGTGTACCTAAGGTGGCGCACAGCAAGGTTAGATTTCCACCCACGAGAGACCCTTCCGCATGGCCACTACCCCAGGCCTGAACCCACTTCTTGGAATCATTGGGGGGAATGACTCCCAAAGGCTCCGTCGCTGCCACCGCTTTAAAAAATTGTTCTTTGGTATACTCTGTTAAGTCTTCGGGGTTGAACCGGGATAAACCCGGCCCATGAAAGGTGACCAGGTCCCCAAATTTTCCCAGGGCCACATGAAGAGACGTGATGTCACTAAACCCCGTGAATATTTTCGGGTTGTTTCGTACCATGTCAAAATCCAACAGAGAGATTATTTGAGCGGATCCGTAGCCTCCCTGTGTGACAAATACCGCATCTACATCATCTCGACGAAACATTTCATTGAAGTCTGAGGCTCGTTCTTCCTCCGAGGCGGCAACAAAGCCTTTGGTTTTGTTCACATTCTTTCCCAGCGCTACACGGTATCCCCACTCTTCCATGGTTTCCACCGCTCGTTGCACTTCGCTGTTTTTCTCTGAGGGACTGGCTGGAGAGATAACACCAATGGTGTCCCCCTTTTGCAATTTCTTGGGACGGTTCATGGCGGGCCTCCTTAATAGTTCACAATATGAACATTAATTCATATGTTGCTACATTTTTTACAGTATACTCCGCCTTCCCATAAAGGTCAATCCCCTTCTCATAAATATCCCTGCCTGAAAAAGGAACAGGCCCCTATAAGGGGCCTGCCATGATTTTCTATTCTGTTCTTAAGAAAGGGCTACATCATTCCGCCCATTCCACCGCCCATGGGAGGCATGGGTGGTTCGTCTTCCTTGATATCCACTACACCTACCTCAGTAGTTAACAGCATGGCTGATGCACTGGCTGCATTTTGCAGTGCACTTCGAGCCACCTTGGCCGGATCCACAATGCCTGCAGAAATCATATCCATATACTGTTCTGTTTCCGCATTGAAGCCAGTACCCACCTTCGAGGTCTTCACCTTGGCCACCACTACACTTCCTTCAAAACCGGCATTTTCTGCAATCTGACGAACCGGTTCCTCTAACGCTCTCATAATGATGTTTCCACCAGTCTTTTCATCACCGGAAAGCCCCTTCACATACTTGGCAACCGCTGGAATGGCATTGACCATGGCCACTCCGCCACCTGCTACAATTCCTTCTTCCACCGCCGCCTTGGTAGCATTCAGCGCGTCTTCGATGCGAAGTTTTCTCTCCTTCAATTCCGTTTCTGTGGCAGCACCCACCTGAATAACCGCTACTCCACCGGAAAGTTTTGCAAGTCTTTCCAGGGTTTTCTCTTTATCAAAATCGCTGGTGCTATCTGCCGCCTGAGTTTTTAATTGTTCACATCTGGCTTTGATAGCCGCCGAATCTCCGGCACCTCCTACGATAACCGTGTTCTCTTTGTTAACCTTCACCGAGGTGGCTTGACCCAGCATATCCAAAGTGGCTTCTTTCAAATCATAACCCAATTCCTCAGTGATGACTGTTCCTCCTGTTAAAATGGCCAGGTCTTCCATCATGGCCTTTCTTCTTTCTCCAAATCCAGGCGCTTTCACAGCTACACAGTCAAAGGTTCCCCGAATCTTATTCACTACGATGGTAGCCAAAGCTTCCCCTTCCAAATCCTCACAGATAATGAGAAGTTTTTTGCCTTGTTGCACGATTTGCTCTAATAGAGGAAGCAAATCTTGAATGTTGGAGATTTTTTTATCAGTGAGAAGAATATAGGGATTCTCCATAACCGCTTCCATTTTTTCTGTATCGGTGACCATATAAGCCGAAAGGTATCCCCTGTCGAATTGCATTCCTTCTACGATTTCTAAAGTGGTTCCCATGGACTTGCTTTCTTCCACAGTAATGACCCCGTCTTTTCCTACCTTTTCCATAGCTTCGGCAATCAAGTTCCCGATTTCATGGTCCTGAGCCGAAACGGAAGCAACCTGCGCAATGGCTTCTTTGGAATCCACTTCCTTGGAAAGCGCCGCAATTTCTTCTACAGCCACATCCACGGCACCCTTGATTCCTCTTTTTAAAATCATGGGATTAGCACCGGCTGCCACATTCTTAAATCCTTCTCGAATCATAATCTGGGCTAACAAGGTGGCTGTGGTGGTTCCGTCCCCGGCCACATCATTAGTTTTGGTAGCTACTTCTTTTACCAGCTGGGCACCCATGTTCTCCACGGGATCCTCAAGCTCAATCTCCTTGGCAATGGTCACTCCGTCATTTGTGATCATGGGGCTGCCAAATTTTTTCTGCAATAATACGTTACGCCCCTTGGGGCCCAACGTAATTTTTACGGTGTTTGCCAGTTTGTCCACACCTTCTAACAAACTCTTGCGAGCCGCCTCGCCATAATGTAAATCCTTTGCCATTCTATATTCCCCCTTTACTTAATCGTCGCCAGAATATCATGTTGAGATACGATCATGTACTCTTCCCCATTGTATTTGATATCGTCTCCCCCGTATTTACGGAATATGACTTTGTCTCCTACTTTGACTTCCATGGGCTCGTCCTTGGTTCCTGGACCAACAGCTACTACTTCTGCAATCTGCGGTTGCTCCTTGGCTTGCCCGGGCAAAACGATACCACTGGCGGTTTTTTCTTCCGCCTCCATTTTTTTGATGACCAATTTGTCACCCAATGGTTTGATTCCAAAACTCATTTCTCGATCTCCTTTCTGTATGATGAATTTTTCGATTGGTTTTGGTTGTTAGCACTCACTTTTACAGAGTGCTAACTGTAATATACTCTCTTCCCTCTCTTGTGTCAACCCCTTTTTTTCAATTTTTTTATTGAATTTTTCCGGGCAAAGAAAAAAAAAGAGGGTTATTCTTCCCCTTTTTTCTATATTCCCTATTTTTTCCGGTTTTCAACCCCAAATTTTCCTGTTTGGTTTACATAATTATTTTTTCTTGCTTTGGGTAATATGATAAAAAAGATATTGCTGAGCCAACCCGGAAATTTCTCCATACTGTGTGGATGCCAACTGTTCCATAGCCTTTTCATCTTCTTCCGGAATTCCGTAAAGCCGGTTCATAATTCGTTTCATCCAAACATCCAGAGGAAAACTGGTTCGCTGCCCCAACCCATATAACATGGTACAATGAGCCACTTTTTTCCCAACCCCATGAAAAGAACACAAGTATTCCATCCCTTCCGCTGACGAACCCTGGCCACAATTCTGAAGTCGGCAAAGTCCTTCACCGGAAACCTTCCGAGCCGCCTTCAATACATACACATCCCGGTATCCCAATCTCACAGGAGCCAAATCTTCCCGGGTCAACCCGGCCAATTGATTTGGCAAAGGAAAAGCATAATGCTGCTTTCCAAAAGCCTCTCCCAGAGGCGTTCCAAAGAAGCTGCACAAAGCCTCAATGCTGCTTTTTATTCGAGGAATGTGGTTGTTTTGTGAAATCAAAAATGAAATCAGAGTTTCCCAAGGGTCCTGATGAAGAACATGAATTCCTTCTCCTCCTTCAACAACTTTTCTCATAGCCGGGTCTTCACGGCATAGTCTTTTTTTCACCTTGCCATAATCCAGATCCAAATCCAAATAATGACGCCAAAACTGAATTTCCTGTTCCGGATTTCCCCCTTCGCCTATCTGTCGGATGGTCAGCACCCCGCTATCCCCTTGGGCTTCGGAAGTCAGGTTGGCCACCCGATGGCCTACTACACCAATATAAGAACCGTCTTCCCGGGCTTCCCAACGAAAACACTGGCCACATTCCAGCGTCTGGGCCAGTGAAAAATCTTTGATTCCTTCTATGGTAAGCTGCTGCATTCTTTCCGCACCTTCCTTCTTATTCTCTGAGCCCTCGAATTTCTACATCCACCCGGGCTACATTGAAGGCCGTCATTTCTGCCACCTGCCCTCGAAGAATGCGTTGAAATTCCGTGGCGGCTTCCACCAGAGAAATGCCATATTCCATGGTTACCAGCACCAGAATTTCCACCCCGCTTTTGCCTGTCTGTGTGGTAACACGAAGGATTTGAGCCACTCCATTTTGTTTTTCAGCTAAAATATGAACTATATCGCTAATGGCAGTGTCTGAAATGAAAAAATCTCCCATATAGCTGTAAGTGGGACGCACCACCGACTTCTCTGCAAAACCGGCCCGGCCGGAACCCAGCTCCCGGAAAATCCGGAGCGGGTCCAAAAAATACCCGGAAAAATCTTTTTTTAATTGAAAGGTTGGCACAGGAATGACATGCTTTCCCATTTCATGCCGCTGCTTTCCGGCAATCTGGCGTTCCTTTTCCGTGGTAATTCCTTCAATATATATGGTGTCCTCAATGGGGGGCAATGCCAACCTGCGGGCGATTTTTTCCACCATTTTGTCCGAAGTGCCGATGACCAAAACCCGATGAGGGTTCACTTCCCCTATTTTTTCCACCACTTGATTGCGATGATCCTCCTCGGAAAACAAAGCCGTTTTTATAGCGCCCACTACGGTCCCCTGCCTTTTGGCTGACTTTCCGGCCAAAATGCCATTGCCATAAATAAACAAGCCATCATCAATAATGGCTTCGATATCCAAATCCCTACACAGGTTCATGGCTTGATAACTTTTTCCGGTTCCGCTCTTTCCTACCAGCGCATATACTTTCACAGAGTCTGCCCTCTCGTCCTTTACTTTAAAAAGAAATGATGGTATAATTCCATTGTCTTAGGATTTGAATCAATTTCTAAAGGAGGATACTACATGAGCTATAAAATCACGGAAGAATGCATCTCTTGCGGCGCCTGTGAGCCAGAATGCCCCACAGAAGCCATTTCTGAAGGAGAATCCATCTATGTGATCGATGCGGATAAATGCATCGACTGTGGCGCTTGTGCAGATGTTTGTCCGGTAGACGCACCGGTACCTGCATAAAACCGTCCTGGATCCAAAAAGAAGTGTTGATTTCCAACAGTCAGCCGTTTCGCAAAATGCGAAACGGCTACTTACTTTTTTGTTCCCATTAAATTTTATCGATATTCTTCCTTTTGCATATTATTGATATGGTACGCCAGAGAATGAAGACTATCTGACAAATGAACATTTTCCAAAGCCACTCTAGCCGGCACTTCGATGTCAAGTGGAGCGAAGTTCCAAATGCCCCGAACTCCGGCAAATGCCATCTTATCCGCAATTTCCTGAGCCGATTCCTTTTGAGTACAGATGACCCCAATGTCCACCTTGTTTTCTTCGATATAAGGGACCAGCTGTTCCACATCCAAAATTTCAAAACCTCCGCTGTTGGTCCCCACTTTATCTCGATTATTATCAAACAGCGCTTTTACCGCAAAACCTGCTTTACCAAAGGTGTAGTTTGCCACAGCCGTTCCCAATTTTCCGGCACCAACGATCACCATAGTATGCTGTTTGTCCAATCCCAGGATGGCGCTAATCTCATTGAGAAGGCCTTCCACATTGTATCCATAACCTTGCTGCCCGAACCCGCCAAAGTTATTTAAATCCTGACGAATCTGAGAAGCCGTATACCCGATTAAATTGCTCAAATCCCCCGAGGAAATTTTATCGATCCCTTTTTTCTTCAATTCAATTAAATAACGCCGATAACGAGGCAAGCGTTTAATCACCGCTCTCGATATTTTTTTCGTTGATTTCATAGGTCTGCCTCCCCCGTACTACTCTAGGACAAAAAAACCCGTTTTGCGCAAACGGGTTTTTAGTGATAACTAGTTGATTTTCTCTTCGATGTACTTTACGATGTCCCCTACGCTTTGAAACTTTTCTGCATCTTCATCCGGTACTTCGATATCAAATTCATCTTCAATCGCCATAATAATTTCTACAGCATCCAACGAGTCTGCCTCAAGATCCTTCATCAAATGGGTTTCCATTTGAACAACTGCTTCCTCTACACTCAACTGATCGCAGATGATATCCTTTACTTTTTTGAATGTCATGATTACTCCTCCATCAATCTTATTCCCTGACCTCCCGTTTCCCCACCAGGGCCCCCGGGCCAGAATAAAATCATTATAATGGGTTACCCTATGTAATGCAAGAGAATTTCCTAAAAAAACCTCTCCTTTTCTTTTTCCCCATTTTCCAACATTTCCTGACAGGAATGCCATTCCAAATAACCCTTTTCCAGATATTGCTCCAACTCTGCCAGTTCTTCGGTCAGCTCCAATAACCGTTCCGGTTGGGTTCGGACTGCTTCTTGCTCCATTAGGCTAAAGATTTCTTTTTTTCGATCCTCCCATTCTTGTAACTCCTTCTCCGTTTCCTCAATTCTTCGAAGAAGTCTACGCCGAAGGGCCTCTTCTTCTTTTTTTCTTTTGCGTAGTTCCAAAGAAGGGGAAGGAGTTTCCTCATCCGGTCTTTTGCCGCCCATCCCATTTTCTGAACCGGACAGCCCGGTAAGATACTCTCTTACAGATTGAATGCTTTGCTTTTTCTCCATGTAATAATCATATTTCCCAAGGTAAGGAATAATCCCATCTTCTGAAAGCTCCAAAATTCGATTGGGTATTTTATTTAGAAAATACCGGTCATGGGAAATGCACAAAATGGTTCCGGGGAAATCCAACAGGGCTTCCTCAAACACCTCCTTGGAAGGAATGTCCAGATGGTTGGTGGGCTCATCAAAAATCAAGGTATTGGCTCCCGATAACATAAGTTTTACTAAAGCCAATCTGGCTTTTTCTCCCCCACTCAAGCTTCCCACCGGGAGAAACACCTTGTCTCCCTGAAACAGAAACCGCCCCAGGATGGATCTCATTTGCGTATCGGAATACAGGCGGTAAGATTCCTTCAATTCCTCCAAAACCGTTAAAGAAGAACTGAGGTTTTGTTGCTCCTGGTCATAGTATCCGAAGATAACATTGTGACCGATTTTCAAGTGCCCCGCCTCCATTGGCAACTGCCCCATAAGAATCTTTAACAAGGTGGTTTTCCCAATCCCGTTGGGCCCCACCAAGCAAATTCTTTCTCCTCTTTTAATATCCAGATTCACCTGGCGAAACAACTCTTTTCGATTCTGTCCTCTCCCAAAGCTTTTGGAGAGGTTCTCTGCTAAAATCACATCCCTCCCGCTTTGAAACTCCTGCCTGAAATGAATCTTCACTTTTCCGATGGAGGGCTCTGGTTGAGCAACCTTCTCCACTTGAGCCAGCCTCTTTTCGCGAGAAGCGGCTCTTTTTGCCAACTTTTCCGTGCCTCGCTCCTTGAAGCGCCGAATGATGTCTTCCTGCCGGGCAATCTCCTTTTGTTGATTCTGCGCCTTTTTCAAAGCTTCTTCCCGAAGAACCTTCTTCCGGCCAGCGTACTCTTCGTAGCCCCCATCAAATATTTCCAACTTTTTTCCTTCTATTTCAAAAATCCGGTTGGTCACCTGGTCCAAAAAATACCGATCATGGGTCACTACCAAAATGGTTCCCCGATAGGCGCGCAAATATTGTTCCAGCCATTTCAGCATGCCAATATCCAAATGGTTTGTAGGCTCGTCCAGCAAAAGAATATCCGGTTTTTTTAAGAGAAGACAAGCCATGGCCAACCGGGTCTTTTCTCCACCGGACAAGGTGGATAGTTTTTTGCCAAACATAGCTTCCGGGAAAGCCATAGTGGACAAAATTCCTTTGACCTCGCTTTGGTACGTATATCCTCCCTGCCTCTCATATTGATGTCGAAGACGGTCCAGCAGGTCCATTTCGCCCTTGGCCTCCGCACCCTTTTCTGCGACGATTTCCGCCACTCTAGCCATTTCTTTTTCCAAAAGGTGAAGGGGCAAAAAGGTGTCCTCTACTTCTTGAATCACCGTTTTTTCCTCCGGAAAATCAGGTTGTTGTTTTAAAAACCCAACCCTTTTTTCTCCAGACACAAAAACATCACCGGAGGTTGCCGCCATTTCCCCTGAAAGAACACGAAGGAGGGTGGTTTTCCCCGCTCCGTTAGCTCCGATTACTCCAATCCGGTCGCCTTCTTTGATATGGAACGAAACCCCATCCAAAAGGGTTTCCGTGCCAAAGGACACGCTAAGATCTTTTACACTGAAGATAATCATATGCCATGGGCAGGCCCGGATAGGCGTCCAAATCCAAATCGTCCTGCTTTCCTTCCATAAATTTGTAATAGGCGGCACATCCAATCATGGCCGCATTGTCTGTACATAATAAAGGATCCGGGTGATATAGCCGAAGGCCTTCTTCACCACACCGTTGCTCCAACCAGTGGCACAAACGTTGGTTGGCGGAAACCCCTCCTGCCAACACCAATTTGCCCGTATCCATTTCCAATGCCGCCCGAATGCTTTTTTCCACTAAAACCTCCAGCACCGCCTCTTGGAACCCTGCCGCCACATCCGCCACATCAATGGAATTTTTTCGCTGTTGTTCCGTATGAACATAGTTCATAACGGCAGTCTTGATTCCGCTAAAGGAAAAGTCATAGGAATCCTTCTCCAGATAAACACGCTTAAAAGGGATTTTTTTGGGATCCCCTTTTAATGCAATTTCTTCTACCTTGGGTCCCCCGGGATACCCCAAGCCCAGAATCCGTGCCACCTTATCGTAAGCCTCACCTACCGCATCATCTCTGGTTTCTCCTATGAGGGCCCATCGGTTGTAGTCCACCACTTGAACCAGGACAGTATGGCCTCCGCTGACAATAAGGCCGGTAAAGGGCGGCTCTAATTCTCGGTGCTGGATGTAATTGGCTGCCACATGCCCCATCATGTGGTCCACTCCCACCAATGGTTTGTTTAAGACAAAAGCTAGCGCCTTGGCCGTGGCCACCCCAATCAGCAAGGCGCCTACCAACCCGGGACCACATGTAACACCTACCAGATCCACTTGAGGAAGCTCCACCTGGGCCTCTTCCAAGGCTTGTTGCAATACATCATTTATGTTCTCCAAATGGTGACGGGAAGCAATCTCCGGAACCACCCCGCCAAAGGCTTGATGGATGGGAATTTGAGAAGAGATCACATTGGAAAGCACTTGCCTTCCCTCCGCAAGAAGTGCCACCGCCGTTTCATCACAACTGGATTCCAGGGCCAAAGTAATCTGTTTTCCTTCTTTCATTTTTCCTCTCCACACGAGCCGCAAAATTCTTTTTTCGACTCTCTCTTTTTCTTCATGTCCCCGGGGATCATCCACATAATGATTCCATCCTCCCCTTCCTCCTCGTAATACCCTTGTCGTCGCCCTTCCTGGGTAAACCCGAGAGAAGCGTAAAGCCTCCGGGCTTCCAAGTTGTTTTCCCTTACCTCCAAAGTAAAGCCTTTGCAGCCCTCCTGAAGGCCCTTCCGTATCAATTCCTGCACCAAATCTTTTCCGATTCCCTTCCCCCTATGCTGAGGATGAACGGCCACTCTGGTAATATGACCTTCATCCACAATAATCCATAACCCGGCATATCCTACTACTTCTCCCCCGGAAAGCGCTTTGAGAAAAATCCGCTGATGGTGATCCTTCAGCTCATGGGTTAGAGATTCTCTGCTCCAGGGTCGTTGGAAGCTTTCCTTTTCCAAGGCAACCAGAATCTCCAAATCGGAAAAATCAGCTGGAAGAATCCGTCTATCCTTCACCTGAAAGTACCTCCTGTCGTTTCCGCTCCGCTTCTGCCAAGCGATGGTATTCAGGCAACAATTGATTGTAAGAAAGAAGGTGATTCTCCACATAAAGCTGCGCCGCCAATTTAACACCAGAAGCCGCTGTCTGATAAAGAACCTCCTTGGGAGCAAAACAGGACTCCCACCCCTTGCTCTCGCTCCAAGAGAGGATTTTTTCTTCGTATCGAAAAACCCCGTCTCCAAACCAAAAAACTTTTTTACCATTTCTCTCTAAATTCTTTTCTTCCAGCAGAGAAAAATAATTGGACAGAGAATAGGGACCTGTTGGAATCAACATTTCTCTGCCTTTGAAACAGGCACCATACACCTGGTCCCTTCGAGCATCTAAAATAGGACAACGCAACGACTCTCCATCTTCCCCCCCGTTAAAACAGAAAGTTTCCAAGGTGGGAACAGCAATAAGAGGCAGGCCGGTAGCCTGCCCCAAAGCCCTTGCGGTGGATACCCCGATTCGAATACCGGTAAAGGAACCCGGCCCAACAGAAACCCCAACGGCATCCAATTGACATAAATCCAGCCGTCTCTTCTCCAGAAGATTTTTCATCATAGGAATCAAAGAAGTCAAATGATTATACCCCTCGTCTCCCCGGATTTCTGTAATCTCCTCTTCTTCAAATAAGGCCACCGACGCAATGGGCCCGGTGGTTTCCAGCGCCAAAAGCTTCATAGAACCCTCTCTTTCATGCCTTGAATTTGAACAATTCGACTTTCCGGTCGTTTCCCGGAAAACATATGAATCACCACGGCATCCCGGGGAATATACTCCCAAATTTTGTCTGCCCATTCAATCACCACAACCTCTGGCCCATGGAGAATTTCATCATAACCCAGCTCCCAAAGGTCCTCCTTTTCAATTCGATATACGTCCAAATGATAGAGGGGGATCCGTCCGCTTCTATATTCCTTCACAATGGTAAAGGTAGGACTGGTAATCCTTTCTTGAATTCCCAACCCCATAGCCAAATATTGGGTCAAGGTGGTTTTACCCGTACCCAAATCTCCTATTAATGCCACCACAGAACCGGGCTTCAAATGGTTGGCCAATTGAAGCCCGAATTCTTTGGTTTCTTCTTCATTTTTCAAAAGGTACCGCTGTTTCTTCATGGTTCCTTCCTGCCCAAAAATCATTCTACTTTCGTAAAAACCCGGACAGCCTCTTATACAACAAAAATGTTATGGTGGAGTTAATTCCCGCCTTCACCAAATTGAAAGCTAGAATCATGGGCATCAAGCCCATTACCACTTCTCTGGGAACACCCATGAATAAAGGTGTTACCACCAGATTGGCAAAAAACATCACCACGGTCATGGCCAGGGACCCGAAAATTAAAGCCATGGCCGCTCGGCGTTTGGTCTTTCCTTTTCCATAAATCAACCCGGCTACCAACACCATCGTTCCGGTGGCAATGATATGCATTATTATACCATAAACACCGCTGTGTGCGCTAACCGTCAATCCCTGAACTACCGAGGTAACCACCGTCAAGGCAAGCCCTGCCAAAGGACCGAAGGCAAAAGTTCCGATCAGGATGGAAATATCGGCCGGATCGTACTCCAAAAATGGTACAGCGGGAAAGATGGGAAAGCGGATGAAGTACACCAATACCACCGAAATGGCCACCAACATCCCCATTTTCGCCAGACGAACGGTCTTCTTTTGCGTGTTCAAATTGTTATCGCTCATGTTCAAATTCCTCCTTCGTTGTATGGAATCTGTCAGGTCATAAAAAGCCCCGGAGTCCATAAAAACTCCAGGGCGTTCCACGCGAATCATCGCTTGTTTCTTTCATCCGGACTCTAACCGTCGGTATCGGAATTCAACCGATTCGGCCCCGGGAATCACTTCCCAAAGCTCGTGGACTCGTAGCCATTTGCTCTTTACCACCGGTGAGGACTTTCACCTCGCCCTGAAACAGATTAACTATTTAACAAACCTATTATACTCTGCCCCTCACTGACAATCAAGAAGTTTTCACACCTTTTTGTGCTTCACACCTTTTCACAAGTCAATTCATAGATGGCCTGCCCATAGATTACCGCCGCTGTCATCAGCTTGGAAATCTCCATATATTCATTTTTTTGGTGGGCCACTTCCCGTTCTCCCGGAAAAGAAGGTCCAAAGGCCACAAACTGATCCATGGCCCTTGCATAGGTGCCTCCGCCGATTACAAGAGGCTGGCTTTTTCCATCTCCCGTCACCTTGGCATACACCCCCATCAATTTTCGAATAAAGGGATCCTCTTTGGAAAAATAAATGGGATGCTGGACCATGGTTTTAATAATCCCCATCTGACAAGGTGTCAATATCTCCATCAAAAGTCGATAAATTTCTTCTTCCCCATAGGTAACAGGATACCGAATGTTCACCGTAATTCGGGCTTCCTTACTATTCATATAGGCTTTTCCGATGTTAAGAATCAATTTCCCGCTTTCTTCATCTTCCAAATCCAGATTCAAGCCTTTTCCACTTACCTCATATCCAATATGTTGGTTGTAGAATTGGATGAAATCGTTTACATCGTCCTCTGCAAAGGTCAATTGCCCTAGAAAATCCATTAAAAGAGAGATGGCATTGAATCCGTGCTCCGGTTTGGCTCCGTGGGCACTGACGCCTTCTGCCACCACTTCCAGGCTTTTTCCGGTATGCCGACAACGGAGACTCCCTTTTTCCGGGGTAGACATGGCAGAAACTCGCTCTTTGATTTCCTCATAACCCTTGGCGTCCCGTTGAAACAACAAGGCCCGAGCATAATCCGCCACCATATTTGCCGCATGGCCTCCCTTGAGGGATCGAAGTTCCAAACCACGGTCCAACCCTACAGTTTTGGATAGCTTTTTCACCACATCAAAAACCAAAATCCCCTTTTCCCCGGAAATAGCAGGAAATTCCGCATCGGGAGTGAAACCAAAATCAGGAGCCTTTTGGCGAGCCAGATAGTAATCCATTCCAGACCAACCGGTTTCTTCATCCAAACCAAAGACCAACCGAATGCTCACTTCCGGCTCATACCCCAAATCTTTCAACGCTTTCAACGCATAAAAGACGGCTATAGTGGGGCCCTTGTCGTCCAAAGCTCCACGACCGTAGATTCGATCTCCTACCACTTGCCCCCCAAAAGGATCCATGTCCCATCCGGTTCCTTCCGGCACCACATCCAAGTGCAAGAGAATGCCCAGTGTTTTTTCTTTGGGAACACCATAGTCCATGTGGCCCCCGTAATGATCCACATCAAAGAAGGAGAAGCCCTCTTTCCGGGCCAAATGGTGCATATACAATAAAGCATTATGTACTTCTTGGCCAAAAGGAAGCAACTCTCCATCCAGAACAACCGGCTCCTTCCTTACACTGGGAATTTGAATTAATTCTGACAGGGAACTCACCAGCTCCTCTTCGTATCCTTTGATTTTTTCCGCCAATTCTTGCCACAAGCCGTCCACTTTATTCTACTCCTCCCCATTCCGTTGCAATTCTTCCCGACTTTCTTCCAACGCTCTAAATTGCTGCTGGATTCGGAACGTTCCCAACAACCCCAGCGCATCCTCTTTGGCCTGTCGGGCTCTAGCCAAGTGACCGGAATACAATAGCTGAGGGTTTTGTTCCAACTGTTCATCCAAAGGAATGATAAAATAATGATCCCTACCGTCCTTCTTGTATTTTTCCACCCAAGTGGGAATCGCTTCCATCACCAAACCGGTAATTTCCCTGGCGGTTCGATCGTATTCCAGAGTAACTCGAGCCATCGCCCCTGTTTCAGTGTAGCGATTTCCCAAGGTTTCCAACCGTTGATTGCTGACGAAATTTCCCAAGCTGAAATATACCGGCACCCGCTGATTGGCCAATTCCATCTCCTGCAATGTATGGGGATGGGAGCCGAAAATCATGTCAATATCCGAATTCTGAGTCAGGCTTTCTTTGATATAATGCTGCCAGGGGTTGGCCTTCAATTGATACTCTTCTCCCCAATGAAGATAAAGAATCACAATGTCCATGCCACTCTGTTTCATAAGGCCAACTTGTTCGTTAATCTTAGCCACCTCAGCATCCATATTTTCATAGCCAAAAGAATTGATTCGGTCCGCCGTCTCCTGAGAAACAAAGCTGCCATTGATGGAAACTCTACCGGGTAGGGATGGTGTTTGATAGGTATAGGCTAGCGTACCAACCCATATTCCTTTCACCATGCGAGTTGCCCATCTTGGCCTGGAAAGCACATCTCTGCTTCCGGTGGTCACAAAATGTTGCTGCCTTAAAACCTGAAGGGTGCGGTCGATTCCTAAAACCCCTCGATCATTCACATGATTGTTGGCCGTGGCAGCCACATCAAAACCCACACTTCTCAAATTTTCCGCCAGAATATCCGGAGTACTAAAGGAAGGATATCCGGTATAGGGTGCCTGGCCAAAAGTGGTTTCCAGATTAAAGATTGCCACATCGGCTCGTTGAATATACGGCTTTACATACTGATAAGTCTCCTCAAAATGGTAGGTGCCATCTTCTTGAACTGCTGCTGTCAACTGGGAAGAATGGTACATCACATCCCCCACACAAAGAATTTCCAAATGGGTGATATCCGCCTTGGCCGGTTCCTCCGGAGCCGGAGCTTCCTGGACTAATTCTTCCTTCTCAAAAAACAGTGAGTAGACCAAAAATCCACTCACTAAAATCAGCAGAGCTATTAATACTTGAAGTACTCGCTTTCCGTTCATGATTCCTCCGAATCGGCAAACTAATCTACCGCTTCCACTCTGACGATCTCAGGATATGCTTCTTTTAAAATTCTTTCTACTACACCAGACAAGGTCATCCTTGCTCCCGGGCACCCCACGCAGTGGCCTTGCAACCGCACCTTTACCACCTTGTCTTCGGTATACTCTACAAACTCAATGTCTCCACCATCTCGTTGCAATAAAGGTCTGATTTGTTCCATGGCTTCTCTGATTTTTTCTTCCATCGTATCCTCCTATTCTTCTAAAAACCCGGCCTATTCTGTAACCGGTGCCTCTACCCAATTGGGTACTACGGTAAATATGGTTGTAAACTCCTTATCTCGAATGGTTTTGATGGCTACCGTCTTTGTAGGATCTCCCGTTTCATTGAAGGTAATAGACCCGGAAGCCCCCTGAAATTCACGATGCTTCAGAATCTGTTCCATAATCAACTCTCCCCGGGTAGCAGTTCCGGCACGTATTATGGCACTTCGTGCTACCAAATAGGCATCGTAGGCCAGTACAGTAGCTTGTTGTGGTACGGCATCCGCTCCATATTTCTTTTTAAATGCCGCCATAAACACTTCTGTTTCCTGGGTTCCGGCGGCTTCATCAAACAAAGAAGAAAACGCCATCACATTGGTGGCTGCCGTGCCGGCCTGGTAAATCAGCGCTTCGTCCTCCCAGTCGTCCGTTCCCAAAAAAGTACAGTTCAGCCCCACGGTTTTTGCTTGATTAATAATCTGAATGGAGTCAACAAGTCCCGCCGGAAGAAAACAGACCCGAAGGCCGGATTCCTTCAATCGCATAAGTTGGTTACTGTAATCCCCTTGGCTCGCAGGAAATTCTACCGTTAACGCCACATTTCCACCTAGCTGTGTTATCTTGTCAGAAAAGCTTTTACTCACCGCTTGAGCTCGATCATCATTGCCGGGTCGCATGATTGCCACCGTATCAGTATGAAGTTGTTCCACGGTATACTTGGCCAGTGCCACACCCTGAAAAGCTTCTACAAAGCAAATCCTGCAATAATAAGGGTTGTTGGCTGTAACCAAAGGATTGATGTTGGTAATGGCAATAGCCGGGATTTTAGCCTCTTCAAAAATAGGTGCTCCGACCAGAGAATTGACACTGCCATAGCTTCCCAGTATTACGCTGACACCTTTGGCCACCAGATCTCTAGCCACCGTTTCGCCCGTGTAAATATCCGATTGGTTGTCCCCGTAAATCAGTTCGATTTCTTTGCCCAAAGCAGTGGGATAAATCTCCCGGGCCAACTCTATGCCCATTTTTTCCAATTCTCCATAGGCCTTATCTTCCCCCGTCAAGGGTTCATACACGCCAATTCGAATTACAGACCGTTCTACTGCCTGATGGGTAATCCATGTGGTCACAAAATTATCATAGGTTTGACATCCGGCCAGCAGAAAAACACACGCTGCCAGCAATCCGATTTTCCACCTTTTTCCCCTTCTTTTCATAAAACCCCTCATTCCTCCCGGGGACTTTATTCTCCCAAGTAAGCTGCGCGAACCTTGTCGTTGCCCAAGAGCTCCTTTCCCGTTCCCGAAAGTGTAACCACTCCTGTTTCTAATACATAGGCATAGTCGGAAATCTCCAGAGCCGCTTTGGCATTTTGTTCAATCAGCAAGACGTTCACTCCCGCTCGATTGATTTCTTGTATAATCTGAAAAATACTTTTTACCACCAATGGAGCCAGCCCCAGTGAAGGCTCATCCATCATCAGCAATTTGGGCTTGCTCATCAATGCCCGCCCTACGGCCAACATCTGCTGTTCCCCTCCGGAAAGGGTTCCCGCCAGCTGCCACTTTCTCTCCAGCAGTCGGGGGAATAAATCATAAACCCATTGGGTATCCCTTCGGATTCCTTCCTTGTCTTTTCGCAAAAAAGCACCCATAGTCATATTTTCTTCTACAGTCAAGTCGGGGAAAACACGTCTCCCCTCGGGGCATAACACCACCCCTTCGGATACAATATCTCTGGTCTGCATCCTAGTAATATCGCGTTGGTTAAATTCAATCAGCCCCGAAGTTTTAGGGATTAAACTCATAATAGCCTTCAAGGTAGTGCTTTTGCCGGCGCCATTTGCCCCAATCAAAGAAATAATCTTTCGATCCGGCACCTCCAGGCTAACTCCTCGAAGAGCATGAATTCCGCCATAATGAATGTTCAAATTGTCTATTCTCAGCATCAGTCATCCACCCCCAAATATGCCTCGATTACCTTGGGATCCTTCTGAATCTCTTTGGGAGTTCCCTGGGCAATCAATTTTCCGTAATCCAGAACGTAGATGCGTTCACAAATGCCCATGACCACCTGCATGTGATGTTCAATCATCAGGATGGATAGTTGAAAATCATCCCGGATTCTTCCCACAAACCGCATCAACTCGTCAGATTCCTGGGGATTCATTCCCGCCGCCGGCTCGTCCAAAAGTAACATAGCCGGTTCAGTGGCCAACGCCCTGGCGATTTCGATGTGGCGCTGTTTCCCATAAGGCAATGAAGAAGCCACGGCATCTTTCACGTCCGCCAAATCCAGTATGGAAAGTAGTCGCATGGTTTCGTCTCGCATGGCCTTCTCTTCTTTATGATTGATTTTTAAAGTGGCGGTAAACCAGTTGGCTTTCAGTTTCACATGTTGGGCAATCAATACGTTTTCATATACGGTGAGTTCCTTAAATAATCGAATATTTTGGAAGGTTCTGGCCACCTTCATTTTCGTAATTTTATCGGGGGTTAAAACCTTTGCCTTCGTATATTTTCCCCTGTTTTCCCCAGCATAGAGTTCTTTCATCTTTCCTTGGGGATAATTGGACACAATCATTTCACCATGGAGATAAATGGCTCCGTTGGTGGGAGGATACACTCCGGTTATTACATTAAAAGCCGTGGTTTTTCCCGCCCCGTTCGGGCCAATCAAACCCACAATTTCGCCTTTATTTACATCCATATTCAAATTGTTCAGAGCCACTACCCCGCCAAACTGCATGGTGGCATCGGCCACACGAAGCACATTGGGCTTTTCCGCTGCATTATTCTGCATTCGAATCCACCTCCTTTTGCTTCTGTTTTTCTTCTCGGCGCACGGCTCTTCCCGCAGCTCGACCCGCCTTGTCTACCGCTCTTCCTTCTTTTTGGGTTTTCCGTCTTTCCCGGTTTTCTATTTTATATTCGCCCCGCACCAACTTTCGCCACCGCCAAGGCCACTTTCGAAAGAAATTATAAATGCCATCCCAGGAAAATTCCTTTCGCCCCATCAGACCTCGTCTCCAAAACAAAACCACCATCATCAACAGCAAACTGAAGATGACCATACGCAAACCAGGGCGGAAGATAGGAATAGCCCAACCTCCTATGTAATGAGGCAGGTCAAACCAACGCAAGAGCTCCTTCCCGAAGGAAATCACAAATGCAGAAATGACGGTTCCCGTCACACTTCCCAATCCTCCCAAAACAATGATTAACAGCAATTCATAGGTAACCATAATTTTGAATTGATTGGTATCGATAGCCGTCAGATGGACCGCCAAAAGACCCCCGCCGATACCGGCGAAAAAGGCGGAGATTACAAAAGACATCTCTTTGTGCTTGAATAAATTGATTCCCATGGCTTCTGCCGCAATCTCATCCTCCCGAATAGCTTTGAAAGCTCTTCCATAAGAGGAATTGATCAAAAGAACCATAAAGGCAATGCCCGCCGCCGAAATCAATACGGGCGTAAACAGAGACTCATACCCCGGTATGCTCTTCAATCCCAAGGAACCGTTGGTAATGGGCCACAATTGATTATTGGCAATCAAAGCCCGGACAATTTCGGAAAAACCCAAGGTGGCAATGGCCAAATAATCGCTTTTCAGCCGCAATACGGGAGCACCGATGAGGGCAGCAAAAGCGGCCGCTAACAAACCGCCCATAATAAGAGCCGTCGCAAAGGACAATTCCACATTGACGATTTTTTCGCTCATGGGCACCAGATAATATACATTGGCCCGGGATTCAAAGGGGATGGTGAATACCCCCACGGAATACGCCCCAATAGCCATAAAGCCGGCTTGTCCCAAGGAGAAGACTCCGGTAAACCCATTGACCAGGTTCATGGACACTCCAATCAAGGCATATATAACAGAGATTCGAACAATTCGAATCGTATAGGAAGTTCCTATCATTCCTTGGTCCAACATATAGGTGAGAACCACGCAACCAAGAACCAGCAGAATGGTCAGAATCATCTTTGTCTTTTTACTTAATTTTTTGTATTGAAAATCCATAGGCATCACACTTTCTCTGCAATCTTCTCGCCCAAAAGCCCGGTGGGTCGGAAGAGCAGCATTATGATTAACAATACAAAGGTAAAGGCATCACTGTACCCCGTCATAGCGGGGAATGCGGCCACCAGAAAAGTTTCTGCCAGGCCGATAATAAATCCACCGATTACTGCCCCTGGGATATTTCCAATCCCCCCCAGTACCGCAGCCACAAAGCACTTCAGACCCGGCATAAAGCCACTGAAGGGGTAGACCATAGGTCTGGGTGAAAAATAGAGAATGGCACTGATGGCAGCCAACGAACACCCGATTACAAAAGTAATGGTAATAATCCGGTTGATTTCAATTCCCATCAGTTTGGCCGCTTCAAAATCCTTGGACACAGCACGCATGGCCATTCCGGTCTTTGTGTTGTTGACTAAATACATCAACACAAACAAGAGCACCAAGGTGACGATGGGTGTGATAAAGGTGACAATGGGTGCAGAAACAGGCCCCAATTGGAATACCTTCTGCAAAAATCCCAGTTGAGGGTATGCACGGGGCAATCCGGTAAACAGGTAGGTGGCGGAATTGACCAAAAGATAAGAAACTCCGATAGCCGAAATCATAATGGACATTCGCGGTGCCTCCCTCAGAGGCTTGTAGGCCGCTCTCTCAATGGCCACTCCCAAAAGGACCGTAACCAAAATCACGAACAAGATGGCGATATACCACGGCATCCCAAAAGATGATACGGCAAAAATAGTAAAATACCCTGCCATCATGAAAATATCTCCATGGGCAAAGTTAATCAGTCGCAGGATTCCGTAAACCATGGTATACCCGATGGCAATCAGCGCATAGGCTGAGCCCAAGGAGACCCCGGTGACGCAATTCTGAAAAAAGGTTATGGCATCCATTCTTTTCTCCAATAGTTAGATTTAAGTCCTTCCCCCTGCTGTCAATTTGTCATAAATAGGGCAGGAGAAGGATCCTCCTCCTGCCCGTCTCATGTAAATCCCAAATAAAACGAAGTTCTCTTACAGATTACTCTACGGTTACAGCTTGCAAGAATACAAATTCACCGTTGGTAACCGTCTTGATAACCGCCATATTCTTTTGGGCATCTCCCAATGCGTCAAAGGTTACAGTTCCTGTAACACCCTCAAAATTGTCGGTTGCATTCAACGCAGCCTGAATGGATTCTCCATCCGTGACACCGGCTCTTTCAATGGCATCCAATACTACCATATACGCATCATATCCCAATGCAGATACGGCCGGTACCGGTGTGTAATACGCCTGGGAGAACCCATCTACGAAATCCTTGGCCAATTGGCTGGAATCTGCCAGTCCGGCATCAAAGAAGGTGGACAGTACGATTCCTTCTGCATCCGCTCCGGCATTCTCTACGATGGTGATGTTTTCCCAAGTATCTCCACCCATAATGGTGGCTTGTATTCCAAGAGCTCTGGCCTGCTTAATAATCAGGGGAGCCGTTGTAATGGACGAGGGTGCAAATATTACATCCGGGTTAGCTGCTTTCACATTCTGAAGAATGGCATTGAAATCAGCTTGGTTCTGTTGGAAGGTTTGATTTACAACAACAGCACCGTCATCTCCGGTAAGATCTTTGAAAGCTTCCATGAAGAAATTTCCAAGCCCTGTGGAATAGTCGTCACCCAACTGGGTGATAACAGCCGCCGTTTTGGCACCATTCTGAACGGCAAAGTTGGCCATAACGGTTCCCTGGAAAGGATCGAGGAAACAAACTCGGAAATACCATTCGTTGGCACTGGTTACCTGAGGATTGGTGCAAGAAGCTCCAACTGCAGGAATTCCGGCATCGGAAAATACCTCACCGGCCGCGATGGATACACCGGAGCCATAGGAGCCAATCACTGCAACTACGCCCTGATCAATTAAGTAGTTGGCTGCTGTAACAGCCATGGTTTTGTCGGATTGATTGTCCGATATCACCAACTCCACTTTATACTCTACGCCATCAATCATAACCGTGGGCTTAACGGAATTGGCATACTTAATGCCATCTACTTCCTGTTGCCCGCCTCCACCGTTTTCACCGGTCAAGGGTTGGAAAACCCCAATCTTGATGATATTCTCGGTCTCAGCACCTTCTTCGCCGCCGCCGCAGCCTACTGCAAACACAGAAAAGACTAGCATAATGGCCAACAGCAATGAGATCTTTTTCATAATCGTTTTTCCTCCTTCGATACTTGTGTCGATTTAATTTAGATACACTTTTGTTTGGAACAAAATTACCCTTCTAATTATATATGTTTTTGTCTAAAAGTAAAGGCTTTCCACTAGGTTTTTCAGGGTTTGCCCCCTTCTTCCAGCCCCATTCCTATATCTTGTATGAACCGTTCCAATTCTTCCAGGCCAATAATGGTATTGACCTTTCTTTTGAGTTCTCCTGCACCGGGGATCCCTTTCACATACCAACCCACATGTTTTCGCATTTCCCGTATGGCCGAGTAGACGCCTTTCATCTCCACCAACATGGACAACTGTTGTAGCATGGTAGTTTTCTTCTCTTCCAAGGTGGGCGGATCCGGCAAGGAATTGCCTTTCCAAAGAGCCACACATTCCCGAAAAATCCAAGGATTTCCCAAAGCGCCCCGGGCAATCATCACATAATCCACCCCCGTTTCTTCCAACATTCTCAGGGCATCTTGCCCGGAGAACAGGTCTCCATTGCCGATGACAGGAATCCGGAGAGCTTTTTTTACCTCACTGATCTCTTTCCAACGAGCTTTTCCGGAATAAAATTGGTCCCTTGTCCTTCCATGAACCGCCACCGCACTGGCCCCTGCCATCTCCACAGCCCGGGCCACCTCGATGCAATTTACCGAATCCTCATCCCATCCCAACCGCATTTTCACCGTCACCGGTTTTCCGCTATGCTGCACTGCCGCTTCCACCAATCGAAAAGCCAACCCCGGATCCTTCATCAGTGCACATCCCTCCCCATTTTTTACCACTTTGGGAACGGGACAGCCCATATTGATGTCCAGCAAAGCCGAATCTCCGGAAGCAAGCTTCCGGGCGGCAAAAGCCATTACTTCCGGCTCGGAACCAAAAATTTGATAACCCACCGGCTTTTCCTCCTCCTCAAAGTGCAACAGAATTTCAGTGCCCCGGTCTCCGTAATAGAGGCCTTTCCCGCTGATCATTTCCGAATACACCAAAGAAGCCCCTTGCCGTCGAACCAGTCGGCGAAAGGGGCTGTCTGTAATTCCAGCCAATGGGGCCATTAGAAATGGGTTTTCCAGAACCAAATTCCCAATCTTTTTCATACTATGAGTATATCAAAAAATCTTCCTCCAGGGAAGATTTCAATTGCAACCATTGTGCGGCAATCGCTGGTTAATGGTACCCGCAATTCAAAGAAGGCACCGGCGCATACATGTCATATTCCCATTCCTGCTCGTTACCCGGGGCTGTTTCCTCCTGCGGCCCGCCTTGATTTTTTTCCAAGGAAACCTTTTTTTCTTTTTCGTCCATTTTCTTCTCCATGTTTTTGCCTGTTTATCACTTTATTTCTATAAAGGGATAACTTTATAAAGTGATACTACCACAGAAACCTTTTCTTTGTCAACAAAAAAGAGGCTGCTGGCCTCCTTTTTAACCCATTTTATTCTATTTCCTGTGATTTCTTCTATGGTTTCATCGCCTTCTTTGGCCGGTTTTTCTCGTAAATGATTTCCAGTCCTTCCAAAGAAAGCAATTTGTCAACATGGTCAATGCACTGCAGTCCACTTTCGATAAGAGTGGCAAGACCTCCTGTGGCAATCACCACCGGTGGCTTGGAAGCCCCCAATTCCATAAGCTCCTTCTTGATCTTTTCAACGATGAATTCCACCATGCCCATGTGACCGTACACCAATCCGGATTGCATGGATTCTATGGTATTTCGACATATAGCATGCCCCGGGTCTTCTAACTCCACCTTGGGTAACTTGGCCGTCTTTTCAAAAAGAGCTTCGGAAGCAATTTTCAAGCCCGGTGCAATGGTGCCGCCCAAATACTCCGAGTCCTCGGTAACAGCGCAAAAGGTGGTAGCTGTGCCAAAATCAATGATAATTAAGGGACCCCCATATTTGGCCAAAGCAGCCACCGCATTCACAATCCGATCGGCCCCCACTTGCTTGGGGTTATCGTACTTAATTTTCAAGCCGGTCTTCACACCAGGCTCAATGACGATGGCCCGACGATTAAAGTACTTCATGGAAAGATGCTGTAAGGTATACAGCATGGAAGGAACTACCGTGGATATAATCACATCTTCAATATCCTCTAAGGACAGTCCTTCATAGGCAAAAAATTGACTGATAATCATTCCAAACTCGTCCGCTGTCTTACCGTTATCGGTTTCGATACGCCAACTTTGGATTAGTTCACGTTCCTGAAAGGCACCCAATACAATATTGGTATTGCCCACATCAAAAGCTAGTAGCATGGTTTTTTCTCCTTTGCTCTGCATCTAATAAAGGCGGAAAGCACCCTGTCCATGGGGTGCTTTCCATATATTTTATCCAACTATTTCAAAGTTACCAATACATCTCCGGAATTCACAGATGCCCCCTTTGCTACAGGAACCGTGTCTACGGTCCCATCGGCAGGAGCCATGATTTCATTTTCCATCTTCATGGCTTCTAAAATCAGAAGAACGTCCCCACTCTTGACCGCTTGTCCCGGCGTTACCTTTACATCCAAAACCGTTCCCGGCATGGGGGATGTTACCGTCTGTGCCCCAGCCGCTGCGGCAGGAGCCGGTGCAGCCGCCGGTGCGGGTGCAGGAGCTGCTGCGGGCGCGGGTGCAGGCGCTGCTACCGGAGCAGGAGCTGCTGCCGGAGCCGCTGCGGCAGTGCCCATTTCTTCTACTTCCACCTGATAGGTTGTTCCGTTTACGACGATGTTATATTTTTTCATTGTTTGTTTCTCCTTACCTATTATTCTCTATCGTTTTCTGCTGGCGATGGCGTCCTGTTGCCCAGCCACGCTCCAAGCCAGTGCCGGACCTGCCGTTCTATTGATTTTTCGTACCACTAGATTACTGGTCACCTTATTGCCCTCCAAAGCAGCAATAACGGACGTGATAACGGCAATTAATTGCCCTGCATCCGGTTCAGTAGTTACCGCCGCAGCGGGTGCCGATTGAGTTGCCGCCTTTTCAGGAACCGGTTCCTTGGATTTTTTATGGGGGTTCTCAATTAGGCGATCCATAATCACGATGAGTAACGCCAGTAAAATCAAGATGATAAAGGTAATTCCCATGCCCACCAAAGTGGTAATGGCTCCACCAATCAACTTTTCTCCCATATTTAGGCTTTCAAACAGCTGGGGATCTGCAAATCTTTCCATCAACGATACATGTTCCATGATTGCCTCCTCTCCCTATAGTGGTATATTTCCATGCTTTTTCGCTGGCAAAGATTGTCTTTTGGAGCTCAGCATATCAAAAGCATTGATAACTCGTTGTCGAGCCGTTGCCGGTTCAATGACATCGTCTACATAACCCATTTCTGCAGCCCGGTAGGGATTGTTGAACATTTCTTCGTACTGGGCAATTTTCTCATCTCTTTTGGAAATGGGATCATCAGCAGCAGCGATATCATTCTTGAATACGATGTTAGCCGCACCGGAAGCCCCCATTACTGCGATTTGTGCAGAAGGCCATGCCAATACCATATCCGCTCCCAACTCACGACAACACATCCCGATATAGGCTCCGCCGTAGGCTTTTCTCAAAATCATGGTCACCTTGGGCACAGTAGCTTCGCTGTATGCATAAAGTAGCTTGGCGCCATGTCGTATAATTCCTCCATGCTCCTGGGCGGTTCCCGGTAAGAATCCCGGAACATCCACTAATGTAAGCAAGGGAATGTTAAAGGCATCGCATCTTCGAATGAAACGCGCGGCTTTATCGGAGGCATTAATGTCCAAGCATCCGGCTGCCACCTTAGGCTGGTTGGCAATGACACCCACCGTCTCGCCGTTCATTCGAATAAAAGAAGTCACGATGTTCTTTGCATAATAAGGCATGACGTCATACAATTTTCCATCATCGGCCAGGCCGCGAATCACATCGTACACATCATAAGCTTTGTTGGGGTTTTCCGGAATGATTTCGTTGAATTCCGGTATCAAACGATTGGGATCGTCAGCAGTAGCCATAGTAGGTACTTTCTCCATATTGTTGGAGGGCAAGTAGCTCAAGAGCTCTCTCACATCCTGAAGGGTACTGGCATCATCTCTACCAAAGAAATGGGCCACTCCGGAAATGGAGTTGTGGGCCATGGCACCACCTAAAGCTTCTGCAGAAATGTCTTCCCCCGTAACCGTCTTGATAACCTGGGGCCCGGTAATGAACATCTGGCTGGTTTTATCCACCATAAATACGAAGTCGGTAATGGCCGGAGAATACACAGCACCACCGGCACAAGGTCCCATAATAACTGAAATCTGCGGTACCACTCCGGAACTGATGGTGTTATTGTAGAAGATTTTTGCAAATCCGGAAAGAGAATTCACCCCTTCTTGAATTCGGGCTCCACCGGAATCGTTGATGCCCACACAAGGAGCACCCATCTTCAAGGCCAGATTCTGTACTTTCACAATTTTTTCCGCATGGTATTCCCCCAAAGAACCTCCCAAAACGGTAAAATCCTGTGCAAAGGCAAAGGCCAGACGACCATTGACCTGGCCATAGCCGGTCACTACGCCGTCCCCCGGAAATTTCTTGTCCGGCATATCAAAATTGTTGCAACGATGGCTCACAAATGTATCTATTTCAACGAAGCTTCCCTCGTCAAATAAGATGTCGAGTCGTTCCCTGGCCGTAAGCTTATTGCTTTTGTGCTGGGCCTCGATTCTTTTCGGACCCCCGCCCTGAGCAATCTGCTCTTTTAAAGTACGGAGTTCTTCAAGCTTGTTCATTATTGGTTTCCTCCTTGAAATATTGGACTATTTTTGTTGGAAAGGGTGGCAAACGCACCGGATATACTATAACCTATACCGCTGGAATAATCAAGGGTTTCTATCTTGTATACATGATACCTTTCTGCCGGCCTTCTGAACGGTTTCTAAATAATTACCCGCTCCAATCTCTTTAAAGCCAGTGAAATAGTCAATCCCGGCACCACCCGGTTTCCTGTAATCTCCACCCCTAAAATGTCGTTGATTTTTTTCAAGCGGTATTGAACAGTATTGGTATGAATTCCCATAAACTCACTGGTCTTGGCGCTGTTCATTCCTGCATCCAGAACGAAAGTCTCCAAGGTTTCCAAAAGCTGTTTGCCTTTATTGCTTTTCTTTTCATTAAACACATCCAGAAGCTCCATGTAGTTTTTCTTTACATATCCCCCCTGAAGCTGAATGTTGATGCAATTGCTCACCAACGTCAACTCATATTTCGTGAAAACCCGTTTGTATGGAAACACACTTTGCACAAAGGACCAGGACTCGCTGATGAGGCGAAAAGCATCTCCAGCTCCTTCAATGCCATCCACACCGGTGACATGGAAGATTCGTACAGCTTTGTTTTCCTTCAGATTGTTGAACAAGTTGACGCAACTCATCTTGGCCGACACTTGATCCTCATCTCCACTGTTTTCCCGGGAAACGATCATACCATAGGTTTCCTCCCCTTCGTTGAGGCGGATCAACGAAAGTCCGCTTTCCCCCTCAAAGGTAGTCAGAATTTCTCCACTCATCACCTTATCAATCCCTCGGGCAAAAAATACGCTGATGATATCCGGAGGCTTGATGTCCGCTTCTTCTTTCAGGGTATAGGCCAGGGATTTGTTTCCTCTCATCAGAGCTTTGATAAACTCCGCCTTGGCATCTCTTTCCGGAGTATACTTCCACATTCCCATGGCCAATTCAATAATCTCTGCCAATTTGGTAATTTCCGCCGCCGTATAGGAATCTTCATTGTCTACGATGAACATGAAATACTTGTCTCCTCCAATGGTCACCGGTCCCCAATAAGTCAACACCCCATTTACATCCAAAAGGGTATACACTGATGTTTGTTCCACATCCCCCTCACGGGCTCTTCCTAGACTAATGGCATCGGCAATGGTAGTGCGATATCTGGTTTCCACTGTGAGAATGGGATTAAAATCCTCAGATAGCAATACCACCTGAAAATCATTCTTAATGGCCGCTTCCCTTAATGCATCCTGAAAGCTGGCATGTTTTTCAAAGTTCAACAGATGAGATACCGTATTGTTTATCAACCGGTTTCCAAACTCGTCTTCATGAGCCATGGCGCTGGCCAGTGCAGTAATCACATCGCCGGGTGTGGGGAGATTTCGATTGGCCATCTGTATCAAAGGAAACCCCAACCCTTCTGCCTCTGCAATCACCTGGGGAGCCAATTCTTTCACCACGCTACCCACATAAAAAACACAGAGACCTACCGCCTTGGCTTTGCTCAACTGTCGGATTACAGCCTTCTGCTTTTCCAAATCTTCCTTGGCACCAAAGAAACCGGTCAACATCAACTCTCCGGAGTGGGCCATGTATTTGGCCACCTCTTCTTCCTCTGAAGACTCCAACATGGATATGGTTCGGATTATTTGGTCAAGATTCCCTTTGCCGGCCACCACCTTGGCGTCTTTAAAAGCATCCATTTCCAGACATTTGCCCAATTTCAGTTTCATGGCTAATCCTCTTTCTTTTTCTTTGCCTTACCGATGTTTTCCTGTTTGCCTTTCTCCTTAATGTTTCCCCTCAACTTATATCTTCGGCCTCCCTCTCTTTTCGTCAGAGGTTTGGACCGCAAGCATCGTTCTTCGTGGCCGGGAGGCACTTCTCCTTCCATCCGGTCAGGGCAGCCTTTCTTCACAGCAGGTTTGTTGCCTCTTTCCGCAACCACCTCTTCATACTTGGCCAGTTCTTCCGCTTCCCGCCGCTCTCGCTCCTTCCACATCTTGACCGCTTCTTCCGCTTCCATTTCATTCATTCGCTGCCTGGCCTGGCTTTTTTCTTCTACATCCTTGGCCAAATCCTCCGGCGTCAAATTCCCGTTGTACAAGGCTTCAAACTGTTCCCCGTCCAAAGTCTCAATTTCCAAAAGGGCTTGAGCCACCGCATGGAGTTTGTCCATATGCCGGGTCAGAATGCCTTCTGCGGTTTTATATCCCTCTTCAATCAAGGTTTGAATTTCCTGGTCAATTTCCGAAGCCACTTCCTCCGAATAATTCTTCCGGGTTGAAAAATCCTTCCCCAGGAACACTTCATCAGAGGAACTATAGTTTACCGGACCCAATTTATCGCTAAATCCATATTTGGTGACCATGTCACGTGCAATCTCCGTAGCTCGCATAATATCATTGCTGGCCCCTGTGGAAATATCATCCAAAGTCAGCTTTTCCGCCACACGGCCTCCCAAAAGATGAACAATTTGCTCCTTCATATCCGTTTTTGTTCCGTAATACCGATCCTCTCTGGGCAATACCATAGTGAATCCACCGGCCCTACCCCGGGGAATGATGGTAATCTGATGTACCGGATCGCTATTGGGAAGGCTATGCGCCACAATAGCATGCCCCGCTTCGTGATAAGCCGTCAGTCTTCGCTCGCCTTCGCTGATGACCCGGCTTTTCTTTTCCGGCCCGGCAATCACCTTGGTAATGGCTTCCTCAATTTCATCCATTCGAATCTTTAATCCATTTCTTCGGGCTGTAATCAAGGCCGCTTCATTAAGCAGATTTTCGATGTCCGCCGGTGTGAACCCGGGAGTTCTTCGGGCCAGCACCACCGGATCTACCTCCGGATCCAGAGGTTTATTCTTCGCATGGACCCGGAACACTTCTTCCCGGCCTTTGATATCCGGAACCCCTATGATTACCTGCCGGTCAAATCTTCCCGGTCTCAGCAAGGCAGGGTCCAGAATATCCGGTCGATTGGTAGCCGCCAAAATGATAATTCCCACATTCTCCCCGAACCCATCCATTTCAACAAGCAGTTGGTTCAAGGTCTGCTCTCTCTCGTCATGGCCTCCGCCCAGTCCGGCTCCTCTCTTTCTGCCCACCGCATCAATTTCATCGATGAATATAATGCAAGGAGAATTCTTTTTTGCCTGCTCAAACAAATCTCGTACTCGAGAAGCCCCTACTCCTACAAACATTTCTACAAAATCCGAACCGGAAATGGAAAAGAAAGGAACTCCGGCTTCTCCGGCAGTGGCTTTGGAAATGTATGTTTTTCCCGTTCCGGGAGGACCTACCAACAAAATTCCCTTGGGAATTCGAGCCCCCAGCTCCCGATATTTTTTCGGGTGTTTCAGGAAATCCACCACTTCCTCCAACTCCTGTTTTTCCTCGTCCAATCCGGCAACTTCCTTGAATGTGACCCTTTTCAATTCGTCATCCTTGGCAATCCTTGCCTTGGACTTGCCGAATTGCATGACCTTGCCGCCACTTTGCTGCCGCATAATCATTACCCAAAAGACCACAATCACTCCGATTAAAAGCAAAGTGGGTAACATTGAAACGTACCATGGTGTACGAACCGGCTCGTCGGAGGAGTATTCCAAGGTTCCCCCTTCGATTTGGGGAAACACATATTTCTCATTTAATAACTGTATGTCCACCAAGGAAGAGGCAAAGGCATACACGGTTTCCCCGCTTTTCAGCTCCCCTGTCAATTTGGTTTCCGTAATATTTAATTCTTTTACTCTTTCTGCCGCAAGATGATTCACGAAAGTAGAAAAAGGCACTTCCTTCAATGCCTGGTCCTGGGGAACTCCCCGATAAAACCACGCCATAAATATGACAATGGCGAAGATCAATAAATAGACCCCGATGTTTTTAGCCAATCTGTTCAATGGTCCAATGTCCTCCTTCAAATTTTATAAGATATCCCCCGCCCATACGAGTTCTTTTCGGCCATCCTTCCGGCAAGGTGGCACTCACCATTTCTTCCAATATATCTCTTCCCAACACCGCCAGAATCTGTTGATTTCTGGCTACCACCGGCAGGTACTGCCGTATGTCTTTGGGAATTTTTTCATCTACATAGTAATCTTGCAACCTTTTTCTTCCCCCGCCGGACAAAACCAAGTAATCTCCCGGCCTTCTGGTACGAACACACGCCCCACAAGGCAGCTTCATCTGTGAAAAAATGGTTTCCGGAGCAGGGTACCGATTTTCTGCGTCTTCTTTTCTCAGGACTTTTTCTTGCTCCGAAAAAAAGCGGATCTCCCCGTAACCCAATTGGCAGGAAACACCTTTCGGCAAATCCAACCGGGATCCCGTTCGGTTCTGAATCAAAAGGCAATCGATGGCATTTAGGTGTGCCAATGTATAATCCTGATTCAATCCCATCTGGTTTAAAATTTTTATGTATACTCTTTTGCGAATGGAGGCGGGCAGCTTTAGAAGTTGATTTCTGATGTAAACCTCCCAGTTCTTCCTAGCCTTTTCCATTCCCTGTTCTGCCAGTTCCCCCAAAGCGTCCCGGTCCTCTCTGGCTCCTTCGGCCAAACGACACAGAGCATCCACTATGTTGGGGTTGTACTCTTTTTCCAATCGAGGAATCAATTCCAACCGAATCCGGTTTCTCTGGTATATGGGTTGTCGATTGGTGGCATCCTCGTGGGGTATCCACCCCTTTGTCTTTAAATAAAGCACCAGTTCCTCCTTTGAAAAATCCAAAAGAGGACGAATCACCCAGAGATTTTCCCACTCCTTGCGGAGATAGTCCATCCCTGCCAACCCATCTGGTCCCGTTCCTCGAAGGATACGCATCATCACCGTTTCCGCTTGATCTTCTCGGTGATGAGCCAAAGCCACTTTGATGGGGAGCTCTTCTCCATAAGTTTTTCGATGGCGGGCGGCTCCTTCCCGGTACGCTTCATACCGGGCATTTCTGCCAGCCTCTTCACTGGTAAGTCCCTGGCTTTGAGCCAAAAAATTGCAATCAATTACTTTGGAATAGCATGGTACTTCATACTGACTGCACCACTTTTCTACCTGCTGTTGCTCCCAATCACATACCTCCGGGCGCAGCTTATGGTTCACATGAACCACTCCCAGCTTCAAATCCCATTCCAGGCGAAGCTGAAGGAAAAAATGAAAAAGGCACAAAGAATCAGGACCTCCGGAAAGGCCCACCAAGACTCCGTCTCCTTCCTTTACCAGATGGCGGTCCCGAAGAACCTTACAAAATCCTTCCATCATGGCTTTTTCCAAGGTTTTATCCATCATTTCAAAAAATTATACCACATTTTTTTGTTTGCAACAACAAAAAAGGCCCCGACCAAAGGGCTCTTTCTTGGTTTATCTTTCTTGAAACCTTTAGAAAATCACGCTTCCGGCAATATAGTTTGCAGCCGTCTCCAGTCCCATTCCTTCAAACATATACGAATCATCAGCCCGGAAAGTCACCAGTCCTCCTTCAAAAACCACCTCTTCATAAACCCCCGCATCCAAAGCTGCTTGATAAGCCATCTCTCCATGCTCTTCTTCCACATATTGAGTTTCACTCAAGGTATATGCATACACCCCTTCTTCAAATACATAGGTCACAACCGAGGAAAAATAGTCGCTTTCTCCCCGAACCACCACATTTCCTTCTTCTATGGTCACCACCGAAGTGGCATCCTGGGTATTGGTGGAAGGAATATAGGGATCTTCTTCTGCTTTTTCCCCACAAGCCACCATGCCCACCAGGAGCAACAGCGATAAAAATACAACGAATCCTTTTTTCATATCACCTTTTCCCTTTCTGCAATCAAATCTTTATGGTATATCGAAAAACCGTTGGGCGTTTTCCCGGGTCTTTGTGGCCACTTCTTCATAAGGCAATCCCTTGATTTCTGCCACTTTTCGGGCTACAAACTCCACATAAGGAGATTGATTGGGTTTCCCCCGATGGGGAACCGGCGTTAAGTAAGGGGCATCTGTTTCAATCAACAAATACTCCAAGGGAACCTCACGCACCACATCCTGAAGTCTTTTTGCGTTGTCATAGGTCACTGGCCCTGCCACGGACAAAGTGGCTCCAAGCTTAATGTACTGAAGCGCTTGTTCCTTGCTGCCGCTATAACAGTGTAAGAGCACTCTGGCATCCTCCTGCTGAAGAAGACCCTCTCTCTTGGGAAACCATCCTTTTCTTTGAGAAGAAAACCCACCTTCTTCCTTGAGAATTCTCATCACATCTTCATGGGCATCCCGGTCGTGAATCACTATGGGCATTTTCATTCGGTTGGCCAACTGAATTTGCCTGGAAAACCAAAACTGCTGATCTTCCTTGGGAGACAGGTTTCGATAATAATCCAAACCAATCTCCCCTATAGCCTTGGCCTTGGGGTGCTCCGCCAACCGCTCCAACAGTTGCAATTGGGTTTCATCAAAAGCGGAGGCTTCATGTGGATGACACCCAACTGCCGCATAACACCAGGAAAATCTTTTGGCATGTTCCAGCGCCATCGCAGAAGAAGCCAAATCAAATCCAATATCCATTACATACGCCAGAGAAGAATCCTGAATGCTTTGAAAAAGGGCTTCCCGTTCATCCGCACGATATGTTTCATTATTTAAATGGGTGTGGGAATCAAATAACATACTATTCTCCTAGGTCACCGGGTTTCCATCCTCGGCCACAGTGGTTACAAATTCAAACCGTTCCTTACCTTCTGCCAAATTGTCTGCAAAAAGAAGCATTCCTTTGGATTCCAACCCTCGCAGCATTCGAGGTTTCAAGTTGGCCACCACAATCACCTTTTTCCCCACACAATCTTCAGGGTCATGGGATTGAGCCACTCCTGAAATAATTTGCCGCGTTTCCGTTCCCATTTTCACTTGAAACACCAGAAGCTTGTCCGCTTTAGGATGAGCCTCTGCCTTCAAGATGGTCCCCACGCGAAAATCAATTTGATCAAAAACATCGTATTCGATTTCGTTCTTCAATACCAACGGAACGTTGGGATTTTTTTCTTCTTCCTTCATGGCTTCCAGGGCTTCCAGTTCCGCCTCCACATCCATTCTGGGGAAAATCGGTTCACCACGTTTCACTTCTTCGCCACCCATCTGATGAAAATGGAAGGCATCGTCCCATACCGGCTCCAGTCCTTCCAGCCCAAGCTGTCTTCGGATTTCCATGGTAGTAGAGTGCATAAAAGGATAAATCAAGACCGAAACCACCCGAAGGGCTTCTGCCAGATGGTGCATTACCACATCAAGCCTCTCTTTATTGGCTTCTTCCCGAGCCAATACCCAAGGGGTGTTTTCATCAATGTACTTATTGGCCCGTCTCACCACCTGCCAAATGGCTTCCAACGCCATATTGAATTCGAAACGATCCATATGATCTTCCACTTTTTCAGCCGCTGCCAAAGCTACCGCTTGAAGCTCCACATCTGAAGTGGTGAAAATTTCCGCCCGCTCCGGCTTTCCAGGGACCTTGTAATCACAATACTTGCCAATCATGCTGACTGTACGGGATACCAAGTTTCCCAGGTCATTGGCCAAATCATAGTTCATGCGTTTTATCATAATTTCACTGGTAAACAACCCATCCTGCCCAAAGGTGTATTCCCTCAGAAGAAAATACTTTAGGGCATCGATTCCATACCGTTCGATGAGTTTCACCGGATCAATCACATTGCCTTTGGACTTGCTCATCTTCCCACCTTCCAGGAGAAGCCACCCATGGCCTAACACTTGTTTGGGCAAAGGCAAATCACAGGACATCAACATGGCAGGCCAAATGATGGAATGAAATCGAACAATTTCTTTTCCTACCAAATGAACATCCACAGGCCAGAATTTCTCAAACAACGCGGGGTCGTCCGGCCAACCCAGGGCGGTAATGTAGTTGGAAAGAGCATCCAACCAAACATAAATCACATGCTTCTCATCGATTGGCACCGGAATGCCCCAATCAAAAGAAGAACGACTAATGCAGAGATCTTCCAATCCTTGCTTCACAAAGGCAATCATTTCATTTCTACGGGTGTCCGGCATAAGAAAAGCCGGATTGGTTTCAAAAAGCTCCAGAAGGGCGGGCGCATATTTGGACATCTTGAAAAAATAGGCCTCTTCCTTGGCTTTTTGTACCGGTCGGCCACAATCCGGACAGCAACCCTCCTGAAGCTGGTTTTCTGTCCAAAAACTTTCGCAAGGGGTGCAGTACATCCCCTCATATTCGCCTTTATAGATATCGCCTTTTTCATACATCTTCAAAAACATGGCCTGAACCCTTTTAATATGTCTGGGTTCTGTGGTTCGAATGAAATCATCATAGGAGATTTCCATGGTCTTCCACAGCTCTTTGATGTTGGCAACAATTTTGTCTACATACTCCTGGGGCGTGACTCCCGCCTTATCTGCAATGGTCTGGATTTTCTGGCCATGCTCGTCGGTTCCCGTGAGAAAATGTACATCATATCCGGAAAGCCGTTTAAACCGTGCCATGGCATCCGCCATCACCGTACAGTAGGTATGCCCAATGTGCAAATTGTCACTGGGATAATAGATGGGCGTACTAATGTAATAAGTGCCTTTTTTCTCTGTCATAATCTTCCTTCCTTTCTGCTCTCTTTCGAATGGGAAAGAGAACGCGCAGGACCCCTTTGATCCCATATCGCAACGATTAGTATACCACGACAAACCGCACCATGGCAACCTTCCCAGCTGCAATTACACTTCCGAATCCATGCCATAGATTTCACGAATCATGACCTCGGTTTCCCGACTATTGGCATGCCAAAAAGAAAGCTCTCCAATGGGTCCGGAATTGCCGGGAACCATATGGGTTTGAAAATCCTCCTTGTCCATCTTCAAGGCCAGCCGGGCCAGTCGGGTGGCAAAGGCTACATCCACATCGGAATCCACATTTTGAGAAACCACCTTAGCAGTTTTTACAATGCCATGTTCCAACCCCTGAGCAAACGCCGCTTTCATAAACTTTTGTTGAGTACCGATTCGACCGATGTCCCCTTCCCGGTAGCCTTGGGATCCACCGCTTCCTTTACGAAATCGAATGTACTGCACTGCCTTTTCTCCATCCAAAACCTGGAAGCCCTCTTCAATGTCAATCACCAAAGGTGGGGTCGCCCTCGGATCTTCATAATGCATGTAAAATTCCACATCGATGGGCACGCCACCAACGGCATCCACCATGGTCTTGATTCCTTCATAGTCCACCACGGCATAATAGTTAATAGGCATACCTAAAAGGACATCGCTGACTGCAGTGGCCAGCCCCGGAATTCCTTCGTCCCGATGAACCGCATTGATTTTTTGACCACCCAGGCTTTTCCCTTTTCTGGGATAATGGGTATCTCTGGGCACAGAAATCAAATCCACTCTTTTGTTTTCTAAATCCAGACTTGCCACCATAATCACATCAGTCAAGCCTTGGTTGATTCCAACCATAAGCAGATTCATCCGTTTGGCATCCCGAAATTCTTCATAAAAAGGGCTGTCCGGATCCACAATAATATTCAAATCTTCCATCAAATCATCGGTTCCGGAAAACAATCGAATGCCCCCCAGTTCCCGGGCCCCAAATCCCAGCGCCACCAACAACAGGGTGGCGACCAACAACACCGGAAGAAATATCTTCCAAAAATCTTTCCAAACAAAATTCTCTTTTATGTTTCGAATGCGGTCTTTCATGTCGCTCCTTTATCACCAATTCTATTAAGTAAGAATCACTTTCCCAAATCCCAACTCAAGAGCCAGAGATTTCAGCTCTTCCATTTTTTCTTTGGTTGGAACCTTTAAACTTTTCAGCATTTCCTTCCGCACCCCCACAGGCCGATATGCAATCAATCGATAGGTGGTCTCTTTGGCATATTCTCCTAAGAGGTCGGCCACGGTTTCAAGGATGTTCTCAACATCCATTCTGTTGGGAACCACCACGGTACGAACTTCTTCCAGTTTTCCTGCTTTGGCCAAAAAAACCAAATTGTCCATGACTTGGACGTTGGAGGCTCCCATAAGTTCCATGTGGGTTTTTCCATCGGATTCTTTCACATCCAAAAGCACTCCGTCCGTTACACAAAGCAGCTGGGGATTCTGTTTGAAATCATAGGATCCATTGCTGTCTATCAGAGTAGTAAGGTCGCCTCCCCCGGGTCCTCTTCCTTGTCCTCTTTCCTTGATTTCCTCAAAAAAACTCCTGAGGAATTCCGGATGCAAGGTGCACTCACCTCCGGACACAGTAACCCCTCTCACAAAGGGTGAATTGGCCAACACCCGATTCACAACCTGGGTTGGCGTCATCCAAGTGATGTCCGCTTTTGGGTCCATTGGATCGATGGTTTCCGGATTATGACAATAGGCGCAATTGAAATTGCAGCCTTGAAGAAATACGGCCGTGCGATTTCCACGGCCGTCTACGATACTATGATTGAGAATCTTGTGGACGGGAGCCTTCAGGTTTTCTTTCATGCTATTCTTCTTCTACCTTTCTCACTTTTCTCTCTTCGATTTTGGATTTCTGGCGGGAAGTAAGACCCAACACCACCGTGTCATTCAACACCGCTTCTCCTTTTTCCAGAGCATCCATATCACTTCGCTTCACCAGATAGCCAGTGATTCGAATCACATCACTGTCTTTAGAGTAGGTGGAAATATATCGCATACCAGAGTCAAAAGCTCCTTTAAAAATATCCAGCACCGCTTCCGGGTTTTTCCCTGCCGTGGAGTCAAAAGGAAAGATATCCCCCGTACCGGACGGAAAATATTTATGAAACAACCCGGCATGTCGAATGTGCTCATACAGGGGAATCTCGCGGCCAATGGCAATTCGGGTTCCCGGGCTGATTCCGATATCCGCATCGGTGCCTACTTGAGCATGTAGCATAAACCGCCCCTTCCAGTAACTGCAATGGGGGTTTTCGTGACGATCCACCCGGGCCTTAATGAAATCCATGATTTCCAGAGCCAGGTTGTCAGCGCCCACATCAAAGCCAAAACGTCCTTCTTTTCCTTCTCTCTCCATCAATATATTGACACACTCATTCATTCCCACCAGACCAAACAATCCATTAAAACGATCCGGCCGGACAAAGCCTTCCTTGGCCAGAAAATTGGCTCGGAAAAACGGAGCTTCTTTTACTAGAAAATCGATTTTGGCATCCATGAAAGCCATCATGGTATCTATCGCCCAGGGCAAGGTATGATTCATAAAATCTTCTTTGTTTTTAGAGCCTTCCGCCACCCTGGCCAAAATCAACCGAGTCAAGGTATAGGCACCGCCGGCCACGGGAAGCCCATTGTAACAACTGGCGATTCCATAGTTTTCTCCCAACTCCGCTCGAAACATGGAATCTTTGGCAAAGCTGGGCTTGGCGCAATCCAAAGCCGTCTCCACCGCCAAAACTGCCAATTCATCCGGGGTAATTTGGGGATCATATAACAAGGTCAGGTTGGGGGTGGAGTTTTGCAACTCTCTTTCTGCCCGAAGAATCAATCGGGCCGTTTTACTGTCTTCCGGCCCCAAGTTGCCATGAGAAAAGGAATCAAAAATGGTTCGATCAATGGTTCTTAAAAACATTTTAATCATTTCATAGGAGGAATCTTCTCCTCCCGACTTCTCCATTTCCTTTTCCACATAAGGTTCCAGCAATCGATCCAACCTTCCGATGTACACGGGAAAATGGGTGACGGAGGGAACGGATGCATACATGGCCAATAACGCGGTAATGGCATCCAATAGGGTTTTGGGGGGAGAAAGCCGCAAGAAAACAGAGCCCTTTTCCATCAGTCTTCCATAATCGGGCAATATGTACCTGGGCATGTAAGTCACATGTCCTTCGTTGAGATCACAAATCCACCCCTTTTCTTTCATCATAATATAATCCCCTTCCACATCAGGGGCCATTCCGGGGGTTGCCAAAAGATCCCGCCCGACAGCCGCCAAAGCATAGGTCACTTGATGGGGGGTCAGGGTTTTATCCGTAAGGATGAATTTGACCTTTTCCTGATGGTCTTGCAAGGTCCATTCTTTCCCTTTGTCAGTAGCCATAATAACTCCTCCTTTCATCCTTGTTCTTATTATATACCTCCTCCCGAAAAAACAAAACAGATTATAAGAAGGTGTAATTATGCTATAATAACCGTTATGAAAAGGATTGCAAAAATTTACGTCCCCCATATCCCTACGATTTTATTAACGGGGGGCCTGATTGTTATTCAGGCCCTACTTCAATTGGAATTGCCCAAATTCATGGCTCAAATCATTGACCAGGGAATTATCACCGGCAATCTTTCTTTGATTTACGGTACAGGGGCCACTATGCTATTGCTTTCTTTCCTTGTTTGCTTGGCCGCGGTTTTGGTCAGTTATTTGGGTGCCCGCATCTCCTCCCGTTCCGCCGCTACCCTTCGGTCTTCCATTTTTGACCAGGTAACCCGATTTGGTAACGCAGAAATCGAACACTTTGGTCCCTCTTCCTTGATTACAAGAGCCACTAACGATGTGCTTCAAATACAAAACACTTCTCTTATGCTGCTTCGCATGGGTTTCTTTGCTCCCGCCATGGGCATCGGCGCCCTGGTAATGGCTATCCGTACTAACCGGGATTTAACATGGACCATCGCGGTGGCTTTAGCAGCTCTCCTGGTACTCATCCTGGTTTCCGTTTTCCTGTCCTTGCCACGATTTCGGATTTTGCAAAAACTGATGGATCGATTAAATCTGATTGTCAACGAGCGCCTCTCCGGCCTTTTGGTGATTCGGGCTTTTCATCGGGAATCTTCGGAAGAAAAGCGATTTGACAACGCAAATTTGGATTTAATGAAAACCAACCTGTTCGTCAGTCGCCTCATGTCCTTTCTGATGCCGGGAATGACCCTGATTATGTCCTACGGTTCTCTGTTGGTAGTATGGGCGGGAGCCGCATTGATTCAGCAGGATCGACTGGCTATTGGAGATATGATGGCTTTCATTCAGTACGCCATGCATGTGGTCATGTCCTTCCTTTTCTTAACGATGTTCTTTATCATGCTACCCCGAGCTATGGTTTCTGCCCAAAGGGTGCAGGAGGTTCTCTCCATGGAACCAAGGATTTCTGAAATATGTGCAGAGGAACAACGCAATCTGCCTTTGAACACCGCCGGAGAAGTGGTATTTGACAAAGTATGTTTCCGATATCCGGATGCGGAAGAAGATGTTCTCCACCACATATCCTTCCGGGCAAAACCCGGCACATGGACCGCCATTGTGGGAGGAACCGGATCCGGTAAATCCACCCTCATCAATTTGTTGCCTCGTTTTTATGATGTGACCCAAGGAAGCATTTCCATCGACGGGGTGAACATTCGAGAACTCTGCCATGAAAACTTAAGAAACTTGATGGGCTATGTACCGCAAAAGGGAGTCTTGTTTTCAGGAACCATCCAGTCCAATCTGACTTTTGCCAACCCGGAACTGGAAGAAGAGTCTCTGATTCAGGCCTTGAAGCTCAGCCAAGCCTACGACTTCGTCCAGGAAAAACCGGAAGGACTGGCCACTTCCATTTCCCAGGGAGGCACCAATGTCTCCGGAGGTCAACGACAGCGGCTCAGCATTGCCCGGGCATTGGCGAAAAAAGCCCCCATCTATATTTTTGATGACAGCTTCAGCGCCTTGGATTTTCAGACCGAAGCGGATCTTCGAAAAGCAATGCTGAAAGCCCTGTGCGATAAAACCATTTTCGTGGTGGCCCAACGAATCAGCACGGTGAAAGACGCCCAGCAAATCATTGTTTTAGATGAGGGAAAAGTAGTGGGAATCGGGACCCATTCCCAATTGATTGCCACCTGCCCGGTTTATCGGGAATTGGCGGCTTCCCAACTTCAACTCTCCCCGAAAGGAGACGAAGATTATGGCAGGACCTAAAATTCGACCGGGCCGGGGCCCGGGTAGCGGAGGACCCGCCGCCGCCATGATGCCGGGAGAAAAACCCAAAAATTTCCACAGCACCCTTCGCACCTTGGGGAGATACCTAAAACCGTATCGCTGCAAACTGATTGTGGCTTCCATTGCTGCTTTGCTTTCCGTGGCTTTTTCTGTAGTTTCTCCCTGGATTTTGGGGATGGCCACTGATGTGGTGGCGGACTCCCTTCTCACGGATTCGCCTCTTGATTTCAACCGACTGGGCCAATTCATGGGGTTTTTGTTGCTTCTCTATGGATTGTCTACCCTGTTTTCTACTTGGCTAGGCTTTCTCATGGCTGGAGTGGCACAACGAATCAGCTATCAACTTCGAAAAGAATTGTCGGAGAAACTGAATCGGCTGCCCCTCTCCTACTTTGACCATCGGACTCATGGAGAAATCCTGTCCCGCATCACCAACGATGTAGATACGGTAAACACCACCTTAAATCAAACCTTATCTCAAATTGTTACCAACGGCATTACCATCCTGGGAGTTTTCGCTCTTATGGTCATCATCAGTCCATTGATGACCCTCATTGCACTGATGACCATTCCCCTGTCTTTGTGGGTAATCCGTCAAATTGTGGGCAAATCACAAAAACACTTTAAAGACAACCAAAGGTTCTTGGGAGAAGTCAATGGACACATCGAAGAAATGTTTTCCGGCCACATTATCGTGAAGGCCTTTAACGGAGAAAAACAATCCAAAGATACTTTTGAAAAATGGAATCAACAGCTGGCCCGAGCCGGCGAAAAATCACAATTTTTATCCGGCACCATGATGCCCCTGATTAACATGATTGGGAATCTAGGCTTTGTCTTAGTCTGTGTAGCAGGAGGGGCACTGGCACTGCAAGGACGAATCACCATTGGCAGTATCCAGGCTTTCATACAATACATCCGAACCTTTAACCACCCCATTGCTCAGCTAGCCAATGTGGCCAATGTGCTTCAATCCACCGCCGCCGCCGCAGAGCGGATTTTTGAAGTGTTGAATGAAAAAGAAGAAGCACCGGACCCGACGGAAGACTCTCCCATTCAACCCAAGCAGGTTCGGGGAGAGATCACATTTGACCATGTGTCCTTTCACTATCCCACCCAGGAAGAGCCTCCACAACCCCTTATCAAAGATTTCCATTTCGTGGCCAAACCGGGTCAGCGGGTGGCCATCGTAGGACCCACCGGAGCTGGAAAAACCACCATCGTCAAGCTTCTTCTTCGTTTTTACGAATTGACCGGAGGTCGAATCCTGGTGGACGGCGTGGACATCACCACCCTCCCCAAAAAAGAGCTGCGTTCGATTTTCAGCATGGTACTTCAAGATAATTGGCTTTTTAGTGGAACCGTTCAGGAAAACATTGGCTACGGCTGTGCCAATCCCTCTCCGCAAGCCATTGAAGAGGCCGCCCGGCAGGCCCATATTCATCACTTCATCAAAACTCAACCTAGCGGGTATGAAATGGTGATCCAAGAAGAAGCCGGAAACCTTTCTCAGGGCCAAAAACAGCTACTCACCTTGGCACGAGCCTTCCTAGCTGACGCACCCGTTCTCATCCTGGATGAAGCCACCAGTTCGGTGGACACTCGAACGGAAGCACAAATCCAAAAGGCCATGGCCCAATTGATGGAGGGCCGAACCAGCTTTATCATCGCTCATCGCCTCTCAACCATAATGGATGCAGATGTGATTCTGGTAATGAAGGATGGCGATGTCATAGAAAAAGGAACCCACCAAGAGTTGTTGGCTCAAGGTGGATTCTACAAAACTCTCTATGAAAGTCAATATGAATAAATCTCTTTTCTTTTTCTTTGTTGCGCCCTTGCCCTATTTTTTGTCATCGTCCCGGAAACTGCCATAGGCCCGCCCCTCGTGTTGGTCTCCCACATTTCGGCCGGTGATGGCGTACCTTTTGAGAATTTTTTCCAGCTGAGGATTTTGGGACAATTCCTTTTGGTAAAGTGCTTTTTCATAAGGTGTCAGATCTTTCAGGGGTTTCATATGATTTCGAAGGGGAAGAGGCAACCCCCACAAATAAATACCGGGAGTAATTACAAATAAATCCAAGAGCAACCACGCCAAAACCCAGTAAGCCACACCTTGGTTTCCGCTGACTTCCATGCCTGCATACACCGAAAAAAGGAATCCCAACACAAATATCACCATAGGCAAATAGAATCGCTCCACCCTAAGAATACCTTTTGCCAATAAAGGGTCATACCAAAGAGTTCTCCGCCTCTTACTGAAGTAGGCGGCTCCCCTAAAATTGGTGTAAGCGATAAAGAACGCATCCTTTATATCCTGCCAGGTTGGTCTTTCTTTAAAACCTACCGAACTTTCTTCATCCAACCCTTCCAAAGCTCCATAGGCCACCAACGCTTCGATGGTTCGTCCCTGGCCCATCAACTTCAAATTCATTTCTTCGCCTGTTTTCCCATGAAGCACCAGTTGGTCTCCCGGTCTGAGCATCATCGTGTCCTCACCCAATACGACCACAGAGTATCCGGACTCACAATAGTAACAGCGTACAAGATAGGGCCTTGTCTCCTTGAAAAATGAAGAAGGAAGAGGATAAGAAGCCGCCTCTTCCCCAAGAGTCAGGGCTCTTAATTGACCCACTTGTCCTTTTCGCACCATCAAATTATAATCCTGGGCCCGGCCAAAGCTCCGGGTGGGCTGTCCTCCGTCAAAAACTTCTTGTTCAAAGGGAGACAACCGAAGAGTGTTTTTTCCTTCATGAACCAAAACGATTTCTCCGGAAAGAATCATAAGATGACGTTGGTAATCGGGGAAGAGGGTAAAGGCGACAGATTCTTCCCGAATCTCCGCTCGGCTTAATCGAAAGAGAAAATCCCGGGTTTCATAGGAAGAATCTTCCGGGTACCGAAACAACTCCCAGGTAGTTCCCCCCGCCCACTGGTTTTCTCTTCCTTCTTCTTTTCGAATGATTTGACAGGCTTTCGTTCCCATCTCAAGTTTATCCTTTCAGAATCTTGCCGCCCTTGGAGACTCCCAGTCTCAATGTAATTCCCAATAGTATGGAAAAATAGACAGCCATGATTCCCACCACCGTAAACAGCAGCATCGTTGACTTGGGAGCCATGCCGATTAAAATCAGTATGGGAAGGGCAAATACAATAGCAGAACAACTCCCCGTCACCAAATTGTTGGCCGCCGGTGTTTTCAAAGAGGGGTCAATTTCCCGAAGAAGAAGAATTCCGGAGCTAACGGTTCCAGTCATCATTCCAAACATCGACATGAACCCTTCGTAGTAGTAGTCAGGATAAAGAATCCTAGTTACCCACTTCATGTAATAGAAAGTTCCCAACCCTCCGGCCAGAGAAATCAAGATAAACACCATCCAATTCCCTGACAAGTCCCCAATTTCGATGGAAGCAATTCCCGCTACAATCATCACATCAAAAGCCAATCCGGAAATCCGACTCAGCAAATAATTGTTTTGGTACTGCCGGGTCATGATTGATCGATTTTTTAAATGGCGAAGAATGAATCGAAGCAGCATCGCCAGCAAAGAGCCCACAATAAAGTTGAATCCCCACAACAAACTATTCACCGAGGTGGCCGCGGATTCCGAAATACCGGCAATTCCAGAAGTCAATCCCCATGTGGTCAGATAGGTTCCCAAGTAGACCAATAGCACCAGGGCCACTTGTACGGAAAGCCGATCCACCGATTCCGCCACCGGAATTTCGTCCTTGTGTTGAAACATGTCGATGGTTACCGAGCCGGAAACCTCTTCGTACCCGTTGCCTCGAATGAGGTTTTTCCTTCGCAACAAATTCAAATAGACCACACCGGCAATGCAAGCCCAAAGAAAACCGGTGGCAGCAATGGCCAAAGCGAAAGATCTTCCCCCGGTCATTCCCAAGGTTTCATAAATAGTTCCTACATTGTTGGCCTGCCCGGGTCCTTGCCCAAATCCCATAGGCAAAAGAATGCCGGCTGCCTTAAATACATTGGGAAACAAAGTGTACCCCAAGCCAATCGTAATAAACAATCCCATCAGCCCTTGAAACAAATAGACGCTAACAATAAGGGAACCGCTTCGCACGCCAATCCACCGTCCCGTTTCCTCTACGGTGCTGGGTTCCGAAACCCTCAAGGTCATGGCGATGAAACCCAAGGCAATCCCATGATATGTAATCATTTCAAGCAATTGCAATTCCATATTGAGGATTCCCGTTGATCGAAGCAGCAACAATAAAAATCCACCCAAAACCGCCGTTGGCATCAAGGTGTTTCGGATGGGAGTGAAGTTCCTTCGAAGTGCATTTGCCGCCAATATGGTAGCAGCAATAATTCCAAATTGGACCACAACATTCCAAAGCCCTACATTTGCTGCAGAAAAATCCATGGTTGAATCTCCTTTCAAATCAAACTCTTCTCACGTCTCCATTTCCGGTAAGATATTTATATAACACCACATATTTCCGGGCACTTCTTGGAAATTTTGATTTGATTTCATAATGTGCATTTCCGGAAGAAAATACAATGGACTGTTTTCCGTGTACATTCATGTCGATGATTTCATCGAAGGGAAATTCGTATTCTCCCAGGGTGATACGATCTCGGTAGAGACACAAAGTGCCCATGGTCAATTGAACTCTTTTATGGGATACGGGATCCATAAGAAACAACATCTGGCCAGGGTCGGAGAATGCTTTTTCGTTGCCTAGTCTTCCTGCCACTTGCTGCATTTCTTGTAGTTGCCAATGGTCCCAATCCGTTATCGTAGTGTAGGGAAGGTTTTTCCCATTCAGGATTCCGTATTCATCAATGGTAGAACACAGCTCACAAGCAGTACAAAAAAAGTTGTTCCCCTTGCTTCGCAATGTTCCGATTTTCCGGCAGGAAGGACACATGTATAAGGTGATTTCCAACCATTCTGCCAAGTTTCTCCCTCGATAAGCTATGGGCCTTTCCTTCTGTCGTTGGTAAGCATCTTCATGTATGTCCCGTTGAATGAGTTGGTTGATTTCTTTGTCCGTCATGTCTCTCAACTCTTCGTAAGGATATATCCCTACCACATAGCCTTTCATTTTCCCTTTTCGATTCTTATCGGCCCATCGGGGACTAGTAAAGTATCCCCCCTCGAAGCGATAGGTCACCAAGGTCGTTTGACAAGCTTTCACCAATTTGCCTGTGGCTGGTGCAATGGGGTAGGTCACTCCATGAAAACTTCGATGGCCTTCTGCAAAAATGCACACCGAATGGCCTTTTCGAATTCTTCGAATCACATCCTTCACCGCCCCAGCATCTGCTGTGCTTTTCAGCTTGGATACCGGGCCCGCTACCCAGTCAATGACTTTAGACCGCCAGCCCCAACTGAGCACATGTTCGCTGGCCAGAAAATACATATGGCGAGGAAAACTACGGGATATCAAGAGAGGATCCACATTGATGTTGTGATTGGATAAAATCAAACAAGGGCCTTCTACCTGGCTAGCTTTTTCGCTTTTCAACCGGAAAATCCAACCACTAAAAGGATAGAGAAGAAGGCGTACAATCCCATATAAAATAATATGTCTTTTGGCATGTTCCATTCTTTACGCGGGAGAGCCCACGGCTTCCACTTCTCCAATCTTGTCTCGTTCTTCTTGCTCCAACACGGTGTAGGCCACTTTGCCTACCAGGGTTTGAGGCAGGGAATCCCGATACTCAAATTCATAGGGCATGGCATACTTGGCAATATTTTCTTTGCAATGCTCAAAAATGCTTTCTTTTACATCGTCGGTGGCCTCAAATCCCGTCTTCAATACCAAAAAGGCTTTCACCTTCTCAATCTTGTAGGGATCGGGGACGCCGATTACCGTAGACATGGATACCGCCGGGTGGGCATCCAATACATTCTCAATTTGAGAAGGATAAATGGAGTACCCGGAGGAGACAATCATCCGCTTAATTCGCTGCTTAAAATAAATGAACCCTTCCGAATCCATGAAGCCCAAATCACCGGTATGCAACCAAATACCTCCATCCTCATGGCGCCGCAGCACTTGTGCCGTTTCTTCCGGGCTGTCCAAATACCCCTGCATCACCGAAGGACCGGCAATACAAATTTCCCCTTCTTCTCCTATGGGAACCTCTTTTACCGTTTCCACCTTACATATTTTGTAATAGGTGTCCGGGAAAGGAAGACCAATGCTTCCCTCTTTATAGCGATCTTTCGGGGTGAGACAACTGGCAGTAACACATTCTGTTGTGCCATACCCCTCTCGAATCTGCACCTTGGCTCCCCTTTGCTTCAAAAAAGCATCCACCTTCTTTTTCAATTCGACGGAGAGAGAATCTCCTCCGGAAAACACTCCTTCCAAACAGGCAAGGTCTACCTTTTCCATATGCTTATTTCGTAGGAGAGCCTCAAACAAGGTGGGCACCCCAGCAATATAATTGGGTTGGTATTTTTTCAAGAGACTGGCATAGGTGTCTGCATTGAATTGAGGAACAAGGATTTCAAGGCAACCATAACACAAACCGGTATGAATGCCCACCCCCAGTCCGAATCCGTGAAAAACCGGCATGATGGCCAACATCCGATGACCTGGAACCAGACACTCTCCGGCCGTAGCCGTTTGCATGGCCAAGGCATTAAAATTTAAGTTGGAAAGCAAAATCCCTTTGTTGGTACCAGTGGTCCCGCCACTATACAGAATGGCCCCGGTATCTTCACCTCTAACATCCGCCCGGAATTCTCCTTGATGCCGTTTGCCCACTTCCATAAAATCCCGGTAAAACACAATGCCTGGTCCCACAGGAACCGAAGGAATCTTTCGCCCCTTGGTAAACCAATACCCCAGTGAAACCAAGGGCTTCAGTTCATCTCCGATGGAAGTGACTATGATGTTTTCCAAAGAAGGCGCATGCTCCTTTGCTTGTTGAAATTTGGGGAAAAAAGCATCCAATGTTACGGCGGCCACGCTATTGGAACAAGTCAGATAAAATTCAATTTCCTTTTGAGCAGATAAAGGATGAATCATGTTGGGTATTCCCCCCATACGATTCAACCCGTAGAACATCACCAAAGCTTGCGGCGTATTGGGAAGACAAATGGTGACCCGGTCTCCTTTTTTCACGCCCAAAGCCACCAAAGCTTTGGCACAGGTATCCACTTGCTGTAGAAATTCTCCATAGGTGACCCTCTTTCCCAAAAAATCATAGGCTTGGTACTCCATGCGATCCCGGTTGTTTTCTTCTAAAAAGTCAATCATCGAACCTTGGGGATAGGACAAAATAGTATCGTTATTCTTCATAATATACCGCCTCCTTTATCGGGGCTTCCAAAAGCTTGGGATTTTTGATTAAATGCTTTAATAGCTTTACGGAACGAGCGAAGTAAAAGCCGTCGGCAATCCGTTCATCCAGGGTAATTCCAAAATGAACCACCTGTCTGGTGGTTACATTCCCCGATGGATCCACCACAGGAATTGGATGAATGTTCCCAATAGTAATCATGATAGAATTGGTTCCGTAATTATTCAAGTGGTGATAACAAGCATCACATTTTATGCTTCCAAGGTTGGAAACCAGTACACTGGCATAATTCGTATCGCTGTTGCAAATGGATTTGGGCATCCATCCATGAAAGTCCAGGAATCGAAAAATTCCCATGATTCCTCTCATAACCAACCGGGGCATTTTGCTGAGAAGGTTCAAAAGGCCGTCTACATCCGTTTTCCCATGGCCTCTCATTTCCTCCACTTCTCCGGTAATCTTCTTTTGGATGTCTTTCCAGTTCATCTCCCCATTCACATCCAAAACCAGAATCATCTCTTGAGATTCGTCTTGAAAAAAACGCTTTACCATAAAGGCAAAGGTTAGCTTGTTGCGTTGATAAAAACGGCGCCCGCTAACAAATCGATTCAGGTAAGGACGATGATAAAGTGTTTTGGCCAATGCGGCAATAAAATAATGAAAGGGGGTTACTTTCGTCGCTGGATCTTCCCCTTTCACCCTTGCTATTTCGTTCAACAGCTCGGTAACATCGATGGTCTCATAAAGGTATACCTCCGAATCACATCGATTTGGAAAAAGATAGGGCATCATGGCATGGACTCCATCCATATCCCGAATTCGGGTTCCGTCCCATCGATCTCCTCGGCTTCTCTTTTTCTCCAATTTCTCCGCTCTGCGCCCCTTTCATGAATACGATAAGCTATTATACCAAATATGGGGATTATTTCAATAGTTTCAAGGAGCCTACCCCCTATTTGTTAGGGGTTCCAACTGCCACAATTCTTCTTGGGTAGGCACATGATTATCCGGCATGAAATCGGCAATTTGCGATACATTCATCAAATGGGTATAGGTCAGATTTTCAGAAATGGAATTGTTGCCCCATGTACCGCAGCCCAAGGTGTTGGTAGGATTCAACCCGTTGAAAAAACTTCCTCCCGCACTGAAGGAACATGCCTGATTTACCAAAAAACGGGAAACCGAAAGATGCAATGCCGCATACTGAATATTGTGGCGGTTGTTGGAATGGATGGAAATGCTGTGACCTTTTCCTTCCACTTCCAAGTTGGCTTTGGCAATTTCCACACCCTCTTTGAAATCATCATATCCATGAACCACCAACACCGGGCACATTTTTTCCTTGGTGAAAAGCTCTGCGTCGCCAAACCCTTGGCCTTCTACAACCAACACTCTACAGGCTTCCGGAACGAAGAAACCAGCCAGTTCTCCAATCCTTTGAGGAGACTGTCCAATGGCATGGCGATTCATTTCTCCTTCCGGGAACAAAGCCTGACGTAACGAATCCCGTGTAACATCGTCCCGGATAACAAGGCAACCTTCTTCTTCAAAACACCTCATGATTTGACCCATATCTTCTCTGGGCAAAATGGCGCTTTGCTCTCCGGAACAGATAATCCCATAATCAAAAGCCCGCCCTGCAACCAACTTGGACACCGCAGCCCGGTAATCAATGTTCCGATCCAAAATGCATTGTACATTTCCAGCTCCTACCCCTAATGCAGGTCTTCCTGAGCTATAGGCGGCTTTCACCATGCTCATCCCCCCGGTTGCAATCACAACATCGCACCGGGTCATTAAATTTCTGGTATTCTCCCTGGACTGCCAGTCCAGGATCTGAATCAGATTCCGGGGGAGATCCAGCTTTTTCAACGCCTCATTCATGTACTCCACCGCCTTTGTGCTGCTTCGGATAGCATGATGATGAGGTGTAATGATAATGGCATTGCCACACTTTAACGCAAACATAGCATTGCTCATGGGTGTAACAATAGGATTGGTGCAAGGCGTAATAGCGGCCACAATGCCCATCGGCTTGGCGATTTTCGTAATACCGGTCTCTTGATTTCTTTCAAGAACTCCTCTGGATTTTTTCCCTTTCAGATGGTTCCAAATAACTGAGGCCTTGCTTTGGTTTTTTGCCGTCTTATCCGGAACATTTCCCATCCCGGACTCCTCTACCGCCATCTCTGCCAGTTCTTCTGCATGGTCATAAATCGCCTTGGCGATGGCCATCACGCCAGCGTCCACCTCTTCTTGAGACTTCTTCTCAAATTCGGCCTGGGCCAACTTGGCCCTCTGGATATATTCCCCAATGTATTCTTCACCGGTTTTGCCGTTATTTGCGTTTTTGCTTTCCTGCTGCATGGTGTCTCTTCCCCTTTTTGATTATGAATACCTCTATATCTATCTTACTCCCCCGCTGAAACAAATCTTTCTTTGCTTCCCAAGACCTCGGCAGAGCTTCTGGGTTCGATTCTTCCTTCCGATACCAAACGCAAAAACACAGCCACCAGCCTGGGGTCGAATTGTTCTCCCGCCTTCTTTTCCAATTCCTGCAAAGCATAAAAAACGCTGTACGCATCTTTGTAAGGCCTCAGAGAAATCATGGCATCAAAAGCATCTGCGATGCAGAGAATCCGGGCGGAAAGAGGAATGTCCTCCCCTGCAATCCTTCGGGGATAACCTCTACCATTATACCACTCATGATGACCGATCACTGCAGGGATTACATAATCCAGGGAAGGCAAATGCCGAATGATGCTCACGGAATTTTCTACATGGCCTTGCATCAACAAATATTCCTCATCTGTCAGCTGCCCCGGTTTGTTTAATATACTTTCACTAATTCCAATTTTTCCAATGTCATGAAGCAAAGCCGCTTCTCGAATAATTTCCACCGCATCATCTCCCAATCCGATTCCATAGGCCAATTCCATCGCATAATAGGACACGTTGTTGGAGTGATTAAAAGTATAATGATCCTTGGCATCGATGGCAGCAGACAACGCATATACCGTGGGGGCATAGTTGGAATAGATGTCTTGATGATCCACCTCTACACTGACTTGGGTTCCATCAAATCTCTCTACGGTTCCGGAACTCAAAGCCACCGCATTCTTGCCACTCTTTTTCGCTTGAAAGACAGCCAAATCCGCGGTGTCCACCAACTCTTTGGTGCTGGTAGCCGTATGAGGTATGGCGGATATCCCAATGCTTGCCGTTAATACCTTCATGGATTGATCCGGTGATTTCTGGTTCATCTCCAGAATCTGCCGGTGAATTCCCTTGGCCAGGTTTTTGGCGGAAAGCAGATCATACCGAGGAAGCAGCACACCGAATTCCTTGGCATTGTATCGAGCCACCGATCCGCCAGCTCCCACACTGGCTTCCAAAATCGATGCAATTCGTTTTAAAACCAAATCGCCTTCTTTGTTGCCATACAATTGATTGTACAGTTTGAAATCATCCAAATTGACCAAAATCAGAGCCAACCCTGTTTCCTTGCAATTCAAAAATTCTTCTTCCAGAGTCTCATAAAAACATTTTCGATTCAAAAGCCCTGTCAAATCGTCCGTTCTGGCTTCTTGGTATACCTTTTCATACAAGGTGGAATTTTTCAAAGCAATGGACGCGATGGCAGAAACCGACTCCAAAAAACTGATATCATCATAATTATAACGGCCACCCCGCTCTTTGGAAGTAAGAAACACAATGCCTACCAACGACTGCCCCTCTAGCAAAGGGACAAAGCACTCCACTTCCAAATCCCGAAGAATCCTCTTTTCCTCTTCCAGCAAGGCTCGGAAATTTGGAAATCTTCTCAGGTCTTCCATAAAAAGACACTCTTTCTTATCTTTCAAATGAACTATGATGGGATTGTCCTGTTGAAATTGAATAGCCTTATTATCCAAAGGATTTTCGGAGTGCACCATAACATAGGGTTGCCCTTGTCCCTTGCTCACAAAAATATAAGCACTTCGAACCGACAAGGTTTCCTCTAAAATAGATACCAACTGCTGCATAATTTCAGAAATCTTCAAGGTTTTAGTAACAGAATAGCTAAAAGATTTCAAATGGTCGGCCCGGATAATCTCTTCCCGGATAAAAACGCCATCAATAAACTTCTTTACAAAGGTGTAGACGAAAAGGGCAAATATGCTAAATAGAACGGCAATCATCATCACCTTTTGCTCTGTAGAGACTACAAGATAACGAGCCATCAACCGATCCAAGGGCAATATCAAATTGGAAAAAGCGAACACGGAAATTAAAGCTACCATAGCATAGCTGCTCCCTTTTGAAACCAAAAGTGTCAACCGGAACAGCCTCCTTCGATACAAGGCATAGAACAAACAAAAAACCATAACAAGGCCGGAAGCAATGTCCACCGGTATTCCTTGAAATGGAGGCAACATAAATAGCAAATGACCTATGAAGATCGCGGCAATTCCCACGGAAATGGAGGTGAATTGTTTTCTTCTGGCCACATCATACCGATAACAGTAGATAATATGGCGGAACATCTCCAACACCATGCCCCCGCATAAAAAGAAGAGGAAAATCACCGGCCAGGTAATGGTATATACAAAACCCACATTTCCAAGTCCGTCGGTTTGTACCGCGGGCACAGAAATAAATACTCCCGTAAAAGTGTTTATGACACCTACTACCAGTACCCCCAACCCCCAGAAACGGTCCCGCAACCTGGGACTGCTTCCTACAAAATCCCGGACAAAAAGCATAAAGGAGTAGGTGATCAAAAGAAGGCCCCAGATTGAAACATCAAACCAAAATCTTTCCGAAGGGGGATACTGCATTCGCATAAAAAATGAGCCCCCGGTCCACAACACCCCGCTTACTAACATCACCATAAAGGCTTGAATCAACTTGGTCTTCTTGGCCGCAACAAAGGCCAGAAAAAGGAATCCGTAGCAACATAAAGCGGCAATAGGAATATAAACATAGCTACTCATATACCACATCACCTCCTTGACAACCCCATACCTTTTCTTGCATCTCCGTCAATTGTCTAAGATGCATAAGTTTTGGGTTCATTCTTCGCAAAGATGCATGGTTTTGTTCCTGATACGCTTTAAAAGTGCCACATTTTAAGATGGTAATTTCCAAAGGATCCATCCCCAAAATCTTCTTTAGATCCTGGTAATCTTGATCCAGGTATTTGAAATAGATGCTCAGATGATCTCGCAAAACCTCCCGCGTGGAGGCTCGATACGCCAGGGCATCCGAATCCAATTCTACATAAAGATGCATGAAAGGTTTGTTCCCGGAAGTGTATTCCTTGGCTGCAACCCACTCCACAATAGGAAGGCCGGAAAGCTCCATTACCGACTCAATGGATGCTTTGGTAATCCGGGTAAACCCGGCAATATCGATTACATCCGGAGAGCGATCGATGTATTGAAAACGTGGAAGCTGCACACCGTCCTCTTGTCCTGTTAAAGCCAAGCAACGGTACACATCGCCCACCCGGTATCTCATAAAGGCCCCGCCCTTCAAAACCGAAACCACCAGTTCATATTTTTCTCCCGCCACCACCTGCTCCATAAGACAGGTCTTGGGTATATAGCCTGGGTCTTCCAAGCTTCTCTCCATTTCTTCTTCCGGAATAAATTCGTAGAAACAGGCATCCGGGAAAAAAATCATCCCATCCCGAGTCCAAGTCTCCGTACCCACCAGAGTGGGTTCCGTCCCGGCAAACAATTCCATGGGACGAATCCCCCACAAATCCTCCAACTCATCTTTATAGCAATGATTGTCGGTGCCCGCTACCATAAATCCTCTCAAATGAAACAAGTCTCGAGGCTTCATTTCCCGCCCCTCTTTTTTACAACTCCTTTTTGCTGTAATATACCTCCAAATCATGAGAAGAGACATGGATTTAATGGTTTTCAATAAGCTTCCACCGCTCCCTCCGGCAGACAACTTTGAAAAACTGGTAGAAACAAAATACAACACACTGCCCAATCCGAAGAAATAGTCGATTCCCGAGGAAAGGCCCATTTTAAAGCCCTTCTTGTTTCGTTCGCTAAAGCTCATGGACTCCGCTTCCTTAACCGGCGGTAAAAAGGAAATGTCAATTTCTTTATTCAACGCCCTTGGAAAAAGGCCCGTGGCATAAGGAAGAGGGGCCAGACCATAAAGAAAGTGGTACTTGGAAGAGATATCAAAGGAGCCTTCTCCCTTTCCTGTGGCCAAGATCAGACAAGCTAGCAGATTGTTTCGGAAGGTGGTCAACATACCTTGACTATAGGGTGCAATCTTAATGGGAAACCTTCCGCCTTCCCAGGTGGTTTGCAACCACAACACCGCCGCCTCCGGTAGCATGTCATCCCGCTTTAAAAGCAGGGTTTCCGCATAATCCTGATAAGAGGTCAGAGGAAACTCTTCTCTGAACTGGCGAATGCTACAGTTTTTCATGCCTCCAGACAGTTGCTTTCCCAAAGGACTATTCAAAAAAACTTGAATCTGTTCTTCCATCAACCGATTCTGAATCCGCATAAAAGAAGCAACATCCAATTTCAAAAAACCACAGTATTCTTCCCATATAGCCTGGGGGGTATTTTGTTTTAGCTTGTCCTCAAATCTCATGGCGCACTCCTGACCCGTTTTCAAGGCCGATACGAAAATTGTGTAAGCTTGCTCGGTTGGGAATAAGGAAGGGAGTTCTCTTTCGATACTCATTATAGCCTTTCAAATCCCGGGGGAATGTCCAACGATCCTGAAAAAGAACATACAAAAAATTCATCAGGATCAAAGCCACTACCACCTTCGTCGCTTGTTCACTTTGCAAAACAAAGGCCAAAGCCCCGTACCCTCCTGCAAAAAACAGAAATCCGGGATGGCGACAAATCCCATACCAACCCCGGGAGTATACCTTTTTGTTCTTTCCTGCTCCTGATTGCCTATATGTGACAGAAAAAGGCAACGCAAGAAATAGTACATACAGCAACATTGCAAAACACAAGGCTGCTACGACCATACCTGCCCATTGGATCGGGCTCATAAAAATGCCGGGCAAAGAAGTACGAATCATCAGAACCGTGGCCACAATCAACGCAAAAAACCCCAGAAAAAAACCATACCGAAGCCATGAATTTTTCCACAACACTTGATTGAGATCGTATAAGCCAAACAAGGCAAATGCCACAATTCCAAAACCCATTGCCATTATGCTTCTCCTCGCTACTTGTGCTTTTTCCCTTTTTTCAATAAAAAGCACCCGAATAAAATTTTACCATTGAAAATCGGCTAATTCAATGTATTTCACCCGGGTTCTTTTTCATAACAGTGATTATTTTTTCATTCTTGTGTAATTTTCTGACTTTTCCCACAAGATATGGTGTTTTTTATCAAATGGCCTTGGAAAATTCCTTGCCATACTCCAGTGCCTTCTCCTCCGCTTCTTGATCCGGGGTCCACATGACACGAAGTTCTTCGGTCACCATTTCGAACCCGGCCCCCTCCATCATTTCTTTCAACATCCTTGCACTTTCTCCGCTCCATCCATAGCAACCGAAGGTGGCTGCCTTCTTGTTTTTAAACTTCATCGCTTTCATCAAATGAACGAATTCCGACAGGGTGGGCATACATCCGTTGTAGAAGGTGGGGGATCCCAACAAAACGGCCTTGGAACGAAACACCTCCGTAATTAAATCGTTTTCATCACTTTTAGTGATATTGAACACCTTCACCGTCACTTCCGGATCCGCCATGGAAATACCTTCTCCAATTTTTTCCGCCAGTCGCTTGGTACCATTCCACATGGTGTCATAAATAATGGTCACTTGATTTTCCTGATAATCGTTGGCCCAAGCCATATACTTTTCCACTATCTGGATGGGGTTCTCCCGCCAGATAACACCGTGGCTGGTGGCTATGATATCTATGGGAAGATTCAATGCCAACACTTCCTCCAGCTTTTTCCGGAGGATGGGATTAAAGGGATTGAGAATGTTGGCATAATACTTCATGGCCTCGGCTTCCAGCACGCAAGGATCCGCCAAATCGTTGAATAACTCCTGCACCGCATAATGCTGCCCGAAAGCATCATTGCTAAATAATATGTTATCTCCTGTCAAATAAGTTGCCATACTGTCCGGCCAATGTAGCATTTGCATTTCTACAAAAATCAACTCCTTGCCATTGCCCACATCCAGCTTGTCCCCGGTTTTCACAACATGAAAGTTCCAATCCTGGTGATACTGCCCCTTTAAGGATTTTACCCCGTTGGCTGTACAATAAATCGGGGTGTCAGGAATCCGTTTCATCAACTCCGGCAGTGCTCCGCTGTGATCCACTTCTCCATGATTCACTACGATATAATCGATGGAATTCAACTCCACTTCTCTGTCCAGGTTTTCCACAAATTCCTTATCAAAGGGCTTCCAAACCGTATCAATCAACACTTTTTTTTCTTCGTCCACCAAATAGGAATTGTAGGTGGAACCATTGTGGGTGGAATACTCGTGACCATGAAAGGTTTGGAGCTCCCAGTCGATAATCCCTACCCAAGAAACATTGTTTTTAATCGGTTTTCGCATTTCATCCTCCTCTATCCACACTTAGAGTAACCGCACTCTCTGCAAGTAACACATCCTCCTTCATGCTCTAAAACACTTCCACATTCCGGGCAGTATTTCACATTTTTATCCTCTTGAACCTTGGCCGCCGCTTTTTTCGCCGTGGACTCAATCATGGCAATTCCATTGCCACCTGATTTCGATGCCTTGATAACCTTCTCAATGGTCTTGGCAATGGCATCAGGACAAGAAGTAACGCCTAAGCCTTTTTGCCGAATGGTAGAAGCACATCGAATGCCCCGTAATTGCTCTACCAATACATCGCTGCTGAGACCGCTTCGAAGGGCGATGCTCACCAACCGGGCAGTGGCTTCGGATTGAGAAGGACAACCTCCGGCTCTTCCGGTGTTGGTAAACACCTCGCAGATTCCCTTCTCATCGTAATTCACCGTGATATATAGATTTCCACATCCGATTTTCACTTTTTCCGTAAAGCCCATGGTTACATTGGGTCGAGGCCGGGGAATGATCACTTCCTCCTCCCCCTGCTCCCCGGAAGTGCCGGCCTTCTCGTCGGGAGTCTCTTTTGAAGTACTCTCTTTTCCCTTGCCCATGGTGAGTACCTGCTCATCCCGGGACCCGTCCCGATAGATGGTAATTCCTTTACACCCCAGAGAAAATGCCAGCTTGTAAACCTCTGCCACATCCTCTTCTGTGGCATCGTGGGGGAAGTTTACGGTTTTGGATACCGCATTGTCGGTATGATGTTGGAAGGCCGCCTGCATCTTCACATGCCAGATGGGGGAAACATCATGGGCGCAGACAAAGGTCTTTTTCACCTCTTCAGGAATCCCCGGAACCTTTGATAGCGTGCCCTGCTCTGCAATGGATTCTATCATTTCTTCCGTATACAGTCCGGCTACTTCCAGCCGCTCTTTCAAGATTTCATTGGTTTCCACCAGTTTGGTCCGGTCCATTACATTTCGCACATATGCGTAGGCAAAAACCGGTTCCACACCGGAAGATACGCCTGCTAAAATGGATAGAGTGCCGGTGGGGGCAATGGTGGTTACCGTGCCGTTGCGAAGAGGTTTTCCCTCTCGGTAAATGCTCTCTGAAAAGGTAGGAAAGGCCCCTCTCTGCTCTGCCAGTTTTTCACTGGCCTCATGACCAATCTGGTTGATGGTTTTCATCAACCACTCACCATAAGCCACTCCCTCTTCACTATTATAGGGAATGCCCATGTATAGCAGCATATCCGCGAAACCCATCACACCCAGGCCGATTTTTCGGGTCAGCTTGGTGACCCGGTCGATTTCCGGCAGGGGATACTTGTTCATATCAATCACATTGTCTAAGAAATGGACCGCCTTGTATACCGTGTTTTTCAGCTTTTCTTCATCTAAAACCCATCGGTCTTCTTGCTGTTTCAAATGCTGCACCAAATTGATGGAGCCAAGATTACAGGATTCGTAAGGCAACAGAGGCTGTTCTCCGCAGGGATTGGTAGACTCAATTTCTCCCAACGAAGGAACTACATTGTCTTTATTCAATCGGTCCAAGAAGATGATGCCCGGTTCTCCGGTTTGCCACGCCGAATGCACAATGGTTTCATACACTTCCCTGGCCATCAATTGGCCCACTTGTTCCCCCGTGGCCGGATCCGTTAAATCGTAGGGCTCATCTTTCTCCACCGCCTCCATGAAGGACTCCGTAATCCCCACGGAAATATTAAAATTGGTAATTTCCTGTTTATTATTTTTACTCACCACGAATTCCATAATGTCCGGGTGATCCACCCGAAGGATGCCCATATTGGCTCCCCTTCGAGTCCCCCCCTGTTTCACTGCATCCGTGGCCGCATTGAAAACCTTCATAAAGGAGATGGGACCGCTGGCTACCCCGCCAGTGGAGTTTACCGTGGCACCTTGGCCACGCAATCGGGAAAAAGAAAATCCGGTACCTCCGCCACTCTTGTGTATCAATGCCGCATTCTTAATGGCATCAAAAATGCCCTCCATGGAATCCGGTACCGGCAATACAAAACATGCCGACAACTGGCCCAAAGGGCGTCCTGCATTCATCAAGGTGGGAGAATTGGGCAAGAATTCCAAATCCGTCATCATTTGGTAGAATTCTTCCGACAAGGCCTTCACATCTGCCTGAGGATTATAATTCAGGTCTGCCATGGCAATGGCATCCGCTACCCTGTGAAAGAGACCTTCCACCGTTTCCTTCACTTGCCCTTGTTCGTCCCGGGCTAAATACCGTTTTTCCAACACCGTTTTGGCATTCTCCGTAATTTTCATCGCATGTCTCCTTTTCCCGTCTTTTGTACTACATATTGTATCACCCCCTCAATGAAAGTCAATATGTAGTTGAAACCAAAAAACCCCTCTTTAGGAGCCCTTGGCCGTTTTGGGTTCCAATATCTCCTGTATTTTCCCCACGGTTTCCCGTAACATGAGTCCTTCGGTATCGATGATAATATGGGCATATTTTTCATATAGTGGAACTCTCTCATGGTACAAATCCAAAAGGGTTTGTCCCTTTTCGATGGTTATTCCTCTTTGGTGAAGATCCCCCAGGCGCTGTTTTATCTCCTCATAGGAAAGCTTCAGATAAAGTACCGTGCCCATTTCCCGAAAATGATGCATGGCTTTTTCTCCATAAACCGCGCTGCCTCCCGTGGCAATCACCGTCTTTTCCGCCATAATGGATTGGTTCACCTGGTCTTCCACCTCATGAAAACCCGGCACCCCTTTTTCTTCGATGATTTGCGACAATTTCTGCCCCAGAGTTTTTTGGATGAGCAAATCCGAATCCATATATTCATAGCCCATGGCTTTCGCCAACACCACACCTACGGTACTCTTCCCGCAACCCGGCATGCCGATTAAGATGATGTTGCTTTCCTTTTTCATCCCCTCTGTCACTTCTTTACCCCTCCTTCTTGGCCCGAATCACTCCAAAAACCCCTTGTCCCAATCCTTCCTTGGATTCTTGCAATACATTTTCAAAAGAATCCACCGTTTGGCCTGATTCCTCCACATGAAATCCGGCATCCGCCATGGCCGCCTGGATTTCCTCTCCGGAATGGAAAGAGGCCCATCGATAAAACTCGTTCTCCTCCTTTTTTTCTTGGTATATCCGGCCCAGGGGCGTGGAAACATCCAAGAATCCCATAACAAAAACCCCACCGGGCTTCAGCACCCGATGAATCTCCCCCAAAGTTTTATGCAAATCTTCCAGGAAGCAATCCACGGTGATCATGGTCACCAAATCGTACTGCCCGGTGCCCAGGGGCAAGGCCTCCCCCCTCCCGGGGTAAACCCGAATTCCCCTTTCCATGGACACTTCGGCCATTTCAGAAGAAGGCTCAACCCCTTCATGAATGCCCAAGGCTTCTGTAAAAATACCCGTCCCACAACCAATATCCACGGCCCTTTCAAAGGGCGGCAACATCTTTCGAATCAAAGCCAACTCCGATTGAAACAGTGCATCATGATGGTGAAACCATTCCTCATATCGCCCTGCCAATCCGGCAAAGACTTCTTGGTTTCCCAACCTTTTCCTACCCTTTTCTTTTATCATAGTCTGGTTCTCCCAATTCCTGAAAACTCTCCGCTATATGACTGGCGTCACAAAAAGGCATCTCTTTAGAATGACCACAGCGGCACAAGGTGACTCGATTTCGCACCTCGTACACAGTACCGTCGCAAGATTCAATGAGAACTCCACCCTGCACATACAAGGCGGAACTGACCCCCTTCTCCGGATCCTGCAACACGACAATTTGCGGCTCTAACTCCGGTTCCATTAAGGTGCCGTCCTTTTCCCGAGCGGTCAATCGCCCTGCGGGACACTCGTTAGCCCCAATGATGGCCTCCTCCCGATTCTCTTCCTTTCCGGAAGCCAGGGTGAGTTGCCATGCATCCCCATTATTTCGATGGCAAAATCGGGCCAGTGCGCACCGATGGTCATCCAACAAATCTATGGTAGGGCCCTCCAGTGTATCGGCCCTATCCAAATACGGTTCTCGCGAAGCGGTTTCTTCTCCGTCAAAGGAATGATGCACATGAGCACCATCACAAAAGGGCGGGGTGGTGGTTTTTCCACATCGGCAAAGGGAATAACTCTCCTTTTGGGGAAGAGTCCTTCCCTCTTCATATATATAGGTTCGCCCCTTGGGGGTGATAATTTTCTCTACCAAAGGGATATCGCCTTCCACCAAATAGGGTCCATTTTTCACGATGCGTATTTTCTGAGATTTCTTCGCTTTTGTCATGTTGCTCTCCTGTCTATTGTCATTTTGCTATACTGTATTTTGTGTTTTTGCTCTACCTATTATACCATACCCATTTCTCCCTAGTCCCACCCCTTCCTTTGAAAAATCAAAGAAAAGGACGCCCTTATTAAAGATGCGTCCTACTCTATCCTCCATGGAATGTCTTCATTTCCCTATCATATTTTCATCCACTAAATTCAAAATCCCAGTCAGCGGCCTTATTGAAGGGAAAGGTTTCCATCCTTCACTTCGATTGTCACATGGTCTCCGTCCTTCACCTCTCCGGAAATGATGGCTCTGGCCAGCAAGGTTTCTAAGGTGCGCTGCAAATACCTTCGCAAGGGTCTGGCACCAAAGGCGGGGTCGTACCCTTCCCGCAATAGAAGCTCTTTGGCTTCATCCGTCAGGGCCATGGTGACCTGTTTCTCCGAAAGCCGGTCTTCAATGGACCGCAGCATCAAATCCAGAATACTCATCAATTCTTCCTTCTGAAGCGGCTTGAACAAAACCGTTTCATCCAAGCGGTTCAAGAATTCCGGTCGGAAGGTGGCCCGCAGTTCCCGCATCACCGCATCTTGTACCTCCGGTGTGAGATTCCCCTGTTGATCCAACCCCTCCAACAGCAATGGGGCCCCCAAGTTCGAGGTCATAATCAGCACTGTATTCTTAAAGTCTACGGTTCGGCCCTGGGAATCCGTGATGCGACCGTCATCCAATATCTGAAGTAGCACGTTAAATACGTCCATATGGGCCTTTTCGATTTCGTCAAACAGCACCACGCTATAGGGCTTCCTTCGAATGGCTTCCGTCAACTGACCCCCTTCCTCATACCCCACGTATCCGGGGGGCGCGCCAATCATCCGGGACACGGAATGCTTTTCCATATATTCGGACATGTCAATACGAACCATGTTTTCTTCGCTGTCAAAAAGAGCCTCCGCCAAAGTCTTGGCTAACTCTGTTTTTCCCACTCCGGTGGGACCCAGGAACAAGAAGGAACCAATGGGTCGATTGGGATCCTTAATACCCGCCCGGGAGCGAATAATGGAATCTGCCACCTTCTGCACCGCTTCGTCTTGCCCGATTAACCGTTGGTGCAGAATTTGATCCAGCTTCAGCAACTTCTCCCGCTCCCCTTCTACCATGCGAGCCACGGGAATCCCGGTCCATCGAGAAACGATTTTGGCGATTTCCTCCGGCGTCACACTTTCCCGGAGAAGGGTGTTTTCTCCTCTCTCCTCGCTATCTTTGGTAGCTTGTGCCAACTCCTTTTCCAGGGCAGGAATTTCTCCATAACGGAGTTGTGCGGCTCTCTCCAAGTCATAGTCTCTTTCTGCCATCTCCGCCTGGTAATGAAGCTCCTCCAGCTTTTCCTTCATGTTGCTCACCTTGGAAATGGCTTCTTTTTCTTTTTCCCATGTAGACATCATGGCCTTCAGTTGATCCTTTTGCTCTGAAATTTCCTTTCGAAGATTTTCCAACCGAACCAAACTGGCCTCATCTTTTTCCTTGGCCAAAGCAGCTTCTTCAATCTCCATCCGCATGATATCCCGATTCACTTCATCCAATTCCGTGGGGAGAGACATCAATTCCGTTTTAATCAAAGCACAGGCTTCATCTACCAAGTCGATGGCCTTGTCCGGCAAGAAACGGTCGGTGATATATCGGTGAGACAACACGGCGGCCTGAATCAAACTGGCATCATTGATGGTAACCCCATGATAAATTTCATATCTTTCTTTCAATCCACGTAAAATAGAAATGGTTTCCTCCACGGTGGGCTCGTCAACCATTACCGGCTGGAAACGACGCTCCAACGCCGAATCTTTTTCAATATATTTTCGGTACTCATCCAGGGTTGTAGCGCCGATGCAGCGCAGCTCTCCCCGAGCCAGCAAGGGCTTCAGCATATTGCCCGCATCCATGGACCCTTCCGCTTTCCCGGCTCCCACAATATTATGAATTTCATCAATAAAAAGAATGATGGAGCCTTCGCTTTTTTTCACCTCATCCAGCACCGCTTTTAGTCGTTCTTCAAACTCACCACGATACTTGGCACCTGCTACCAGTGCGCCCATATCCAGAGAAAAGAGCCGTTTGTTTTGTAGGTTCTCCGGCACATCTCCCCGTACAATCCGTTGGGCAATGCCTTCCACTACCGCCGTTTTTCCCACACCCGGTTCTCCAATCATCACCGGATTATTCTTGGTCTTCCGAGAAAGAATGCGAATGGTATGCCGAATCTCTTCCTCACGTCCAATCACCGGGTCCAATTTATTCTCCCGGGCCAGCTGCACCAGATCTGCCCCATATTTTTCCAAAGCTTCATAGGTGGCTTCCGGATTATCACTGGTCACTCTTTGGTTGCCTCTCACTTCCTTCAATTTTTGAAGGAAGCCTTCCCGTTGAATGCCACTTCTTTCCAGCCGCAATTTTCCCTCCTTGGTGTTGTGGGCCAGAATCCCCAGCACCACATGCTCCACACTGGTGTAGTGATCTCCCATAGCCTTGGCTTCCTGCTCCGCTTGATTGATGGCCCGATTGGCTTCGGGGGAAAGCGTAGGCTGTGCTCCTCCCGCTACTTTGGGTTTTTTCTGAATGGCATCCATCAATTGCTGTTCCAAGCCTTTACTATCCACACCCATCCTCTCAAAAATAGAGGGAATCAAACCCTTTGGGTCGGACAACAAAGCCGCCAAAAGATGGTCCGGGTCCACCGTGGGATTTCCATACTCTCTGCCCAGATTCATGGCCTCTTGCAAAGCCTTTATGGTATTTTGTGTCATTTTTTCCGTGTTCATTTTATTCACCGCCTTCCATATTTCTCAACCAAGGCCTCTTCGAATCCCAAGCCCGGCATATCCTTTTCAAAATAGATTTCCAATGCATCTTGAATCCATTGGCAAACCTTCATTAATTCTTCCGCCACTTGATGGCTGGTGGTATTCTCCTTGTGGAATCCATACTTTCGAATCAATCGGTTTCCTTCCACCACCGTAGGACCTCCCGGTAACACCGTTCCCAACCTGGGTTCCATTTCATCCAGTCGGGCAAATAAATCCTCCAACAGAGACCAAAGAACGGTAGAAGTGGTGCGGGTGGTAATCCGCAAGGTAGCTTCCAACACCTTTCCATGAATCTGAAAGTGAATCTGGAAAAACACCTTGGGTTGATATCGATAGGAAAGAGTGGTTCGATATTCCACCGTATCATGCGCCGTATCCTGCAGCAAAGAAATGCTGCCTGCATAGGTCATGGCTTCTGTCATCCGGTTGACGATTTCCGAAAACCGAAGGGATGGTAAATCAATACCATAGTGGCTGGCTAAAAGGTCATCCACAAATTGAGACCGGCTTTTCCCGGCCTGCACACACTCCCTGTCAATCCTGGTGATGGTGTCGTCGGATAGAATTAAACTGATAATGGATTTTGACATAGCCTTCTCTCTTTCTAACCCTCATCACTTCGAAATAACTTCGCGCTTGTAAATATGCCGCCATACACAAAATATATACCCATATTATGTCATATGCACCATATTTTGTCTATATTATTATTAACTTTGAATACATTTTATGATTTCGGGCCCATAACCACTTTCCTCCCTATAATTGTCATCTCGCCATCTTCCAACATATGCTGTGAGAAGATAGTGTAAAATAGTTGTGGAGTTTTAAGAGAAATAAAAAAAGAGATCAACAC
>CAZAZF010000005.1:0-111931 GCA_964489555.1 uncultured Oscillospiraceae bacterium | reverse complement strand
CACAATATTTAAATATTTTCTGAATTTATGGTTGACTTTTCATAGCTGGTCTCCTGCCATAATTCCAAGCACCGATACGATGGTTAATAAACAAAGCACATTCCCAATCAAGGTCATTTTTGCTTCTCCAAAGATATTTTCCACATACCAGTTTCGAAGGGACAACTCCACTTCCTTGCCCATGGCTCCATAAAATTTGGTGCTATCTCCCGTGTTGACACCGGAGAGATACATGGGTACCACTCTCTTTTTTCGAAAATGCCTTTTATTGAAGAACAGAATAGGCAAAAGAATAATTAATGCCACCATTCCACTCATAATCTGTAGATTGCTAGAGGATAAGGCCAATGCTTCCACTGAGGGAAACACGGTCTTTAAATAGGGCACCACCACATAGGTAGATACTGCCGGGAAGAGGAGGCACATCAGGATAACCATGGAAACCAGGCCATAGAATGTAACCCATTCCGCTTGATGAACCTTTTTTTCAATGTTTTGAGCTTTGGCCATAATGGCTGCCATTTTTCCCAACCACTTGGTCCAGTAAAAAGCGGTAGCGGCACTGCCAAAGCAAATAATCACCACCAGCGGAATGTTTCCTGAGTCAACAAAAGCCGTCATGGCGGCCCATTTAGAAACCAACATTCCCAATGGAGCTAGGAACATTCCGGAAATACCCACCATCATAAAGAGAGCCAGTCGGGGCATTTTTGAAAAGAGCCCATCCATATCTTCGATGTCTCTGCTTTCCAGGCTGTGCTCCGCTGTGCCCACACAGAGAAACAGGAGAGACTTGGTGACAGCATGAAAAATTACCAACATGATAGCCGCCCATACCGTTTCATCTGTTCCAATGCCCGCACAAGCAATAATCAACCCTAAATTGGCCACCGTGGAATAAGCTAATACTCGCTTGGCATTGCTTTGTGAAATGGCTGCAAAAGAAGCCATCAAGAAGGTGATTCCTCCTACCATCATGGCCATAATTCCCGCACCATTCCATCCCAATACGGGAGAAAGTTTGATAACGAGAAACACTCCGGCTTTTACCATAGTAGAAGAGTGCAACAATGCTGAAGTAGGGGTCGGCGCCACCATGGCCCCCAAAAGCCAACTGGAAAAAGGCATTTGTGCTGCTTTGGTGATGCCGGCAAACACCAACAAGGACACGGGAATTACCACGCTGTACCCCATCTGGCCATAAAGCAAAACCGTATTTAATTCCAAAGTACCATAATAATTCCCCAGTATCAAAATGGCTAAAACAAAGGCGATTCCGCCCATCAAATTCATAGTCAAGGCACGAAAGGAATTGTTCACCGCTTCCTTGGTTTTGGTAAAGCCGATGAGGAAGAATGAACAGAGAGTGGTGATTTCCCAGAAAAAATACATCCACACTAAATTGTTGGACATTACTAGGCCAAACATGGCAGATAAGAACAGAAACATTAAAAAGAAGAACCAAGGTCTGCGATCCTTTTGCCCTTCATGGTGATGCTGAAAGTCTTTCATATACCCCAAGGAATATACACAAATCAAGCTACCCACAATGCCGATGACAAGTACCATAATCAGAGACAACCTGTCTATATATAGATTGCTTACCACCTTGATGTGGTGGCTCTGGGTCATTTCAAACCAGACGAACAAGGGCGTCTGAATCAAGACAAAAAGACCCGGAAGATATTTTTTATGCTTTACCGACAAGAACACAATGACCGCCGCCAAAAGAATCTCAACAACCATCATCATGGTGCCCACTTGGGTTTCTTTGGCCGGAAAAACTTCTCCTCCGGAATTAAAATACATGACACCAAGCACCAGCGACGCTGCTGCAATGATGCCGGCTCCTCCAATCACCACCACATCCCTGAGCAAATCCCCTTTGATTAGCAACAACAACAAAGCGATGAGTAGAGGAAATAAAATCAAAAATAATAAGGTAGTCATGATTTCCTCCAATTATTGCGTATATTGTATACATGACGAGGCAAAAAAAACTCCCCATCCCTCTTATTATACCGATGAACGGGGAAATGACAAGTTTTTTTAGCAAATACGAGGGAGTCCTTCTCCTACCAACGGAGGTACTCTACGGGTTCCTCCCAGTCTGGTTTTTAGTTCCACCCCTTCTCCTTGAATAACTTGACCTACCAAGGCGGCTTCCCGTCCCAATTCCTGGCTCCGAATCAGAGATAACGCCCTTTCTCTTTCTTCCCAGGGCACCACCACCACCAGCTTCCCTTCGTTTCCCATATACAGGGGGTCCAGCCCCAGGATTTCTGCAAATCCTTGCACTGCCGGGGAGACCGGCAGTTTTTCTTCTTCTATAAGAACGCCTGCCTTGGAGCTTTGAGCCAACTCATGAAGCACGGTACCCAAACCGCCCCGTGTAATGTCCCTCATAGCCTTGGGGTGAAGCTTGGCATCAAACAATGCTTCCACCAGCCCATTCAAGGGCGCGTTGTCACTTTGAATCTGATTTTCAATGTTCATGCGATGGCTTAGAATGGTGGCATGATGCTCTCCCAGGACGCCTGTTACCAGCACTGCATCTCCCGGGGCCAGGTTGGCTCCCCGCACCTGGCGTCCTTCCGGAATTCTTCCGATGCCGGTGGTATTGATATAGAGCCCACCCTGCCCATCGATGACTTTGGTATCTCCTGCCACCAATCGAATCCCCGCCCCTTTTGCCGTTCCTGCCATGGATTTCACCACTCTTTCCAAAACCTCAAAAGAAAGGCCTTCTTCGAGGATAAATCCACAAGTCATGTATTGGGGCCGGGCGCCCATGCAACACAAGTCGTTGACGGTTCCGCAAACCGATAGTTTTCCAATATCTCCTCCGGAATAGAAAAGAGGTGTTACCACAAAGGTGTCGGTACTCATGGCATAATTTCCCTTTTCCATGGAAAGAATGGCCGCATCCTCTCTTAGGTCCAGTATCGGGTTGTGAAAATAAGGGGCAAATATTTCCTCCATTAATTGATGTGAAGCGGTGCCTCCGCTGCCATGGGCCATTGTAATTTTCATTTTCTCATCCTTCCATACCAAATTCCACAAGCGCCTTCTTCGGAAACCATACAAGGTCCGTACGGGCTTTCCGGGGTACAATTTTTTCCAAAAGCAGCACATTCTATAGGAGTATTATCGCCAATAATCACTTCCCGGCAAAGGCAACCGGCTGGCAACTTCTTGTCTTTTCGAATGGCAAAACTGCCCATGTCGTACTTCCCATAAGTTCCCCCGAGATACCAGCCGGACTGAGGAATGGCACCAAGCCCTCGCCAAACTGCTTCATCGGGCCGAAAAACTTCTTCCATTAAACTTTTCGCCACCGGATTTCCTTTATCTGATACCACTCCTGGGTAATCATTGAAAACCACTCCTTCTCCTTGGTATTCCAACAGACGATCAATGGCTTGCAAAAGATGAATGCCGGTAAACCCGGCCACCACCATGGGTTTTTGATAGGCTTTCGCCAAAGGTTGGTAAACCTCCCAACCCACCACCGCACTGACATGGCCGGGACACAGGAACCCGTCGATGGTATTTCGATGAGAAAGAATCCATTCCATGGCCGGCGTAATTTGCTTAAGGCTAGTAAGGAGTCGAATGTTCTCCAGCCTTCTTTCTTCGGCCTCTTTCAGTACTTGGGCATAAATCGGGGTGGTGGTTTCAAAGCCCACCGCCGCCAGCACAAAAATGGTATCCCGGTTTTCTGCTGCCTCTTCCAATACTTGAAACGGCGAGTACATCATATGAACCCGGGCTCCCCTTCCCATGGCTTGGGACAAGCTTTCCTCTTCTCCCGGAACCTTCATCATATCTCCAAAAGTCCATACCTGATGATGAGGCGTCAAAGCAATCTCCACCAACCGATCGATGTACTGGGTAGGCGTAACGCAAACCGGACACCCAGGACCTGATATCAACTGAATTTTAGGAGACAAAAGGCTGTGGATTCCATGGCGAAACAGAGCGGCAGTGTGGGTGCCGCACACCTCCATAATCCGCAAGGGGGGTCCATCATATCTTTTCAACCGTTCCAGTATGTCTTGCGGGTGCTTCACTTACATCTCCCCCAGTATTTCCAGCATTTCCTCTGCTTCCGAAGGCTGAATGATTTGAATGGCACAACCAGCATGAACCAACACATAATCTCCCTCCTTGGGCCGAACCAATGCCACATTCACCTTCACCCGATTGCCTTTAAATTCCACCACGGCCTGACGATCTTCCAGGGAAATAATTTTTCCCGGTATGGCAATACACATTTATCTGCTCTCCTTTTCCAGTTCTTTCATGGCCACATAGGCTTGCCCCAAGCTGATGCCTCCATCGTTGGGAGGAACCATCCTATTGTAGTAAGGAAGAAATCCGTCTTGCCGCAGTTTGGTTGCCACTTCCTCCATCAGCAGGGCATTTTGGAAAACCCCTCCGGAAAGAGCTACTTTCCGGGTTTCTACTTCTTCTCCCAATTGTTCTGCCTGTGTTACCACCACCTTGGCCAGCTGGTGATGAAACCCATAAGCCAAATCCCAAACCGGATTGATTCCCGGCTTCTCTTGTCCCTGTCGCGCCGCCGCTTCCAACCCCATGGCCAACTCTCCTTCGTATCGATTCACAAACCCAATTCCCAGCAAGGCCGCCACCGCATCAAAGAGACGACCGGCACTGGAACTTTGGTGTACATTTACATCGTGGTCCAAGGCGGCTAAATAGAGATGTTTTTCCTCTTCCTGCAGGAATTGCAATTTTTCTCCATAGTCAAAGATTGATTCCAAATCCAGTTGAATCCGGGCTATACCGTTTTGATGTGTGGTGATTCCCGTATAGCGCCCTTCTTCTCTAGCTTTTATGTAGCAAAGGGCTGCTTTGCCTCCTTCGTAGGAAATCCGGTCTCCTCCCACCATCTTTATATAAGAAAGGTGGGCTTTTCTTACTGCTTTTTCCTCTTCACAAACAAAAAATTCTCCTCCCCAAACGGCCCCGTCATCTCCGTATCCCGTTCCGTCCAAAGCCACTCCAATAACCGGTCCCTCCAGGTGATGTTCTCCCATCACCGAGGCCACATGGGCATGATGATGCTGCACTTTTTTTAAGGGCAGGTTTTCCCTTTCGGCCATCTCTTGGGCCACTTCGGTGGTAACATAACCCGGGTGTTTATCACTGACCAGTAAGCCGGGTTGAACCCGAAAAAATTCTTTCATCCGGTCCAAAGTTTCCCGGTATACCTCTCTTGACGCCCCGCCATAAAGGTCTCCAAAAAAAGGACTTACTGTGGCAAAAGAGCCCTTGGTCAGGCAAAAGGCCGCCTTCAAGTCGCCTCCTAACGCCAACACCATGTGTTCTTTTCCCAAAACAGAGGGCAAATAGATGGGCAGGGGCACATATCCCTTGGAACGGCGAATCATCTGGGGTTTTTTATCGATAACCCGTGCCACAGAATCATCCACACGAATCAAAATTCTCCTCTGATTGTATAGGATGGGTCCTTTTCCTTCCATGAAGAATTGGATTTCATCCTCGTCTTTAATAATGGGCTGATCTTTGCCGTTGGCGCTGGTCATAATCAAAGGACCCATCTCTTGGACCAAAAGCTGTTGGGCTCCGTAGGAAGGTAAAAAACAACCCAAATAGGGGCTGGTACCATACACTTCAGAAGACAGGGCCTTGGGAGAATCCTCTCGCCGGCGTAAAAGCACAATAGGCCGCGAGGAGCTGGAAAGCAAATCCTCCTCTTCTTGAGAAACCCGCCCATATGCCCTAATTTCATCCATCGAAGAAAACATCAAAGCAAAGGGCTTTTCTTCTCTTTGCTTCCAAAGGCGCAATTGTTTTACCGCCTCCTGCTGAAAAGGATCTGCCACCATATGGTAACCCCCTACGCTTTTCAGAGCCATCACTCCGCCGGTTTTTAAGTGGGCCACGCTTTCTTTCAGCCAATTATCTGCCGGCGCTACTTTTTCGGGATACCAGTGAAGCTGGGGACCACACTGATGACAGCTGATGGTTTGAGCATGGTATCTTCGATTCCCGGGATTTTCATATTGGTCCCTACAAAATTCACACATGGGAAAATCCACCATGGTAGTGGTATGGCGATCGTAAGGCATTTGCTCCATTATGGTAAAGCGGGGACCGCAAGACATACAACTGATGAAAGGATGAAGATACCGGGAATCCTTCTTATTGAGAAGTTCTCTTTGGCAATCATGGCATAATGCCAGATCCGGAGGAATCATCAAAATTTGATCTTCCCCCTCTTGGCTTCCCAAGATGGTAAATCCTCTGTGGCCGGACCACTCCATGGATTGCCGTTCCAAATGTACGATTTCCGCGTTGGCCGGCTTTTCAGAAACCAGTCTCTCTACAAAAGCCTCCCGCTGTTCCTCCGTCCCGGTGATTACCACCTCCACCAGACCTCCCAGATTGCGCACTTCTCCTCGAAGCTTCAGCCCACGGGCCAGCCTGGCTACAAAAGGACGGAATCCCACGCCTTGTACGATGCCCCAGCAACGAATTCGCTCTGTTCCCAAGGAGTAGTTCATATTACAAAGACCCGGCTTTCTCCCGAATCCATTGAGCCAATTCCGGATATCCTTCTCCCGTCTTATGGGAAACCTTAAAAACCGGCACGTCTTTATTCAGGGCCCGCACCCCTCTCATGAAAAAATCCTCATCGAAGTCCAGATAAGGGATTAAATCCACTTTGTTGAGAACAATCACATCTGCTTTTTCAAAGGCCAAGGGATATTTATAAGGTTTGTCGCTACCCTCGGTAACGGTTGAGATCAGCATTTTCACATGCTCCCCGATGGAAAATTCTGCAGGACAAACCAGGTTACCTACGTTTTCAATATATAGAATGCCATCCACCGGTTGTTGTACATCATGATGGTGATGATGATGCCCATGACCCAAGTCCATATGATCAATGGTATGGTCGATCATAGGCGCATCCAAATGGCAGGCACCGAAGGTATTGATTTGCACCGCTTGAATTCCCAGCTCCTTTAAGGCCACTGTATCGATGTCCGATTCAATGTCTCCTTCTATGACAAAGGTTTTCATGTCACTTAACTCTTGAATCAGATTTTTCAACACCGTAGTCTTTCCCGCTCCAGGCGAACCCATTTCGTTGATTACCATGATGCCATGTTGTTTCATGTGTTCTTTGATATGTTCTGCAATGTGATCGTTTTCATCCAATATGTTTTCCATCACATCCACTTTTCTTACATCGTGCATATTATGCTTCCTTTCTTATCTCTTTCAATTTTCATTCAATCTCTATGGTCTCAATATAAAATTCCTTCCCCACAGAAGAAGGACCGCCCTCTCCTCCGCAATGAGGGCAAGTAAAAGACATGGGGACTTTTTCAAAATACTGACCACACTCGGTGCATTTCAACTGGGGCTTTACCCGGGTGATCTGAATTTCCGCCCCTTCACAGAGGGTTCCCTCTCCAATAGCATCAAAATACATGCGAATGGAATCCCCGATATACCCGGAATAATCTCCCACCACCAGGTGAATCTTTTTTACCTTCCGCCCCCCTGCGTCTCTGCAATGTTTTTCTGCGATCTTAATCATTTGTAAGGTAACAGGATATTCGTGCATGGCCTCATTCCTCTCCCAAATAAACCTTGGGAAGCCGTTGGCCAAAGCGGCAAACCACTTCATAATTTATGGTGTGACAAAGCTTGCCTATTTCCTGGGCCGTAATTTCCAGGTTTTCTTCTCTCCCCAACAAGGTCACGGTATCTCCCAATTTCACATCGGGAACAAGGGTAACATCTATCATGGTTTGGTCCATGCAAATGTTTCCCACAACGGGGGCCCATTGACCATTATATAATACCCTGCCTCGATTGGAGTAAACCCGGGGAAGACCATCGGCATATCCCAAGGGAAGGGTGGCAATAACACTGGGTCTTTCGGTAATATAGGTCCTTCCATATCCCACGGAAAATCCAGATTCCACCTTTTTTAAATGAAGAATTCTGGCCTTAACTTCCATCACCGGCTTCAAGTCCAAGATGTCGGGATCTACTTCCTCCGAAGGAAGACACCCATAAAGAATGATGCCAGGGCGAACCACATCGTAATAAACCGAAGGGATTTCCATAATGGAGGCGCTGTTGGCCAAGGTTCTCTTGGGTAGCAGAACGCCTTGTTTTTTCAAGGCTTTCTGAAAGTCTAAAAACAAACCTTCCTGCTTATATGAAAAACTTTTATCTCTGGAATCCGCGGTGGCCATATGAGAAAACAGTCCTTCAACCGAGAGTCCTTCGAGGGTCGTGATTTTTGATATTTCTTCAAGAGCCTTTTTCTGTTGAAAAGAATTTTCTACCAGGTAACCAATTCGGCCCATCCCCGTATCCAAGGCCACATAAACCGGTACCTTTTTCCCCGCCATAACCGCCTGTTGAGATAGGGTCTTTGCATTCTCAAAGCTGCATACCACAGCCATTAAGTCATGTTGTACCACCCAAGGCCAATGGTCGTCGGGAGTCAGCCCCAAAATCAATATGGCATCTTCCATTCCTGTTTCTCGAAGCTGTATGGCTTCTTCCAAGGTGGCTACACCAAAAGAAGAAACTCCATTTTTTTTCAGTGTACGGACTATAGGCAACGCACCATGGCCATATCCATCCGCTTTCACAACCCCCAATATTTCCGGGCTGGGGCCCACCTTTCTGCGTATTTCTTTCAAGTTATGGGCAAGATGATCCAAGTGAATTTCCACCCATGCGGCCCGAGGAATGTTGTCCTTCATTTATTCCTCCTCCTGGTATCGCTCTAAAAATTCTTTATGCCATTTTTCCGGTTTATCCTGTTCTCCAAGGTACACCGGTTCTCCATTCAAGAAGGTGAACAGCACCTTGGCTTCTTTGTTTTCCGGACTTTGATCGAACACCACAAAATCCGCATAACTCCCCGGTTCCAAAACACCCAACATCTCCTCCTGCCCCAAGAAAGAAGCCGGTTTATGAAGGAATTTTTCGGCTATTTCCTTCATGGGTCGTCCCACAGGCCCGGAGAATTCCTCTTCTGCATCCAAATCCGGAATCACGAAAATTTCGTCAATGCTGACGATTTCCTGTCGAAGTTCCTCCGGAATGGCTTCATTGGTGGAAAGAATCCAGGGCACTTTTCCAATACCCGAGCCAATCTGATCCAAGGTTTCCAAAGTCTCGTGCAGGACTTCCTGGCCTTTCACTTGCAACAACAGGTGAAAACTTCTTTCTGAAGCGGCCGTAGCCAGAGCCGCCAACCCTTCTCGGGTCAATCCATAACCTTCCGGCGAACCCTCTTCTCTTTTGAGATGCAATGTGGTGAAATGCACTAAACCTTCCATTTCGCTGCACAAGGTTCTGTTTTGCATCAACTTTTGAGTCAAGCCTTTGGGGTCCACATCCCGATCCATATACAGGGAACCAAAATGACGTTGCTTCAAAAAGCCCTCTTGGTAAAGCGAAACCAACGCTTCATGGTAAAGATTGTGAAAATAATCGGGAGCTCCCGTATCCCAAAGGGCCGTATATCCCTCTTTGCACCATCTGCCTGCCTGAAGCAAAACCTGCTCTTGCAGCTGCTCAAAATCCACCAACTCCAGCGCCCCCAACAAAAATGGAAGGGTGATTTGAAGAACGCCTTCTTCTTCGGCAATTCTACGAGCCTTTTCTACAGCCGGAGTGTTAACCCAAACTTGAAGACCATCGGAAGATAGAAGCACGATGGGTTTGATGGGGGACACCTGGTCCAACTCCTTTCTCATCTGGTCCGGATCCAAACCTTCCAGCAAATGAGGGTTGTATCCGTATCCCAACAATCCGGCTTTCTTTCGAAGGGCTTTTCCTGCCTCCTCCTGGATGAGAGCCCTTCCCCATTGAAATGGAATTATAAAACACAAAGGGCGAAAACAGTCCAATACCGGGTGTGCCGGTCCTTTGACCAAGCCAGGCATAAGAAAATGACCTCCCAAATCCATCACTTCCGTTTCCGGGCCCAGCACATCTTCTTCCAGTGCATCCAAGTCTCCCAGAGCAAGAATTCGGCCATTCTTCACTGCCAGGGCTTCTACTTTTCCTTCTTCCGAATCGGCGGTGTAAAACTGCCCATTAATTAGAAGTGTGTCTGCATACTGTTTTTTCTTGAAAATTCCAAAGGCCATATTTTTGTCTCCCTTTTTTTTGCTTTCTGTTTATGACTTCCTAGTTTTTGTTTTTTTTCCTATTAACCAGCACTTACGGTCCAAATTATACCATCATTTTCTTTCTTTTGGTACATCCCTACCTCAAACTTCTCACAAAAAGGAAAAACCTCGGGGTCCCGAATCCCAAGGCTGTTCCTAAGTGTGTGTATCTTTAATAAAAGAAGGAAAGTTTTTTTGGTAAAGTCTCTATCCCCTTACCAACTTCATCTTACCTTTCCTTTGTGATGATTTTGTGTTGATTGTATGTGAGTTGCTAAAGTTTTCTTTATGAAAAGGAATCCTTGGTAAAGGTAACATACGACCAGACTACCTGGTCTTCCGGCTCCAAAATAAAGTCTCCGGACGCTTCCATGGAAATTTCTCCATTTACCGTATAGATCCAACCTGAAGGAGCTTGGTAGTCGTTTTCAAAAACTCCCGCCACTCCTTGAACATACTTGGATGTGCCTTCGCTGACCACCACCGGAATTTGAGTGGCTTCTCCATAGGCCGTCAATGTGCTCAAAGGCGTCATCGTTCCATTGACACTATAGACCTTGTATGCAACCAAGTCTTCCATTCCCGCTTCTTCCGGATAATGTATGGTTAGAAGAATCCAATTGGCCTCCGCTTTGTTGTCATAAACCTCTGACTTTACCTCTTCTTCACCGCACCCAATGAGGGAAAAAACCAAAAGCAACACCATCAATGTTAAAACAATTTTACCTCGTTTTTCTCTGTTCTTCATAAAACCCCTCCCAAGCGTCATAAAGACACTATACAAGAGAAGTTTGTAGTTTTTGTGAAGATAAGAAAGATATTACTCTTTTGGTTTCAACCTTTCTTCCATATATCGGTACCCTTTGTCATAGGCTTCCAGGTTGACCCCGGCAATGGAAGCGGAGAAGTTTTCCATGATTTCTGCCTCCACCTTTGGATAATGAAGCTTGGGCAACAATTTGGTCAAAGCCCCCAGCATAATCATATTCACCACAAAGGGTTTGGCCATTTCTTCTGCCATCTGGGTGGCCGGAATTCCATAGACCTCCCTCCAATCCGATTCCACCAGGGTACTGTTTACCAATACCATGGCTTTTTTCTTAATTGTTTCCTTGTACTTGTCATACCCCATCTGGTTGAAGGCAATGAAAACATCGGCCAAATCCACCTTCATATAATCAATGCTTTCATCGGAAATAACCACCTCGGCTTTACAGGCCCCTCCTCGAGCCTCCGGGCCATAACTCTGGGTTTGAGATATGTTGTAGTCCTCCCCAATTCCGTAGGCCTTTGCCAAGAGAACGGAACTCAAAATAACACCTTGCCCTCCGGCTCCCGCAAATCTTACATTAATTCTCATTGACCGGCTCCTCTTCTCTTGTCACTTGGATAGCCCCGTCAGGACACATTCGCTGGCACATACCACAATAGGTGCATTCCATTGGTTCTCGTACATCTGGCATGTTGGTTCCGTAATGATTTCGATTTTTCGAACGCACAAATATTTTTTTCGGACAAACGGCATAACAGATGTCGCATCCCTTGCAACAACTTTTGTCAATTGTAATCTGTGCCATTACGACTCCTCCCATCCCTGGGTTGCCAAACACTGTTCCACCCGCTCCAGATACTCTTTCCGCTGATTGTTTTGGGCAAACCGACCCAAGGTGATTTCCCCCTCCTTGGCCATTTCCCGGTATTTCTTCAAAATAGCGGCCGGCTCCTTTTCCCCATAAAGATTTTTGCCCCCCTGGACCGGACACTGGCTCAACACCTCGATGTAACTGAATCCTTTGTTTTCCAGGCCTTCCCATATGGCCTTTTCCAACTGCACCGGGTGGGCCGTGGTCCATCGCGCTACATAGGTAGCCCCCATGGTGAGTGCCAACTGGCAGCCGTCAATGGGGTAGTCCGTGGCACCATAGGGAGATGTTTTAGTGACGGCATCCATAGGGGTTGCGGGAGATTTCTGTCCCCCGGTCATTCCGTAAATGTAGTTATTCACCATGACCACCGTCAAATCAATATTTCTGGCACAAGCATGCAAGAAGTGGTTTCCTCCTATGGCCAGACAGTCTCCGTCTCCGGTAAAAACCATCACTTTTTTATCTGGTTGAGCCATCTTCAGACCAGTGGCAAAAGCCAAAGCCCGGCCATGGATAGTATGCATCACATCCAGATTGAGGTAGCATGGAATCCAGGAGGAACATCCAATACCGGAAACACAAGCCAGGTTTTCTCGAACACCCAACCCGTCGATGGCGCGAATGGCCGCCATCTGGATGATTCCGTTGCCGCAGCCGGGACAGAACAGAGAGGGCAATGCTTCTGTTCTTATGTAAGATTGATAAAGACTATTCATCTTCTCTCACCTCCGGTTTCACCCCTACCTCGGAAATGATACGATCCAACAACTCTCTGGGACTGGGCAATTCTCCCCCGCTTTTGGGCATGGAAACCACCTTCACCTTTCGTACCACCCGTTGAATCTCTCGACAGTATTTCCCAACATTCATTTCGGGAACCAGAATTAAATCTACTTTTTCCGTAAGTCTTTTCAAGGCCTCTTCCGGGAAAGGCCACACGGTATTGATTTTTATTAACCCCACCTTCAGATGGCTATAATCGGTTTGCAAGGTTTGAGGAACTCCCTTTGTAATCACATCCTTGACAATTTTAAATTTGGTGGAAATCCGGTCATCTTTGACCCCCCTAGCCATCTTGATGGCGTTCAATGCAGGACGAGCCACTGACCCATAAGCTACAATGGCAACTTCCGCATCCTCCATGAAGTAGGTGTTGATATGGGTGATTTCATCTATGTTCCGTAAAATTTTTTCATCCAGCTTGTTAAGAAATTCTCCGCTCTTTTGAGGAAGATGTCCAATCCTATGTCCCTCTTCATCATGAAGTTGCCCCTCCACCAAAGAATTTCCTCCTTGGAAAAAATCAGTGGTGGGGGATCCGGCCGAAAGGGGTTTTAGCGGATTTTCATCTACTTGCGTGTCCTCAATCACTATTTTTTCTCTCATGTGACCCACCACTTCGTCCCCCAAAAGAATTACCGGGGTTCGATACCGTTCTGACAAAACAAAGGCCTTTCGAGTAAAATCGTACATCTCTTGCACCGAAGAAGGGGCTAATACAATAATTTGATAATCTCCGTGACTACCGTACCTGGCTTGATAGATGTCATGTTGAGAAGACATGGTGGGTTGCCCGGTGGAAGGACCTCCTCTCTGTATGTTCACAATCACAATAGGGGTTTCTGTAACTACCCCATAGCCAAGGGCCTCTTGCATCAATGTAAAACCCGGGCCGGAAGTAGCAGTCATGGCTTTTTTGCCTCCCCATCGAGCTCCAATGATGGCACAAGCGGAGGCAATTTCATCTTCCATCTGTATGAAAGCTCCTCCTACCTGTTGCATCTCTTTGGCCAACAACTCAATTATTTCCGTGGAAGGGGTGATGGGATACCCCGCAAAAAAACGACACCCTGCATGAATGGCTCCTTTTGCACAGGCCTCGTTTCCTTGTAATACCATTTTTACCGGCTCTTTTCGGGGGATTTCTTCTTTCTCTTCTGCCAAATTGATAAAATCCATAGATTGCTTCCTCTCGTCAAGGATTTCAAAAGGGTGCAATTCGATTAATTTGCTCTCTTTCGTCAGATGGATTATATCATTGTATACGATATTTGACAAGGTTTATCCTTGAAATTTCAAGTTTTATGAAACTTTCTTTTGTCTATTTGTATTATTGTATACAAGTTTAGTGCGTTAAACCGCAAACTTGTTATATTAAAAGAGCCCTTTTTCTCCAAGGGCTCTTGAAATCCGGGTTTCTTTTCCATGATAGATGTTTTTATTACAGCAAATGGTTTTCGATCACCTGCACCTGGGGGTTAAAATCTTCGATTTGCAAATAATATTCCGCCGCATCCAAAAGGGCTTTCATGGGACACAACCCAATTAGCTCCGTGCCGATCACCTCTACCCCTGCTTTTTTCGCTTTTTCACGAACCAGTTCGGTAACCTGGTGCAACGGGGTTACGGTAAAATCCGTCATGTTAATGGAAACCTGGGCCAGATTTCTTTCTTCCAACATGATGCCGATGGATTTCACACAAGGAAGACCACCGGAGGATTCTCGAATTTCCTTGGCGATGGCGCTGGCCAATTCCAAATCATCGGTGCTGAGATTGATGTTGTATGCGATGAGGGGCGGGCGTGCCCCCACTGCCACCACACCGGCGGTGGGATGGATTTGTGCTCCCCCAAAATCCGGAATCCATTGGGGGTCTTTCACCTTTTCTGCCATGGCTTCAAACTGGCCTTTTCGAATGGCGGCCAAATTCTTGCGATATTCCGCAGTAGCGGACTTCTCATATAAGAATACCGGCACACCGGCTTCTTCATAAATGCGTTTCCCTACATGGCTGGCTAACTGTATGCAATCTTCCTCTGTGGCATCCTTGATGGGAACAAAGGGCATCACATCCACCGCTCCCATTCTGGGATGTTCTCCCTGATGTTGGGTTAAGTCGATGGTTTCCACCGCTTTTTTTACTAGCTTCACGCTGGCTTCTTCCACTCCTTCCGGGTTTCCCATATAGGTGATTACCGTTCGGTTGTGGGAAGGATCGCTACTTACATTCAAAAGCGTACATCCCGGTGTCGTTCGAATTTGGTCCACGCAACCTTGGATTACATCTTGATTTCTCCCTTCGCTGATGTTGGGAATGCTTTCTATAATGGATGCCATATGTATTTCTCCTTTATGTTTTTCTGGCCTGTATCCTTTGGCGAGGTATATGTATGATACCTCCGTTTCTATATTACAGTCCGTTTTTCACTTCTTCATAAATCTCATGAGCCAATGTTTCTGTTTGTTGATAGAGCTTCATTCCACCGTCCCGGAAGGATTGCTCCCGTTCCGGATCTTTGATGCCGGAAAGATTGGTCAGAATATTGAGCCACACCCCTTGGCTACAAGCCAAGAGATTCAGCGCCGCTACTCCCAGATCCGAGGAGCAGTTGAGGTTGGATTTTCCCACCAGGCTTTTGGCCAATTCTAAACCCTTCAAAGATAATTTCATGGCATCATAGGGAACTTGGGTGGCAACCAGTGTGGCTTCTCGAATGGCTTTGCTTCGTAAGGCTTTTTCTTCTTCAGTTTCTTTGGGAAGCTGATAAGCTGCCATCACCCGATTGTAGGCTTCCGTATCTTCGTGGATGGCTTGAATCAATCCTTCCATTATGCCGGCTCCCTCTTTCAAGGCCTGCTGACATAGAGCTTCATTTTCTTTATACTTTTCCCGTCCCACCGTCAGGTTGGCCACCATCATAACCAAGGCAACACCTTGCGCCCCCGCCAATGCAGAGGCAGAGCCTCCTCCCGGTGCCGGATCACTGCTTTTCAGCAAATCCAAATACTCTTTTAATGTATGTTCTATCATCTGCTTTACTCCTTTTCCTTCTACTTCTCCTTTTGATTTCCCCGTTATTCCTTATCTACACCAACTGTCCTTTTTTCACTACCCCTAATGCCAGGTTGGAGCCATATCGGTAGCAAAGCATTTCCATATCCGGTGCATTCCATATTACCAAGTCCCCTTGCTTCCCCACTTCCAGGGTGCCCACCTGTTTTTCCATTCCCAGGGCACAAGCCGGATTAATGGTAACGGCGGTTAGAACTTCTTCCGGTGTGAGTCCATATTTTAAATATCCCAAGTTCATAACAAACCCCAGATTAAGTGAGGGGCTGGATCCCGGGTTGAAGTCCGTGGCCATGGCCACCGGTACACCTGCGTCAATCATCTTTCGAGCCGGGGCAAAGTTCTTTCCCAGGTAGAAAGAGGTGGCAGGCAGTAACATGGCGATGGTGCCTCCCCGGGCCAAAGCTTGGATTCCATCTTCTCCAATGGCAATGAGATGCTCGGCGGATGCCGCTTTCATTCGTCCCGCCAATTGGGAACCTCCCATTTCTTCTATTTCGTCTGCATGGATTCGAATGCCCAATCCCAGAGCTTGGGCCATCTTTAAGTACCTTTCTGACTGGTCCGGGTCAAACACCGAGGCTTCGCAGAATACATCCACATACTGTGCAAGCTTGTGTAAAGCCGCTTCTTCCATCACTTCTTTGCAGAGGACATCGATGTATTCGTTTCCTCTTCCTTCATATTCTGGCGGAATGGCATGGGCACCCATATAGGTGGCCACCATGTCCATGGGGTGGTTTTCTTTTAACTCGGCAATCACTTCCAGAGTTCGGATTTCTGTGTCTCGATCCAATCCGTATCCGGATTTGGCTTCACAGGTGGTGACACCCATTGCCATCATTTCATCTAAGAATTCTTCCGACTTTTCATACAGCTCTTCGAAGGTGGCTTCTCTGGTTTTTCGCACCGTGTCCAGTATGCCTCCTCCGCTTTTCAATATTTCTAAGTAGGAAGCACCCTTTAGCTTCAGCGGTATTTCATGTTGACGATATCCACCGAATACCAGATGGGTATGACCGTCCACCAAACCTGGTGTCACCAGATTTCCTTCCGCATCCAGAATCATATCAAAGTCTTCTTCCTCCGGGAGCAAATCCTCGGAAGTGTAGATGGCTTGAATGATGCCTTCCCGTATCTCGATGGCCACATCTCGCATGACTTGATTTTGTCCCTGCTCTTCCCCCTTGTGGGGATAATTTCCCACTGGAGTCTGCAGAGTTCCTATGTTTTTTATGAACAGGCTACTCATAGCGGTACCTCGTTTTCCGTAATATCGCCTATTGACGATTTACTTTATTCCTCATTCATTGTTGCTTTGATGAGGCTGTCATCTACTAGATAGGGCAAGGTAATGTGGGCCCTTTCCCCTTCCAACTGATTGTACTCTATGGCGGTTTCTATTGCGCCTTGATTTCTAGCCCAGCTTCTTCTGGCCACACCACCCATCACATCCCACATCATAGAGGATTCAATGATTTGATCCACTCGTTCACTGCCATCCAACACCAAGCCAAAGCCTCCATTGATGGATTTCCCGATACCTACCCCTCCGCCATTATGCAGTGCGCATAAGCTCATACCACGGGCGGCATTGCCGGCAAAGCATTGTACCGCCATGTCCGCCATCACATTGGAACCATCCTTGATGTTGGCGGTTTCACGGAAAGGCGAGTCGGTTCCGGACACGTCATGGTGGTCTCTACCCAACATCACCGGTCCAATCTGACCTTCTCGTACCATCTCATTAAATCGCAAGGCAATTTTTGTACGGCCCCTTGCGTCCTGATAAAGAATTCTGGCCTGGGTGCCCACCACCATTTTATGGGACTTGGCATCCCGAATCCACACCCAATTGTCCCGGTCTTGGAATCGGCCATTGGGGTCGATAAGTTCCATCGCCGCCTTGTCGGTAGCATCCAGGTCTTCCGATTTTCCGGAAAGACATACCCAACGGAAAGGGCCATAGCCGTAATCAAAAAGCATGGGTCCCATAATATCTTCCACATAGGAGGGCCATATGAATCCATCCTTTTCATCTACTCCGTTTTTGGATATTTCCACAATACCGGCATCGTACATGGCTTTCAAGAAGGAATTGCCATAATCAAAAAAGTAGGTGCCCTTTTCCGTAAGGCCTTTAATGGCTTCGTAGTGTCGTCGTAAGGACAGATCCACCTTCTGGCGGAAGGCGGTTCGATCATGGTGAAGAAGAGTGGTTCTTTCATCAAAGGATAGTCCCACCGGACAATAACCCCCATTGTACACATTGTGACATGAGGTTTGATCGGAAAGCAAGTCTATGGGAAATTGTTGGGCAAGGGCTCCCTCCAATAAATCCACAATGTTTCCGTGATATGCGATGGAGATGCTTTCTCCCTTTTGCTGTTTGTCCTTGGCTAGTTCAAAGACTTTCTCCAGGTCGTCGAGAATTACGTCTACCCAACCCTGGTCTTTTCTGGTTTGGATACGGGATAAATCCACCTCCGCGAATATGCCCACAGCTCTTGCGATGGTGGCTGCTTTCGGCTGGGCCCCGGACATACCTCCCAAACCGGAGGATACAAAGGTGTGTCCCGTCAAATCCCCTTGGTCCGATACACCCAAATATTTTCTCCCAGCATTTAAGATGGTATTGAAGGTTCCATGCACAATGCCTTGTGGACCGATGTACATCCATCCGCCTGCTGTCATTTGGCCATAATTGGCCACCCCCATTTGTTCCGCTACTTCCCAGTCATCCTGGTTGTCGAACATACCCACCATCAAGGCATTGGTGAGAATTACACGGGGTGCTTCCGGTTTGGAAGGAAACAAGCCCAGAGGATGTCCGGAAATAACCACCAGGGTTTGATCTTCTCTCAGTTCTTCCAAGTATCTTTTAATGAGTCGATATTGAAGCCAGTTCTGGCAGGGCTGTCCCGTTTCTCCGTAGGTAACCAGTTCATAAGGGTACAAGGCAATATCGAAATCCAGGTTGTTGTCCAGCATCACCTGAAAGGCTTTTCCTTCAATACAGTTTCCTTTATATTCCGAAATCGACTTGCCGTAGATTCTTCCTTCGGGGCGATATCGATAAGCATAAACTCTACCGGTGGTCTTTAACTCCTCCATGAATTCCGGTGCCAGTGTGGCATGGAGGTCCGGATGCACGTATCGTAGTGCATTTCGTAGTGCCATTTCCGTCTGTGCTTTGGTCAGGCGAAATCCTCGGTCCGGTGCACGGCGAATACCTTCTTGAAAAGAAGGTATCGGTGGCAATTCCTTCTCCAATGTAATGGTCATGGCTTTCTCAATATCCTGGTTGTTCATGGGTGACTTCCTCCCTTCTTTCTATTTCAATGGCCCGACGATTTGTTCGGCCGCTTCAAGAATTTTTCCGCCGACAATCATTTCTTCTATTTTTACCATAGGGCCATGCATCAGCACATCCGTATCCACCGGCTGAATTTCCTTTCGAATACAATGATACACCCGTTGCATAGCCGGTGACAATCCCTTCTCTCCCCGGAGCCAAATAGCTTGGCTTGCCGCAAAAAGTTCGATGGCCAACACTTTTCTGGTATTGTCTAAAATCATAGCGCAGGTCCTGGCAGCAGTAGTTCCCATGCTCACATGATCTTCCTGATTCCCGGAAGAAGGAATGGAATCCACAGAAGCAGGATGGGCATAGATTTTATTTTCCGAGACCATAGAGGCCGCTGAATATTGAGCAATCATAAAGCCGGAACACACTCCGCCATGTTTTGTAAGAAAAGGTGGCAACCCTTCGGAAAGCTGAGGATTGATCATGCGTTCCCCCCTTCTTTCAGATATATCGCCTAGTTCCGATATGGCAATTTTTAAGAAGTCAAAGGCCAAGGCCATAGGTTGCCCATGGAAGTTGCCTCCGGAAATAACTTCTTCCTCTTCCGGGAAAATCAGAGGATTATCGGTCACTGCATTGATTTCCTTTGTAACAGCCTGAACCACATATTCTATGGCATCCCGGCTGGCGCCGTGGACTTGAGGCGTGCAACGCAAAGAATAGGGATCCTGCACTTTTTGAGGATGAACAGGTTTTGCATTTTCCGAGCCTTCCAATAAGCGCCGCAGATTTTCAGCACAAACGATTTGCCCCCGGTGCCCTCGAAGCTGGTGTACCTTATCATCAAAGGCTTTGGTGATGGTGTTCAAGGCTTCCCCGGTCATGGCCATAACAATGTCCGATGTTTTGGAAAGGACCAATGCATCCCATAACACATTGATGCCAATGGCGGTCATAATTTGTGTGCCGTTAATCAAGGCCAGCCCTTCTTTGGCGGCCAAGACCACCGGCGCAAGCCCGGCTCTCTTCATGGCCTCTCTGCCGGAAAGTACTTCCCCTTGGTATTCTGCCTCTCCTTCTCCCAAAAGGACCAACACCATGTGGGACAATGGTGCCAAATCTCCAGAAGCCCCCAAGGAGCCTTTTTCAGGAATTCTTGGATGCACCCCCCGGTTGAGCATCTCCAAAAGGGTGTTCAGCGTTTCGGGTCGAATACCGGAATTTCCTCGGGACAGGGCATTGCATCGAAGAAGCATGGCAGCCCGTACTACTTCCGTTGGCAAAGGGTTTCCCATTCCACATGCGTGAGATAAAATCAAATTTCGTTGTAACGCTTCCGCATCTTCTGAAGAAATCAGGGTGTCAGAAAATTTTCCGAATCCGGTGGTGAGTCCGTAAATCACTGCACCCTCAGATAGCTTCCGGTCCACAAAGTTTCTCGCCTCTTCCACCCGTTTCATGGCTTCCGGATGAATGGATACTTTCTCCTGATTTCGGGCGACTCGTATGGTCTCTTCTATGGTAAGATCTTTTCCGTTGATGGTAATTGACATTCCTATGGCCTCCTTACGGTTCACGAAAAACGGGGAACAGGTACATTCTTGCGATATTTATGTTGTTTTCTGTTTTGTTTTATTATATCAAATTATCTTCTATTTACCACCGTTTTTTCATAAGTGAATTCCGAAAACACGAGCTATTTCAATTGATTTAGCTGTTTATGGGATAAGCTCTTTATCCCTTGTGCGCAGTGTCTTGTTCGCTGTTTAATGTGTTATCGCTTTATCATAACAGCGATATGCAGAGATAAACCGTACTATCTTGCGGTAATATCAGGGTGCAAGGCTCCCATTCCATAAAAAAACCCTTCCTAAGGAAGGGCCCACAACAATCGGTTTTCTTGGAAATCGCATATCAGCTCTTGTTGGTCTTTTAAATAGGAGAGATAAGAACGAAGAGTGAAACCCATTAACACATATTGATTGTGATTCAGCGTTTGCTGTTGGTAATCCATTACCTTTTTTAATAGTTCCTCCCAGGTAATTCCTTTTCCACAAAATTCTTTAACCTGCTCCAAATCCCGTCGTAATTTTTTATGATTTTGCTGGATTAACAAGCTTAAATTCCGGGTGGGCTTTCCGTGGGATGGTACAAACCACAAACCCTCCAAGGTTTTTAATTTCTCCAGTGTTTCCATTTGACCCTGTATATCATACATAGAGGTGTAGGAATATTTGGCCAGGATGGCGTTGTCAAATAGGCTATCGGCAATAAACCATATATCGTCCGGTGTGCGGATTCCTATCTGCTGAAAAGTATGCCCCGGTAGTTCTATCCATTCAAACCCCTCTGGTAATGATGCGGTTTGAATATCTTCCGCCCTGGCTGGCTTTGCCATAAGAAATTTATTTCGTAATTCTTTGTATGGATAGCCACCATATAATATGGAAGGTTCCAGGAAAGTTTGGCGAATAATAGCGCTTTCAAAATCCGGAGCATATATTGGGCATCCCGTTTTTTCTTGAAGGTAAAAGTCTCCTCCACAGTGATCTGCATGGCTGTGGGTATTGAGAATCATAGATAGGCCCACTTCTCTCTCCAGTAGGTGACGCTCTATTTTTTTAGCCGTGTCTTTGTCAATGCCACTGTCAATAACAACAGCTTTTTTGTCCTCCGAAAAATATAGCCCCACCTTGGCGGGGCATTCCATGTAATAGGTGTTATTATGAAGTGGCACTAGTTCATACATGTCATACTCCTATATTTGTTCGAATGAATACGTATATGAATAGGTTGCAGAGCAAAGCCAGTGGAAACAGAATTTGAAACTTTAGTTTTCTGGTTTTGTGATGCAACAACAAAGCACCTACAGTGGATCCAACGGCTCCCATAGCAAAGGCGAACCAAAGTAGGCTGGCTTCCGAAATCCGGGACTTATGTTGCTTTGCCTGACGCTTGTCCCAAGCCATCACCCCGAAGGTGATAAGGTTCCATAACACATATAGGTACCATAGTTTCACGTGAAACATTTTATGATAAGGACTTGAAAAGCTCGATTAGTCTCTCCAGTTCATCTCTGGAAAAATATTCAATTTCAAGCTTTCCCTTTTTTCCCTTTTCTTTTATTTTAACCCGGGTTCCTAAGATTTCTTTTAGTTCTCCTTCCACCCTTTCCAAATCCGGGTCTCTTTTTCCAGCTTTGGATGATTTCTTTTCCGGTTTCCCTTTGGCTGCCAATTCTTCTACCTGCCTAACAGACCATCCTTCTTTGAACACCTTGTGTGCCACTTCCAATTGTTTCTTAACCGGTAAGGCCAAAAGTGCCCGGGCATGCCCTTGGGTAAGCTGATTCTCTCGCAGCATTTGTTGTATTTCTTCCGGAAGCTTTAACAATCTTACCAAATTGGCTATGTAAGGACGACTTTTTCCTAAACTTTTTGACACTTCCTCCTGCGTGAAGCGAAAGGTTTTCATCATTTGGTGAACCGCTTCAGCCTCTTCCATAGCATTAAGGTCTTCCCTTTGCATATTTTCAATGATGGATAGAAGCATGTTCTGTTCTTCCGTTAATTCTCTAACCAAGGCAGGAACCGTCTTTAATCCAGCCATTCTGGCCGCTCTCCATCGTCTTTCCCCGGCGACCAGTTCATATCCCTTTCCTTTTTCCGGCTTTCTCAATACCACCGGCTGTATCACACCATGGCTGATTATGGAGTTGGAAAGCTCCTCCAGTTTTTCCGGGTCAAAAGATTTTCTTGGTTGGTTTTCATTGGGTTTAATCTGGTTGATGTCAATATATTGAATCGTGTTTTCATCGTCTTCCGATTTCTTTTCTTTTTTATTTTTCCCTTCTTCTCCAGAGGATTGGTCCATTCGAATGTCCACATCTCCGAAAAGGGCTTCCAAACCTCTTCCCAGGCCGGTATTTCTGGTAGCCATTACTTTTCCTCCAGTTCAAGAAACTCTTTCGCAAAATCCATATAGGCTTGAGCTCCCACGGATTTGGGGTCGTATTGAATGATGGGAATTCCGAAACCGGGAGCTTCGGCCAACCTTACATTTCTTGGAATAATGGTAGTGTAAACCTTTTCCCTGAAATATCTTTTTACTTCCTGTACGACCTGAAGAGAAAGATTTGTTCTTCCATCAAACATAGATAAAATAACCCCCTGAATCTGAAGCTCCGGGTTTAAAGTTTTTCTTACAATTTCTACGGTGCTCATTAATTGGCTTACTCCCTCTAGGGCATAGAACTCGCATTGTATGGGTATTAACACGCTGTCTACCGCAGTCAAGGAGTTAATGGTTAACAGCCCCAAGGAGGGAGGACAGTCAATAAATATATAGTCGTATTCGTTTTTAATCAGATCAATGGCTTTCTTTAATCTCTTTTCCCGGCTTTCCAACTGAACCAACTCCACCTCAGCCCCTGCTAATTGAACGCTGGCCGGAATAATATCAAGGTTGGGAATTCCTGTTTTCATGATGGTCTCATGGGGATCCATCTCTTGATCCACTAAAATTTCATAGGAAGTTCGAAGAAGTCCTTTCTTGGAAATTCCCATTCCGCTGGTGGTGTTGCCTTGGGGATCGATGTCAAGAATTAATATTTTCTTGCCAATGATAGACAGGCAAGCCGCCAAATTAATGTTGGTAGTGGTTTTTCCCACCCCACCCTTTTGGTTGAATATGGCAATTGCTTTTCCCACTTTTTTCCTCCCTTTAATGATTCTATTTTATTTGATTTCATTATATACTAGATAAATTTTCAATACTATCCTTATTTAACCTAAAAGAATGTTTCACATGAAACATTCTTGGTTTTCCATTTATTTCCATCCTTTTTTTATTTCTTTCATCTCCCTGGGATACATTTCCGGGGTACTTTTGATTTTTCTAACCACTATCAATCCATGTTTTTCCATTCCTTCTTCCCCAAAAGAAAAATCCATAATTTCTATTTTTCCTCCAAGAATAGCAATGGCTTTTTCCGCATCCTTTCTTTCCCCTTCTCCTTCTTCCCCTTTGTATGAAATAAATCGTCCTCCTATTTTTACAAGAGGAAGACAAATCTCTGACAAAAGCAAAAGAGGCGCCACCGCTCGAGAAACACAAAGGTCATATTTCTCACGATACAAGGGAAGTCTTCCTATATTTTCGGCTCTTTCTTTGAGAAGTGTCACATTGGAAAGTGGTAATTTTTCTATGGAATTTTTAACCACATCTATTTTTTTCCCCACGGAATCAACCAGAGTAAAATTCACTTCTTTAAAGAAGAGAGCTAAGGGAATTCCAGGAAATCCTCCACCCGTCCCAATATCTATCACCTTTGTTTTCGGTTGGAACCACTCCTTATACTTTAGTAAACAAAGAGAGTCGATGTAATGTTTTTTAATAAAATCTTTTTCTTCCCTTATAGAAGTAATGTTTATTTTTTTATTCCACTCTAAAATATTTATCATGTACTCACGATAAAGAGGAAGGAGCTCTTCCACTCTCTTCCTCTCTTCGTATTTTTTTTGAGTAAAATATTTTTTTAATTCTTCCATGCTGTTTTTATCCATTAATTCGAACGGGCAATATAAGATATTCATAGCCGTTGTTTTCCGGATGTTTGATCATGCATGGACTTGTAGGTGTATTGTATTCCATTAGTAAGGTTTCATCATCCACCGCTTTAATTACATCTAAAATATATTTATGATTGAAGCCAATTTCTAAATTTTCCCCCGCTTTTTCTATTACAATTTCTTCTTTCACATTTCCTTCTTCCGATTTTGATGTGATGGTTAACAACTGATCTGTGATGGTAAATTTAACCAGGTTGTTTTTCCCTTCTCTTGAAAGCAATGAGGCTCTTTCAATAGCTTCTTGTAATAAATTTTTATTAACCATTATTTTTGTTTTTTTGTCTTTTGGTAGAATGTCTTTGTATTTTATAAATTCTCCCTCCAATAAACGAAGCACTACTTTTGTGGACTCCAACACAATAAAAACTTTCTTGTTATCCAAAATCATTTCTACTTTTCCTTCTCCTTCTTCTTCGCTTATAATTTTACTTACTTCATTCATCAGCTTGGCAGAAATAATAATTTTTTCTTCTTTTTCGTTTTTCATTTCTTGTCTTACTACTGCCATTCTAAATCCATCCAGGGCTACCATATTTAAAAATTCTTTTTCTCTTTCCAATAAAACACCTACAATAATTCCTTTTGATTCTTCCATACTGGCAGAAAAAGCTGTTTTACGAATCATATCTTTTAATATTTCCTTTTCAAAAACAATCTTTTCTTTTTCTTCTTCAATACTTACCATTTTGGGAAATTCCTCTGCATTTAGTCCAACAATATGAAATTCCGAATGGGTTGTTTTTATAGTCAACGGTTCTTTTTCGTCTCCATAAATTAAAATATCTTCGCTTGGCAGTTTTCTTATAATATCAGAAAAAAGTTTTGCGGAAATAACCAAAGCTCCGTCTTCTTCACCCTTTACAAAAATAGTTTTTTCAATACTTATTTCCAAATCCGAAGAAGAAAGAGTTAATTGATTTTCTTTTAAAGTTAACAAGATTCCTTTTAAAACAGGAATGGTGGTTCTTGATGTAACTGCTTTTGAAACGGTATTAATGGCTTTTACTAAAGTATTTTGATCACAAATAAATTTCATAAGAGTACCTCCGGGGGTTTATATTTATATTTTATTTTATAGTAGTAATAGTAGTAGGGGCTGTGGAAATGTTTATAACTCTTCTATTTGTCTTAAAACAAAGGTTTTAAAGAAGAATAACTTTGTGGAAAAGCAATGGAATAGTGAGTTATAAAAAAGGAAAACTTTACTGTTTGCCATTAATAATATTTTTAAGGAAGAAAACACTTTCTTTTAATTGTTCATCTTTTTGTATTTCGTTATTTATTTTTTCGCAAGCATATAGAACGGTGGTATGATCCCGGTTCCCAAAATTTTCCCCTATTTTAGGAAGGGATAAATCTGTTAAATCCCGGCACAAATACATTGCGATTTGTCTTGGAAAAGCCAAAGCCTTTGTTCTTTTACTGGATTCCATATCAGAAAGTTTAATAGAATAATGTTTACACACTGCTTTTTTAATAGAATCCGGTGTAATATTAAAATCGGCAGCCAGTAAAATATCTTTTAGTACTTCTCTGGCCAGTTTTCGGCTAATTGGTTCATTCATTAAATTTGAAAAGGTAACAATGCGAGTAAAAGCTCCTTCCAATTCCCGAATATTAAATTTTACTTTTTCACAAATAAGCTCAATTACATCCTGCAAGGAATCGTCAATAACCAGGCCTTCCAGCTCTGCTTTTTTTCGTAAAATAGCCACACGGGTTTCGTAATCCGGTGCGCTAATATCCGCCACTACATTCCATTGAAAACGACCACGCAGTCTTTCGTCAAAATTGGTTAACTTATTTGGAGGTCTATCTGAACTAATAATGATTTGCTTATTAGACTGATAAAGAGCCTCAAAAGTGTAGAAAAATTCTTCCTGAGTTCCTTCTTTTCCTTCCAAAAACTGTATATCGTCTATTAATAATACATCAATTTTTCTATATTTATTTCGGAATTCCCCGGTCTTTTTTTCACTGATGGCTTTGATCATTTCATTGGTGAACATTTCTGAAGAAACATATAAAGGTTTTAGTTTTGGATGATTTTGCAAAATATGATGGCCAATGGCATGCATGAGATGGGTTTTTCCCAACCCTGAACCTCCATAAACAAAGAGAGGATTGTAATCGTCGGAGGGGAGCGTGGCCACTGCCAAGGCGGCGGCGTGGGCATATTTATTATTGCTGCCCACAACAAAAGTGGAAAAATTATATCTTGGGTTGAAATAAAATTCTCCATCAAATTCCTCTCCGGTGCCGCCATAGCTGACATTTCCGCCGGCACGGTCCTTTATATACTCAAAAACCACCTTATACTCCTTACCAAAAACATCACGGATGGTGTGTTCTAAAAGGGGCATATAGCGGCCCGTTAATATATTTTGATTCATACTGGCATAGGGATCGATGTAGATTTTTCCGGCTTTTGCATCGGTTCGAAGGGGAGTCAAAGGAGCAAACCAGGTGTCGTAACTGATGTCCTGGAGGTTTTCCTTCAATAATTCTTGAACCTTAGTCCATTTTTCTTTTAAGTCTTTCATAATCATCCTTTTCCCAAATAGCATTAACACCTATATCATAATATAGAAGTTATCCACAGGGCAAGGGGAAAATCCCTATAAATAAAAAGAAAATTTTTTCTTTTTATCCACAAATGGTGGATAAAAATGTGAGCAAAACGCCCCGGAACACCCATATATTGTGGATGTCCTAAATAAGGGCGTTTTCAATGAGAAAAACACGGCAAAAAAAGTTGACATAAAAATGGTCGCCCTATATAATTATATGGCATATGTGGTCGTTGAAATTAAGACGATCCTACCAACCGGCTTGGCCGGGTGAACCCACGAGAAGGAGGTGTAGAACCAGATGAAAAGAACATATCAGCCGAAAGTCAGGCAACGAAAAAAAGAGCATGGCTTCAGAAAAAGAATGAGCACGAAAAACGGTAGAAATGTTTTAAAGAGAAGAAGATTGAGAGGAAGAAAATCCTTGACAGCATAGAGACCGCTTAAGCGGCCTTTTTGTTTTCGGGTTGGGGCAATATGCTGAAGAAGGAAGTTTTGAGGAGAAAAAGTGATTTTTCCACTATATATAACAGGGGAAAGTCGGTTGGAGAACGGTTGGTGGTATTGTTTCATCGAAAGAACGATTACCCCTACAAAAGGCAGGCTTTTTTAGCCAGCAAAAAAGTGGGTAAGAGCGTTCAACGAAACCGGGCTCGCCGCTTGATGAAAGAGAGCTGGAGGGTACTGGAACCCACTGCCAAGGAAGGAACCGATTACATTTTTATTGCTCGAAATTCCATATTGAATGCTACACAGGGAGAAGTACAAGTTTCTATGTACAAAGCCTTGCGAAAAGCAGGCCTTTTAAAAGACCGGGAAGGAAATCGGGAAGAGAGATGAAGTGGATTCTAATTCTATTGATTCGGGGCTACCAAAAAGGGATTTCCCCCTTCTTTCCAAGGACCTGTCGATTTTACCCCACATGCTCGTCGTATTTTATTGAAGCTTTAAAAAAGTATGGATTTTTTAAGGGGAGTTATCTCGGTATCAGAAGAATATTAAGGTGCCATCCGTGGAATGACGGAGGATATGATCCGGTGCCTTAAGGAGGAAATGAATGTATTATAAAATCATGGGTGTGATTGCAGAACCCCTTGGATGGTTGTTGACCTTTTTATACGACTTCATTCAAAACTATGGAATCACGCTAATCGTATTCACATTGATTGTCAGGCTGTGCCTGTATCCTTTGTATGCCAAACAAATTAAATCCACGGCAAACATGTCGGCTATTCAGCCGAAAATGAAAGAACTTCAAGCCAGGTATGCCAACGACAAAGAAATGCTCAACATGAAAATGATGGAACTCTACAAAGAGGAAAAATTCAACCCCATGGGAGGGTGTCTTCCCATGTTGATTCAGATGCCTATCATATTTGGTCTTTTTGCTTTGTTGAGAAACCCACTTCTTTACATCGACGACCCTTCTATGATTATAGCGGTACATGAAAGCTTTATCTGGATTGCTGATTTGTCTCAACCGGACAAATGGATTCTTCCAATCGCAGCCGGATTGACTACTTTCGTTTCTTTCCAACAAACTCAATCGCAGCAAAGTCCGGAGTCCATGGGGCAAATGGCGCCCATGATGAAGGTGATGAAGTACTTCTTTCCAGTAATGATTGTTTGGATGGGAAGAACTTTTCCGGCAGGGCTGACATTGTATTGGTTTATAGGAACCGGCGCTCAGATTTTATTCAACTTTAGACTAAACAAACTAAGACGAAGGATGAAGGCAGAAGCCGAATTGAAACAACAGAAGAAAATATAGGGTGTAACATCAGAGAGGAATATAAAATGAACTATTCGGAAAAATGGGGAACCAGTGTAGACGAAGCTGTCAAATTGGCCTTGTCGGATCTTAAAACCACCATCGACGAAGTGGAAGTTACCATTCTTGAAGAGCCCAGTCGAGGATTTTTTGGCATTGGAAATAAGTTGGCCAAGGTGAGAGTGGCCGTAAAAACCCAGTCAAAAATGGAAACAACTACAGAAAAGAAAGAGGAAGTTCCGGCGGAAAGAAAGCAGGAAGAGCCGGTTGAAAGAAAAGCGGAATCGGTGAAAAAACCCGGAGAAAAACCTGCAGAAAAAAGAGAAGAAAAGACCTTCGAAAAACGAAGAGAAGAGATGAAACCAACCCTCCAGGAAAAACCCAAGGACCTGAAAGATTTGGCGGAACATCCGGCTTTGACATTTATCAAAGACACCATTGAGAGCATGGGGCTAAGCCTTTCCGTAAAAGCAGCTGGAAATGAAGAATTTGTTTTTATGGAGTTGGAAGGAGAAGATACGGGAACCATCATCGGGAAAAGGGGACAGACCTTGGATGCCATTCAATATTTAACCAGTCTGGTGGTCAATAAAGACCGGGAAGACTATGTTCGTGTGGTTATTGATGCAGAAAATTATCGGGCCAAAAGAGAGAAGACCCTCCAACAGTTGGCCAATCGATTGGCCGATAAAGTGGCAAGAAGCAAGCGGCCCATGAAACTGGAGCCAATGAATCCTTATGAGCGAAAAGTGATTCACTCTTCCCTCCAAAATCACCCGAAAGTGGTGACGCGTAGTGAGGGAGAAGAACCGTATCGAAGGGTTATCATTGATTTAAAACACAAAGGTTGACGGTAGATAGCCCGCAGACAATGCGGGCTATTTTTTCAGCGGGAGTACATATGGAAGAGACCATTGTTGCCATCGCCACTCCTCCCGGGGAGGGGGGAATCGGGGTACTGCGAATAAGCGGAGAAAAAGCGGAAATGTTGCTGGGGCAGGTGTTTGTTTCTCATAGGGGAAAAAAGCCGGAACCCCGGCAAATGACCTATGGCCATCTGGTGGAAGACCTGGAGAAGAAAACCATCATCGATGAGGCCATGGCGGTATATTTTCCCGCCCCTTTTACTTATACCCGTGAGGATGTAGTGGAGATTCAGTGTCATGGCTCCATGATTTCCCTAAAAAAAACCATGGCGTTGCTGGTTCAAAAGGGAGCCCGGCTGGCGGAACCCGGGGAATTTACAAAAAGAGCTTTTCTTAACGGACGGCTGGATTTGTCCCAAGCCGAAGCGGTAATGGATCTGGTGCAAGCAAAAACACCTATGGGATTTCAGATGGCGGTAAACCAGTTGAAGGGGTCTACTTCGGTAGCAATTCAACGATTGCGGCAAGCTTTGCAAAATCTTTTGGTTCAAATCCTGGTGAACATTGAATACCCGGAAGAAGATGTGGAAGTGATTACCTATCCCATGCTTTTTGGAGAAGTAGAAAAAATCCGGGAGGAAATACAGAAACTGTTGGACACGGCAGAGCGGGGGCGAATTCTAAAAGAGGGGCTTCGAGTTGCCATTTTAGGGAAACCAAATGTGGGAAAATCTTCTTTGATGAATGCCCTTTTAGGGGAAGACCGGGCCATTGTTACCCCCATCCCTGGTACCACACGGGATACCATAGAGGAATGGGTGAATATAAGAAACATACCCTTGCGAATTACCGACACCGCTGGCATTCGAGAAGCCATCGATGAAGTGGAGAGGATTGGAATCAATCGAGCGAAAGAAACCCTTTGGCAATCTGATTTGGCGCTTCTAATATTGGATGGAAGCCAGGACTTGGCTCAGGAAGACGAAGAAATTATGGGTTTGTTAAAAGACCACTCCACCCTGGTGATTCTAAACAAGAGAGATTTGGGAGAAGCCGTGAATCACCAGCAAGTAGCTCACCATTTGCCAGGAGCCCGGATTTTGGAAATGGTTATCACGGAGGGCATGGGGCTTTCCCAATTGGAGGAAACCCTGGAAGACATGGTAGTGCAAGGACATGCGGTGGCGGGAGAAGAACTGGTTATTACAAAGGTGCGGCACCAAAAGCACCTTGCGGTAGCCTTGGAAAGCTGTAAAGATGCCTGCAGGGCCATTGAAAGAAAAGACCCCTTGGATTTTGTAGAAGTGGATCTTAAGAATGCCCACCAGGCTTTGGGAGATATTTTAGGAATCACCGTAAAAGAGGATATCATAGAAGAAGTATTTCGGCGTTTTTGTTTGGGGAAATGATGAATGGAACGATATGACATGGGACAATATGATATTGTGGTAGTGGGAGCAGGACATGCCGGTTGTGAAGCCGGTCTTGTTTGTGCGCGGCTTGGAAAAAAGACGGCATTGTTTTCCACTCATCTTGAGTCCATTGCCATGATGGCCTGCAATCCTTCCGTTGGAGGAACCGGAAAAGGACATTTGGTGCGAGAAATCGATGCATTGGGCGGAGAAATGGGGATTAACATTGATAAGGCCTTTATTCAAAGCCGTATGTTGAATACCGCCAAAGGGCCTGCAGTTCACTCTCTACGAACCCAAGCCGATAAAACAAGATACCATTTGGAAATGAAAAAAGTGTTGGAACACCAAGAAAACCTGGATTTGAAACAGGGTGAGGTGGTAGATATTTTGGTGGAACAAGGAAAAATCAGAGGGGTGGTACTTCGTACTGGAGCCACCTACCGGGCAGAGGCAGTGATTTTGGCTACCGGTACTTTCTTGAAGGGAAAAATTTTCATTGGAGATAGCGCCTACGATAGTGGACCCAACGGATTGGCTCCCGCAATAGAGTTGGGAGATAATTTAAGAAAATGGGGAATGAATTTGAGAAGGTTTAAAACCGGCACCCCCGCAAGGGCCCTGGCCCAAAGCCTGGACTACGAAAAAATGGAGGAACAGAAGGGAGATTCCCTCATCGTTCCCTTTAGCTTTATGAACGATATGAACGATAAAATAAAAAGGCAGCAGGTTTCTTGCTGGTTGTCTTATACCAATGAAAGAACTCATGAAATTATTCGAAAAAACTTTGGCCGGTCCGCTTTGTTCGGAGGACAAATTGAAGGGGTGGGGCCCAGATACTGTCCTTCTATCGAAGATAAGGTAAATCGATTTTCCGACAAAGAACGACATCAATTGTTTGTGGAGCCAGAAGGAGAGATGACCGACGAGGTTTATATTCAAGGAATGTCCACCAGTCTGCCGGAAGATGTGCAGCAGGCGTTTTACAAAACCATTCCCGGTTTGGAAAATATTCGCATCGTGCGACCGGCGTATGCCATCGAATACGACTGCATTGATCCTACAGATTTGACCTTGTGGTTGGAATACCGTCATTTAGAAAATCTGTTTTGTGCCGGACAGTTTAACGGAAGTTCGGGATATGAAGAAGCGGCGGCCCAAGGATTGATGGCGGGTATCAATGCCTGTCGAAAGTTGGACAAACAAAAACCTTTTATTTTGGACAGAAGCCAAGCTTATATCGGTGTGCTGATCGATGACCTGGTGACTAAAGGGACTCCGGAGCCTTACCGCATTATGACCTCCCGGGCAGAATACCGGCTGTTGTTACGGCAAGACAATGCGGACGCTCGTTTGACAGAGTTGGGATGGCAAATGGGCCTGGTTACGAAAGATCGATATGAAAAATTTAAGAATAAGCAAAGGGTGATTACAGAAGAGATACAGCGGCTCACCCATCAGGAGGTAACCCCCAAAGAAATAGAAGGGTTTCTTATAGAATGGGGAAGCACGCCCATTAGCAACCGGACTACCTTGGCAGAGCTTTTGAAACGGCCGGAAATCACATATGAAAAGATTCTATCCCGATTTCCTTCTCAAGAAGTTTTGTCCATGGGTGTGAAGACTTCAGTAGAAGTAACCCTTAAATATGAAGGCTACATTGAAAAACAACTTCAACAAGTGCAGCGATTTCGAAAGCTAGAAGAGCGGCAATTGGACCCGGAGCTGCCCTATTTATCAATAGAGGGGCTACGGTTGGAGGCGCGTCAAAAGCTAGAGGCTCATCGCCCTGGTTCTCTGGGGCAAGCTTCCCGCATATCCGGCGTTTCTCCGGCAGACATCAATGTACTTTTGGTGTATCTGGAAAAGCGGAAAAGAATGGAAAAAGAATCGTTATCCCAGTAAGAGAAAAAGAAAGAGAGAAAAACATGAATTTTATGCCTACGAAAAAGGAAAAAGCACGCATTACCACTACCCTTCTCATCGGAATGATTTTGACAGGGGTCATGGGCGTCGTTGCCCTTATTAATCACATTGCCAACTTTCAAGCCACCATTAATCAGTACACGGAGCAAGGGTATCCCAAGGAAATGGTGATGGAAGCCTTGTTTTCTGCACAGTTCCTTCCCAGAATCTGGGATATTTTAGGTCTTTTCGGAGGCGGAACGCTTCTGATTCTTGGAATCTTCTTTCTAGTGAAAACACTGGGAGTAAAGGAAGAGCCGGATGAAGACCCGGAAGAGAAAGAAGAACCTCTTTTGGAAGAAACAACACCCTTTGAAGACAGCGTGATTTAGTCATGCCGGGACCCCATAATAGGGAGAAGCGGGTTTTATGCACATCATCAAACTGAGATTAAAGGATTTTCGAAACTACAAAAACTTGGAATTGACCTTCCATCCAAAGGTAAATTTGTTGTTGGGAAACAACGCCCAGGGCAAGACCAACTTGTTGGAAGCTCTCTACATTACTTCTTTGGGAAAATCTTTTCGCACAGGGAAAGACAGTGAAATGATTCGTTTTGGGGCACCTTTTTTTCGGGTAGAGGTGGAGGCTGTCCGGGATGGAGAACCTCTTTCGGTAGAACTGGCGGTTTCCGAGGATCAAAAAGCCATCAAGCTTGATGGAGTTAAGGCTACTAAAAGCTCTGAGCTTTTGGAGCACATATATACGGTGGTTTTTTCTCCCGAGGATTTGAAAATTGTTAAGGATGAACCGGAAAAAAGGAGGCGATTTCTGGATCGGGAAATCAGTCAGCTGAAGCCCTCTTATTATCAAAACCTGGGAAGCTATAAAAAGGCGTTAATCCAGCGGAATGCCCTGTTAAAGGATTGCCGGGCAGATGAAAAAACCCTGGGAATTTGGGATGAAAGCCTAGCGCACTATGGTCAATTGGTGATGGCGGAGAGACAACGATTTATTGAAAAACTCAACCGGATCAGCAAAGAAACCCATTTTGGAATTACGGACGGGCAGGAAGAACTGGACGTGCTTTACCATAAGGACACCTCCGGAGAACTACTGGAAGCATTGAAAAAAAGCCATCGGCGGGATCTTTTACGAGGAAGTACGGGAGTAGGGCCTCATCGGGACGATCTCACCTTGTTGGTAAACGGGGTGGACTTGAGAAGTTTTGGTTCTCAGGGCCAACAACGAACAGCGGCCTTGTCTTTAAAGCTGGCAGAACTGAAGCTGATTCGGGAAGAAACGGGAGAAGAAGGGATTTTGCTTTTGGACGATGTGCTTAGTGAGTTGGACAACCAACGGCAACACTTTCTAATCCATTCTCTGAAGGGGGTGCAACTGTTTATCACGGCCACCGAGCTGAGCCAGGAAGTGGAAAAATCTTTGCCCAAGGGAAACCTTTATTGGGTATGCCAAGGAGAAGCAAGAGAAAGAGCAGAGACTTTCTCTGAAGAGAGGGAGGGATAAGGGATGAAGAGCGCAAAAAAGTGGGGTAAATGGGTAGGAATCCTAAGTTTGCTTTTTGTGCTTGCGGCTTGTGGGCCTGTGGAGCCGGCAGAGGAAATCTCTGAATCGGAACAAACGCCGGAGACTCGAGTGGCCCAACTAATGAGAGAATGGCTTAATGTGGATGTGAACCCTTTGCATCTTTCTTTTTCTACGGAATTTGAAAATGAATATCTGACTGCAGAGCTTTATGTAAAAGGTGGAATGATCCGGATGGATTCCCGGGATCCTGAGCTGGGGATGGTGTCGGTCATCACCAACCAGGAGGGAAGCTTCGTGGTGTTGCAAGACCATAAGATGTATATGAAGACCAAAGAGGACGAAGAAGAATTAAGCACAGCCAACATGTCATTTTTCTTATCGGAAGAAGAATTGGCCCTTTTCACAATCACAACAGGTCAGGAAGAGCTTTTTGGAATTGCTTACGATTATGAAAAACTGGTTAATGAAGAGGAAGAGTTGATTTACTATTTTTTGTCGGAAAATGGACAATGGGGTGCTTTGAAAAGCCAAGGAACCATGATGTTCATCCACAGCCTTTCTTCTCAAGTGTCCAATGAACTTTTCCAAATCCCAAAGGATTTTTTGGACATGACGGGGCAAATGTAGTGGAAAGCGACAATTGGCGACAAAGACGGGGAAACCCGTCTTTTTTGATGTGCATATATCCGGGCGTAATACCTTGTTTTAACACAAAAAAACGCCGGTTTTAGCCTCGAAAAAAGAACACGCCTTTCCGGAAGTCATTTCCCCCAAATTTTCTTGTAATGGGCCCGGTTTTGAAGTACAATATCTAGTGTATGCAAGAAAACAGACCTGGGGAGTAAAGGAGATTGATTTATGACACCGAACATGGAACAGCAGCAATACAATGCGGAGCAAATTCAAGTTCTGGAAGGGTTGGAACCAGTACGAAAACGGCCGGGAATGTACATTGGCTCCACCGGACCCAGAGGGCTTCATCATTTGGTTTATGAAATTGTGGACAACTCCGTAGATGAAGCGTTGGCCGGGTATTGCAAGAACATAAATATCACCATTCAGGAGGATAATTCCGTGATGGTGGAAGACGATGGCCGGGGAATGCCGGTTGACAAGCATCCAAAATTGGGCATTCCGGCGGTGGAGGTAATTCATACCGTTCTCCATGCAGGCGGTAAATTTGGAGGGTCGGGGTATAAGGTGTCCGGGGGTCTTCACGGGGTGGGTGCCTCTGTAGTAAATGCCTTGTCCACCAAAATGGAGGTGGAGATTCGACGAAATGGAAAAGTTTATTATCAGAGCTACAGCCGGGGAAAAACCACTTGCCCCTTAAAAGAAATCGGAGAATCCAAGAAAAACGGATCTCGAACTACCTTCTGGCCGGATCCGGAAATTTTTGACGAAGTGGATTATGACTTTTCCACTTTAGAATTCCGATTAAGAGAGATGGCTTTTCTTAACAAAGGTGTAAAAATCAACTTAAAGGATGAGAGGCAAGGGAAAAAAAGGCAAGTAGTCTTCCATTACGAGGGAGGAATCCGGGAGTTTGTCAAACATCAAAATCAAAATAAAGAGGTGATTCACCCCGACATCATCTATTTTGAAATGTCCAAAAAAGACATGGAAGTGGAAATTGCCATGCAGTATACGGATCGATATAATGAATTAATTTTGTGCTATGCCAACAACATCAATACCACAGAGGGGGGCACCCATATGATCGGTTTCAAATCTGCCCTTACTCGCGTGTTTAACGACTATGCCCGAAAGAATAAATTCTTAAAAGAGAATGAAGAAGCTTTGACGGGAGAAGATGTTCGGGAAGGGTTAACGGCCATCGTTTCCGTTAAACTGACATCTCCTCAGTTTGAGGGACAAACAAAAAGCAAGCTGGGCAACAGCGAAATGAGAGGCTTTGTTGAGACTTCTGCCAACGAGAACCTGTCAGCATTTTTGGAAGAAAACCCCAACCAGGCCCGGGTGATTTTAGATAAATGTTTACGAGCGGCCCGAGCCAGAGAGGCGGCAAGAAAAGCCAGGGAGTTGACCCGTCGAAAAGGCGTTCTGGACGATAGTTCCTTGCCGGGAAAACTGGCGGATTGCCAGGAGAAAGACCCGGTTTTGTCAGAAATTTTTCTGGTGGAGGGCGATTCTGCCGGAGGAAGTGCCAAACAGGGAAGAGACCGAGTAAGGCAGGCCATCCTACCACTTCGGGGAAAAATATTAAATGTGGAGAAGGCCCGTCTGGAGAAGATATTAAATTCCGACGAAATTAAAAATATGATTACCGCCTTTGGCTGTGGAGTGGGTACGGATTTTGATATAAGCAAGCTCCGATACCACAAAATCATCATCATGACCGATGCGGATGTAGACGGGGCGCATATCCGGACATTGCTCCTCACCTTTTTTTACCGTTATATGACCCCCCTCATAGAAGGAGGGTTTGTGTATGCGGCCCAACCACCGCTTTACCAGGTGAAGAAGGGCAAAGAAGCCTATTACACTTATAGCGAAAAGGAACAAGAAAAATTGATGGCTTCCCTGTCAGACAAACCGGGAAAAGCTGACATCCAACGATACAAAGGGTTGGGAGAAATGGATTTTCATCAGTTGTGGGAAACCACCATGGATTATTCCAACCGAATTCTGAAACAAATTACGCTAGAAGATGTAGCAGCGGCGGATGAGATTTTCACCACACTTATGGGGGACAAGGTGGCTCCAAGGAAAAAGTTTATTGAAGACAATGCACGCTACGCCACCATTGACATTTAAGGAGGAACCCTATGGCAAATTTGATTGAAGACACGAAACTCATACAAAGCGAAATTCATGATGAAATGAAGGATTCCTATATCGATTACGCCATGAGCGTTATCGTGGGACGAGCTTTGCCGGATGCCCGGGATGGTCTGAAACCGGTTCATCGGCGTATCCTTTATGGAATGAATGAGCTGGGAGTTACTCCGGATAAACCTCATAAGAAATCTGCCCGTATCGTGGGAGAGGTTATGGGAAAATTTCATCCCCATGGAGACAGTTCCATTTACGATGCCATGGTACGAATGGCTCAGGACTTTTCTATTCGTTACATGTTGGTAGACGGGCACGGCAACTTTGGTTCGGTGGATGGAGACGGGGCTGCAGCCATGCGATATACGGAAGCCCGGATGACCCCTTTGGCATTGCAAATGCTTCGGGACATCGACAAGGAAACCGTTGACTTTATGCCAAATTTCGATGAAGAGGAAACGGAACCCACCGTGCTTCCTGCCCGATTCCCTAATTTGTTGGTAAACGGTTCCAACGGCATTGCCGTTGGAATGGCCACATCCATACCGCCTCACAATCTCAATGAAGTCATTGATGCTACGGTAAAATTGATTGATGAGCCGGAATCCACCATTGAAGATCTTATGAAGAATGTGAAAGGCCCGGATTTTCCTACAGGCGCCACCATACTGGGTAAAACCGGTGCCAAAGAAGCTTATCGCACGGGTCGTGGAAAAGTAGTGGTTCGCGCCAATTGCGAAATTGAGGAAACCAATAAAGGGCGTCAGCAGATTGTGGTGACGGAAATTCCTTATCAGGTGAACAAAGCGGTTCTTCAGGAAAAGATTGCAGATCTGGTAAAAGATAAAAGGCTGGAAGGAATCTCGGCCATACGAGATGAAAGCAACCGGCAAGGAACCCGGATTGTTATTGAGTTGAAGCGGGATGTGAATGCTCAAATTCTGCTGAATAGACTTTATAAACACACTCAGCTTCAAGAAAGCTTCAGCATGATTATGCTGGCGTTGGTAGACGGAGAACCCAAGGTATTAAACCTGAAAGAAATTTTGACAGAATACCTGAAGCACCAAAAAAATGTGGTCACACGAAGAACCCAGTATGATCTGTCCAAGGCAGAAGCAAGGGCGCATATTCTGGAAGGACTTCGAATTGCCTTGGATAACATTGATGAAATTATCAAAATTATTCGATCCAGCTATAACAACGCCAAAGAAAATTTGATGAACCGCTTTGGCCTTTCCGAGGTGCAGGCTCAGGCCATTTTGGACATGCGTCTGGCTCGTTTGCAAGGGCTGGAAAGAGAGAAGATTGAAAAAGAATACGATGACCTTCAAAAGATGATTGCCTATTATCAAAAATTGTTGGCCAATGAAAATCTTTTAATGGGCGTTATCAAGGAAGAATTGCTGGAGGTTAAATCAAAGTACGGAGATTCCCGACGCACCAGGATTATAGCGGACCAGGGGGATTTGGATGAAGAGGACTTAATTCTGGAAGAGAAAGTAGCGATTACGCTGACTTATTTAGGGTATATAAAACGCGTATCCTCAGACACCTATAAAACTCAAAAACGAGGTGGAAAAGGAATTATGGGGGTCACCACCCGGGAAAATGATTTTGTAAAGAGCCTGGTTATGACATCCACTCACGATTATTTGATGTTCTTTACTAATACCGGCAAGGCACATCGAATCAAGGCATATGAGGTGCCGGAAGCAGGCCGTACTGCCCGGGGAACACCGGCGGTGAATTTTCTCAGCTTGATGCAGAGGGAGCGAATTACCGCAGTGATTCCTATTCATGAGTTCGCCGAGGACCGGTACTTATTGGCGGTAACCAAACAGGGAACCATAAAGAAAACTCCACTATCCCAATTTGATACCAACCGCAAAACCGGTCTTATTGCCATCAACTTAAAGGGTGGAGATGAAATGATCGGCATTAGCGAAACTTCCGGGACAGACAATGTCATCATCGTAACCAAGCACGGAAAATGCATTTGTTTCTCCGAACAGGATGTAAGGCCCATGGGAAGGATTGCTGGCGGAGTGCGGGCCATAAAATTGGAAAAGGACGACGAAGTGGTTTCCATGGAATTGGTTCAGCCGGGAGAAGAATTGCTGGTAGTGACCCGAAATGGTTACGGAAAACGAACTGCGGTAGAGGACTACAAGGTACAGGTTCGTGGTGGAAAGGGAATGTTGACCTACGATAAGGCCAAGTTTAAGAAAACCGGTGAGTTGGTTAGTGCCATGGTGGTAGGGCAAGAGGATGAAGTGTTGCTGATTAACTCCGATGGCATTATCATCCGAATTAAAGCGGCTGATGTGTCCAAGCTGGGTCGGGCTACGCAGGGTGTGAAGATCATGAAGGTGAAGGAAGATGCCAACATTATTTCGGTGGCAAAAGTAATCAACGAGGAAGTGGAAGTGCTTTTGCAAGAAAAGAAACCTTCCGGAAACAACCCTCAAGTATCTATGGAAACAAAAAAGTAATCCAGGAATCAAATCAAGAAAAAAGGAGTTCAAAATGCCCAATAAATTAAGATTTTCCCTGCCGGGAAGCAAAGACAGCGTTTCGGCAGTGCGCTTGGCGGTGGCTTCCTATGCCAACTCTTCCGGGTTTTCTTTGTTGGAAGTGGAGGACATCTGTGTGGCCATATCCGAGGCATGTAAAATCATATGTTGTCATGGACACGATCGGTTGGCTTGCCGGTTTCTGGTCTTGGTGGGAATGGAGGAAAACGTTCTTCACATTAGTATGTCCGACAACAATGGAGAATTTACCATCGAAAAGGGGGAGTGTCCGCGGTGCGGACACTGTCCGGAGGATGGGGATTTGGCCATGTTTATATTGAGCTCCTTGATGGATAAAGTCGAACTTTCCGACCAACCCAACGGGGGGAAAATTCTGGTGATGGAAAAAAAGAAAGTCTTGTAACGCGGCAAAGCCTTTGCCGAAAACAAAAGAATGTCGTATAATTATAATCAATAGATAGCTAGAACCACCCAATAGGAAGTGTTGATGGAAAAAACCGAACTATTTAAAAAGTACAGAGACACTGGCGACATTGAGACACGCAATCAGCTGGTGGAAGAATATCTGTACATGGTGGACGTACTCATAAAAAAATATTTGGGAAAAGGTGTGGGCTACGACGATTTATATCAAGTGGGAGCCCTGGCGCTGATCTCGGCTGTGGAGCGGTACGACCCTGAGAAAGGGTTTGCCTTCTCCAGTTTTGCTACGCCTACAATTCTGGGAGAAATAAAGAAATATTTTCGCGACAAGGAATGGGCCATAAAAGTGCCTCGAAGACTGAAAAGCCTGGCAGGTCAAATTCCTGGAGTGCGTGATGACTTGTCTCAAGAATTGGGCAGGAGTCCTTCTGTCAGTGAAATTGCCGAAAGACTGGAGGTGTCCGATACCATGATTTTGGAAGCCATGGAAAGCAGCCAAGCCTACGCCCCTATGTCCTTGGACCAGACTTTTGAAGAATCGGGAGAAGACGGAGAAGGACCCGTCCTGGAGCGTTACACAGGCCGGGAAGAACAAGCTTACGGGAACATTGAATATGCGGAGATTGTTCGTACTGTTCTTTCTTCCTTAAAAGAACAAGATAAAAAGATTTTTAGAATGAGGTTCATTGAGAATAGGACCCAGGCAGATGTGGGAAACACCTTGGGTATTTCCCAAATGACCGTGTCGCGAGTGGAGAAAAGCATAAAAGATAAGTTTTTGCATGAAATTCATCGAGATTGAGGACACACTACCAAAAGGAGAAAAAATTTATGAGGATCTTTTCCGGGGTTCAACCCACAGGCAACATACATATTGGCAATTATTTGGGAGCCCTTAAGCAGTTTGTCGATTTGCAAGAGGGAAATCAGTGCGTTTATTGCGTAGTGGACCTTCATGCCATTACTTTGCCCCACGACCCCCAGGAACTGAAGTCCCATATCCTGGATGTAGCCGCCCTGTATGTGGCTGTTGGAATTGATCCCAAGAAGCAAACTATCTTTGTTCAATCAGAAGTGGCAGCCCATTCGGAGCTGGCGTGGATTCTAATGTGCAATGCCTATACGGGGGAATTGTCTCGTATGACCCAATTTAAAGATAAAAGCAAAGGAAAAGAATCTGCTCCGGCGGGACTATTCACCTACCCCATTCTAATGGCCGCAGACATACTTCTATATGATACGGATATGGTTCCGGTAGGCAACGATCAAAAGCAGCACATTGAAATCACCCGAGACATCGCTATTCGGGTAAACAATCGATTTCCGGATACTTTTGTGGTGCCGGACGGGCGGTTCCTTCGAGAAGGGGCGCGAATCATGTCTTTGGATGACCCAACCTCCAAGATGAGCAAATCGGCAGAAAATCCCCTCAGTCGAATTTCTCTTTTAGACGAAGAAGGAAAAATCAAGAAAGCCATCATGAAAGCCACCACGGATTCGGAAGGAAGAGTCCATTATGATGTCAAGAACAAACCGGGAATCAGCAATTTGATGACCATCTATAGTGTGTTTTCTGGCAAAACCATCTCTCAGGTGGAAAAGTTGTATGACGGCCGGGGATATGGGGACTTTAAAAAAGAATTGGTGGAGTTGACCATTGATTCCCTGCGGCCCATCCGGGAGCGGTACGAATCCATTCGCCATTCTCAGGAATTGTTGGATTATCTATTGGATGGGGCTCAAAGGGCCAATGAAGTGGCGGAAAATACCATGAAACGGGTTCGAGAAAATTTTGGGCTGGGCTCTCGATAAAGGGTGGGGTTATTAGAACCATGAAAATTATTAAGAATATAGGTCCTTTTTACAAATTAAAGCGGGTGTTGGAGGAGCTTACTCCTTACGAAAAAGAAATACTTGAAAAAAGAAAAAAGGGAGACCTTGAGGGAGAGCGTCGGGCCATATTGGCTTGCTCTAAAAGATGGAGCGGACGCATGGTGGAAACATTTGAAATGAACATTCAAGTGGAGGGAAAAGAAAATCTTCCGGAAAAGGGACCGGTGGTTTTTGTGGGAAACCATCAGGGCTATGCGGATATCATAGTGTGCCTCTATGTGTTGGATGGATTCCAGACCGGATTTGTAGCCAAGTCCAGCTTGTCCAGAATTCCGTTTTATGGGAGATGGATTGAAAACATTCGCAGCGTTTTTATAAAAAGAGAAGACAGCCGAGCTTCGCTGAAAGCCATTCAAGAGGGAATTCAGCTTTTGGAACAGGGTTTTTCTTTGGTGATTTTCCCCGAAGGGACCCGAAGCCGAAAAAGGGAAATGAGGTCCTTTCGCAAAGGATCTCTTCGTTTGGCTACTAAGCCGGAGGTGCTCATTGTGCCTTTTACCATAGACGGTAGCTATAAGGTGTTTGAAGAAACCGGCGTGTTAACCAATGGAGCCACCATTCGGTTTGTGATACACCCCCCGGTGGAAACCAAAGAGTTGACGCGTAGCCAGATTAAGCAGCTGGATGATCAGATTGAAAACACGGTGAGGGGAGGGCTTTCTTCCCAATAAGCAACTCCGGTGGTCTGAAATCCCAAGGAAAGAATCGCGAAGGAGGAAACAATGACAAAGGAACCAACATTAGTGATTATGGCGGCAGGAATGGGTAGCCGATACGGGGGCTTAAAGCAAATGGACCCCATTACAGAAGAAGGTGAAATTATTTTAGACTTTTCTTTGTATGATGCCGTAATGGCGGGATTCAAGAAAGTCGTTTTTATTATTAAAAGGGAAATCCAAGAGGATTTCATCAAGTTGGTAGAAGGTCGTTCGGACCGCCATATCGATGTGGCCTATGCTTTCCAGGAGCTGGATGATTTACCGGAGGGATACATTCTTCCCCTTGAGCGGGAAAAGCCTTGGGGAACTAGCCATGCCGTGTTGGCAGCAAAGGATGTGGTGGAGGGCCCCTTCTGTGTGATTAATTCCGATGATTATTATGGGCCTGGAGCTTTTCAAACGGCCTATGAATATTTGTTGAGGGCGGAGGACGATCATCTTTACCGGTATGGAATGGTGGGGTACAAGGTGCAAAAAACCTTGTCGGACAAGGGCTCTGTTACACGAGGCGTGTGTCAGGTGGATCAGCAAGGCCATTTGATCCATATTACCGAACGGAAAGACATTCGATGGTTGGGAGAGAAGGTAGTTTTCACCTATGAGGAGGAACAAGAAACCGAAGAGATCCCGTTGGACACCACGGTCTCTATGAACTTTTGGTTGTTTACCCCCAGTTTTATGGAGGAACTGAATCAGAGCTTTCCCCAGTTCCTGGAAGAGAATCTTCCTAAGAATCCCTTGAGATGTGAATGGCTGCTTCCCACCACGGTGGATCAGTTGTTGACGGATGGGAAAGCTACGGTAGAGGTACTTACCAGTATGGACCAGTGGTACGGAGTAACCTACCAGGAAGATCGGGAAACGGTAATGAGTGCCATGGCGCGGTTGAAGGATCAAGGCTTGTATCCGGAAAAACTATGGAGATAAAGAAGGACAAAAAGTTGCAACCCATTTTGGAGGCATATGGAATCCCCTGGATACAGGCCTGGGCCACACCCTTCGGAAACGGTCACATCAATGAAACCTATTTGGTGAAGTGGCCGGGACAGGGGGAGGAACAGGCGCTGATTTTTCAGCGGATTAATTCCTATGTATTCAAAGAGCCCTGGAAGGTAATGGAAAATATTCGAGGCGTTACTTCTCATTTGCGGGAAAAAATTCGACAAGGGGGAGGAGATGTTTTTCGGGAGACACTGCAGTTGGTTTCCCGGCCGGATGGCCAGGACTATTACCAGGATGGGGATGGGGAATATTGGAGAGCCTACCATTACATTGACAACGGAGAAGCCTTTGAAGTGGCCCGGGGACCGGAGGACTTGTATCAGGCGGGGCTGGTTTTCGGACGGTTCCAACGGCACTTAGACGACTATCCCATGAACACTTTGTGGGACACCATTCCGGATTTTCACAACACCAAGGTGAGGCTGAAGGCATTTTATCAAGCGGTGGAGGAAAACCGAAGCGGACGGAGAAACCAGGTAGAAGCAGAAATCCACTGGATTCAAAGCCACCAAGAGGAAATGGAGACCCTGGTGAACTTGTTAGAAGAGGAAAAATTGCCGTTGCGGGTCACCCATAACGATACCAAGCTAAACAATGTTTTAATGAACCGAATCACCGGAAAGGGAATGTGCGCCACCGATTTGGATACGGTAATGCCGGGGCTGTCTCTTTACGATTTCGGAGATGCCATTCGCTTTGGCACCAACTCCTCCACGGAGGATGAACCAGACCAAACCAAGGTGGAGATGCGGATAGAATTATATGAAGCCTATTGTCGGGGATATTTGGAGGAAGCTGGCGCCATATTGACTTCCTTGGAAAAGGAGCTACTGCCCCTGGGGGCCAAGGTGATTACACTGGAATGCGGAATGAGATTCCTGATGGATTATATCGACGGAGACATCTATTTTCGGATTCATCGACCGTCCCAGAACCTGGACCGGGCGCGCACCCAATTCAAGATTGCCAAGGATTTGGAAACCAGGTGGGAGGAATTGCTGGCCATTCATGGAAAATGCTAGGGGGTTATTGGGGAAGAAGGGAGAAGACCATTCATGAAAATCATTGGAGCCAAAGACTATGAGGACATGAGCCGCAAGGCAGCCAATGTATTGTCTGCCCAAGTGATTCTGAAGGGAAATGCGGTGTTGGGGTTGGCCACGGGAGAAACGGTTTTGGGCATTTACTCTACCTTGGTTCATTGGTATGAAAAGGGAGACATCGACTTTTCCTATGTTCGCACCGTGAACCTGGATGAATATGTGGGTTTGGGCCCGGAAGATTCGGAAGGATACCGCTACTACATGGACCAAAATTTTTTTAATAAAGTGAACATACGCAAGGAAAATACCCATATCCCGTCCGGCCTGGCAGAGGACTTGGAAGCAGAATGTCAAAGATATGATGAATTGATTCAATCCTTGGGAGGAATCGACATGCAATTGCTGGGATTGGGAAGGAATGGCCATATTGGTTTCAATGAACCCAATTCTGCTTTTGAGCAAAGCACCCATGTGGTGTCGTTAAAGGAAAGCACCCGATACTACAATGCCCGGTTTTTTCAACATCAGAGGCAGGTGCCGGACCAGGCCATCACCCTGGGTATCCGGTCCATAATGCAGGCCAAAAGAATCTTACTGTGCGTCAGTGGAGAATACAAAGCAGAGATATTGAAACAGGTGCTGACAGGTCCGGTGACCCCATCCGTACCTGGGTCCATTTTGCAGATGCATCCCAATCTGACAGTGGTGGCCGATGAAGAAGCGTTAAAGTTGCTGTAGCTCTTGAAGAAACAGCAGTAGCTTTTAAAGAAACAAAGGAGGGATTCTCACATGCTCTTACAAAACGGACTGGTACTGTGTGATGATTTTCAGTTTCGAAGGCAAGATGTGCGGATTGAAGGGAACCGAATCGAGGAACTGGCAGCAGAGCTGAAACCCAAGCCGGAGGAAAAAATTCGGGATCTCACCGGTCTTTGTATGATTCCAGGGCTGATTGACATTCACATCCATGGAGCTGGAGGCGAGGACTATTCCAATACGGACCAGGATGGAGTGGAAAAAATGGCCCGATACTTAAGCTCTGTGGGGACCACTGGATTTTTGGCCACCTCCATGGCACTTCCAGTAGAAGAACTGGAAGCCACCTATGCCATGACCCGACAACTGATGCTGAGAGGCCGGCAGAACTCGGTTTCTCACGCCAGATTGCTGGGGATTCATATGGAAGGACCTTATTTCTCTTTTGAAAAAAGAGGGGCCCAGGATGAAAATTACTTGTCTTCTCCTAATTTTGCTCAGTTTAAACAGATTTTAGAGGCTTCCGGGGGAGCCATTCGGTTGATCAGCATGGCGCCGGAGTTGCCGGGAGGTCTTGACTTTATACGAGAAATCAGCTCCTTGGGAAAAAAGGGTCCCGTGGTTTCCCTAGGTCATACCGTTGCCAATTACCAACAAGTAAAAGAAGCCATTTCTGCGGGAGCCCGCCATGTGACCCACCTTTATAATGGCATGCTGCCTTTCATGCATCGTGCCCCCGGGCTTTTGGGCGCGGTCAGTGAAAGAGAAGAAGTGACTTGCGAATTGATTTGTGATGGGGTACATGTTCACGAAGCCGCTGTGCGCCTCACCTTTAAACTTCTGGGGAGGGACCGGGTGGTTTTGGTCAGCGATGGCTTGTCTCCTATGGGTTGTCCCCATGGGTATGAACCGGAGGGCGGGTACCTCTGTGGACATCGCCGTATCTATCTTAGAGACGGTATCGCCAAGTTGGAGGATGGTACATTAGCGGGAAGCAACACCGTTCTTCTTCGTTGTGTTAAGAATGCGGTGGAGTTTGGAATCCCAATGGAGTGGGCCCTTCAAGCCGCCACGCTGAACCCGGCTCGGGTTCTGGGAGTTCACAAGGAATACGGGTCTATTTCAGAAGGGAAAAAAGCGGATCTGGTGATACTGGATCCGAAGTGGGAACCGGTCTTGGTAATGGTAGACGGAAAAGAACCTCAGCCTTTTGAAGGGTGTTTCTGAAAGTAGTTGCAAATGCATCGAAATGTTTGATCGCTTAGGTCGTGCTCGATTTTACACGAGTCTTCATAAGCGGTCTTTTTATCTACCCCCATTTCCATTAAGATTTCGGCGATGATATAGTGGCGTTGATACATAGTTCTGGCCACTTCCAGGCCCTTTTTCGTCAAAGTAATATGGCCTTTCTCATCCATTTCGATGTAGCCGTTTTCCCGAAAGTCTTTCATCATTACACTGACGGTTGGCTTGGAATAGCCCATTTTTTTTGCCACATCAATAGAGCGGACTTTTTCCAACTCCAAGGAAAGACCGTATATGGTTTCTAAGTACATTTCTGCAGCTTCTTGTATGATCATATAAGAAAATCCTTTCTTCCACAGCGAGTCCTATGAATTATATTACCACTCCAACCGGAACTTATCAATAAATGAGAAAAACTGTTGACAAAAAGGTTAGGACATGCTAACTTGTGGTAGAAAGGTTAGGAAAACCTAACTTATTATTTAGACACAGGAGGACTCAAAATGCCTCTTTCGATGATGCGTGTAGGAGAAACAGCATTTATACAACGAATTAAAGGAGGGCACGGCCTTCGGCGCAGGTTGTCTCATTTGGGGTTTGTTCCCGGTGCAGGCATTACCTTGGTTCAGAGGGCCGGGAATCACTATATTCTAGAAGTGAAAAACAGCCGCATTGCCCTAGATCAAAAGATGGCAATGCATATATGGGTATGGGGAGGTACAGTATGCAAAGTTTAAAGGAAGCAAAGATTGGCGAAACGGTTTGGGTGGTTAAGCTTCATGGTGAAGGAGCGGTGAAACGTCGCATTATGGACATGGGGTTGACCAAAGGTACTCCCATTTATGTTCGAAAAAAAGCCCCCTTGGGGGATCCTTTGGAGTTGAGAGTAAGAGGCTATGAGTTGTCCATTCGTGGAGAAGATGCGGCCATGGTGGAAGTGGAAGAAAGAGAGGAGGATCCGGGATGGAAATAAGAATTGCGCTAGCGGGAAATCCTAACTCGGGGAAAACCACCCTTTTTAATGCGTTGACAGGATCCAACCAATATGTGGGAAACTGGCCAGGGGTTACGGTGGAAAAAAAAGAAGGGTTTTTAAAAGGTCATCCGAAAGTACGAATTGTGGATCTGCCTGGAATTTATTCCCTTTCTCCTTATACCTTGGAAGAGGTGGTGGCTCGAAATTATTTAGTGGAAGAAAAACCGGACGTTATTTTAAATTTGATTGACGGAACCAATCTGGAAAGAAATCTGTATCTCACCACCCAATTGTCAGAGCTGGGCATTCCCATGGTTCTGGCGATTAACATGATGGATGTGGTAGAAAAAAATGGAGATCACATTGATGTGAAGGGGTTGACCGAAGATTTGGGACAGGAAGCGGTAGAGATATCGGCTTTGAAAGGAACCGGTATTTTTCAGGCAGCACAAATGGCTATGGAGGCGGTGGGGAAAACGGTGTCGCCTAAAGATCCTCATCCGTTGGGAGGCCATATTGAACATGCCCTGGCTCATATAGAAGATGGATTGCGAGACGGTGTTCCGGAAAAGCAATTGCGATGGTTTTCTGTAAAGGTTTTTGAGCGGGATGAAAAAATTTGGAAACATGTGAATCTTTCTTCGGAAGAAAAGAAGGCGTTTTTAGACAAGGCGGAAGAGGAAATCCGGCGCTGTGAAGAATCTCTTCAAGACGATGCGGAAAGTCTGGTTACCAATGCGCGATATGAATATGTGACTCGATTAACCAAAGGGAATTACCGAAGAAAAAACAACAGTCTTTTGACACCATCGGATCGCATCGATCGCATTGTAACCCACAAGTGGCTTGCTCTTCCTATTTTTGCTTTGGTGATGTTTGTGGTTTACTATGTGTCGGTTACTACAGTAGGGGCATTTGTGACGGACTGGACCAATGAAGTGCTCTTTGGAGACTGGGTGCCCGGAGGGGTGGAGAGCCTTTTGTTGTTTCTCAACACAGCCCCTTGGCTTAACGGATTGATTCTCGATGGAATTGTGGCCGGAGTGGGTGCGGTGTTGGGGTTCGTTCCACAGATGTTTGTGCTATTTGCCTTCTTGGCGTTATTGGAAGGCTGCGGGTATATGGCAAGAGTGGCTTTTATCATGGATCGATTGTTTCGTAAATTCGGGTTGTCCGGAAAATCCTTTATTCCTATGTTGGTAGGAACCGGATGTGGAGTGCCGGGGGTGATGGCATCCCGAACCATTGAAAGCGAAAACGATCGTCGTATGACGGTGATGACCACCACTTTCGTTCCTTGTGGAGCCAAGCTCCCTATTATAGCCTTAATTGCCGGAGCCATCTTTCAAGGAGCCTGGTGGGTGGCTCCCAGCGCTTACTTTGTGGGCATTGGCGCCATTATTGTCAGCGGGGTGATTTTGAAGAAAACCAAAATGTTCTCTGGAGAACCGTCTCCCTTTGTGATGGAGCTGCCCTCTTATCATCCTCCCTTATTGGGAAATGTGGCACGAAGTACTTGGGAAAGAGGATATAGCTTTATAAAGAAGGCAGGAACCATCGTATTGCTGGCTACCATTGTCATCTGGTTTTTATCCAACTTCGGATGGTCTTCCGGAGGAGTGGAAATGGTAGAGGATTTAGACCAGGGATTTTTGGCCGCGGTGGGTGGCCTGATGGCACCTCTCTTTGTCCCCTTGGGTTGGGGAAATTGGCAAACTGCAGTGGCCACCATTACTGGTTTTGTTGCCAAGGAAAATGTGGTGGGAACCTTGGGCGTTCTTTATGGAATGGCTCAGGTTTCGGAAAACGGGGTAGAAATCTGGGGAGCTATGGCAGCCGGGTTTACTACATTGTCTGCCTACTCCTTCCTGGTATTCAATCTGCTATGTGCTCCTTGCTTTGCGGCTATCGGCGCCATTAAGAGGGAAATGAACAGCCCTAAGTGGACTTGGTTCGCTCTGGGATACCAAACCTTGTTTGCCTATTCGATTGCCTTAATTGTGTTTCAAGTAGGAACTTTTGTAATAACCGGCAATTTCACCATAGGCACTTTTTTTGGATTCCTGACGCTAGGCCTTTTGGGGATATTGCTTTTCCGAAAAAAAGGAAACTCTTGCAGTTCCGGGAAATTAGCAGAAAACAAATGCTAGGAAGATAAAGACAATATGGAGAAAGGGGAAAACAGATGTATTCAATTTTATCTACAGTGCTGGTTTCGTTGGCGCTAATCGCCATTGTGGCAGGGGTGGTGGCGAAGATCGTAAGAGACAAAAAGCAGGGAAAAAGAAATTGTGGTATGGCTTGCAGCGGATGTCCGGGAGCCACCATGTGTCAGGGTGAAGGGGCCGGAGACGGTTCCGGCAGCCCCTCTTCAAAATAGGAAAAGAAGGCGCGGAGGATATTTCGTGTCACCGGTCGTGACTTAAGGCACTATCTCCCGTAATGGGGATGGGTTCTCCCAGATAGGTTGGGTCGGGCCAAGTGAGGGTTTGAAGAAAATCCTTGTTTCGGGCAAAAAATTCCCGCTGGTCCCGGGCGGCTTGCCCTTGGTATTCCCGCAAGGTGGCCGAGGCACCTTGTACGTCAATACCCAACCGACGGCCGATGTATAAGGCGCGATAGAGATGGTACTCTTGGGTGACCACCACGGCCCGTTTTACTTGAAAAATTTTCTGAGCACGCACCATGGACTCATAGGTGGAAAACCCGGCGTGATCAAGGAAGATGTCTTCTTTGGGAACGCCTTGGGCCAAGCAGTAGGCCAACATGGAGTTGACTTCATCATAATATTTTTTTCCATGATCTCCTGAAAGAAGAAGAGTAGGTGCCACTTGGGCCTCGTAAAGAGAAATGGCTAAATCCAGTCGATCTTTTAGCATGGGGCTGGGGCCGCCGTCAGGGCGTAGTCCGGCCCCCAGAACAAGGATGCATTGGTATGAGTTTGTTTGGGCAATCAACTGTTGGGATGAGACCATTCGGGCTTTTCCTTGCTGTATTACAAAGCCATTAATTAGAAAGGGCAACAGGACTACTAGAATAAGGGGGAAAAGAAACAAATTTCGTGCCAGATGGGCACGTTTTTTTTGGGGTTGCTTTGTGTGGGATTCCCTTTTTTGGGAAGGTTTTCTTGTCATCTTCATTCCTCGTGGTTTTCTGTATTTGTCTTCTATATTATAACAGGCAAAAGAAGAATACAATGACAGGTCTTACGGGTTGAAGGAGGCCATTTCTTGGGATAAAATAGAAGGTGTTCAAAAAGAGGTAAAAAAAGAATTGTGTAAACCGCCTTTGGGCGGGTAAAAAAAGAACTATATAAAGGAGGAATGGAATATGGATCGAATCATCGGGGTCAATTCCAATTGTTATCACGGCTATTCCATCGAAGAAGCATTGGAGGGCATCGCCAAGGCGGGGTTTCACTATGTAGAATTGACAGCCACAAAGGGTTGGACGGAGCATGTTTTCCCAAACCAACCGTTTCAACAGTTGGTTCGTGTTCAAGAAAAAATGAAAGAGCTTTCTCTTTATCCCTTTGCCATGAGCGGGCACACGAACCTCATGGATCCAGAAAGGATTCCGGACTTCATCATGAATATGAAGCTGGCGGCGTTTTATGGATGTGAATACATCGTTTCATCTATCGGGGAAGCCCACTTGAAAGACCATGTTCACACATCCAATGAAGAAGTGGCCCGTTCCGTCAAGAGCTTGGTTCCTTATTTAGAAGAAAACAATATGAAGCTAGTGCTGGAGCTTCACGGAGATCACGCCACCGGCAAGGTGCTACGGGAGATTGTAGATTTGGTGGATTCCTCCCGGGTCTTGATTAATTATGACACCGCCAATGTGATTTTTTTTGCGGATGTGGATATGGAAGCAGATTTGGATGTGGCCATGGAGAAAATCGGGTACATGCACTTAAAGGAAAAAGCAGGGGAACCCAAAGAATGGAACTTCCCTGCTCTAGGAAAAGGGTATGTGGATTTTCCCATGATTTTTGAAAAACTGAAGGCGGCTAAGAACAATTGTCCTTTTTCCATCGAAATTGAATTCACTAAGGAGGGGCCCAAAAATCTGGAAGAGATTCATCAGGCGGTGCGGGATTCCTACCATTACCTGAAAACACAAGGGTTTACCTTGTAGGGAGAGGAGCGGGACTATGAAAAAAATGCGGGTTGGTATTATCGGCATAGGATTTATTGGAGCCGCCCATATCGAGGCCCTTCGCAGATTGGGATATGTGGATGTGGTGGCTTTGGCCGATGCCCAAGGAGCGGAAGAAAAAGCGGCTCAGATGTATGTGCCCAAAGGATACCGGAATTATAAAGAAATGTTTGATAAGGAAGCCCTGGACGCGGTGCACATTTGTACTCCCAACTTTCTTCATTATGAGATGACCATGGAAGCCATGGAACGGGGCATTCATGTAATGGTAGAAAAGCCCTTTACCGTAACATTGGAGGAAGCTAAAAAATTGGCGGCTTATGCTCAGGAACATAGAATTGTTTCCGGCGTCAATCATACCTTGCGCATGTTTCCTCAAGTGGCTCAAATGAAAGCCTTGGTGGACAAGGGGGAAGTGGGAGATATTTTTGCGGTGCATGGCTGCTATTTACAGGATTGGCTTTATTTGGATACGGATTGGAGTTGGCGGTTGGAACCTTCCATCAGCGGAAAAACCCGGGCCTTTTCGGACATCGGTTCTCATTGGATTGACATGGTGGAAAATATCATTGGTCAAAAGGCAGTGGAACTTTTAGCGGAGTTTGAAATTGTTCACAAAATCAGAAAAAAACCCCGGAAAGAAGTGGAAACTTTTTCCGGGGTGGCCCTTCGTCCCGAAGATTATGAGGAAAAGAAAATAGAAACTGAGGATTGGTGTACCATCCTATTTCGTTTTGAAAAAGGAGCCATTGGTTGCGTAAATGTAAGTCAAGTGACGGCAGGTCGTAAAAATCAACAGGTAATCGAAATTAGCGGAAGCAAGTGTTCCTTAAAATGGGACAGCGAGGATTCCAATGAGCTTTGGGTGGGAAGAAGAGAAGCATACAACCAAAAGGTGGCCAAAGACCCTTCTTTGGTAGAGCCCAAGGTCAGGGAAGTGATCGGATATCCCGGCGGCCATGTGGAAGGATTTCCAGACACCTTTAAGATGCAATTTCACAAGTTTTACAGAGCCATCGAAAAGAAGGATGATACCTCTGTGGAGTATGCCACCTTCCAGGATGGGGTTCGAGAAATGTATTTGAATGATAAGGTGTACGAGTCGGCTCAAAAGCGAGGTTGGGTGAAAATATAGGAGGAACGGAAAGATGAAATTGGGATTGTTGACGGCCATCTTGCCGGAAATGACCTTTGAAGAGGTGGTGGATTATGCTTCGGAGGCGGGATATAAAGCCTTGGAGGTCTGCTGTTGGCCGATGGGAAAGGCCATACGAAGATATGCTGGCATTACGCACATCGATGTGGATTCTCTGACGAAGGAAAAAGCAGCTTATTATTTAGACTATGCTAAAGAAAAGGACATTGAAATTGCCGCTCTGGCCTATTTTCCCAATCCTTTGTCGGAGGATTCAGAAACCGCCAAGGTAGCCAGGAATCACATCAAGAAGGTAATCAAAACGGCGGCGTTGATGAAGGTGCCGGTGGTGACCACCTTTATCGGCAAGAATCGAACCTTGACTGTGGAAGAAAACCTGAAGCAGATGAAGCGGGTTTGGCCTTCCATCCTGAAGGGAGCCGAAGAAACCGGAGTAAGAGTGGCCATTGAAAATTGTCCCATGTTTTTCACCAGAGATGAGTGGCCGGGAGGAAACAATCTGGCTTCCACCCCCTATGTATGGAGGCAGATGTTTGAAATGAGTTCCCACATCGGTCTTTGTTATGACCCCAGTCATTTGTTGCTTCTGGGCATGTCGGTGAATAAACCTTTGATGGATTTTCCGGATCGAATCTTTCATGTGCATTTTAAGGACATGCAGATTGATCAGGAGAAGGTGGAAGAATACGGCCGCTTTTCTTATCCTTCCCTCTGGCATACCCCCAAGATCCCGGGATTGGGAGATGTGAACTTCCCCAAATTTATAGCCAAGCTTCATGATATCGGATATAAGGGAGCTGGATGCCTTGAGATGGAGGATCGCTCTTTCGAGGGGTCCTTGGGGGATAGAAAGAAAGGAATTCAGCAAAGCTACCGATATTTGAAAACCTTGATGGGCTAGAAGCCAATGCAGGTGGTGGGGGAAAAAAAGTTGAAGAAGGAGAACGGGATGATTCGAATCGGATTGGTTGGCTTGGGCGGAATGGGCACGGTTCATTACAGCAATTACCAACACATAGAAGGAGCCCAGGTGGTGGCCGCTACGGGGACTACGGAAAAGGATCGGGAGAATGGGGAAAAGTGGGGAATTCCCATTTATGAAACCGTTTCATGGATGCTGGAAAAAGAGGAAGTGGATGTGGTGGATGTATGCACCCCCACCTTTCTTCATAAAGAACATGTAATGGCAGCATTGGATCAAGGAAAATATGTGATTTGTGAAAAGCCTTTGGCTCTGGGTGCAGCTGATGCCAAAGAAATGTTGGACCGGGCTAAAAAACAGGGAGTACATATTTATGTGGGACAAGTGCTTCGCTTTTTTCGTGAATACCAGGTTTTGGCTCAAGTTATCGAAAGCGGAGAATACGGAAATGTGTTGGATGCCCATTTTGTGCGGCTTTCTGCGCGGCCCCGATGGAATCAAGGAGGCTGGCTTTTTGAGAAAGAGAAGAGCGGGCAGCTTCCCTTTGATTTGCATATTCATGATTTGGATTTTATCATCAGCGTGTTTGGGAAGCCCAAAGACTTCAACTTTACGGCTTGTGGAAATCCGGGGAAATCTTTTCATGAACATTACCGGTTTGACTATGATTTCGGCGATTTTCATGTGTGCGCCGAGGCGGCTTGGTATAATGCGGAGTATCCTTGGACGGCGGAATACCGGGTTTACTTTCAGCGGGCGGTGATGGAGAACCGAAGAGGAAAAGTGGTGGCTTATGTATTTGATGAAGAACCCCGGGTTTTCGATACAAAAGAAAAAATTCAAATTCCCACGGGAATCAATGTACCGCCCACCGGAGTGTATTTGGAAGAGTTGGGCCATTTTGTGGAGTGCATTAAGAATAAGAAACCTTCGGAAAAAATCACCGAGGAACAGTTGCTGGCGGTGATGGAGATTTTGACCCGGATTATTTCTTGAGGGAGGAGAGACCATGATTCGAGCGGGAGTGGATATCGGTGGTACAAAAATAAAGCTGGGACTGGTGAAAGAAGAAGACGGAACCCTGATGGCCAAAGGAAAAATTCCCTTTGTTCATGAGGGGTATAAGGTGGTATTTGGCCAAATTGCAGCAGAACTAAATCGTTTGCTGGAAGAGACGGGTCACTCCATAGAGGAAGTGGGTTCCATGGGTCTTGCTGTTCCCGGCAGCATTGACAGGGAGCAGGGCCGGGTAATTCATGCCCATAATCTGGACTTTCATGATGTACCGGCAGTGGTCGAAATAAAAAGACATTTTCCGAGGATTCCCGTGTATTTGGGAAATGATGCCAACGCAGCGGCCCTAGGGGAACTTTGTTGCGGCGCCTTCCGGGGATATCGAACAGCGGTGCTCTTGACCATCGGCACCGGAGTCGGCGGTGGCATCATTTGCGAAGGCAAGATGTTCAATGGAGGTCAAGATCATGGGGTGGAGCTTGGACACATGATGTTGAAATATGGGGGACTTCGGTGTAGTTGTGGCAATTATGGTTGTGTGGAAGCTTATTGCACGGCCACCTGGCTGATGGAAGAAGGAAGAAAACTGATTGATGATGGAAAGAAGAGTTTGGTGGGTGAGCGCGCCCAAGGAAATCCACAGAAAGTGGATGGAAAGATGGTGGTGGATGCCGCTCGAGACAAGGATCCCTATGCCATGGAAATCATGGAAACCTTTGTGGACAATTTAAGCGCGGCCATTACATCTATCAGCGCCTTGATGGATCCGGAAATTATTGCCATTGGCGGTGGAATCAGCGGAGCCGGAGACATACTTTTTCAACCTTTGCGTGAAAAGGTGAAGGAGAAGTCTTTTTTTAAAACAGAATACAACATCGTGCCGGCCCACCTTGGAAACGATGCGGGCATAATCGGTGCAGCCTATCTTTATAACAATGGAGGCTTAAACAGGAAAGGAGGGTAGAAGGATTGCAGGGAACCATAACAGTTGGTATAATTAAAGAGTCGTTAAACGGTCCCGAACCGGGCAAGTAAAAAGGAGGAAAAAAATGAAGAGAAAAGTATTTGTATTTTTGTTGGTAGCAATGTTGGCCATGACGGCATTTGTCGGTTGCGGCGGCGAAGCAGAAGCACCTGCAGAAGATGCGTACAAAGTTGGTATCTTGGCACCGGCAGTAACCCATGGTTGGGTAGCAGCGGTTGCCTACAATGCGGAGCTGCAATGCCAGGAGATGGGCTTGGATTATCAAGTACAGACTTCTTCCAATGCAGAGCAGATGACCGCACAATTGGAAGACCTGGTTACCTGGGGTGCACAAGCCATCGTCGCGTTCCCGCAGTGGGAAGGCATGGAAGTTCCCATTCAGGAAGCTATTGACGAAGGCATTATCGTAGTAAACTTTGACATTATTATCGATGCCGAAGGAATCTATCTGGTAACAGGGGACAATTACGACATGGGAGTACAGGGCGCTTACTATATCTTTGAGAAGATTGGTCCCGAAGGCGTTGTTGTTACCCTTCCCGTTCCCACATCCGGCTCCGTATCTCAGTTGAGAATGGCTGGTTTCAACGATACCATTGCTGAATTGGATCAAAGCTGGACCATCTTGGAATATGCCACCGCCTTTACCCGAGAAGACGGATTGAAAGACTTTGCTGATATTTTGGCAGCCAATCCTCAAATAGATGCGGTTTATTCCTTGGATGATGAGACTTCCATCGGGGTTATTCAGGCCATTACGGAGGCAGGCAGAACAGACATCAAGGTGATTACCGGTGGCGGTGGAAATCAGGAATACTTCAACATGATGCCGGAATATCCGGATATGTGGGTTCAATCCGCGCTGTATTCTCCGGCCATGGTAAGAGAAGCCGTGAAGATGGCAGTGGATGTGTTGGATGGAAAAATGGTAGAAACACCAATGGTTATCCCCACTAGCTTGGTTGACAAAGACAATTACCAAGATTATCTGGATGCCAATTCTCCATACTAGTTCGAAATAATCTGTAAATAGCTGGGGGCTATGGCTATGCCATAGCCCCCTTTGAAAAAGAAAAAAAGAAAAGGAACTGGGCGTATGAAGTTGGAAATGCTCAATATCGTAAAATCCTTTGGAGCTAATGATGTTTTAAAGGATGTGAATTTTTCCTTGGAGGGAGGAGAGGTTTGTGCTCTTTTAGGAGAAAACGGAGCGGGGAAATCCACCTTGATGAATATTCTGGGAGCGGTAGTGAAAGCGGATTCCGGCAAAATTCTTATCGATGGGGAAGAAAAACATTTTTTAAAGCCTTTGGATTCTTTGGATTCCGGTATTGGCTTTATTCATCAGGACTTAAACCTCATCAACGATTTGGCAGTCTATGAGAACATGTTCATTACCCATGAAATCAAGAAAAAAAACGGACTGTTGGATATTTCAGCCATGTGTGACCGTTGCCGGGAAGTGTTTCAACGGATGGATGTAGACATTGACCCCAAAGCTATGGTTCGAGATTTGGATGCTTCTTATAAACAAATCGTTGAAATTGCACGAGCCCTTATGATGGAAGCCAAAATTATCATTATGGATGAACCCACTACCTCCTTGACCGAGCCGGAGATCAAGCGGGTTTTTGCCATGATGGAAACCTTGAAAGAACAAGGGGTTGGTATGGTTTTTATCTCCCACAAACTGAAGGAGGTCATTCACATCTGTGACCGGTATGCCGTTCTTCGAGATGGAGACATGGTAGCCGAAGGGGCGGTGAAAGAGATTACCGTCAATGATTTGGCCAAATTCATGGTGGGGCATGAAGTGAGAACGGAAAGCCTTCAACGAAAACGAGAATTGGGAGAAGAGGTGTTACGAGGGGAAAACATGTCTTTTCAGAGATGCTTTAAGGATGTGAACTTTTCGGTTCGAGCCGGAGAAGTGTTGGGATTCACCGGATTGTTGGGAGACGGGCGAAGCGAGCTGTTTCGAACGGTTTTTGGATGCAATACGGATTACCGAAAGGGGATTTTCCTAAACGGAAAAAAAGTTCGGGTAAAGAATCCCAAGCATGCTCTTAATCTGGGGATTGGATATTTACCGCGTGATCGAAAGGAAAACGGAATCATCAAGGATTTGAACATATTGGAAAACGGAACTGTTGTGATATGGCCAAAACTGGTTCGGAGAGGGTTGATTCATCGCAGTCTGCAACAAAAGGAGTTTGGGGAAAAAGTAAAAGGATTGCGGATTAAACTGGAAAAAAGTGAAGACCCCATTACCAGCCTTTCGGGAGGGAATCAGCAAAAAGTGGTACTGGCCAAATGGTTATCGGCCAATCCGAAAATCTTAATTCTGGACAACCCCACACAGGGGGTGGATGTTGGAGCAAAGGAAGACATATACGATATCATCTTGGATTTAGCGGATCAAGGGATGGCTATTGTGGTATTATCTAGCGAAGCCCAGGAAATCATTCGTGTTTGTGACCGGGCGCTAGTGATGTACCATGGAGAAATCATGGGGGAGGTTTCAGGAGAAGTGATGACGGAAGAAAACATCATGCGACTTGCCACCGGAGGTCAAGTCAAGCAGATAGGAGAAGGAGAACATGGAAGGAATTAAAGATAGGGGAATGCAATTTGGTGGGTGGTTCAAGTACAACTGGATAAACAACCTATTGTTCAGTACCGCCATCATACTGCTGGTCATGTTGGTACTTCAGGCACAGGCCTTGGGTTTCAATTACGATTCTTTTGGGGATTGGTTCGCTGCCTGGAGTCGAAACCTGACCAATGTGCTTCGAAACAATGCAGGGATTGGGATTATTTCTCTGGGAATGACCTTTGTCATTATCTCCGGCGGCATCGATTTGGCGGTAGGATCCACCTTGGTGGCGGTGGGAGCCGCTATTATGGTTCTTATGGATACCGGGCCCAAGGGGCTTCTGGGCCAAATGGGAATTACTGGATTTCCTGCTTATGTGCTAGCGGTGATAATTGGAATGGGAATGGGTGTGGTCCTGGGGGAATTAACGGGGTTGCTGATTACGAAGGGGAAAATACCACCTTTCATTGCTACTTTGGGAACCATGCAATTGTTTCGCTCGGTGACCCAACATTTTATGCAAGGATATAATCCTTCCGTTCCCAGGGAATTTTTGCCCTTGGCCAGTTTTCGGATTGGGAATTTGATGCTGATGCCCATCATTTACTGGTTAATCATTGCGGTGGTGATGTACATCGTGGCAACACGTACTGTTTTTGGACGGCAAGTTTATGCCATAGGTAGCAATGAAAGAACCGCAAGATTGTCAGGAATCAATGTAATCCGGGTGAAAAGAAGAGTTTATGCCCTCATGGGTTTTTTGGTGTCCATTGCCGCTATTGTGCAGGTGGCTCGAATCGGTTCTATGGATTATGCCAACGCGGGATCCGGCTATGAACTGGATGCCATTGCGGCAGTTATAGTAGGTGGAACCAGCTTCGCCGGCGGGAAGGGCTCAATGGTTGGAACGGTTCTGGGGGTCATGATCATTGCTGTTATGAATAATTTGCTTAATCTTTGGGGGGTTCCTCCTTTCCTGAGAGAGGCCTTCAAAGGTGCTATTGTTATTGCGGCGGTTTTGATGCAGCGCAAAGAAAAAGAACTGTAAGTTACGAGTATGGATGGATCGGGCAAAGTTGTTCCTCCTTTTCCTCATGTTTGTCGTTGACTTTTCAATCAACAAGAGTACAATTATCTTACTTGAAATTTCAAGAAAACGGAAGGAAAAGGAGGACGAAAATGTCAGACGAACTTAGAACTTCGGAGAAAAGCGAACGGACATTAGCCCGTGGTATCCGAGCATGGCATGTATCATTGATTGCTCTAGGCGGTATCATCGGCTCTTGTTATTTTTTGGGCTTAGGCCTGACCTTCTCTGAAATGGGTGCCGGAGCCGTGGTAATTGCCTATGTAATTGCAGGTATTGTAATATTCGGCGTTATGCAATCCTTTGCGGAATTGTTGGTAAACATTCCGAGAAGAGGCTCCTTTGTGTCCTACACTCGAGAATTTCTGGGTGACACAGCTTCTGCCGGAATTGGATGGGCTTTCTGGGTAAACTGGGTGGTATACATTCCATCGGAGGCCTTGGCCGTAGGCGTATTTATGAACTACTTTGTAACGCTTCCCTTTGGGAATCCCGTGTGGAGCACATTTGTTTGGGGTATTGTGGCCCTGGGCTTGTTGACAGCCGTGAACCTGTATCAGGTTAAATGGTTTGGTCATATCGAATCGGTAATGGCCATCATCAAGATTATTGCAATCATTATTTTTGTTATTTGTGGTGTGTTGATTTGGTTGGGCCTCATCGGTGGGAATCTGCATCCTTACACAGAAGGAGGCGGTTTCATTGGGAGCAAGATTCTCCTTGGAGGAGAAGGCTCTGTGGCTTCTCAGCTGTTCCCGGCAGGTGGCTTCATCATCATTACCTATATGATCTGGACCTTGGTTAACTTCCAGGGGTCTGAAATCGTAGGGCTTTCTGCGGCAGAAACACAAGATCCTCAAAAGAATGTGCCAGCCGCATGTAAAAAGGTAGCCTATCGTATTATCGGAATCTATTTGGTTCCCATTTTAGTGCTGACCCTAATTGTTCCTTATTTCGAAGCCGGGCTGGATGAAACCATTTTTGCCTACACCCTTGGCGTGTACGGATTGAAGTGGGCAGCGGGAATGTTTACGGTGGTTGTACTGATTGCCGCTTTCTCCTGCGCCAACTCCGGATTTTATGGTACCGTTCGTTCCATGTACGGGCTTTCCGTAGAAGGAATGGCTCCCAAGTTCTTGTCCAATTTGAATCGGTTTAGCGTGCCTCATAACGCAACGGTAGCCACTATTCTTCCTTGTTGGGTGGTCTTTCTCATGGGATTTGCTTCTGATTTCCTGGGGATTTGGGGAGACGAAGGCCTTCCGCTTTATGCCAAGATGATTGCCATTTCCGGATTTACCGGAACCCTTTGCTGGGTAGGCATTTGTTTGTCTCAGGTAACCTTCCGTAAAAGGTTGGTAGCCCGTGGATATGTGCCGGAAGAAGTGTTGACGGTGAAGGCCATGCTCTACCCAGGTTTAGCCTATTTTGCTATCATCGTTCAGATTGCGGCTATGATTCTCTGTATCTTTGAAGATGTATGGGTATTCGTGATTTCCCTTGTGGCTATTTTCGTGCCCATTGCCATCTATGTAATGCAGAAGAAAGCCGGCAAGATTCGGTTGAATGTTGTTTTGGGTTCTGATGAGGTTCTCTTCGATGAGAAATTCCCGCCTCAGAAGAAACTTGCCGAATAAGCCAAATAGTTATCCAAAGGAGAGGCCCTAAGTCCTCTCCTTTTTCTTACCGTGGATTTTGCCCCATTACTTTTCATTTGTACCTTGACAGAGAAAAGGATGGTAGGTAAAATTGGAACGTGAAGTGAGCAGAAGGTATCCATCAGATTGGCAGGAAAACTGCCCTTCGGATGGTTGCCTTCTCTTTTTATTGGACTGGTGGAGGCGTGGTTTAAAAAAAGGAGGGAGAGAGAACGTGGTTAAGTATATTTTTGTAACGGGTGGTGTGGTTTCCGGTTTGGGGAAGGGAATCTGTGCGGCCTCGTTGGGACGGCTATTAAAGGAGAGAGGGATTTCTGTTCGCAACCAAAAGTTCGATCCCTACTTGAATGTGGACCCGGGGACCATGAGTCCCTTGCAACACGGAGAGGTGTTCGTTACCGAGGACGGAGCGGAAACGGATTTGGATTTGGGCCACTATGAACGGTTCGTGGACGAAAATTTATCGGCTCGCTCCAGCGTCAGTGCAGGGCAGATATATTGGGAGGTCCTGTCTCAGGAGAGGCAAGGCGCTTTTTTGGGAAAAACGGTGCAAATTATTCCCAACATAACCGAAGAGATTAAGAAGAGAATCTACCGAATGGAAGAAGAAGGGTGCGAAGTGGTAATCTGTGAAATCGGGGGAACGGTGGGGGACATTGAAAGCCAACCCTTTTTAGAAGCCATTCGCCAAGTGGCCTTGGAAAAGGGCAGAGAAAAGGTATTGTATCTTCATGTATCACTGATTGTAGCGGTACCGGGAACCGGGGAGCTGAAAAGCAAGCCTACCCAGCATTCCGTAAAAGAGTTGCTTCGAATGGGAATTCAACCGGATATTTTGGTTTGTCGAACCGGCGAACCTTTGCCGGTGGATGTGAGGGAAAAGATTGCTCTTTTTTGCAATATGGAAGAGGCTTGCGTAATTGAAAACAAAACGGCGGATTCTCTGTACGAGGTTCCGCTGCTTTTGGCGGAGGAGGGGCTGGACTTTCAGGTTTGCCGGAAACTGAAACTTTCCACCAGAGAACCGGACTTGTCTTCCTGGCGGGACATGGTGAAGCGAACGCAAGAGGCCAAGGAAAAGGTAATCATTGCCATGGTGGGAAAATACAATTCTTTGGAGGACTCCTATCTCAGTGTGGTGGAAGCTCTTAAGCATGGCGGTGCCGACAATGGGGTAAAACCTGAAATACGATGGGTGGATGCGGAAAATTTAACACAAACCAATGTGTCGTCTCAGCTGGAAGATTGCCATGGAATTTTGGTGCCGGGCGGCTTTGGCATTCGAGCCGTGGAGGGGATGATTCTGGCAGCCCAATATGCCCGGGAAAAACAGCTTCCTTACTTTGGGATTTGCCTTGGGATGCAGATTGCCGTCATTGAATTTGCTCGCAATGTGGCCGGCAAAATGGAGGCTCATTCCACAGAATTTGTTGAGGACACAACTCATCCCGTGATACATCTCATGGAGGAACAACAAAAAGTTTCTTCCAAAGGAGCCACCATGCGGTTGGGAGCCTATCCCTGCATCCTTCAGGAGGGAAGCCGGGTTCAGGTCGCATACGGGAAGAAAAAAATTATGGAGCGGCATCGCCATCGATATGAGGCCAATAATCAATACAGGGAAGAGTTTTCCGGGCTGGGATTGCTTCCGGTGGGCTTGTCCCCTGACGGAAGTTTGTTGGAGATGGTGGAGATAAAAAATCATCCATGGTATGTGGGAACGCAGTTTCATCCAGAATTGAAAAGCCGCCCCAATGGAACCCACCCTTTGTTTTATGGCTTTGTGAAGGCAGCCAGGGAGTACCGCGCTAAAAAGTGTTAAGTTGGGAAAAGTAAAAGGGGAGCCGGTGGGGTTCCCCTTTTGGTTGTATGGGGCTTGAGTTATCCCAGGATTTTTTCCAGATCTTCTTCCGGAGTGCTGATGGGGGAGATATTGAAATTTTCCACCAAGAAGTTCAAAACAGAAGGAGAAACAAAGGCAGGAAGTGTGGGCCCCAAGAAGATGTTCTTTACACCCAGATAGAGAAGGGTTAAAAGAATGCAGACCGCCTTTTGTTCGTACCAGGAAAGAACCATACTTAGGGGCAAATCATTGACGCCACATTCAAAAGCTTCGGCCAGTGCAATGGCTACTTTGATGGCGCTATAGGCATCGTTACATTGGCCCATATCCAGAATTCTTGGGATCCCGCCGATGGTACCCAGATTTAAGTCATTGAATCGATACTTGCCACAAGCCAGGGTTAAAATAATGGAATTTTCCGGGGTCATTTTTACAAAATTGGTATAGTAGTTTCTGCCTGGTTTTGCTCCATCGCAACCGCCTACCAGGAAGAAATGACTGATGGCACCGGATTTCACTGCCTCAATGACGGTGTCCGCAATGCCTAAAACGGTACCATGGCCGAAACCGGTCATTACGGTTTTTCCGCCGTTGATTCCGGTGAATTCCGTGTCTTTCGGATAGCCACCCAGCTCCAAGGCTTTTTCAATCACCGCAGAGAAATCTTTGTCCTCTCCGATATGAATCAACCCTGGATATTCTACCACCTCTGTAGTGAAGATGCGGTCCATATAGTTATCTTTGGGTGGCATTAAGCAGTTGGTGGTGAACAACACGGGAGCGGGAAGATCGATAAACTCTTTTTGTTGATTTTGCCATGCGGTACCGAAGTTACCCTTTAAATGGGAGTGGGCCTTTAGTTTGGGATAACCATGGGCCGGAAGCATTTCACCATGGGTATAGATATTGATGCCTTTTCCTTCCGTTTGTGTTAGCAAGAGCTCCAAGTCCTTCAGATCGTGGCCACTGATGACGATAAAAGGTCCTTTCTCTACGGTCATGGATACGGTGACCGGTGTGGGAGTTCCATAGCTTTCCGTGTTGGCTTTATCTAGCAGCTCCATACAGGCAAGATTCACTTCGCCTACTTTTAATACCAAGGGCAACAATTGATCTATTCCCCAATTTTCAGGCAAAGCGGCCATTCCCTCAAAGAAAATATGGTTGACCTTTTCATCGGTATAGCCCAATACTCGTGCGTGAAAAGCATAGGCGGCCACACCCCGCAGGCCAAAAAGAATCAGAGACTTTAGAGAACGGACATCTTCGTTGCTGTCGTTCCAAACCAGATTCATATCAAAGCTGGGGTCCGATCCCATTTTTTTGTTTTCTGTCTCTATTCGGTCAATAAGAATCTGCAGGGTGTCATCATCAAAACTGACGTTGGTAATGGTGGTAAACAAACCTTCCAGCATGAGCTGTACGGCCTCTTCATGAGGCGCTTTTCCTCCTGCCAGCTTGGCCATAGTGACCAGAGCTCCCGTCAGTTGATCTTGCAAGTTTGCAGTGCTTTCTTCTTTTCCGCAGACACCTCTTTGTCCGGCACAAGCTTTTTGCCCTGCCGTTTGTTCACATTGGTAACAAAACATGCTCATAGAATTTCCTCCTTTTTTAACAAGTGTTGAATGCTTGATGATAACGTGTTGCTTTATTCTAATATTTCACCATCTGTAGAGATGGTAATGACTTGCCAGGGAATGAATTTACCGCTTTGCTGAAGAGCCGTAACGGCAGCCCGTTCCATCCCGTTACAGCAAGGTACTTCCATTTTTACCACCGTTAGGCTTCGGATATCATTTTGTTTGATGATTTCTGTCAACTTTTCGGAATAATCTCCCGGGTCCAGTTTGGGACAGCCTATTAAAACCACCTTGTTTCGGATGAATCGGTTGTGAAAGTCTCCGTAAGCAAAGGCGGTGCAATCTGCGGCCACCAGCAGATGGGCTCCGTTGAAATAGGGTGCGTTGATAGGAGCCAGTTTTATTTGCACTGGCCACTGCCGCAATTGGCTCTTCATTTCACTAACGGTAATTGTGGGTGCGACCACCTCTTCTTTTCGTTGGATTGTTTTCGATTGAGAGCCGGGGCAACCACAGGGCAGGGTTTCCCCTTGGGCATGGAATCCTTCTGCGGACTGGTTTCTTTTTACCGCTTCTTCATCATAGGCGGCAGCTTCTCTTTCTACAAAGGTGATGGCCCCGGTAGGACATACGGGGAGACAATCTCCCAGACCGTCACAATAGTCGTCCCGAAGCAACTTGGCTTTTCCATCTACCATACCAATGGCTCCTTCGTGACAAGCTTCTGCACACAGACCACAACCGTTGCAGAGTTCCTGGTCAATTTCAATAATCTTTCTTAACATAATTGATACCCTCCTTGCGTTGGTGTTCTTCTATTTTTGATATAGGATTCTGTGAATCCTGGCAATTCTTTGAGTTGTCTTTGTTCTTGTTCTTGAAGAGGTAACTTTAGTGTACTATAATCAAGGAACAGGGTATGTTGCAAATGCAACAAAAACCGAAAGTTTTTATATTTTTTTCAATAATCGTAGAAGAAGCAAATGGAGGACCGAAAATGCGTGTTGAGCCGCGGTATCAAAAGTTGTTACTTCAATCCCCTTTATTTCAAGGCGTGAACCTGACGGAACTGGAGTCCATGTTGGATTGTCTGGGGGCAAAGATTCGATATTATGAGAAGAGACAGTATGTTTGGCAAGCCGGATCAAAAGATACGGATTTAGGAATTCTGCTGGAGGGGAATGTTCATATAACCCGTGAAGATTATTGGGGCAATCGTTCCATTGTTTCCAGGGCGGGTCCCGGAGAGATGTTTGGAGAATCTTTCTCCTGGGCGCGCACCCATTTTCTTCCGGTAAATGTAATTGCCTTGGATGCTTCAAAAATCCTATTTTTGGATTATAAGCGTATGGTGACCAGTTGTACCAATGCCTGCCCCTTTCATACCCGCCTCATTGGGAACATGCTGAATATCTTGGCAGAAAAAAACATTCAGCTAAATCAAAAGATGGAAGTCTTAAGCCGTCGCACCATTCGAGACAAGGTGATTGCTTATTTATCCAGCCAGGCTCTGGCCATGGAAGGGGATGCTTTTCATATCCCCTTTGACCGCCAGGAGTTGGCAGATTTTTTGGCGGTGGATCGAAGCGCGTTGTCAAAAGAATTGAGTCGAATGGCGGAAGAGGGCCTGATCGAATACCGAAAAAACTGGTTTCATATTAAACACTCTTAAAAAAGAAGAATCTTTGACTGGATTTCTCTTGACAATAGACAAAAAAAACAATATTATCATGATATCAAAAAGATATCAAAAAAAGGAACAAGTCGATATGTTTGTATTGCAGGGAGGAAAAGAAGAAAATGAAAAACATCAAAGAAAAACCGGAGTTGAACCCGGGCCCTCAGAATGTAGAGGTTAAGGCGCCTCATATCAATGGAATGGCGATGCTCATCGGAAACACCCTTTTGATTTTGGTAGCAGTGGCGGTTTTTTTCTATGGGCTGGTCACAGAGGGGGTGTGGCTGCTCTTCGCTTCCGGCTTTTATGCCTTTCTTTTGGGGCCATTTCTGTACAACGGATTAAAAATATTAAAACCCAACGAAGCCTATGTGCTCACCTTGTTTGGGAAATACTATGGCAGCTTGAAGGGTGCCGGGTTCTATTTTGTAAATCCCTTCTGCGGAGCTACCAACCCGGTGGCCGAGGCGGAAAAGAGTTCCTTGATGCAGGTGTTGGCAGCCAGTTCTAAAGGAACTTCTTCCAAATCAACCAGCCAACAACCGGCTCGGAAGAAGGTTTCTTTGAAAACCATGACCTTGTCCAACGAAAAACAAAAAATCAACGACGAAGAGGGAAATCCCATTGAAATCGGCATTGTGGTAATCTGGAGGGTGGTCAACACGGCCAAAGCGGTATTCAATGTAGACAATTACCAGGAGTTTCTTTCCATACAGTGCGACTCTGCTCTTCGAAACATCGTACGAACCTATCCCTACGATACGCCACCCGGAAGAGATGAAGAGTCCTTACGGGGTAGTAGCCAGGAAGTGGCGGAAAAGCTGCAAGTGGCTATTCAGGAAAAGGTGGAGGATGCAGGGCTGGAAATCGTAGAAGCCCGAATTACTCATTTGGCTTATGCCCAGGAAATTGCCGCAGCCATGTTGCAGAGGCAACAAGCCCGTGCCATTATCGATGCCCGAACCATGATTGTAGAGGGAGCGGTAGGAATGGTGGAAATGGCCATCGAAAAACTAAGCGAAAAACAGGTAGTGAATCTGGATGAAGAGAGAAAGGCGGCTATGGTCAGCAACTTGATGGTGGTATTATGTGGAAATAAGGATGCCCAGCCCGTTGTGAATAGTGGAACCTTGTATTAATTGCCGAAGAAAAACAAGGAAAGGAAGGGAAAATGGCAGAGAAGGACACAAAATATAAAGATGGTGAAAAAAAACAAGTGCCGCTTCGCCTTTCGTCAGAACTATATCGGGAAATTGCCGCTTGGGCGCAAGATGATTTTCGTTCCGTGAACGGACAAATTGAGTACCTTCTTCATGAATGCGTGAAGAAGCGGAAGGGCAAATAGTGGGAGGAGTCAGGAAACCCCTATATCAGAAAAGAAATCCTTGCATTACCCAAGAACTGTTGTATAATAATAAGGCGTGTATTCGCCTGAAGGGAAGAAATACACCAATCTCTGCGACGGGAGGGCCGTCGCCATTTAGTCCATAGGGAGGTGAAAGAAATGACCAATTACGAGGTTTTGTTCATTTTGGACTCCACACTTGAAGACGACAAGAAAGATGCTGCAATGGCTATGGTTCAGGAAATCATAGCAGCAGACGGAGAAGTCGGCAAGGTGGATGTTTGGGGCATGCGGAAGCTTGCATATCCCATCCAAAAAAAGAACGAAGGATTCTATGTAGTAATGGAGTTTACTGGCAGTGCCCAGTTGCCCAAAGAGCTGGATAGAAGACTGAAAATCTCAGATGCCGTTATAAGACATCTGATCATTAACAAAGACCAAAGGTAAATGTTACGGAGGGTGTTATGAATAGTGTCGTATTGATCGGAAGATTAACCAGAGACCCGGAGTTGAGATATGTACCGGATAGCCAACTGGCTGTGGCCACTTTTAACCTGGCCATCGATCGGCCGATTCGAGAAGGAAAGGAAAAGCAAACGGACTTTCCCAGAATCACGGTTTTTGGCCGGCAGGCAGAGAACTGCGGGAAGTATTTGGAAAAAGGTCGTTTGGTTGGAGTCCAAGGCAGAATTCAAACAGGAAGCTACAAAAATAAAGAGGGACAGACGGTATACACCACCGATGTGGTAGCCGACCGGGTAGAATTTCTGGAGTGGGGAGATAAGAAGGAATTCGAGGGCCCCAAAGAATCAACGGGTGTTCCGGAAGGGTTCCAGGCTCTGGATGACGACGACATTCCCTTCTAAACAGGATGGAAGTATAACGGAGGAACAATGAAATGATAGAAAAAAGAAGAAACGCAGGAGGCATGAGAAGGAAAAAGATTTGCCAGTTCTGTGCAGATAAAACCGAGTCCATTGATTATAAAGATGTGGAGAAACTGCGAAAGTATATCACAGAGAGGGGCAAGATTCTTCCGAAAAGAATCACCGGAACTTGTGCGATGCATCAAAGAGAAGTGACAACGGCCATTAAAAGAGCTCGAATTGTTGCTTTGCTCCCTTATGTATCTGACTAAAAAACGACTCAAAATGAATGGAAAGCGGGTCCCCAAAGGACTCGCTTTTTGTTGAAATTTCAATTGGTACAAGGTGGAATTGTGGTGGTGAAAAAATACAAACACTATATGTAGTGGAAGACATACTATCCCACCTATGGTATAATACGGTGATAATTCTCTAGGGGGTTTTGAATGGTTATTCTGGGCCTATTTTTAGTCATCTTGGTTCTGCCGGCTATGGTTATTCCAAAGAACATGGCCCTCGGGGAGCGTCCCTACAAAGTGGTGTTGGAAGCTTTTTTGGCAGCAGCTTTGGGGATTTTGTTTGTTTTTATTCTTACCGCTGCTTCGGGAATGGGGCTTGGTGAACAATTGGCCATGGCAATGAAAGAGACGGTGGAATGGATGGTGGCCGATGAAAGAATTTTGAATCATCCTCTTTTTTCGGGAAGAAGTGCAACGGAGATTCAAGGACAACTGATTTCTACATACACCGTAATAATCAATAGCCTGCCAGGCACACTGTTGGTGTTGGCGGCATTGTCCTCTTACTTTGAATACATCTTGATTGCGAAAATCGGATCCAAGGGGCCCAAGGAAATTCGAAAGTTGCCTCATTTTCGTAGTTTTTCCTGGCCAAGGCAGGGAATTTGGGGGTGGTTGGCAATCTTCATCGCTTCTTGGATTTTTAGCAAGGATTTTGAAATCGGAGCGTTGGTGTTAAGCAATGTAAACGTGTTGATGGAGTTTTATTTTGTGGTACAGGGAGCCGCCGTAGTGTTTTTCTTCGGGCATCAGAAAAAGTGGCCGGGGTGGGTACCTCCTCTGGCGGTGCTGGTGCTTTCCGTTCCCCGTATTTCCCGTATTTTTCTTTTCATTTTGGGAGTTACGGATTTGGTGTTGAATCTCCGAGACCGGATGGAACGGCCGGTGGTATAACAATGTTTCCAGAAAGGGTCCATGGATGGTAACGGAAAAAGAACTGCTACGAATCTTGGCATATTGGCCTCTTCCGGCCTGTGTAATCGATGAAAAAGGTGTGATTTTGGGTGCGGTGAAAACTTTTGCCGATATTCTGGATGAATCAAATCTGGTGGGAAAAGAATTGTCTTTTTTGATGGACATGAAACAAAAGACCATCTGTCAAGGTGGCGTAGAAAAACCGGTGAAGTTTTGTCGCAATGACAGCATATATAAGGTGATTGCCCGGCCATTACAAGAAGAAGATGGTCCCTATACCATTGTGTCTCTTAAAGATGTTACTACTTTGGAAAACCTAAAAGTTCTTTACAACGAAGCCAGAGACGCCTTGGCGGTATTGCAAATTGATAACTACGAGGAACTGATACAAGGCACATCAGAAGAAAACCGGGGATCCCTCCTGTCGGCGCTGGATAAAGTTATCCGGGGTTGGGGTGGAAAAATGGATGCGTCGGTGACAAAAATTGGCGAAAATAAATATTTGGTGGTGTTTTCCCAACAATACATGGAAGGACTTTCGGAAAGCAAATACTCTGTTTTGGATGAGGTGAGGGCCATCGAAACAGAAACTGATTTTCCGGCCACTCTTTCGATTGGGGTGGGTTCCGGAGGAAAAACTCCGGCCCAAACAGAAAAATATGCATCGGACATGTTGGACTTGGCCTTGGGTCGCGGTGGAGATCAGGCTGTAGTTAAGAAGATTAACAAGGTGGAGTATTACGGCGGGAAATCGCAAGCGGTGGAAAAAACGAACAAAGGGAAATCCCGCGTGGTGGCTCACGCGCTTACCACTCTTTTGAACCAAGCTTCCAAAGTGTTCATTATGGGACACCGAAATCCCGACATGGATTCTTTTGGCGCCGCATTGGGGCTGTTTCGAATGTGCGACAGCCGGTATACCGAAGCGTATATCCTTTTGGACAAGTACAATGAGACATTGGCGGAGATGGTGCATTTGGCCAAAGAAACCGATTCTTACAATTTCGTAACGGGAGAGGAAGCTTTGAAATTAGCGGATAAAGATTCCCTTCTGATTTTAGTAGACTTTCATCGGCCGGTGTTGGCGGAAAGTCGGGAATTGTTGGAAAAAATTGACCGGGTAGCCATCATCGACCACCATCGAAAAGCGGCCGATTGTGTGGAAAATCCGGTGCTCCAATATTTGGAGCCCTACGCATCTTCTACTTCGGAACTGATTACAGAGATTTTGGGATATTCCGGAGAACGGAAAAACATAGACAAATTGGAGTCGGAAATTATGTTGGCAGGCATTACCATGGACACCAATCGATTTTCGGTGAAAACCGGAGTTCGAACCTTTGAGGCGGCGGCCTGGTTGAAACGGCAAGGGGCCGATACTACGGAAGTAAAGCGATTTTTTCAAACGGACATGAAATTGTTTAAAATACGAGCCAAGTGCGTATCCAAAGCTACCATTACCAAAGAGGGACAGGCCATGACCATTTGCGAGGGTGAACATAACAATGCGCAGATTATTACGGCACAAATTGCTGATGAATTGTTGTCTATCAAGGGAGTAAAAGCAGGTTATGTGGCAGCCCGGGACATTCAGGGCGATACGGTCATGAGTGCCCGTTCTTTAGGGGCGGTGAATGTTCAGACAGTCATGGAGAAGTTGGGGGGCGGCGGTCATTTGACCACGGCAGGATGTCAAAGCAAGGAATCGCCGGAGGAGATGCTTAAAAAATTGAAGGCGGTCTTAAGGGAGGAAGAAGAATGATAGTGATTCTATTGAAAGATGTGAAGGGTACCGGAAAAGCGGGAGATGTGGTGAAGGTCAGCGACGGATACGCGAGAAACATGTTGATTCCCAAAGGAATGGCCCAACAAGCCACCGAAGGAAATGTGCGAAGTTTGGAAAAAGCCAAAGCTTTGCAGAAAGAAAAGTTTGAAAAAGAAAAAGAAGAAGCGGAAAAACTGGCTCAAAAGCTGGAAGAATTAACCGTTGAAATAAAAACAAAAGGTGGAGAAGGGGGCCGGCTATTTGGGTCCATCACATCTAAAGATGTGGCGGAAGGATTGCTGGAACAACATGGGATGGAAATCGACAAAAAAAAGCTGCTTCTAGACAGCCCCATCAAGCAGACCGGAACTTTTATCGTTGATGTAAAGTTGTTTTATGAGGTGGTGGGACACCTCAAGGTGAATATTACGGTCTAAAGGAAAGGTGGAACCGGGAGATGATACAACGAATTCCTCCACACAATAATGAGGCGGAAATGTCGGTTTTGGGGGCTGCCATGCTTTCGAAGGATGCTCTTTTTGACATCATGGAAGTAGTGCGTGCCAAAGATTTTTATAGCGAAATTCATCGGGAAATTTTTGATGTAATCACCTTGCTTTATCGTGCTTCTAAACCAGTGGATACCGTCACCGTCTCCGAAGAGCTGAAAAAGAGAAATTCCTTGGATATGGTGGGAGGGAGGGCCTATGTGTTTTCCTTGGCTTCCGGAGTTCCTTCCACAGCCAACGCAGGAGAATATGCCAAAATTGTGGCGGAAAAAGCAACCTTGCGGCAATTGATTCTTGCTTCCTCTGAAATTTTAGATATGGGATATAAGGAAAAAATCGAAGCGGCGGAAGCCATCGATATTGCAGAACAGAAGATTTTTGAAATTGCCCAAGCAAGGCAGACCAAGGAAGTGGCTTCCATCCGGGATGTGCTAGACCAAAATTTAAACATGATTGATGAAAATTCCAAACTGGAAGGAAAAGTAACGGGAGTTTCTTCCGGATTTTCCGACTACGACAAGAAATTTGGGGGTTTTCAAAAGTCGGAATTAATCATCTTGGCAGCACGGCCTTCCATGGGGAAGACGGCATTTGCATTGAATGTGGCCCAGCAAGCTTCTTTGAAGGGGGGCGCGAAGGTGTTGTTGTTTTCTTTGGAAATGGCCAAGGAGCAGTTGGGGCTACGGCTTCTTGCTATGGAGTCCCGAATCGATTCCCAAAAGTTGAAAATGGGGGAATTGGAAAACTCCGAGTGGGAGCAACTTAGTGCGGCCATCGATACCTTGTCAAAGGGTCAACTGTATTTAGACGATACACCGGGAATCACCGTTTCGGAAATTAAAAACAAGTGTCGACGGTTAAAGGCGGAAAAGGGTTTGGATTTGGTGTTTATCGATTATCTCCAGCTTATGACTTTTGAAGGTCGTGCAGAAAGTCGACAACAGGAAATCACTGCGCTTTCCAGATATTTAAAACAGCTGGCACGTGAAATCGATTGCCCAGTCATCGTGCTGTCTCAGCTGTCTCGTGCACCGGAGCAACGAAGCGATCACACACCGGTTCTTTCGGATTTGAGAGAATCCGGGTCTATTGAACAGGACGCAGACATTGTGGTTTTTCTTTATCGCGACGAATACTATACCCGGGAGAACAGCACCAAACCAGGTGTATGCGACATCATTGTGGCAAAAAACAGAAGTGGTCCCACCGGGTCCATTGAATTGACCTGGTTGAGCAACTACACAAAATTCGTAGACAAAAGCAACATTGGAGGGGGCTTTTAGTGAAGTTTAAGCCGGAAGAATGGGGGGATCCCGCTTTGAAGGATACCCATGTGAGCAATGTGTTTATACAACGGTATCTGAAGGATGCACCTGCGGAATATGTGAAGGTGTATCTCTATTTTCTCATGATGTATCAACAGGGGGAAGAGGGGGATTTTGAAAAGGCTGTTTTAGATTTAGGGCAATCAAAACAAGAGGTAGCCCAGGCGCTTGCCTATTGGAATCGAGTTGGAGTTATAGAGTTTTCGTTGCCGGAACCAGAGGTTCGCGGAACAAAAGGGGAGTGTTCCCTGGAAGATCAACAATTGGTGGAGATGTTTTCCCTAATTGAGCGAACCATGGGAAGGCCTTTGGGAGGAACGGAGCCAATGGAAATCGTTTCATGGCTGTCGGATTACGGAGCCACTCCGGAAATGGTAGTGTATGCCTTTGCCTATTCTTCAAAAAACAAACACAATGTAAGTATAAAATATATTGAAGCCATTGTTCGGGATTGGACCCGGCGAGGTCTTTCACGACCGGAGCAAATTGAAGAGCATTTGGAAAAAAAGGAGTTTTTCAATCAAAGACACCGGCGGATTTTTCGTGCCTTGGGGTTTTTAAGGAATCCTACGGAGGCGGAACGGGAAATGATGGACCACTGGTTAGAAGGCTTGGGAATCCCCATGGAAGAAATATTGGAGGCATGCAGAAAAACCACCGGCATTTCCAATCCCAACTTAAATTATATCAACCAGGTGCTGATGAATCGTAGAGAGAATCGTCATGGGGAAGGCAAGCTTTCTTTTGGCGCCAACGGCCAAAATGCATTGGAGGATGTGTATTCTGCAAGGCGGGAGAAAGGGAAGAAGGATGCGGAGGAACGAAAAGGAGAGGTCTACCGCAAGGTGCCCTTGGTGCGGGATTTGGATCAAGAATTGGCCAGATTGCATCGAGGCGTGACCCGGTTGGCCTTGGAAGGAAGTTCTCGGGAAAAAGAAGTGCTATTGGCCCATCTTGAAAAAAAGAAGGAAGAGCGAGCGTACCTTTTAACAAAAAATGGGTTCCCACCGGATTATACGGACATCCGATATGAATGTAAGATTTGCAAAGATACAGGGAAAACCCGGGAAGGTGCTCCTTGTGCATGTCAAGATGTAGTGAAAGAAGTATTTGAAACTTAAAAAATGTGGAAACAAAAGAACGGAGAATAGCAGCACATGAGTTTATTTCATTTCGGCAAAGGGAAAGACCAAAAAGATAAAGGAAAAACCTCGTCGAAAGATAGAAAGCAACAACAGAATAGAAATAGCGAAGATAAGAAAAGCGGTTCCCCCTACCCGGACTACGATAAATTGTCCCGGGAAGAGGCCAAGGCGCTGCTTGCCCAACGGATTCATAACAAAACGGGAGGGGTTCTTGGAGAAGAAATCCCGCCAAAGGAGCCGCGGGGAGAATTGTCTTCGGAAGAAATCCAACAGCGCATGGAAGAAAGGCGGAAGAAAAGGCAAGCAGAGCTGGCTCTTCGCAATATGTCGGAGGAAGAAGTTCAAAGAATTTTGGAAGAGCGGCTTTCCAAGGAAGAAATCAAGATTTACCATCGGGAGGAAAAGGCGCTAGCCAAAGCGGAAAAAGTAACGGACCGACTGTCGGAAAAGGAAGAGGCTTCTTTGGGCCGGCTGGAAAAAGCCTTGGAAGAAAGCGCAAAAAAGGATCAGCGGGACGTGGAAAGAGCCCAGCAGGAAGCTGAAGAAATGCGGGGAAAACAAAAGGCAAGCATTGAAAAACTTCAGGCGAAATATGAAAAAGAAGAAGTTAAGATTCAACGGAAAGAGGAGAAAGAGAAGGCCAAAGAAAAAGAGAAAGAGGCCAAACGCCAGGAAAAAGACCGACAAAAAAGAGAAAAAGAGAAAAAGAGAAAAAATTCTCTTATCAATCGATATCGAAGGCATCGTGATCAGCGGTTTGCCATGTCGGATCAGAGATATTATGAGCAGGAACGCCAAGAAAAGGAAAAAGAACGAAAAGCCATTGAGGCTGAAAAAGCTCGAATCAGCGAAAACAAGCAAAGAGACCGGCAAGACCGAAAGAATTACGAACAAGAGATCCAAGGGCGAAAAAATGCCATCATTGAAAGAGAACAACAGCGGGCAAGAGACATGGCCAAGCGCCGGGAAGAAAGAATGGCCGAGGTTCTGCTGCGAAGAAGGAACCGAAGAGACGACTTGGTGGCCCATGAACGAATCTACATACAGTCGGTAGCCAAACGGGAAAATATGCTGAGGGAACGGGCCGAAAGAAAGTTGGCCAACAAGAATCGAAAGGCTTATTACAGGACCCTGCCCAAGGCGGAACGACGAGCAAAAAAAGAAGCCTATTACAAAGAACAGCAAATGGTTCGCTACCGATACTTGAAAGAACGGGAAGAAATTATCCAAAAAAACAAGACGGTAAAACGGAGCTTGCGAAATCCGGTCCCATGCAAGAAACCGGGATGCTTTTGGTCCAGAATTTCTCATTTGTGGCGGATTCGATGGAACAAATTTGTGCTGAAAACCATTAAACCCAAGCACCGTTTTTTTCAGCAAGGAGCGGTTTTTTCCAACCGTTTGGTGTTCGTCATCGACCGAATGGACCGTCGAAGCGACCAGGTGGATGATGTTATTAATTCCGTCAAAAGTGCCATTGCCTGGAAGATTTATCGAATTCGTGTTTTAAGTGACCGCCATAAAAGAGGTTTGTTGGGGACATTGGCTGGAGTGGTCATTGCTTCCATTTTGATGATCAGCTTTTTTAACTTTGTTACCGGTTATGAATATGCTTATAACAATCGAACCTTGGGATTGGTGAAAGAACAGGAAGATGTGCTTCTTTTGGTAGATGTGGTGAACCAACAGCTGTCCAAAGAGCACGAGGCGTTGATTGCCATTGATAAGGATTCGGACATTACCTTTCAGCGGGTGTTTATTATTGGAAAAGAGGTAGACACACAAGAAAAAGTACTTCGGCGCCTAACATACATGCAGGATTTGACCGCCAAAGGGTATGGGATTTTTATTGAGGGAACCCGGGTAGGGATTCTTAATAGTCAGGAAGAGGCCGAACGGGCACTAAACCGAGTGCTGAACAACTTTTTATCCTCGGAAGGAAATACCGAGTATGAAAGTGTAGGTTTTGCTGAAACCATAGAAATCAAAGAGCTGGATACCAAACTGGGGCGAATTGAAAATGTAGATGAAGTGTCTCAGAGAATTTTGACAGGGGGTCGCCGGACTGACACCCATGTGGTACAAGCGGGAGAAACATTTGCTTTTGTGGCCAATAAGTATGGCATTACCCAAAGCCAGCTATTGGCATCCAACCCCAATGTGGATGTGAGGCAACTGGAAATCGGCCAGACCTTGTTCTTATCGGAATCCGTTCCCATGGTAAAAGTACAGACAGTAGAAACCACCCGCTATATCGAATACATTCCTTACACCACTACCTACCAGGATGATCGAAATACCTGGGAAGGAGAAATGACCACTCGAGTTGCCGGAATAGATGGGCAAAGGGAAGTGGTGGCGAAGATTGTTCGAAACAACGGAAAAGAAACGGCTAAGATGATACTGGAGGAAAAAATCATTAGTGAACCGCGAGGTGCGGTGGTGTTGGTAGGAACCAAACCGCCACCTCCGTTGCAAGGCACGGGCTCTTTCATTTATCCGGTTTCCAACTACACCTTGACTTCTCGATTCGGCATGAGATGGGGAAGGATGCATAACGGCATTGATCTGGCAGCGCCTACCGGCACCAAAATTCGAGCTTCCGACGGGGGCACGGTTATCTTTGCCGCTTACAACGGAGAATTGGGGTATTGTGTAGAAATCGACCATGGTGGGAATCTTACCACCGTTTACGGGCACTGTAGCAAGATTCATGTGTCGGTGGGTGATAAAGTCTATCAGGGTCAGCATATCGCAGATGTAGGGAATACGGGAAGAAGTACCGGTTCTCATCTTCATTTTGAAATACGGGTGTTGGGGGTTGCCAAGAATCCCTTCAACTATCTGTAGCAGGTGGGCGTCCTGAAAGGAAAAGGAGAGTACCCAATGGAACCGAAAAAAGTTTTGATTGTGGAAGACGAAAAACCCATATCCGATATCATTAAGTTCAATTTGGAGAAAGATGGTTTTCAGGTGGAAACGGCATACGACGGAGAAACGGGCCTGAATCAGATTCTTTCTTCCAACCCGGACCTAGTGTTGCTGGATGTAATGCTTCCCAAAATGGATGGCTTTGAAGTGTTGAAAAGGACCAGGGAAAAAAGCCATGTTCCCGTGCTGATGTTGACCGCCAAGGAAGAAGAAGTGGACAAGGTGCTTGGGTTGGAATTGGGTGCCGACGACTACATTACCAAGCCTTTTGGTATGAGGGAATTGATTGCGAGAATAAAGGCCAACATTCGAAGGATGAACAATGGAGAGAATCCGGGGGAAGACAATCAGCCAATCCATCAATACGGCAATTTGGAAATTGATATGAATCGATATGAAGTGCGAAAAGAGGGGAAGGCGCTGGAATTGACCTTGCGTGAATTTGAGTTGTTAAAATACCTGGCGGAGCGGGAAAATAAAGTGTTTTCCCGGGAGCAATTGCTGGAGGAAGTCTGGGGCTATGAGTACTATGGAGATATTCGAACGGTGGATGTGACGGTAAGGAGGCTTCGGGAAAAATTGGAAGACGACTCTGCCAATCCCAAGTACATCATGACCAAGCGAGGCATCGGATACTATTTTGCCGGCATGTAATCCGGTGCAATCAGTAGTAGGAGATTTTCTTTCATGAGAAATAGGGCCCGGAGTATACGATTGCGAATCGTTCTGATTTACTGCTTGTTGGTGTTTATTGCCATCACCATCATCGGAGTGTTTATCATGTCCGAAACAGAGGAGTACCTTCGAGGAACCGTTCGCGATAATATGAACAACGCGGTGAACCAAGGAACCCTGTTGACTTCCTTGAAAAATTATGAGGACCTTAGTCTTTATCGAGAAGAAATTCAAGACATTGTGGAAGCGTGGGGAAGCACGCTGAAGGAAGAAATTTTTGTGGTGGATCCCAATTTCAATATCATTGCGGCTTCCAACTATCATAGCGGAACCAGTGCCTTGGGTCTTTTGGATGAAGGGTTGATTTTAAAGGGTCTTTCGGGAGAAAAAGGAGAAAGTGAAACGGCCTTAAATACTTCCGGCGGCACCATTCCTGTTATGAACATGGTGTTTCCGGTGGATGAAGACAAGGTTCTTGGGGTGGTATTTCTTCGGGCAGACCTCAGCTCCATCGACGATGCCATTGAGAATTCTCAAGAGATTTTCCTTAAGGCGATGGCCATTGCATTACTTGTTACGGTGATCTTGGGATTTCTAATTTCCAGAAGCATCACAGAGCCCATTAATCATGTAACGGAAAAAGCTCAACGAATGGCACAAGGAGATTTCAGCCAGGAGGTCAGCGTAAAATCCCAGGATGAAATCGGACAATTGGCGCAGATGTTTAATTTACTCAGACTGGAATTGAACAAAACCCTGTCTCAAATCAACAGTGAGAAAAACAAGCTGGAAACGGTTTTGAGACATATGGCAGATGGGTTGATCGCCGTGGACTTAGAAGGTAGAATCATTCATGCCAACCAAGCAGCTATGGATTTGTTGAAAACCACTCCGGAGCAAGTGACCAATACGGACTATGACAGCTTGATTGACGGTGTTTTTTATGGGGACATGACGCTGGCCAACCTTCGAGAAAAAGCAACCCCGGGGCCTCAAACCGAATCTTTTGAAACGGGGGGCTTCATATATACCATCCGGTATGACAAATTCCGGGACGAATTGGACCGGGAAGCGGGATTGATACTAATCATTCAAGACATCACCCAACGGCACAAGCTGGAAAACATGCAAATGGATTTTGTAGCCAACGTAAGCCACGAATTAAAAACACCTTTGACCACCATCAAGAGCTACACAGAAACCATGCTAGACAGTTGTCCGGAAGACCCGGAGATTTCTAAGAACTTTCTTCAAATCATTGACAGCGAGGCGGATCGTATGGCCCGTTTGGTGCGGGATTTATTGCAATTATCCCGGTTGGAATACAAGCAGGAAGAAATGAATAAGCAAGACATTAACTTGCGGGAGCTTTTGGAATCGGCGGTAATCAAGGTGTGGTTTCAGGCTCAAAGCAAACAGCAGCAAGTGAATCGTCTTTATAAAGAAAGTATAGTGGCTCCCATTTTTGCGGACAAAGACCAAATTGAGCAGGTGCTTTTGAATGTGCTGAGCAATGCCATCAAATACACCGAGCCGGGTGGACGAATTGACATCGACCTTCGAATGGAGGGGGAACAGGTATTGACCAGAGTAAAGGACAATGGCGTGGGCATCCCGGAGGAAGATGTGTCCCGTGTATTTGAACGGTTTTTCAGGGTGGATAAAGCTCGATCCAGAGCCATGGGAGGCACCGGTTTGGGCTTGGCCATATCCAAGCAAATTGTTGAAAACCATGGCGGGAAAATTCTTCTGGACAGCAAAGAAGGGAAAGGAACTGCCGTTACATTGCAGTTTCCTTTGGCTGCCCATCGAGGAAAAAGAGATATCGACTAGGGAAGGAAGAGGCTATGGCGAACAAAAGATTGAGCCGAAGTCAGGAATATGTTAAAAAATCCGTCAGCCATCCCTCCAAAGCCCAGGCTGAGCGAGAAGAACGCAAACAAAAAAGAGAGCTAGAGCTGGCCAAGAGAAGGTATTGTGAATCTCCTGAGCCGGCTCCATCCATTCGAAGAAAAGCCAAGAATGTCCGGCGACGGATAATGTACCTTCTGATTTTAGCGGCTCTTCTTTTGGCCTTAAGCATTCAGGCTTTTCACATTTATTCCTTGGTAAAAGAGAGGGAAGAGCTGGCCTTGAACCGGTATGCTTTGGAAAAAGAAAAAGCTAGGCTGGAAGAGGAACTGAAAAATGTAAATAGCACCGAATATGTGGAACAGCAAGCCCGGGAGCAGTTGAAGTTGATCATGCCCGGGGAAACGCTGTACATCTTTCCAAAAAAAGAAGAAGCCAATGATGGAAATTAAAGAAATCGTGGTTGTGGAAGGGCGGGATGATACAGCGGCCATCAAAAGAGCCGTTGTGTGCACTACCATAGAAACCCATGGATATGGAATCCGCCCCGAAACTTGGGCCCTTTTAGACCAGGGGTATCGAGGCCCCGGGCTCATCCTGTTTACCGATCCGGATCACGCGGGACAACAACTAAGAAATAGACTTCTAAGTCGATATCCCAAGGCAAAACAAGCCTTTTTGGATTTGGAAGATGCCCTTCGGGAAGCGGATATTGGCGTGGAGAATGGGTCTCCCGAAAAAATACGGGAAGCCCTTGAAAAAGCCTTGGGATTTCAAAACATACCGGAAGTCTGCCAAAAGGTGTTTACTTTCGACATGCTGTTTCAAGAAGGTCTTACTTCCAGCCCCAAAGCGGCTTTGCGGCGAAGAAAAATGGGAAAAATTTTGGGAATTGGCTACGGAAACAGTATTGGATTCCTAGAAAAACTCAACGGGTTCGGGATAAGAAAAGAGGACTTTTATGAAGCTTTACGCACCATCCAATATCAAGAAGATTCTACAAGAAAATGACCTCAGGCCTTCCAAGAGCCTGGGGCAAAACTTTTTGGCGGACAAAAATATTATTCACAACCTTTTGGAAAAAGCAGGAATCCGGGAAAAAGACCTTGTGATTGAAATCGGTCCCGGCTTGGGGGTTCTAACCCGGGAACTTTGCCAAAGAGCGGGAATGGTGCTTGCGGTGGAGATCGACAAACATCTCATTCCCATATTAGAAGAAGTGTTGGAAGAATATCCCAACAAGGAAATACTTCATCAAGATATTTTGAAAGTGAATTTGCAGCAGCGGATTCAAGACATACGGCTTCCGGATGGACAGGTGCCGGAAGCGATTAAAGTGGTGGCCAATCTTCCGTACTACATCACCACTCCCATCCTTATGAAACTTTTGGAAGATAAATTGCCGTTGTCTTCCATTACGGTGATGATGCAAAAAGAGGTGGCAGAACGGTTGATGGCAAAACCAGGCACCAAGGAATATGGAGCTATCACATTGGCGGTTCAATACTATGGGCAGTGCAAAATTTTGCTTTCAGTGCCCAAAGAGGTTTTTTTTCCTCAACCGAAAGTGGATTCCACCGTAATTCAAATCGTTCTTCAAGAGCGGGTTTTTGATTCCCAGGTGGAAGAAACGATTCTTTTTGGTTTAATCAAAGCTGCTTTTGGGAAACGAAGAAAAACATTGCTGAACGGGTTAACCGGTGCATTTGGCTTGTCAAAGGACGAGGTAAAGGCGTTGTTGGAAACCGTCGGGATTCAAGAAAACAGAAGAGGAGAAACCTTGTCATTGGAGGAATATATGAACTTGTCCAAGGTGGCAAAGCAAAAAATACAATGAGGTGGAAAGAAAATAAAATTTTGGCACCGGTTCTGTTGGCTTTTGTTCTCAACTATTTTATTGAAGCCATGGCCAGGCAGGGTGTATGGCCGGGAGTTCGTTTTCTATTGGAAAGCCCGTTGGTGTTCCTTTATAATACTTTGATCTTGTTCGCCACCCTTTCATTGGGGCTTCTTTTCAGGAGAAAGGCATTGGTGTATGGGTTCATTTCTTTGCTTTGGGTTGTGTTGGGGACCGCCAATGGGGTGATTCTCTCCAACCGGATGACACCTTTCACCACCAAGGATTTGGCCAATTGGAAGGATGGATTGACCATAGCCACTAATTATCTTTCCAAAGAAGCACTCATCGCCAGTGGAATTCTATTGGCAGGAGTGCTTTTGGGAGTCCTTCTGCTCTGGTTCAAGGGGCCGAAAGGAAAAAAGATTTGTTACCGCAAGATGGCGGCTTTGGTTTTGGTGATTGTGCTAGGAACCTTTGGAGTGTCCGGTATGGGAATTCGGGCCGGATTGGTGGACACCTATTTTGGGAATTTGGCGTACGCCTACCGGGATTTCGGTTTTCCCTATTGCTTTATCAACACCTGGTTGAATACCGGTATTTCAAAACCTCAAAATTATACGGAAGATTATTTTCGGCAGATCTTTACCGCCGAAGAGTTGGGAGCGGATGGATTGCTTTTATGGCCGAAAGAAGATGATGGGAAAAAACACCCCAACATCATTATGGTTCAGTTGGAATCCTTTGCGGACCCGAACTGGTTTGAGGAAGTGACTTTTTCACAAGACCCCATTCCTACCTTTCGCAGGTTGCGGGAAAACTATTCCGGAGGGCTGTTGAAGGTACCTTCCGTTGGGGCCGGTACCGCCAATACAGAATTTGAAGTACTGAGTGGGATTAGTGTAAAGTCCTTTGGTCCGGGAGAATACCCTTACAAATCCATCTTGTTGGAAACCACCCTGGAAACGGTAGCCTACGACTTAAAAAGCATTGGATATAGTACTCATGCCATTCACAATCATCGAGGGGCTTTTTATGGGCGAAACAAGGTTTTTTCCAATTTAGGATTCGATACCTTTACCAGCTTGGAGTATATGAATAATGTGGTAAAAACACCTAAAAATTGGGCCAGAGATCAAGTGCTAACCAACTACATTTTGGACGCCATGAATTCTACAGAGGGAGAAGATTTCATCTATGCTATCAGCGTAGAAGGGCATGGTGCATATCCCTCGGAGCAAGTGTTGTTAAAACCGGAAATCACTGTGCTGGAGGCTCCGTCAGAGCCACTGAAATGGCAGTACGAATACTATGCCAATCTAATTTACAGCATGGACCGGTTTGTGGCAGATTTGATTCAAACCCTTTCCCGGCAAAAGGAACGGGTTATGGTGGTGTTTTACGGCGACCATTTACCGGCCATCGATTTTTCAGAGGAAGAGTTGACCACCGGAGATCTTTATTCTACGGAATATGTGATTTGGGCCAATTACTGGTTGCCGAAGGAGGAAAAAAATCTAACCGCCTATCAGTTGGCGGCACAAGTATTGGGAAAGGCGAAAATTCAACAAGGAACCCTGATGGCATACCATCAGAATCATCAAGAGGACCCAAAATATATGGAACGTTTGGAGCTTTTGGCTTACGATATGCTATATGGGAAACGATACCTTTATGGAGGCATTAATCCCTATGAACCCACCCGCCTGGTGATGGGAATTCACCCAATTTGTATTGATGAAGTGGTGAAGATCGGCCGGGAATACTATATTAAGGGAGAAAATTTTACCCCTTTCAGCAAAATTTCCCTTCGGGGAGAGATCCTGGATACCATTTACTTGGGCCCTACCATATTAGGCTTGCTGGAAGAGATTTCCCCGGAGGATGTGGTGGAAATGAAGGTGAGTCAGGTGGAGAAAAACCGGGAAGTGTTAAGCACCACCGAATAATAAACAGGAAAGGAGCCACCTATGGGAGGATCCCGATATGGTCTTTTGGGAAAGACCTTACAGCATAGTTATTCTAAGGAAATCCATGAAAGTATGGGGGTCTATGGATTTTCCCTGTGGGAAAAAACCCCGGAAGAGCTGGATTTTTTTCTTAAAGCTAAGGATTTTGATGGTGCCATGGTGACCATCCCTTATAAAGAAAAAGTGCTGGAGTATGTAGAGGAGATGTCGCCGGAAGCGGCGGCACTTGGTTCTGCCAATCTATTGCTCAAGAATAGGCAGGGTGAACTTCAGGCCTATAACACGGATCTGGAGGGTTTCCGTTATATGATTCAACGAGCCGGACTAAACCTTTGTGGCAAGAAGGTGTTGGTGTTGGGGGATGGTGCCACCGGTCGTACGGCGGTTCATGTAATGAGAACGATGGGTGCTAGTGAAATTCGGGTGGCCTCTAGGCGAGGAAAAGAGGGAAAGCAAGGGGAAGTTGAAGTGGTTTCTTATAATCGGGGTTGGCCTCAAGCGGATGTGTTGATTAATACTACGCCGGTGGGAATGTATCCCCAAAATGGAGAAGTTTTAGTGGAACTTTCAAGGTTTCCTTTCTTGGAAGCGGTATTTGATGTAATCTATAATCCGATGTTTACCTCTTTGCTTCTTCAGGCCAGGGATCGTGGCCTGGTGACCGGAAATGGACTTTCCATGCTGGTGGCCCAAGGAGTTTTGGGGGCCGAAATTTTTCTGAAAGGCAAGCTGCCGGGAGGGAAAAACCGAGAAGAATGGACGGAAACCATCCTGGAACAATTGAGGGAAAGGTTGACGAACCGGGTGTTGGTTGGGATGCCGGGATCCGGAAAAACCACCTATGGGAAAAAAATGGCGGAAGTCACGGGAAAAATTTTCGTAGATACGGATGATCTGGTAGAGCAACATTCCGGCCAAACCATATCCGCACTATTTCAGGAAGGCGGAGAACCGTTGTTTCGAAGGTGGGAGAAAGAGGTGGCTTTGGAGATTGGAAAAAGAACCGGGCAGGTGATTGCCACCGGCGGGGGAATGGTATTGCAAAGGGAAGCCATGGATGCTCTTCGGCAAAATGGACGAATTTTATGGGTCAAGAGACCGTTGGAAGAATTGGCTTGTGAAGGGAGACCTCTATCCAAAGACTTGCCGGCCTTGGAGGAAATGGCCCGACAGCGAGAACCTCTCTATAAAAAATATGCGGAAGAGGTTTTTCTGAAAAAGAGTGTGGAGAGGGAGCAGAAGGATGAATGAGTGGAAAATGGAAGCCGGGTTGCGGCATCGGTTGGGAGGAGAAATAGAGCGGTTGTTGGGGGAAAAACAACCAACGCGAATCGGCATTATTACCGATAAAACCGTAGGAAGCTTGTACTTGAACGAAGTGGAGGCGGAACTAACCCGTCGAGGGTTTTCTCTTTGGACCTATCAATTGACCCCGGGGGATGGTTCCAAAAACATGAACCAATTGCATCAGGTGCTATGTGAAATGGCGGAGCACGGCTTAAATCGCCATGACTTGCTAATAGCGCTGGGAGGTGGGGTCCCGGGAGATTTTACAGGATTCGCCGCTTCCATATACATGAGAGGAATGTCCTACATTCAAGTTCCCACCACATTGTTGGCGGCCATTGATTCCTCTGTTGGGGGGAAAACAGGGGTGAATCTTGATTGTGGGAAAAACATGGCCGGAACCTTTTGGAACCCACTGGCTATTCTTACCGACCCGGAAATGCTGCGAAGTCTTTCGCCGGCGGTGTATCGAGAGGGGTTGGCGGAAGGGGTTAAGTATGGGGTCATCGGAGACATGGAATGTTGGGGTCTCATGAAAAAAATGGTGCCTTATCCTGATTTTCCACCGGAAAAAGTTCAACCGGAAGTGGAAAAACAATTCATTCTTCGATGTGTTCAACGAAAGCAGGAGATGGTAGCCCGGGATTACAAAGATTTGGGGTTGCGGATGTTGTTGAATTTTGGACATACGGTGGGACATGCCATTGAAAAATGGAAAAACTATCAGATCTCTCATGGAGAGGCGGTGGCCATGGGAATGATTTTGGAAGCCAGGGCGGCATATAGAATGGGATGGTCTAAAGAAGACCTTAGCCTACCCATTCAGGAAATTTTGCTGGAGTTGGGGTTTTCACCCCTTGGGGATGTGCCGGGAGAACCTCTTTCCGCTTACATAACAAGGGACAAAAAGCATCAGGGACATGGGATGACCCTGGTGGTGCCCGTTAGCCTGGGGTCTTGTGAATTGAAAAAAGTCAGACAGGAAGAAATGGCAGAATTTTGCAGTTGTTGGGGAAAATAAAGAGGAGTTTTATCAAGGGAATTTTGTTTGAAATCCAATACGGGTTGTGATAATATTATAAAGTCTATGGAAAAATACATGGAAGAAGCCTTAAAAGAGGCTGAAAAGGCTTATTCGTCAGGTGAAGTTCCTATCGGTTGCGTCATTGTAAAAGAGGGAAAAATCATCGGCAGAGGCCACAATCAAACACAAACAAAAAAAGATCCCACCGCCCATGCAGAGATGTTGGCCATTCGGCAAGCTGCCGGCCATCTGGGTGGGTGGCGGTTACTGGATACTCAGTTGTATGTGACGTGTGAACCTTGCAGTATGTGTGCAGGAGCCATTATATGGGCTCGCATTCCCAAGGTGATTTACGGGGTTCGGGATCCCAAAGGAGGAGCCGCAGGCTCTGTACTATCCTTGTTCACCGAAAGCAGACTGAACCACCAGCCGGAAGTGGTAGAGGGAGTATTGGCAGAACCTTGCGGAGCACTACTCAAGGAGTTTTTTAAAGACTTGAGAAATCAAAAATCGGAGGATAAGTTGTTATGAAGAGAAGGGGATTTCTCGTAATTTTAATCGCGGTGTTATTGATGTCCACCACATCCATGGCCTTTGGGGCGTTGGTGCTGGAAGAAAGCTTTCCGGAGGACGGGGGGACGGACTACCAAGCCATTAATTTTGCTGTTAAGCTCTATTTCAATCAAGATGTAAACGTAGAAGATAATGTCAAGGCTATTCGTTTCACCGACTCGGAAAACAATAAGGTAGATTTTACCATAGCCTATAGTCCAAAGGAAGAAGGTTTGGCATTGGTAGCGGTCCAGGGGGATTTAAAAGAAAACACCCAATATCAATTGGTGGTGGATGAATCCTTTCAATCCGTTTCCGGGGAATTTTTAGAAGAGCCTATTCGCCTTCACTTTTCTACGAGAGACACTTCGAAAGATATGACGGTTAACATGGTGTTGATGGGCGCCATGATGGTGGCTGTATTGTTCCTTTCCACCAAGGCTATGAAAAACAAAGATGAAAAGGGGAAGAAGCCCAAGAAGGAAGAAGACAAAGTGAACCCCTATAAAGTGGCCAAGGAAAAAGGCAAGTCGGTAGAGGAAGTGGTGGCTAAAGATAAAAAAGCCAAGGAGAGGGCGGCTGTGGCAGAAGCCAAGGCTCGGGCTCAAAAGGAAAAAGAAATTGCACGAATTTTAGAAGAAAGAGCCGCCAAGGAAAAGTTTTATGAAGACGGAAATCGTAAGAGAGTAAAACAACCCAGACCCATTCGAGAGGCGGGGAGTGAATACAAGTCCGGAACGAAAGCTCGCGCGGAAAAAGAAGCACGAGCCGAGGAACAACGAAAGAAATCCGGCACTACCAATCCGAAAAAGGGGACATCCAAGGCGAAGAAAAAGAAATAAAGGAATCCATAAAAGCGGGGGAGAGCCAAAGAAAGGCGCTTCTCCGTTTTTCCAATTTTGGATATTCAGAAATGGAAGGAGTTTTCGATGAGTCAATCTTCTGTGGTTATCAAATCCTACGGAAAAATTAATTTGTTGTTGAATGTGATGGAACGCCTTCCGGACGGCTATCATCGGGTGGATATGGTCTTGCAACAGGTAACCCTACATGACCTGGTTTCTGTGGGGTTAAATGAAAACACTTCGGAAATCCGACTTACTACCAACCATCCTCAGCTGCCGCTGGACGCCGGGAATCTGGCTTTTCAAGCAGCGGCTAGAATGAAGGAAGCTACCGGATATGGTGGGGGAGTGGATATTTATTTGGAAAAACGAATTCCACTGGCATCCGGCTTGGCGGGAGGCAGCGGAAACGGTGCGGCAGTACTGCTGGCCATGGATCACCTGTTGGGCAGTCGTCAGGACTATGATTTTTTGTTGAAATTGGCCGAGGAACTGGGATCCGATGTGCCTTTTTCCATGGGGGGGCAAGTAGCCTGCCACCCTTTTTTGAAACGCCAGTTTCTTCAAGATGAAAGACCTTGTACCTGTGCTCAGGCAACGGGAACCGGCACATGCCTTCGTCCCTTGGAAGGATTGGATTGTTGGGTGGTATTGGTTACACCCGATGTGGAATCCTCTACCAAAGACATATATCAGGCGTGGGATCAGGAGTTGGAAAAATCTTCTCCTTTATCTTATAAGCTAATAGAAGGTTTGGTGGAAAAGAACTGGCAAAAGATTGGAGAAAACATGGGAAATGACCTTGAAATTGTTGCCGGGAAGAAGTATCCTATAATCGTGTATACAAAAAACAGGATGGAGGGCTTGGCCGGAGAAGGATTCGTCCAAATGAGTGGCAGCGGGCCCACCATCTTTGGAATTTTTCAACAGAAGAAAAAAGCAGAGAAAGTGGCGCTGGAGATGAAAAAGATGTTTTCTCAAGTGGCACTGACTCATACTTCCCCGTTGAAAGGCTCTGATACCCCGGAAAATGTAGAAGAGGAGTAGCAAAGATGATCAATTTTGACATTCACAACCATAAGCCCTTACGGGAGGTTGTGTATGAAGAGCTTAAGCTGTTGATTTTAACAGGAAAAATTTCTCCTGGCACCCGGATGATGGAAGTGGAGCTGGCAGAAGAGATGGGTGTATCTCGAACCCCGGTGCGGGAAGCCATTCGAAAGCTGGAAAAAGAGGGGTTGGTGATTATTGAGCCCCGAAGAGGCGCTTATGCTTCTTCCATTTCCACCAAGGACATGGTAGACATTTTGGAAGTGCGTCAAACCATGGAAGGATTGGCGGCTCAATTTGCTGCGGCTAGAATGACGGAAAACCAGAAGCGGGAATTGATTCGGGTCAGTGATGCCTTTAATCAGGCGGTGATTGCCGAAAATACTCCGGAAATGATCAAGAATGATACTCGATTTCATCACTTGATCGTGGAAGGAACCGGCAACAAGGTGTTGGTATCCATGGTGGAGCAGCTTCAAGAAATGGTGTTGCGTTTTCGATATCTTTACTACGATGATTTTCGTCGGGCGGAAAAAATGCCGGATGAGCACAAGCAAATCTTGGAAGGCATTGTAAAAGGGGACACCCTCATGGCGCGCAATGCAGCGGATGACCACATCGACGGGTTAAAGCAAATGGTTATTTGCGAGGAAGTGAAACATCGATGAGAGCAACAATCCTGAATCAATTAAAGGAAAAAGCAGACCAGAGACACCAAAGCTTTGTAGAAAAGCTGACACCGGATGTGGCCGGAATTTTAGGAGTGCCCATGCCGGAGCTGAGGAAAATGGCTCGAGGAATTTTGAAAGAAGATTCCCGGGCTTTTTTGATGATGTGCGAAACAGAGTGGGAGTTTTCCGAAACCCTTTATATGGAAGAAAAAATTCTGTGGGGTTTGGTGTTGGGCCATGAAAAGATGGGGTTTGATGAGCGTATGGAGAGATTGGGTCCCTTCGTGGAGGCCATCGATAGTTGGCCCGTATGTGATCTTTGCAAAACGGATTTTCATTTTTTAAAAACCAAAGAAGAACGGGTAAATTTCTGGCCCGTATTGATGGAGTATGGGAGAAGTCGAAAAACATATTTCCTTCGATTTTTTTTGGTTTGTGCCATGGGATATTATCGGACGCCTCCTTATTTGCAGGAAATATATGGGGTTGTTACTCAGCAGGAGGTGCCAGGCTATTATGGTAAAATGGCGGCAGCCTGGATGCTTCAGCAGTGTTACTTGGTGGACCCACAGGAGGTAGAGCGGATTTTCAGGGAGCGAGAAATAAAAGATCCCTTTGTACACAACAAAGGGATTCAAAAAATCATTGAGTCCAGAACAGTTTCTCCAGTCGAGAAAGAAAAATGGAAAATCCTTAAGGCCGCTTCTCTCCCAGAATCAAGGTTAAAATCCGAGTTTGATCTTGACGGGCCACGGTAACTTGCACCGTGTCTCCTACCTCGTATTTTTCCAACGCTTTCGTTACATCGGGGAAATGATTGATTACTGCATCCTCAATGGAAAGGAGCCGGTCCCCACTCATAAATCCGGCGGCTTTTGCTTGAGCGCTGTCTGCGGAAACCACATACAAACCCAATGCATTGACACCATGTCGGGAGGCGTCATAAGAGGTGGTGATGTCCACTAAGGTAAGGCCCATTTGTACTCTGCCTTGAACGTAGCCATGTGCCATCAGCTGGTCTGCGATGACCTTGGCGGTGTTGATGGGGATGGCAAAACCCAATCCTTCCACATTGGATCCCCCTGATTTGGCCACTACAATGCCGATAAGCTGTCCATATTGATTGAATAACCCGCCTCCGGAATTTCCGGGATTGATGGAAGCATCGGTTTGAAGAAGGGACATGGTTTTTCCGTCAATGGTAACTTCCCGATCCAAGGCACTGATGATTCCGGCCGTAGCAGTTCCGCCTAATTGCCCCAAAGGATTTCCAATGGCCACCGCCAAATCTCCAACCACCAATTGGCTGCTGTCGCCGATTCGGGCAGTAGTCAGTCCGGTTTCATTGATTTGAAGAACGGCTACATCGGTCTGCTGGTCAGTACCAATGACTTTTGCCTCATAGCTCTTTCCGTTTTTCAGAGAGACGGTAATCTTTTGTGCCCCTTGAATTACATGGTTGTTTGTGAGGATGATTCCGTTAGACTCCACGATGACCCCGGAGCCGGCACCCTGGGTTACATACTGACCCAACCAGAAGTCGGTAGCCACAGATTCCGTTCGGATTTCAACTACCGCGTGGGCTGCTTGATGAATGATTTCCTGAATGGTCATTTCACTTCCGGTGGCTTTTTCCAAATTAAATCCGGTTTCGGACCCTTGGGAAGTGGCTCGCTGCGGAAGAATTTGATTCAGGGTTTCCTGCAGGGTTAAATCCTGTGCCACGCCTGTAGCCAAAAGTCCTCCGGCAAAACCTAGCGTTCCGGATAGTATAAGGAAGAGGACAGCCAGAATCGCCAACCCTTTTCGTCCCCACTTGTTTTTCTTTTTCTCTGGTTCGGGACTGGTGTAGTAGTATGCCTGCCGGATACCGGGTCCATATTCCCGGTTTTCATATGAACCTTTGTATTGTTCCATTTTTACATGCGCCTCCTTCATTATATATCCAATATATACCCCTTACGGCATAAAAGTATACGACTAAAAAATGAAGATTTGGTGATATTTTTGTGGTATAATTCAATGATTCAAAGAAAAAAAGAAAGGAAGATTTTATGAATCAGCCAAATAGCAGTGAACTTTCTCGCTGGAAAGAGTCGTTCCAAACCTGGTTGAAGCAGCCCGGGTTGGAAAAGGATATTCGGGAAGAACTTCTTTCTTTATGGCATGCCGTGGAATCCGGGGATATGAGGGCTCTGGAGGAAGGGGAGGACCGGTTTTACCGGGAGTTGGCTTTTGGCACCGGAGGACTTCGAGGAAAGCTGGGAGCCGGGACCAATCGAATGAATGGTTATACCGTAGAAAAAACCACGCGAGGGTTGGTTTCCTATATTAAGAAATATAGGCTGGGGGAAAAGGTGGCCATCGGTTACGATAGTCGAATTCAATCCCGGGAGTTCGGTGAGTTGGCTGGTCGTGTGGTAACTCAAGCCGGATTGAATGCCTACATATATGACACATTGATGCCTGCACCGGCCTTAAGCTATGCTACGAGGCATCATGGATGTGCAATGGGAATTATGATAACTGCCAGCCATAATCCTTCGGAGTACAATGGGTATAAGGTATATAATCACCGGGGATGTCAGGTGACGGAAAAAGAAGCCGCCTTGATTTTAGATGAAATCCAAAAGCAACCCTGGTTTGTCAAGGAAGAAGACGGAGACACCAACAACCAGCAGCCGGGTGTTTTTCACTGGATGGGAGAAGAAACCAAGGAAGCTTATTACCAGCAAGTGCTGGGAGAGCGAATGGATGTTTTTTGTGAAAACCTATCTCTGGTATATAGTCCTTTGAACGGGGCCGGATTGGAACCGGTATGCGAAATATTTCGTCGTATACAAGTAGGCCGGTTTTGGGTGGTACCGGAACAGGAAGCTCCCGATGGCCATTTCCCTACATGTCCTTATCCCAATCCGGAGAAGCCGGAGGCCTTGGCCCTGGCCCTGGCATTGGCAGAAGAAAAGCAAGCCGACTTGGTATTGGCCACGGACCCGGATTGCGATCGGGTGGGGGTTGGTGTTCTTCATCAAGGGGTTTATCATCTTCCTACGGGCAACGAGATGGGTCTTTTGCTGGGAGATTTTCTATGCCGGCAAAGAAAAGAAAAGGGCACCCTTCCGGATAATCCCATGATGGTGCGCACTATTGTAACGACGCCCATGTTGGACCGAATGGTGAGAGATTATGGGGTTCGGGTGGAAGCCACCTTGACCGGATTTAAATACATTGGAGAAAAAATCGGGCAGCTGGAAGATCAAGGACGATCTCAAGAATTTGTTTTCGGGTTTGAAGAAAGTTACGGCTATTTGGCGGGGACTTATGTGCGGGACAAAGACGGGGTCAATGGAGTGATGTTGATTTGTGAAATGGCGGCATGGTACAAGCGTCGGGGAAGAACTTTAATTCAACGACTGGAAGAAATCTACGAAGAGTATGGGTATACAAAAAATCATTTGTTGGATTTTCAGTTTCCCGGTGCCAAAGGAATGGATACCATGGGAAGGCTGATGGAAGAGTGGCGAACCCATCCTCCCGGCCGAGTGGCGGGGTGCAAGGTAGAGGAAGTCGTGGATTATTTGCCGGGAGAGACATTGCCGCCTTCGGATGTGGTGGAAGTAAGGTTGGAAGGAGAAAGGGGTTTTGCTATTCGTCCTTCCGGGACAGAGCCAAAACTTAAGGTGTATCTTTTTGGAAACGGGGAATCTTCTGAGGAAGTGGAAGTCTGGCTAAAGAACATGACGGAATTCTTTACGAAATGGGTCAAAGAGAAAGAGAAGGAATAGAGATGGACAAAGTGCGACTAGGGGTAGTATTCGGCAGTCGGTCCGGAGAATATGAAATTTCTCTTATGTCCGCAGCGGCGGTGATTCGGGCTGCGGAGGAGACGGAACAGTACCAGGTGGTTCCCATCGGAATTACTCGAACAGGACAATGGAAACGGTATTACGGATCCATAGAGAAAATTCCGGAAGACCGATGGGAAGAAGAGGCTACACCTTTGAATCCGGGTAACCTGAAAGAGTGGGTGGATTTCATCTTTCCTGTATTGCATGGCCCCTTTGGGGAGGATGGCACCATTCAGGGGATGTTGGAAATGTTGGACATTCCTTATGCAGGCTGTGGAGTTTTGGCCTCTTCCTTGGCCATGGATAAAGGGGCTGCTAAAGATGTTTTTCGCGCCAATGGATTGCCGCAGTGCAAATACCATTTAGTGACGGAGGAAAGTTATCGACGAAACAGAGAAAGAATTTATAAGGAAATATCGAGCAAGTTGGTATTGCCCTATTTCGTAAAACCTGCTAATATGGGGTCCAGTGTTGGAATCAGCAAAGTAAAGACTTTGGATGGATTGGAAGAGGCTTTGCAACAGGCCTTTTGCTTTGATGGCAGGGTATTGGTAGAAGAAGGGGTGGAATGTCGTGAGGTGGAAATCTCGGTGATTGGAAATCCTCCGGAAAATCTGGAGATTTCTTCCGTCGGAGAAATTTTACCGGCAGAGGAATTCTATGACTATCGGGCCAAGTATCAAACAGGAGGTGCTTCCAAGCTGGTGATTCCCGCAGAACTGACGGAGGAGCAAGAACAACGGATTGGTCAAATTGCCGAAGAAGCCTTTCAGGCTATCGATGGGTCCGGGTTTGCACGAATTGACTTTTTTATCGACCGAAAACGGGGTACTATATATTTGAACGAGATTAATACAATTCCGGGATTTACTCAATATAGTATGATGCCTCTCCTTTGGGAGAATCAGGGGATCTCCTTTCCGGAATTGATTCAAAGAATAGTGGGGTATGGATATGAAAGATATCATGCTAAAAATCGTAGGCAAACAAATTTATGTAGGTGAAGAGGAAGAAAAAATCGAACTGGTGACAGAAGGCAAGTTTTACAGAAAGGGGAAATCCCTTTTTTTGGAGTATGATGAAAGCGAATTTTCCGGTCTTCCCGGGTGTAAGACCAATTTGCAATTGACAGGTGACAAGGTGAAAATGAAACGAATCGGAGACCCGGAAGATGAAACGGTGATTGAGTTCGAAAAAGGAAAACGCACCATGGGATTTTACGAAACACCCTTTGGCGTTTTTGAGATGGAAGTGTTGACCAACCATGTGGAAAACAACCTGGGGGAAGAAGGCAGCGGCTCCCTGGACATTGATTACCACATCAGTCTTCGGGGTCTTTCGGAAAGTCATAACAAGTTGAAGATTGAAGTGGTATGATTAAGGAAGCCTTTTGGAGAATCGCCTAGGAGAAAAGATGGAAGGATGAACAAATGACATGAAACAGCGAACGGTTCGAGCTATTGCGATAATTATTGCCATTGCCATGGTGCTTACCTCATTGGCCTTTGTCCTTTTTATTCCGTCAGTGTATGGAGCTACGGCCCAGGACACGGCAAAGATGGAGAAGCGCATTAAGTCCTTGGAGGAATATTTGTTGTTCATTGAACAAAACTATAAGGATCAAGTTTCTTTGGATGATTTGGTGAATGGTGCCTTTGCGGGGGCTTTGAGCAGCCTTAATGATCCTTATAGCGTCTACTTTGAGGAAACGGAAGGAGCAGGTCAATTTCAAGACCAAGTAAACAACAATTACGAAGGAGTGGGAGTAACCATTCAAAAAAGTGGAAACCAGTGCTTGGTGACGGACATTCATACCGGTGGACCTGCGGCCAAAGCCGGCATTAAATCAGGAGATGTCCTTACATTTATCGATGGAAAAAGCCTGGCCAACAAGTCCTTGGAGGACATTGCCATGTTGTTACGTGGCCCGGCAGGTACTGCTGTGAAAATTACGGTTTTGCGGGATGGAGCTTCCTATGACATCACCGTTACCCGAGAAAAGATTCAGAACCAGGCTGTAACCTACCAACTTATGGGAGAGGATATCGGTTACATCAAGATTTCTTCTTTCGATTCGGACAGTGATCAGGAATTCAACCAGGCCCGCATCGCTTTAGTAAATCAAGGCGCGGAAAAATTAATTTTGGATCTTCGAGGAAACGGGGGCGGCTTAATCAACGGAGCAATGCGGGTGGCAGATTATTTTGTGGAAGAAGGGGTCCTTACTCATTTCTACCGACAGGGGAAACAGGTGGAAACCCACATGGCTACCAAAGGAATTGTGGCTCCGTTGCCTTCCGTAATCCTGGTGGATCACAACAGTGCCAGTGCAACAGAATTGTTGGCGGCTGCGGTGAAGGATCATAAAGCAGCTCCCTTGGTTGGAAACGCCACCTACGGAAAGGGCATAGCCCAAATGGTTGGCACATTGCCATATGAAGGGAGCTTCAAGTTGTCGATCTTTTACTTCTTGAGTCCTAATAAAAATGATATTCACGGCAAAGGAGTCCAGCCGGATTATGTGGTAGAAAATTTCGTTGCCCGAGATTTGGTCAAAGCGAAAGCCTCCTATGAAGGGTTTGTCCCTATGAAGGAACAGGTGAAGCCATCCGCCGGAATGACGGGGCTCAATGTGTATGGAGCACAGCAGCGACTTCAATTGTTGGGGTATCCTATAAAGCTTACCGCAGTTATGGATCCTGAAACGGTGAAAGCGGTGACGGATTTTCAACGAAGCATAGGGCTCTGGCCCTATGGTGTATTGGATTACACTACCATGATTCAATTGGATACTCAATCCTACAACTACTCTCACGGAGTGGTGACTCAGGACCATCAGTTGAACAAAGCACTGGAAATATTAAAGTCCTCCTAGGGGGAGATTCTTAACAAAAAGAGCGATTTAACCAAACGCTCTTTTTTCTTGGCTGCCACCGTGAAACAAGAGTTTTTATGGCCTTGAAACAGAGGTTTCCCGGTTGAAGAGAAAGAGGTCCTTTGGTATAATAAAAACGTTGTTTTTTAGAAAATTATTTGGTAATCATCGGAGTTATAGGTTATGAGTTCGGGAAAGAGGTGGCAGCATGAGATCAAACGGGTTTGATTCCAGTTTATACATGGAACAACAGGCTAAGTATATTTTGGAGCGCATCAACCAGGGAAATAGTCAACGACTCTATTTGGAGTTTGGAGGGAAACTGGTTCACGACAAGCATGCCATGAGAGTGCTTCCCGGCTTTGACGAAAATGCAAAAATCAAGTTGCTTCAAAAATTGAAAGATCAGGCGGAAATTATCTTGTGCATTTATGCGGGAGATATTACCACCAGCAAAACCCGTCAAGATTTTGGTATCACCTATGACTTGGAAGTGCTGCGATTGATTGACACCTTCCGGCAGTTCCAACTGGAAATTCATGGGGTAGTGGTGACTCGCTATGAAGATGCGCCGGCAGTAAACATGTTCATCAACAAATTGAATCGAAGAGGCATCCGCACATATAAACATTTTTTTACCAAGGGATATCCTACGGATGTAGATACCATCGTTTCAGAAGAAGGCTATGGCGCCAATCCCTATATCGAAGTGACCAAGCCTCTAATAGTGGTCACCGGACCGGGAGGAGGTTCCGGGAAATTGGCCACTTGCCTTTCTCAGTTGTACCATGATTATCGACGAGGTACCAAAGCCAGATACGCAAAATTTGAAACATTTCCCATCTGGAATCTACCGCTTAAACATCCGGTGAACGCAGCCTATGAAGCGGCTACCGTGGATTTAAAAGATGTGAATATGATTGACAACTTTCATCTGGAGGCATACGGAGAAACCGCGGTAAACTATAATCGGGACCTGGAGGTTTTCCCCGTTGTAAAGCGAATTATCGAAAAAATTACAGGACAGGAATCGGAATACAAATCCCCCACAGACATGGGAGTCAATCGAGCTGGCTTTGGCATCATCGATGACGATGTGTGCAAAAGAGCGGCGGAACAAGAAGTGATTCGCCGGTACATCATTGCCAAATGTGATTACAAAAAAGGAAAAATACCCGAAGATGCAGTGAGTCGATCCAAATTGTTAATGGACGATATGAATCTGAAGGTGGAGGACCGTTCCGTGGTATCGCCTGCCAGGGAATACGCGGAGTACAAGCGCAACTGCGACCAGCGATATGAGAATGTGGTGGTGATGGCTATGGAATTGTCGGATGGCACTCTGGTGACAGGCCGTAGCTCCCGAAGAATGGTGGCGGCGGCGGCGTGTGTGTTGAACGCTATTAAAAAATTAGCCAATATCGGAGATGACATTCCATTGATTTCTTCCACCATATTGGAATCCATCCAGCAGTTGAAGGTTCAAATTTTATCACAGGATCGAAGCAGCTTGAACTTGGAAGAGGTATTAAGTGCTCTCATCATTTCTTCTCACACCAACCCGGCGGCAGAATTGGCGGGCCAGAAGTTGGGAGAAATTCGTAATCTTCGAGCCCATTGCACGGCCATATTGAGTGATCGGGACGAGCAGACATTGCGCGCATTGGGAGTGGATGTAACCAGTGATCCGGAGTATGTGACCACCAACTTGTATTTTTCTTAGGAGGTTATTTATGAAAAAAGAGAAGTTGGTTTGCATCGGAAACAGCATCACCAACGGGTTTCCATTTAAAAGAAGTCAGAGCTTTCCTTCTTTAATTCGGGAAGCCACCGGATGGGAGGTCATTAATAAGGGCGTCAACGGAGAAACTACAGAGCAGGTTCTCTTCAGGTTTTCGAAAGATGTGTTGGCACATAATCCGGATCGGGTGGCGATACTTACCGGAACCAATGATTTTATCTTTGAAGTAGATACAGTGAAAGGAGCCTCGGAAAAACTCAAGCAAATGGTGGGTTTGGCCCATCAAGCAAATATACAAGTATTGTTGATGACACCTCTTCTCACTTTGCCCAAAATGGCGAGGGAGGCTTGGATGAGCACGGCCAATGTGGATTATGACGGAGTGAATGGCCAGCTAAAAGAATTGGGAAGAGAACTTTTGCAGTATGGGGAAGGTTTTGATTTCCAAAAGCTCTTTTGCTTGGATTTGGCTTCCCACTACGAAATCTATATGAAAAAAACAAGCGCCAATCAAGCATATCACGATGGCCTCCATCCGACAGTGGAAGGACATTGTTTTTTGGCCCAACTAATCCTGGAGAATTGGATTAATATCCGGTAGGGACCCTTTCTTTTTTGACTGGAAAATAGTAAACTGTACTATAAGTGTATGTAGTCGTTGTATGTTTTAGAGCAACGAAGGAAAGGATGCTGTCATGATAAAACGAACCCGATGGATGATGGTCCTTTTTGTCATAATCATCTCAAGCTTTGTTGGGTGTGGACAGAACAATCAAGTTCGTACGGAAACTATTATTTTCCCAACTGCCGGGGAGTATGCGGCGGTGATTTTTAATGTCCCGGAAAATTGGATTGAAGATATGAACTATATTACCGATGACCCCACTGCGGGGCCGGGGGGCTATTTGGCTTTTGGTCAAGAAGAGGACTGGTATGCAGGAACCAGGCAGGTTGCCTTGACGGGAGAAATGCAAAGTCTCCTATCAGGGTATTTTAGTGGGAGACCAACAGATTATAAGTTGGAGCAAGTGGATTGGCCCGTCTTTTTTGAAGAGTATTTGATAAAAATTCATCCGGAGGCAAAGGATGTGCTTTTGGAAGAAACAGAAGCTCCGGAATTCGGCCTTTGGGAAATGGGATATACGGCTACATTTTCCTGGGAAGGGGAAAGCTATCGATATGGTTTTGGCATTGGTACGCAGATCTATTGTTGGTGGGGGCACAAGGAAGAATTATCTTTGGAGTTGTTACAGAAAATGATGCTTTCTCTCAGACTTTCTGAAAATCCGGAGAATCTGACCGGTAAATATTCTGTAAAAGAATTTACAGGAGATTGGGAAAAAGAATCCAAGATGTTGTTGGAAACCATGCTAAAGGATTACATCGCCATGGATTTGCCCATTCAGAGAACCATCATTGGTTACAAAATTCATTCTATGGAACTCGCCAATCCCGCTTTTGATATTCCTCAAATTTTGGATAATATGACGCCTTTTCCGGATGAGGTCCGGTGGGATATCATTTATCCTTCTGTTCGAGTTTATCAGGTGGATTATGAATTGATTCCCTACCGCCCCCAACAATATATGGATTTGGCCGGAGGCGATTTTCAGGTAACGGAAGAGGGCAACAAAAGGTATCCGAGGCGATATGCGGTGTTTGTCGAAAACGCATATGTGGACCATGAAGACCTGAAGAAGCTTTACTTTTTGGGGTTCTTGCACCCCGCTGATCTGGTAGAGCAGGGCTTGGATGCCAGTGTGCTAAAGTTAACAGATCAATGGTTTGAGAACAATGTGCTTTCCTACGCGGAAGTGATTCATGGCACTCCATATGTGGGAGATGCCATGAAGGTGGGGAGTTTGATTATGTCTCTTCCTTTCCATGAAACCATTAATACGGAAGAGGGAACTTTTGCAGAAAAGGCTTTGGCCATTCAAACGGAGCAGGAGCCTTACGGAATTGTGGTGAACTACTGGTTGGAGGCTCCCTTATATGATTTAACCAAACTGTCTTCCCGCAATTGGAATCAAAGTGCGGATCCCTTCCCGGGGGTGGACTTGAATCCTTATATTAAACGTCAGGTTCACCGCAATATGGGATACATCTTTTCCGGTGTTCATAATGTGAGTCGCATTACGGTTCATGTTTGGACCTTGCGAGGAGAGGAGGAACCTTCCTTTGTCCGAACCACATTAAGGGGCCAACGAGAAGATTTTCCGGAGGTAGTTTATGAGATTCCATAACAGGTTTCGTACCAGGGTTTTCGGAAAAACATTGCAGCTGTTTTATGAGGGGACGGGCATTGATTCATGGATTTAAGTAAAGATCATGAAAAATATTTAGAAGCCATTCAGGGGTTGATGGTAATCGATGACCAAGGAAAGTTGGTTTATCTGAATGAGCAGTGCGCCGATTACATCAAGGTGGATCGAAAAAAATCCTTGGGAAAGTTTATTAAAGATGTGTTTCCTCCTTCTATTATGTACGATGTTCTAAAAGGAGACGAAGCTTTTAATATTCATTTCTATTTTAAGGATGGCCGAATGAGTGTAAGTGCTCAGGTTCAGCTTCGTCATGAGGGAAGAGTAGTCGGTGTTTTGGAGTATGATATGATTCAAAATCTAGACACTTTGGACGTTTTGCTGGGGAAATACAATGTTTCTCTCCGAGAAGAAATGGCCTATTACAAAGAGCGTGTTCGAAATTATCAAAACACCAAATACAACATTCACAATATCATCGGAAGGTCCGGGAAGATTCAAGGGCTGAAGCGGCAAATAGAGTTGGCCGCTGTTTCTAATACCACCGTAGTCATCACAGGAGAAACGGGGACGGGAAAGGAACTGGTTGCCCATTCCATACACAATCTTAGCAGTCGGGCATTTAATGATTTTGTGAAAGTAAATGGAGCGGGCATGCCAGAAAATTTAGTGGAGTCCGAGCTTTTTGGCTATGAAGAAGGAGCCTTTACCGGGGCTAAGAAAGGGGGGAAGAAGGGCAAGTTTGAATTGGCCAATAAAGGGACGCTTTTTATTGACGAGATTAATCAAATGCCTCTTTCCCTTCAGCCCAAGATTTTGAGAGTGTTGCAAGAAGGGGAAATTGATGTGGTGGGCAGCGAAAGGACGCAACAGGTGGATGTGAGAATCATCGCAGCAACCAACGAGAACCTTTATGACTTGGTTAAGCAAAAAAGATTTCGGGAGGATCTTTATTACCGGCTTAATGTATTTCCAATCGAAGTGCCTCCGCTCAGAGAGCGATTGGAAGATATGCAGGATTTGGTGGAGTATCGATTGGCGGCCCTTAACCGGGAGTTGGGAAAACAAATTCAAGACTTAGAACCTTCCGTTTACCGTTTATTTGAGGAATATCATTGGCCCGGCAATGTTCGAGAGCTGTACAATGTGTTGGAGAATGCCATGATTTACGCAGAGGGCACCACACTGAGGCGAGAGGATTTTCGTTTAAAGGAGGATACCTATGCCATCGATTTGGAACAATTGGACCAGGAAGAGAGTCCCATTGAAATCCTAAAAAGAGAAGTGGAAGAAAGGCTGATTCGAGAAGTGTTGCAAAAATTTCATGGAAATAAAACACAAGCAGCCTCTTTTTTGAAAATTTCCAGGCCACTTTTGTATCAAAAGATGAAACGGTTGGGAATCGACAAGGAACCCGCCTTCAAAGTGTAAGTCTAGAAATACAGTGTCAGTCCATAAATACATAAAGAAAAAGTCCAAGTTGTAAGACAATTCCGTTATTTCATGGAGAAGATGTAAGTTTTGACTTACATCTTCTTTTTGCCTTCAAAACAGGAAGGGTTAAGAATGGCTAAAAGAGGCCATGTTTTTTTTGGCATGACCTTTGCAATTCATATCCTTAGGTTTTTTGCGCAATTATTTTTTTGAAAGGAGCATGTAGATGAATTCATTAACAGGGTTTGAAACTTATGGAATTATTAGTCTCGTTCCGGTTCTTGTAGTTATTATTACGGCGGTTGTTACAAAGAGGGCTGCAGAGTCTCTCATCCTAGGCACTTTTGTGGGGGCGGTTATTTTTGCCAAAGAGGCCTGGTGGGGCACTTGGTTTGACTATACCCTTACAGAAATCGGAGATTCTGCCTATTACATCATTATGTTTGGAATGTTTGGAGCAATGATCCGACTGTTGGATGAATCCGGTGCGGCCATGGGATTTGCTGATATTGGTGCTAAATTAGCAAATTCCCGAAAAAAAACCATGATTTTTACTTGGGTTTTAGGAATCATCATTTTTGTAGAAGATTATTTGAACGCATTGGGAGTTGGAGTGGCTATGCAGAATCTGTCCGATAAGTGGAAAATCTCCAGAGAGAGATTGGCCTTTATCGTCAATTCCACGGGAGCGGCGGTATGTATCCTGGTGCCTTTTTCCTCATGGGGCGTACTCTATGCTTCTCAAATCGAACAGGTAGGTGTTCTGGATGGCGTTTCGGGATTCACGGCGTATGCCAGCTCCATTCCCTTTATGCTATATGCCTGGTTCGCAGTAATTGCAGTGCCTCTTTTCTCTTTGGGAGTGATTCCGCTTTATGGGCCCATGAAAAAAGCCGAAGAAAGAGCGTTGGAAACGGGAAGGGTGTTCCCGGATTATCATTATGAAGGAGAAAAGGTAGAAGGAATGAAGGCCAGTAAAGCCTCTAGTGCTTGGAACTTCATTCTTCCCATGGTGGTTTTAATTGTAGTGGCCATCTATACAGCGGATATTGTGCTAGGTGTAATTTTGGCGTCGGTAGTTTGCGGAATCATGTTGATGGTTCAGCGGCTTTTAACCATAGGTCAATTCTGTGATGCGGTGGTGAACGGCTTTAAGGACATGCTCTATGTGACCATTCTGGTATTGGCAGCTTTTATTCTCCAAGACTTCAATGATGCACTTGGTTTGACACCCTTTGTTATTGAAAGTGTGGCTCCCATATTGAGTCCTGCTCTATTCCCGGCCGTTACCTTTGTGGTAGTAGCGGCGTTAGCCTTTTCTACTGGAAGTTTCTGGGGGGTAGCGGCGATTTCCTTCCCCATCATTTTGCCTTTGGCCGTAGCTTTGGGCGTAAATCCCTATTTGACCATCGGTGCTGTTGCAGCAGCCACTTCTTTCGGAAGTCATGCTTGCTTCTACAGCGATGCAGTCACCGTTACCTGCGCAGCGGTAGGCCTAAAAAATATGGATTATGCTCGAACCTCCATTCCTTTGATTATGGTTCCTTTGGCTCTGGCCATTGTAGCGTATCTGATTGTTGGATTTGTAATGGCTTAATCGGAATGAAGACGAGGAGGTTTCAATGAACAAGGGAAAAGTTATCATTGGCATGACACAGTTTGGCTGTGTGCCGAACCGACATGAGAATGTAGAGAAAGGGGAAGAGCAGATTCGACAGTTGGCGAAGAAAGGCGCTAAGATTATCTGCACCCAGGAATTGTTTTCCGGCCAGTATTTTCCACAGACTATCGACTATACTAAGTATGATTGGGCGGAGCCGGTGAACGGCCCGCTCAATCAGCGGATGCAAAAACTGGCAAAAGAATTGGATGTGGTATTAATCAGTTGTTATTACGAATATGCCATGGATGGAGTTTATTACAATTCTGCAGCCGTATTTGATGCGGATGGTACGCTTTTAGGTAATTACAGGAAACATCACATTCCAGAAGGCCCCCAGTATATTGAAAAATATTATTTCACGCCCGGAGACTCTCCCTATTTGGTTTTTCGTTCCAAATACGGAACTTTTGGAGTGTTGATTTGTTGGGATGAATGGTTTCCGGAGCCCAGCCGGATATTGGCTTTGAAGGGTGCTGATTTTGTTTTTTATCCTTCCGCCATTGGTTCAGAGCCGGACAACCCGGATTTGGACACTTCCCAAACCTGGGTGGACGGAATCAGAGGACATGGAATTCATAACAATTTCTATGTTTGTGCTTGCAATCGAGTGGGAAGAGAGGACGCCGTGGATGGAAGTGGCTTTATGGAATTCTATGGCCGCGGTTTTGTGTCGGATCCCTGGGGCAACCTGTTGGCAGAGGGAAAAATGAATCAGGAGGACTTGATTATAGCGGAACTGGATTTGGACGAAATCAAGAGAGCCCGCGACATCTTGCAGTTTCATCGGGATCGTCGTGTGGATAGTTATCAGGAGATTCTCAAACTATCGATTTCGGAATAAAGAAGGGGTTTGCCCTTTGAGACAGCAAGGGTAGATGCAAAGGAGAGTGGAATGAAAGCAGACTTGATAATAATAGGCAACAGAATCTTTGACTCGGTGGAGGAGAATCCTTTTCATGGATTTATAGCCATTTCCGGCAATCGGATTCTAAAAGTAGGTAGAGGTGAAAATTATCATCCCTGGTTGGGTGAAGATACGCAAATTTTGACTTACCATGACCAAACCATCATGGCAGGTTTTCACGACAGCCACACGCATTTATTAATGGCCGGTATGTATCGGACCTATGTGAATTTAAGCGAAGCTCGAAGTGAAGAAGAGGCGGCAAAAATGGTTTGGGAAAGTGTCAAGAACGATCTTCACAAAGGGGGTTGGGTCATCGGTTTTTCCTGGTATCATGTCTTTTGGGATCACCGAGAGCTCCCCACGAAGAAATCTTTGGATTACTATTTTCCGGAAAAGCCAGTTTGCTTGATTAATGCAGAAGCACATGGTGCTTGGGTGAATAGTGCCGGACTTTCCATTGCCGGTATCACAAAGGACATGCCGGACCCTTTTGGAGGGAAGATTGAAAGAGATTCCCAAGGAGAACCCACCGGATTTCTTTATGAATCTGCAGTGGGTTTGGCTACGAAATATGCTTTTGTTTTGAACGAAGAGGAAGAAAAGCAGCTGATTCAATCCTTCCAGGAAGGTGCGAAAAAATTTGGCATTACTTCCATCAATGATGTGCAACCTTATTTCCAAGGGAATATGGGCAATCTGGAAGTGTATCATCAGATGGATAAAGGAAACAGTCTGACGGTTCGTGTGCATGCGGCCCCGGATCTTTTAGGGGATTTGGATCAAGTGGAAGTGTGGCGTGAAAAATACGGCTCTGAGAAGGTTCGTGTGAATCATGTGAAGCAATTTTTAGATGGAGTGTCCACTACCCACACCGCATTGGTATTGGAGGATTATGAGGATGAACCGGGAAACCGTGGAATTTCGCTTTTCGATTTGGAGGCGATTCGCAAAGCGGTGCCGGAAGCTCACCGCCGGGGCTTCTCTGTGAAGCTTCACTCTTGCGGAGATGCGTCTGCCCGTCTGGGGTTGGATTTTTACGAAGAGGCGGTAGAATTGTATGGTCGAAATCGATGCCGACATGCCATCGAGCATATTGAAATGTTGGCTCCGGAAGACCTCCCGCGGTTTAAGGAGTTGGGGGTGCTCCCTTCGGTACAACCGGAGCATATTGCATTGACCCAACGGTTTGATGAAAACCCATATCCCATTGTTCTGGGTCAAGAAAGAGCCGACAAAACATGGCCTTTGAAAAGCCTTTATGATACCGCCGGGGTTTTGGCCATTGGCAGTGATTGCCCGGTTGTAAGCAACAATCCTTTCCTGGAAATCTATCGAGGGGTAACCAGACTTCACAACGACGGAATGCCGGAGGGAGGATGGAACCCCACAGAAAAATTATCTCTTTATGAAGTGTTGAGAAGTTATACATACGGTTCTGCCTATGGAGTAGGTAGAGAAGACGAAATGGGGACTCTGGAAAAAGGCAAGTTTGCAGACATTGTGGTATTAGATCGGGATTTGTTCCGGGTACCTCATGAAGAAATTCTGGATACCAAAGTAGTGCTTACTGTGTTTGACGGGAAAATTATCCACAAAGAATAGCGGTTCTGTTTAAGAGTACAAGGATCTACCTTATTCAAGAAAGAAGGGGCGACATATTGCATTTTGCCCCTTCTTTCATTTGGATAATCATCTATTTGGTTTTACTATCAACTCTATGGGTTTTTAGATGTATTTGCATATAGAAAAGGAAACTTGTCACCACAAGAAGAGAAGATTATACTTAAAGGGAAGACGATGGGTTGATATGTATGGAATTTTGGATGGATAAAAGGAGGATTATGCGCATGACAGAACTTCGGATTAAGGTGGGCAGCCGTGAGATGATAGGAATATTGGAGGAAGAGAAGGCTCCGTTGACTTGCGAAGCCTTTCGAAAAATGCTGCCGCTAAAAAGTAAAGTCATTCATGTTCGTTGGAGTGGAGAAGCGGTTTGGATTCCATATGGAGAGGAGCGGTTAGGACTTCCCTATGAGAACAATACCAGTCACCCCCAAATCGGGCAGATGCTATTATACATTGGTGGGGTCAGCGAGATGGAAATTCTTTTGCCCTATGGGGCCTGTTGTTTTTCCAGCTGTTCCGGTCAGCTTTCCGGCAACCACTTTTTGACCATTACGGAAGGGAAGGAATACCTGGAAGAAATGGGCAAGAAGACTTTGTGGGAAGGGGCTCAAGAAATCGAAATTGAGTATCGATAAAGGAGGAAGAGTATGTCAGTATTGATTCAAAACGGAATAGTCGTTACTTCTGATAATGAAGTGAAAGCAGATGTTTATATAGAGGGTGAAACCATCAAGGCCATTGGTGAAAATCTGAAGGTGGAAGCCCATGAAGTGGTAAACGCAACGGGAAAATACATTTTGCCGGGAGGCGTGGATCAGCATGTACACTTTTCCTTTAACTATAAAGGGAGCAAGGTGCGAGGGTTCGAAACCTCTCATGCAGCGGCGGTAGGTGGGACCACTACCCTGATTGAATTTGTCAATCAGGAACCGGGAAAAGGGCTGGTTCAAAGCATCGATGAGTATCGGAAAACCGATGTGGACGGCATTGCCATGGTGGACTACTCATTTCATAGCGTTATGACAGATCCTCGGCCCGAGGTAATTCAGGAGATTCCGGAATTGGCCAAGGCGGGATACCCCACTATGAAATTGTTTATGGCTTATAAGGGGATGTTCTTTCATGCCGATGACGATGCGATTTTAAAGGCACTATATCAAGGAAAAGATGCCGGGATTACCGTTATGGTCCATGCGGAAAATGCAGATATGATTGATGTGCTTACCCAGCGACTGGTGGCAGAAGGAAAGGTAGAACCCTATTATCATGCAGTCTCTCGCCCTCCGGTAGTAGAAGCAGAAGCCACTCGAAGAGCTATTTATTTGGCCCAATTAGCGGAGGCCCCCTTGTACGTGGTTCATGTATCGGCCAGAGAAGCCTTGGAAGAGATCAAGAAAGCCAATCATAATGGTCAACAAATATTCGGAGAAACCTGTTCCCATTACTTGGTGCTGGATACGGAAGACTTGGCCAAGCCCCACTTTGAAGGCGCTAAATACGTTTGTTCACCCGCCTTGAGAACAGAAGAACACCGCACGGCCTTATGGGAGGCCATCGATAAAAAATGGCTTAACGCAGTCAGCTCAGACCATTGCGGATTTGATTTTAAAGAACAGAAACATATGGGATATGGGGAAGGGAAATCCTTTGCGGACATTCCCAATGGAGCGCCCAGTTTACAGAACCGATTGAACATTTTGTGGACTTATGGCGTTGAGGAAGGTCGAATCTCTCGCTCTCGTCTCGTGGACTTGTTTGCCACCATGCCGGCGAAAATCAACGGTCTTTCCAGAAAAGGTCAATTGGCGGTGGGTTTTGATGGGGATGTGGTGGTGTTCGACCCCGCATATGAAGGAGTGATTCAAGCCGCCAATAATTTGGAGGGTGTGGATTACTGTCCTTTTGAAGGATTCCAACAGAAAGGTCGTGCGGAGACCGTATTTTTGCGGGGGAAAAAAGTAGTGGAACAAGGACATTATATTGGAGAAAAGGGCCAAGGCCAGTTCGTACCCGGTGAGCCTTTTGGAGCAGCATATGAAAAGTAATGATTCTGGAATGCGGGTAAATGGGTCGCGGCTCCTGGAGGATTTAGAAAAAATGAAAGAGAAGACGGAGACCCCTGGGAAAGGGGTCACTCGTTTTTCTTATGGTGCCATGGACCGGGAGGCTAGAGATTATTTAAGGGAATGCGCAGAGGCGATTGGATTGTTTGTAAAAACAGATCCGGTGGGGAATCTATTTTTTGGTTTTCCGGAAGACAAGGACAAACCGGTCATCCTGGCAGGATCTCATATCGACACAGTTCAAAATGGAGGATGGTTGGACGGAATTTATGGGACACTTTCTGTTTTAGAGGCTTTGCGGAGAATCCGGGAAGAAAAAGCAGAGTGTGGAAAAACAATTCAGTTGGTGGTTTTTGCGGAAGAGGAGGGTTCCAATTTTGGTTCCACCCTTACCGGCAGCAAGTTTTTGACGGGAAAATATGGAACGAAGGACCTAGATTCCTTGAAAAATCAGGAAGGTGTTTCCTTGGGAGAAATTCTGGCAAAGGAAGGATATTCCCCCTATGATTCAGTCATGTTGCTGGATTGGCGCCGCATTCAGGGGATGCTGGAGCTTCACATTGAGCAAGGCCCGATTCTGGAGAGCCACGGAGTGGGGCTCGGTATTGTGGATCGGATTTATGGTATGAAAGTAAATGAATTTACCCTGACGGGGGTGGGCAATCATGCCGGGGCTTCGCCCATGAAAGGAAGACAAGATGCCTTGGCGGCGGCGGCCGCCGGCATCTTGGAAGTGGAACGCTGTGGCAGAGAGTTGGGAGAGGAAGAAGGAGTGGCCACAGTAGGGCGAATCCAGGTTTTGCCCAACGGGTCCAATGTGATTCCCGGGCAAGCAACCTTTACCGTAGAGGTTCGCTCCGCCAATGAAGAATCCATTCACGCCATCATGGAAGAGATTTTGCTTCGGATGGAAGAAATATGTAATAAGAGAAATATCCGCTGTCATTATCGTGAAGTGGCCTTTTCCAAACCGGACTCCATGAATCCGAGGATGGTAGCATTGTTGGAGAAAACTGCCACTCGGATGGGAGAACCCTATCTTATAATGAACAGTGGTGCGGTTCACGATGCTTGCATGCTGGCACCCTTTGTGCCCACGGGCATGATTTTCGTACCAAGTATAGGAGGGCGAAGTCATGTGCCCCAAGAAGACACAAGGCCGGAGGATTTAATAAGAGGTGCGGATTATTTGTTGGCCGCTCTTCTCCAATTAGCGGATTGCAAGTAGAAGTCTTTTATGGCATACTAATGATTGTAACGGAAAGAAAAGGGAACGCCTTGATTTTTCCGTCGAGGGCGATTAACTCAGCTGGTAGAGTGCCATCTCGACAAGGTGGAAGTCGTTGGTTCGAGTCCAATATCGCCCACCACAAGACGCCTTCATGGAGGGCGTCTTTTTTAAAGGAAAGGAAGTGAAGAGAATGTTGAAGTATGCCTTTATCATCAATGTGCCGGGAATTGTCCCCGGGAGCTATCAGGCGATTTATGAAAATTCGGAAAGTCTGAGCCAAATCGTGGGAGTGGATGGAATGTTGGAGGCGGAAAAGCTGGTGATTCAGTTGGGAAAAGACGGGTTTGATTTACTGAATTTTTGTGGAGACTTCGACGATGCCATTACCGCTAGATTCCAGCAGCTTGGCCAGGGGAAAACCAAATGTCTCAATGTGAAACACTCAGAGGAAAACCTCGGTGGGATGGAATCATTGGGAGAGGATTTGAAGGAGTATGGTATCCTTGTGGTGATGCGGGGAGTGGTGGAACCGGTCCGTTATGATCTTTTATCGGAGGGTTGGAACACCCATGCCGTTTTCGTGAGAGACCTGGAGGATGCAGTATCTACAGCCCGCAAGATGAAGGAAGAAGGGATTCAGCTGATTGAGCTATGCAGCTGGTTTGACGCAGAAAAGACCCGGGCCATTGAAAAAGCCGTGGAAGGCAAAGTCATCGTGGGAACCAGCGGGTCATAAAGTATAGATTAGGATAGGAAACGTATCGGAATAATGAAGAGCTGGGTTAGAAACCCAGCTCTTCGCCTATAATAATGACGTGAAAGTCTCCGGCCTCCGGTTGCTTGTGGTAGATGGCGGTAATGTTGCAATTTCGGTATTGAGAAGTACACTCTTGACAGAGTCCGGTTTTGTTGCAGCTTAAATTATGGTCATATTTAATGTTGTTCATTTGGGCCGCCTCATCTCTCGTTCGGGCCAACCCCGCTTCTACGTCCCGAACCAACTTATTGGCGCCGGCGATAAAAATCATCCTTTCGGATCCGTAAATACTCCCGGCGATTCGATTGCCAGCCCCGTCAATATTTATGATTTGACCATCCATAGTGATGGCATTGGCCCCCAGCATAAAAACATCGGCAACCAAGTATTGCATTAAAATTTCTTTGGTAGTTTGTTGATCCCCCAGAATTTGAAACCCGGGAATCTTTTCTCGAAAAGCATTGGCATTGACGGCGCAAGTGTGGGGAATGGATATACATCCCATTTTTTCCAACTCCTCCTCCAGCCCCAAGGCAAAAACAGTATGGGAATCTCCAAAGCCAATGGTACCTCCCTTTGGTATCAGGGATAAAACTTGGGTTTTGGCTTCTTCCAAAGTAGGGCAATAATAGGCTTTAAAATTATTCTGAATGAGGTTTTTAACAGCCACTTCCCCTCGTTGGCGAAAGTGCTCCTTTTGGATTTCGTCACGGTTGTGGGCTTCCGCCTTTAACAACGGAAATCTAATTTTTCGTAGGTCCAACATAGCAAGGTCTCCTTTATCCATTGGATTTTCTATAGCAAGAAATTTATTATGGCATTTTCGTATTCTTCGGGATAGTCGTTGTACAAATCACCATGTTTACTGTCTGGTACGGTAAATAGCTCCTTCTTTTCTACGGTAAGAGAATGATATATTTCCTCCCCCATATAGTAGGGGGTAACGGTATCTACCTGGCTGTTCATCACCAGGGTGGGAATGGTGGTGGTTGCCGTATATTGTGTTACTTCGCCGTCTTGGAAAGAGAAGCCCAGTTCCCGGTTGGTATAAAAACTACCGGCCTTCATCAATAGGTTGGTGGGAAAGGGGATGCCCATTTCTTCGGTCTTGGCGGCAATCATATCTTCCATGCTGCTGATAGGGCTGTCTAAAATGGCAGCCTCGACTTTATCCTGAATGGAAGGGTCTCCCAGGGCGATGCCAACGGTAGCTCCCCCAAAAGAGGTTCCCCACAAAATGATGGGTGTGCCCTCCGGGAAGGCATCTTCCACATATCGGATGTAATCTAAAAGATCCTTACTTTCCCATACTCCATAGGTGGTATAGGGTGCTGTGTTTTCGCCGGAGCTTCTTTGATCATAAGCCAGCACATGATAGCCGTTACGTAAAAACATTTCTGCCTCCGGGTATACACTGATTCGATTTCCACTCATACCATGGACCAGGATGACAATGCCCTTTTCTTGGGAAGCGCGAATCAGGACACCGGGAATTTGATGCTGATCCCAGCTGGAGTTAATGCGCAGAGGCTCCAGCGTATGAGTGGATTCAAATTCGTCCACATCAAAGCCTCTTCCCATCGCCTGATCTCTGCCAATTTTCAGAGTGGTCTCCTGGTTGGTTACCATCTGCATGGAACCATTGAAAACTCCTTGGCCTGCGGAGTTCATAAAGATGTAACCTCCCACTCCCAAGCTTATAACCAGTAAAATCAATATGATAACCACAACTTTCTTCATAGCTGGTCTCCTTTCCTTTTAATCCACGGGTTGTTTTATTATATCCTAACCAAGCAAATAATGGAAACCCAGAAAACGCAAAAGACGGTGTCAAGTTGTTGTGGAGTTTTTCCTTGACAACACTCCTGATGTCATC
>CAZAZF010000004.1:28641-143267 GCA_964489555.1 uncultured Oscillospiraceae bacterium | reverse complement strand
TACAGGTTGGAGACGGCATTGCCCGCGTATACGGATTGGAGAACTGCATGTCCGGTGAACTATTGGAGTTCCCGGGAGAAGTATATGGAATGGCCCTGAATCTAGAGGAAGATAATGTGGGCGTGGTCATCATGGGATCGGACAAAGAGATTCGAGAGGGTGACATTGTTAAGCCGACAGGTTCCGTAGTGGAAGTCCCTGTGGGAGAAGAAATGGTGGGCCGCGTGGTGAATGCCTTGGGTCAACCTTTGGATGGAAAAGGACCGATTAAAACCACAGAACGAAGACCGGTGGAGTCTCCGGCTCCCGGAGTGTTGCAGCGAAAAAGCGTTCACCAACCCCTTCAAACCGGTTTGAAAGCCATCGATTCCATGATTCCTATTGGAAAAGGACAGAGAGAGTTGATTATCGGGGACCGGCAGACGGGAAAAACAGCCATCGCCATTGACACCATCATCAACCAAAAGGAAGAGGATGTGATTTGCATCTATGTGGCTATAGGCCAAAAGAAGTCAACGGTGGCTCAGCTGGTGCAAACTTTGGAAATGAAAGGGGCCATGGATTACACCATCGTAGTATGTGCTACGGCTTCGGATGTAGCCCCCCTTCAATATATAGCTCCTTACGCAGGGTGTGCCATGGGAGAGTATTTTATGTACAAAGGACGGCATGTACTGATTATTTATGATGATTTGTCCAAACATGCGGTGGCGTATCGAGCCATGAGTCTTCTTTTAAGAAGACCTCCTGGGCGGGAAGCTTATCCGGGGGATGTGTTCTACCTTCATTCTCGACTTTTGGAGCGGGCGGCCAAGCTTTCGGATGAATTGGGGGCGGGTTCTTTAACGGCTTTACCGATTATTGAAACTCAAGCGGGAGATGTATCTGCGTATATTCCTACCAATGTAATTTCCATCACCGATGGACAGATTTTCTTGGAGACAGAACTGTTTTTCTCCGGTCAAAGACCGGCGGTTAACGCAGGCATTTCGGTTTCCCGTGTTGGAGGCAATGCTCAAATCAAAGCCATGAAGCAGGTTTCCAGCAAAATCAAGTTGGAACTGGCTCAATATCGGGAATTAGCCTCTTTCTCACAGTTTGGTTCGGATGTGGACAAGGAAACCAAGATTCGGTTGGACCACGGCGTTATTTTGATGGAGATCTTGAAACAGCCTCAATACCAACCTGTTTCGGTAGAGAAGCAGGTAATGATTATTTATGCGGCGGTGAATCGATATTTGTCGGATGTGCCGGTGGAAGAAATCAAAACCTTTGAGAAAGAATTCTATGAATTTATGGCTACCCAACATGCCGAAATTGGAAAAGCGATTAAAAGCAGCGGGAAGATTGAAGAAGAAACGGAAGAAAAATTGCGGGAGGCTATTCTCGAATTTAAATCCATCCGAGAAAAGTCGTTGACATAAAAAGACTTTATACCAAAGAGAGGAGGGCTGGGAATGGCTGCAAGCAATATGCAGGACATCAAAAGAAGAATGAAATCCATCAATAGCATTGAGCATATCACCAGTGCCATGAAGTTGGTGTCCGCTGCAAAGCTCCGACGAGCCAAAGCCACCTTTGAAAAAACCACGGAGTACTTTCACTTTATTACAGATTCCATAGCTGAAGTATTTAACAACTCTTCGGAGGTGCCGGATCAATATTTGGAAGGAAGTCGTGAAATTCACCGGACTTGTTACATTATTATTACCAGTTGTAAAGGTTTATGCGGGAGTTTCAACAGCAATGTAATTCGCACCGCCCTTCGGGAAATAGGTCAGGAACAGCCGGTTATTGTTGCTATAGGTACAAGAGGGCGGGATTTTTTCCGAAAACGGGAAAAAGAAATCATCGCGGAGTATCTGGCTCCACCGGAAAGCATCTCTTTCTTGGAGACCCGGGAAATCAGCAAACCGGTCATAGAGATGTATGATCGGGGGGAAATTGACCGGGTGGTTTTGATTTATACTTCTTTTGTGAATAATCTGGAACAGCAGGTGAAATCGGTTCAGTTGCTTCCCTTCAAAATTGAGCAGGACCCGGAGGTGTTGCGGGTAGAGAGGGAAATTGAGTATGAGCCTTCTGTAGAGGCCGTATTCAATTACCTGGTTCCCAAGTATGTGGAAATTGTGGTCTTTGGTGCCATTATAGAATCGGCCACCTGTGAACATGCAGCTCGAAGGATGGCTATGGAAAATGCTACAGATAATGCAAGAGAAATGCTAGGCGACCTGTCTCTTTACTATAACCGAGCTCGACAGGCGGCCATTACCAATGAGATCATTGAAGTGGTCTCCGGCTCGGAAGCGCAGAAATAGGAGGTGACATAGGTTGAGCAAAGGAGTAATACACCAGATTATAGGCCCGGTTATCGATTTGAAGTTTAGTCCCGATGATATGCCGGAGCTTTTAAACGCCATTCACATTCCCTTTGAGGGAAAAATTGTGGTAGCAGAAGTGGCCCAACATATCGGAGATGATGTGGTTCGTTGTGTGGCCCTGTCTTCCACAGATGGATTGAGGCGGGGACTGGAAGGGGAGGACACAGGAAATCCCATATCGGTCCCGGTTGGAAAAGAGGTGTTGGGGCGACTTTTCAATGTAATCGGAGAGACCATAGACGAGAAGGGCCCGGTAGGGACAGAACGACGGGACTATATCCATAAGCCGGCCCCTAGCTTTGAGGACCAGGATACCACTGCCCAGGTCTTCGAGACCGGAATCAAAGTAATCGATTTGATTGCGCCCTATACAAGAGGCGGTAAAGTAGGTTTGTTTGGGGGAGCTGGAGTTGGAAAGACGGTGCTGATCCAGGAATTGATTGCCAACATTGCCAAGGAACACGGTGGCATTTCTGTGTTTGCAGGAGTAGGGGAGAGAACTCGAGAGGGAAATGATCTCTATTACGAGATGATAGAATCCGGAGTTATTGATAAAACGGCCATGGTATTTGGTCAGATGAATGAACCGCCGGGAGCCCGTATGAGGGTGGCCTTGACGGGACTTACTATGGCAGAATACTTTCGAGATGAAGAAGGACAGGATGTGCTCCTGTTTATCGACAACATTTTCCGATTTACTCAAGCGGGATCGGAAGTGTCTGCCTTGTTGGGTCGTGTTCCTTCCGCTGTAGGGTATCAACCTACTCTGGCTACGGAAATGGGTGCTTTGCAGGAGCGAATCACTTCTACAAAAAAAGGGTCCATCACCTCGGTTCAGGCGATTTATGTGCCGGCGGATGACTTGACGGATCCGGCCCCGGCTACCACCTTTGCCCATCTGGATGCCACTACGGTGTTGAGCCGGGCTATTACAGAACTGGGTATTTACCCGGCAGTAGACCCTCTGGATTCCACTTCCCGTATTATGGATCCATTAATCCTGGGGGACGACCATTATAATACGGCCCGTGGAGTTCAAGAAGTATTGCAGAGATATAAGGAACTACAGGATATCATTGCCATTCTGGGCATGGATGAGCTTTCGGATCACGACAAACTTTTGGTAAACCGAGCCCGTAAAATCCAACGATTCCTGAGCCAGCCCTTTAGTGTGGCAGAAGCTTTCACCGGGACTCCGGGCAAATATTTGCCTTTGGCGGAGACCATACGAAGCTTCAAAGAGATTTTGGAAGGCAAACACGATCAAATTCCGGAGTCTTTGTTCTTGTTTGCGGGAGGTATTGATGAAGTGCTAGAAAGGTACGAGAAGAGTCATGGCTAAACCGGTAAAATTGGAAGTAATCACTCCTTCAAAATTGTTTTATAAAGGGGAGGTGGAATTGGTAATTTGTAGAACCCTGGAAGGCGAAGAGGGTTTTATGGCCAATCACACTTGGGCTTGTAAGCTTTTGGATGTGGGGGAGTTGTGGATCCAGGAGTGTGGCTCCGGTGATTTTCGGATTGCAGCTATTTCCGGAGGCTATATTGATGTGAAGGATAGCATTGTTTTATTTACCGATGCGGCGGAATGGTCCCAGGATATTGATTTGACCCGGGCAAAAACATTAAAAGAAGATGCGGAAGCTTGGATTCGGGATCATCAGGAGGACATGCAGGAAGTGGCCTTGGCCAAGGTGGCGCTGGCCAAAGCCATCACCAGAATGAATGTAGCCAAAGGAGGGGCCCGCCACAAGAGGTGAGAAAACCATCAACAGAATATAGGGAGGGCGACCAATTGAATTCGCCTAATTTTTTTCAAAAGCATGCACGTTGGGTATTGATTTTTGCAGTTATGTTAGGGTCCACTTCCGGTATTATCACTCGATTTATTGACGCAGATGCAATGGCAATTGGTTTCTATCGATTGACTTTTTCTTTGCCGTTTTTTCTTTTTCCCAGCCTTTTTCAAAAGAGAAAAGAGTTTAAAAACATTAGATTTAAAGATTACGTTTTGAGTCTTTTGGCGGGAGGAGTTCTTTTTTTTCATTTCTACACCTGGTTTCAAGCGGTTACTCTAACTACGATTACCAGTGCGATTGTATTGATGGAACTGCATCCGGTGGTAGTCTTATTTATCACATTGTTTGTTTTTCGAAAAAAAGTACCGATGTCATCCATAGCGGGAATCACAATTGCTTTGATAGGCGGGATTCTTGTCACCGGGGGCGATTATTCGTTGGATAGCACTCATTTCCTGGGAGATTTGTACGCATTGATGGCCGCAATTGGTTTGGGTGTCTATTTTGTGTTGGGAAATATGGTTCGAGTTCGGGTTCCCTCCGGGTTATACATCACCCTGGTGTTTGGCTCTTGCTGGGGATTTTTTTTCTTTGGAATGGTTTTAATGGGCATTCCTTTTACCGGTTACAGCGGATTTGACTATTTCTACATTGCTTTGATGACATTGCTATGTCAAATAGGCGGGCATGCTTTGTTTAACTGGTGTTTGGGCTATGTGTCGGCGCTGGATGTTTCAACATTGGAAATTGGAGAAATCATTTTTGCTCCAATATTGGCATTTTTCTTTTTCAAAGAAGTGCCGGAACAAGCCCAGTGGATTGGAGCTTTGATTGTCATAATAGGGCTTTTATACTATAATAATAGCCAGAGAAAAAGGGGCATTTATGAGCTATAAGGTGCGAATGAAAATGTTCGAAGGACCCTTTGATCTTTTGGTGTACCTCATAGAAAATGCAGAAATGAGCATTTATGATATTGAGGTCTTCCAGATTACAAAGCAGTACTTTGAGTATATTGATCAAATGGAGGAGCTGGATGTGACTGTGGCGACGGAGTTCATGGTCCTCGCAGCTACTTTGATTGAAATAAAAGCCAAAATGTTGCTTCCCCGATTCAACGAAGAAGGGGAAGCGGTCATTGAGGAAGATCCCAGAAAAGAATTGGTGACCCGCCTTTTGGAGTACAAGAGATTCAAGAAGGCTTCGGAAATGTTGTCTTTTGCTGAAGAGGAAAACCGGAGAATTTATCAAAAGCCGCAGGAAGATATTTCACGCTATACGGAACAACCGGATGAATTTCTTTCTATGGATTTGAGTCAATTTATTCAGACCTTCCATGTCTTTTTATTAAAAAAGCAAAAGATGGAAGAAATCCGGAAAGAATATCAACGGGTGGAACGGGAACGGATGACCATCGACCAGAGGGTTCGTTACATTGAGGAATTTTTTCAAACCGCCGGTGTTACTTCATTGCCCTTTGGGAAATTGATGGTGAAAAAAGATCGTTATGAGGCGGCCATCACCTTCGTCTCCATACTGGAGATGATCAAAGATCACCAGGTGGATGTACATCAGCCGCAACCCTTTGATGAAATATTGGTGCAGAAACTCAGTTCACAAGAGCGGGAAAAACGTATTGCCCTGGATGAAGCCAGCAAGAAGATCATAGGAGAAATGGGCGCATGACAAGAAAAAGTATGAAAGCGGCTTTAGAGGCCATGATGTTTACATGGGGAGAATTGCTTCCGGTCAAGACTGCGGCGGAGGTATTCAACGAAGATTGGAAAGAAGTTTATGATTGCCTTTTGGAGTTGAAGGAGGAATATGAACAGCAGGCCCGGGGCTTGCGCATACGAGAGGTGGATAAAGCTTTTCAATTGGTCACCTCTTCTGATTATGGGGACTATATAGAACGGTTGTGTACCCCAGTGAAAAAGCGAAAACTATCCCAATCCGCACTGGAAGTATTAGCCATCGTTGCCTATCGACAGCCGGTAACCAAGGGAGAAATTGATTCCATACGAGGCATCAAGTCGGACCGGGTTATGGAGGGACTGTTGAATAAAGAATTGGTGAAGGAAGTGGGCCGCACCAATGGTATCGGCAGGCCTATTCTATACGGAACCACCCAGGAATTTCTTAAGCATTTTGGGTTTTCCAGCGTGAAAGATTTGCCGGAAATCGAAGACATTGAACTGGCCATCCATGTGGAAGAAGGGGAAAAAGAGCCAGATCCCCGGCAAATCCGGATTCAATGGACTCCGGAAGAGGAGGGAAAACCGGAGAAGGATATCTAAAGAGCGGGCTGGAAAAGAAAGGAATTGGATGAAGAAGAGTCTTTACTTGTTCTGGTTTTATTTATTGGCCTTTTTGTATTTTGAGTTTGTAGTCCGAGCCTGGACGGTGCGTCCGTTCTTTGGGATCGGGCTTGTTTTCATTCTTTTGTTTTCCCTGCTGGGAGCTCTTTTTCTATATGTGATTACCCTTGTGTTGCCTAAAAAAGGGAGGGCTGTTTTTGGGTCCGTTCTTCTTTGGGCTTCGTTTATTTTATGGGCGGGACAGTTGGTGTATCACAGCTATTTCCGCACATATTTTACCGTGTTTTCAATGACGCAAGCCGGCGAGGTGGCTCATTTTTGGCGTGATATTTTGATGGAGATTTGGCATTGCATTTTGCCAATCGGCTTGCTCTTGCTGGTCCCAATCGGGTACTTGATTTTCCAAAAAAACCTGCACAAAGGGTTTCCCGGTAAAAATCCCATGCTTCGATTGTCCGGATTGGCTGTGGGCACGGTAATTGCCTTGGTGGCGGTCTTGCTTTTTACCGGTGCGGGACCCAATACTCCGAGAGATGCTTTGTTTCGAACCAACGCCATTCAAGTGTCCGTCCCGAATTTGGGGGTAGGCCCGGGGATGGTGTTGGATGCGGGACGGTTGGTATTTGGATTCAACCCTAAGGTGGATGTGATTTTGGAGGAAGAGCATTCGGCAGAGGGCAAAGAAATGGTAGCTTACGATTACAACAGGATGGACATCGATTTCATTACTTTGGCAGAAGAGGATCCTCATTCCACCCGGCAGTTGATGCATCAATATTTTGGGACAAAGATTCCAACTCGGCAAAATGAGAAAACGGGAATTTTTGAAGGTAAGAATTTAGTGTTTGTCTGTGGGGAAGGTTTTTCCACTTTGGCAGTGCACCAAAAATACACCCCTACCTTGTATATGATGGCCAATGAAGGATATCGATTTACGAATTTTTATAACCCGTTGTGGGGGGTGTCCACCTCGGACGGAGAGTATGTTCAGTGTTTGGGGCTAATCCCCAAATCCGGTGTGTGGAGCCTTCAAACTTCCTCTAAAAACTGGCTTCCTTTTACCATGGGTAATCAGTTTAGCAAGCTAAATTATCGAACCTTAGCGTACCATAATCACTATGCGGAATACTATGGCCGAACGGAATCTCACCCCAACATGGGCTATACTTATAAAGGGTTGGGAACCGGCCTGAAGGTGAAAGAGCAATGGCCGGAATCCGATTTGGAGATGATTCAACTTACCACCGCGGAGTTTATAGGGACGGCTCCTTGGCATGTATATTATATGACTGTAAGTGGCCATAAGAATTACAACTGGGGTGGCAACAATATGGCTCGTAAGCATCGGGACAAGGTGGAAGATTTGGATATGAGTGAAAGCTGCAAAGCTTATGTAGCATGCAACATTGAATTGGATTTGGCCATGGAATGGTTGATTCGAGAGCTGGATGCGGCGGGAGAGTTGTCCGATACCGTGTTTGCCATTTCCGGTGATCATTATCCTTATGGCCTGACTCACGAGGAAATCAGTGAATTTTTGGGGCATCCGGTTGAACCTGATTTTGAATTGTACCAAAGCACTTTTATTCTATGGACTCCGGAGATGGAGCCGGAGACGGTGGATAAATATTGCTCCACCCTGGACATCATTCCTACTTTAAGCAATCTTTTTGGATTGGAATATGACGCGAGGCTATTGTCGGGACGGGACATTTTTTCTGAGGCTTCTCCTTTGGTGATGTTCGCCAACCGAAGTTGGATTACCGACCAGGGGCGATACAATACCAGAACAGGGAAATCGGAAGTTTTTGATGAGAAAGGCCGCTTGAAGGAATCGGGAGAAGATTTGAGTGGGGGATATGTGGATTATGTGAATGGGTTAGTGGCCAATCGTTTCTACTTTGCCCGGTTAATTTTGGAGGAGGATTACTATCGACACATCATTCCTCCATGGGAGGCCCCGGTTCGATAGCCAGGCGGGATAATACAGGAGAAAAGGGTATGACTATCATCAACAAGATTATTGTTACCAAGAAGTTTAACGGATATGAGTGGTTGAAAAGTCAAGCGCAGCGCGGAGCTTCTCCGATTTATCAGCAAGTTGCAAATCCTTATGGTTTGGCAAGAGAGGCGGCCATTCTTCGTGGTGTTTCCATGCCCACCCGCCCTGTTGGGGCTGCGGTGAGCATTTTTGTTATGATGAGAATTCTTCGCAACAATACCTCCGGGTATTTTCGAAACGCATCCTATCGGGATGCTCAAGTTTGTTGGGAAGCACTGCAAAAGCTTCGACATCAGTATGCGGGACCGGAGGAAAAGGAAATCGACGGACTTCGTACCTTGTTTTTGCCCGGGGTTTTGGAGAATAAAAACCGCCGGGTACTGGAAGAACTGTTGATTCCCTACCTTCAAGAGATGCAGGCTTTGAATCTTTGGGATGAGGTAAGGGCATTGCGGTATCTCTTGAATCAGGACATGGTTTCCTTGAGAAAGACGGAAAGAAGAATTTACCACCTGGTGGAAGATCCGTTTACCCCTTTGGAACAGGCCGTGCTGGAAAGAATTTACCCAAAGGAAGAATTTCATCGCTGCTCTCAATGGGAGCTTTTGCCCCTGTCTCCCTTCAAGGAAGAGGGAAAAAATGTTGTTTTTGAAGGATATGGCTCTTATAACGAATGGCGAGAAGTGTTGGATCGAATCATAAAAACGGGACTTTCTTATGACCGGTTTGTAGTCGCCGCAGGAAAGGTTGCTCGATTCGCCCAATATTATCAGGAACATCCGGTGATTCCCTTCACATTGGGAGAAGGATCCGAAAGATATGGCTGTGTCAAGGAAGGAATTGCGTTAAGAACGGAACAGGCCTTGTTGGCCGGGTTTGGGGAAGAAGAAATCCCTTCCTTGGAAAGAGCCATCCGGGACTCTTTGAAATCATTGAAAACTCCGGGAGAAACTACTAGAGAGGGAAAGGTTCATCTTACCACATTGGGGCAGTTGCCTCTCATTCACCGCCCCGGAGTTTTTCTGGTGGGAATGGAAGAGATGATTCACAGACCCACAGAAGACCCGTTTCTTCTTGATGGAGACATTCTTGAGTTGCGAAAAAAGTGTCCTCAATCCACATTGAAGACTTCTTTGGAAAAAACAGGAGAATCCTTGAAGGAATTTCGGGATACCCTGGATTGGTTGAGAGAGCAAAAACAATCCATAGTCGTTAGTTATAGCCATTATGATACCGCCACCTTGAAATCCAAGGCGAAGCCTTCTATTCTGGTTGATTTGGAGGAGTCTTTCGTAAACGAGCCGGGGGGCGGCTTTTTTGAAGAACATCGCCTTCCCTTGACCCGGGAAGAAAGGTATATGGTACGGTCTTTTTGGAAGGGGCCCAGAAGGGTGCTTCCGTTGGAGGTAATAGGGTCTGAGGGCTTAGGGCCCGTGGCACCCCTTCGCCTTTCCGCCACGGAAGCGGAAGAGATGGTGAAATGTCCTTATGGGTTTGCCATCACTCATCTTATGGAGATGAAGCTGCCGGAAAAGGAGAAAGAACCGGGAAGGTGGCTGGATACAGGAGAAAAAGGCACTTTGTGCCATGAGATTTTTGCACGATATCACCAGTGGGAAAAAGGCGGGCTTTCTTTGGAGGACAAAGAGAGAAGGATGGAAACCTTTTGCCATCAGGTGATTTCCCGTTGGAAAAAAGAATTTCCCCCGGTGGGAAACCCAGAGAAAGAGATTCGTGATATAGAAAAATTGGCAAAAGAATATGTGGGGCTAAAACATCCTACGGATAACCGAAGGATGGTTTATGTGGAACACCCCATGACAGACAAGGAAATACTGGAAGAAAAAATATGGCTTAGGGGAAAGGCAGACCTGGTGGAAGAAGATCGGGAAAAAGAGATGATGGTGATTTCCGATGTGAAAACAGGAGACTCGGTGAATCAAGTGGAGGAGGACAGCAAGAGCTGCCTGCAAGTGCTGTTCTATTGTTGGCTGCTTCAACAGGAGGCACCTCCGGTGCCGGTGAAGGAAGGACATTATCTTTACCCGAAACAAGGGAGGGACATTTTCTGCTCTTACTCTGAAACCCGCCGGGAAGAAGTGGTTGGTCTGTTAAAAGAGGCAGTGAATGCTTTGGAAACGGGAGAAGGATGGAAGCGAGAGGAAGCAAATCATTGCATGTACTGTAAAGCAAAGGAGCAATGTGTACTTCAACAAAAAAACCGCTATTTTCAAAGTTTGCGAAAGGAGGGGCAGGGCCTTGATAAATAAGGATTGGTCGGATCAAAAAACCAGAGAAACCATTTCCTCCGAACTCGGGCTTGCCCAGAATGTGTTTTTAGCGGCAGGAGCTGGTTCGGGAAAGACCAGCAGTCTGGTAAATCGAGTGATGGGGTTGATTGGACGGGGCGTGCCTCTTTCCTCCGTAGTGGCCATTACGTTTACCAGAGAGGCGGCCCGAATGTTTTACGGCAGGATTACAGAAGAGCTGGAGGCTCAAATTCAAAAGAGAGCAGGGACTTCCCAGGAAAAGAGATATCGGGATGGACTGGCCCAGTTGGACATGGCTTTTTTCGGTACCATTGACAGCTTTTGTCGAAAGCTTCTGATGGAATTCCCGGCAGAAAGCGGGGTTCCTCTGGACATGTCTCCTTTGGAAAAACCTTCTGAAAAGGGAGCAATCATAGAGGATGTTCTAAGAGAAATGTGGCAAAACCAGGTTCCACTATCGGCTTATCGGGGAGCGGTTCGGTTATTGGATATGGATTTTAAACCTGAGGATCTAAGAAGGCTTCTACAATATGCCATGGAAGAGGACACTTTTCAGATTGAATTGCCACCGGACTCTTTCTTTCAATGGACCCAAGAGCTTCGGAATTATATGGAAGCGGCAAGAATTTTGGCAGAGGAGCTGAAAGGATACTATGACAAGAACATTCTTATGGGCAACAACGAAGAGCAAAGAAGAGGTATGACCACGAAGAAAAGTGTAGAATGCTATCGAAAAGCCTGGAAAGCCTCTCAGCTGGAGCATCCGGTCAACGGAGTGATTTTTCTGGACAATATGTTTCAGGTTTTTTCTTATAAAGAAGGCAAAGGAAAGGCCAAAAAACCGGAACAACTTCTAGAACGTGCTTTGGAATGTCTGGAGGATTCTCGAAGAGGGCGGATTTATGAAGCCTACGGTGAAAACAAGTATAGGGAGGCGATGTCCTGGGTAAAGGAGATGCAGGAGGCGTATCTTCTTGCCTGTTGGGGAAAAAGTCAAATCAGTTACCAGAGAAGCCTGTGCCTCCTGGTGGAGATGCTGGAAAAAGAGGCGGCCAATAAGGGGTTGTTGCTGGAATACATTCGAAACAAGTATGTTTATTATCTGGTTGACGAGTTTCAAGACACCAATCCTGTTCAGTCCCGGCTTTTTCATCTGCTGACCGCCAATCGTCCCGGTAGGCTGTTTATTGTAGGAGATGAAAAGCAGGCGATCTATCGTTTTCGTGGAGGGGATGTGGACAATTTTCATCGGGTAGAAAATGATTTTTCCCGAGATGGGGAAAGTGGCGTGTACCAATTAGCTCGAAACTTTCGCTCATCGGCACCTTTGTGTCAATGGTTCAATGATATTTTTTCCGGAGGGCGATTTTTTGGAGATGAATTTCCCCCCGTTGAATTTGCAGAAAAACAAAAGGCTTTTTCAGAGGTGGACCACATAGCATGGGATGGAGTGTATCGGTATCGGGCCATTCTTCCCAAAAAACGAACGGCTACGACCTCTGCAATTCCCGGCACAGAGGAAGAACAAGTACTGTCACTAATCGGCGGGCTACTGAACAAACCGGTGTCTTGCTATAACGCAAAAGAGAAGCGAATGACAACCCGGCCTTTGGGGTATGAAGACTTTATGGTGGTGACTTCCAGGAAAAATAAGTTGGATTCTTATATCGAGTTGTTTCGGGAGAAGGGAATTCCTTATCAAGTGGCCGGCAGGTCGAATTTGGAAAGTAGCACTTGTCTCAGAATGTTGACACGACTTTTGGCTTATTTGGCCACCCCGGAAGACCCTACCCTTCGGGGTCGTTTGATGTTGCTGGAGCCCTATTCCCTTTCGGAAAAAGAGTACTATCGGTGGATGCAAGGAGAAGGCTCTTCTTATGCGTTGGCCGTGGAAGAAGAAATCAATAGGCTGAGGTCTGTTCTTATGGGTAGGCCCCCCACCGCCATTTTTCGAATGGCCATGGAAGAAATGCGGTTGAGTTACCTGACAGAGGCCTTTCAGGTAAAAGAAGAACCAGATACGTTGTATTATGCGTTGGAGCTTATAAGGCAGGGAGAGGAAGAAGGAAAAATCAGAGATCTTTCTCAGTTGGTTCGTTTTCTGGAGGAGGACATTTTGTCGGGGGATTTTGAATATGAGTTATCTCTGACGGGGAAACCCAAAGGCGTGCGGTTGATGAATCTCCATAAGACCAAAGGCTTGGAGGCTCCAGTGGTCATCCTGGCCGATGGGGCCTATTCTGGAAGCAGAGAGCCGGAAAAACAGTATGATTACCAGAACCGGACAATCCGATGGTTTCATATACCCAACAAAAATCCGGGAGGCCCTCCTATGGGGAAGATGGTGGAAACCAGATACTTTTCGCAAGAGAAGGAAGAGGAAGAAAGAAAATTACAGGAAGAAGATCAGCGACTGCTGTATGTGGCAGCCACACGGGCAGAAAATATTTTGGTGATTCCGGAGATGTATAAAAATGGGGGGGACGACAGCCCATCTTCTCAGCCCTTGGCGGGAGATCGAAAACCCGGGCGATGGGAAGATCTTTTGACTGAGGGGTTGTTGGATCTTCATCAAAAGCTGGCGGAAGCCGGAGACTCTCCACGGGAAAAAACATCCCCCGGAGAGAAAGAAATTCCAGATCGATGGGGAGAGCAGGCACTCCCATCATTGGACAGAGAATCCACTTATCAAACCGTGCTTCCCAGTCAGGTGAAAAGCAAAGAGGAGCCCTTGTCTTCGCAGGAAGAGGAATCCGGCGAACTTTTGATATGGGAAACTTCGGAGGAGGAAGCGTACCGTAGAAGAGGCAGAGAAAGTACATTGTTGGGCACTTTAGTTCATCATCTTATGGAAGCATTGGTAAGCCGTTTGCCCCATCTTCCAGACCAACAAGGCGCCGCTATTTTGGTTGATGGGCTGCTGGGTTTTCATGGGGTATCCGACCAGGAAGAAGAGTTTTACCGCCAAGTTTTGTTGGAGGTATGTCACGATATGATGGAGGGAGGATACTCTCAAGAATGGGCAGGGCCCCACAGGGCTTTTCCGCAAAACCTTTTTTCCGTGTTGGAGAAAGCAGAAGAAATTTATACGGAATTGCCCTTTTCTTTCTACCTTTCCAAAGACCATCCGTTGATGGCCGCCTTGGGAGAAGAGTTGCAACTGGTATCGGATCGAGACGGGTATGTAAACGGGGTTATGGATTTGGTGTTTCGAGATGCCCAAGGGTATGTGATTTTGGATTACAAAACCAATCGTTCCAATGAACAACTTTGGCAGCATTACGAACCTCAATTGTTCTTGTATCAGAAGATATTGAAGGAGATGCTGGCTTTGGAGGAAGACCCCGGGGTTTATCTCTACCATATTCCGGTAAGGAAGGAAGGGGATTGATGGAAAGAGAAGGGTCGATTCATATCGAGGCGATGCGGATATGGGAATTGGATTTTTGGAGAGGCATTCTGGTGTGGTTTATGATTTTCGATCACATTTTGTTTGACTTGGCCTATGTCTTTCAAGTGGATTTTGCTTTTCTTCCCTTCTATTTTCATTGGCCCTTGCGGAGCTTTATCCGGATGCTGGTAGTCCTCAGCTTTGTGTGGCTTTGTGGGATTAGCTGTAGTTTTAGCCGATCCAATTTAGCCAGAGGCGCAAAACTGATGGGAGTGGCTTTATTACTCACCCTAGCCACATGGGGAATGGACTTGTGGCAGGGGGAAGGAAATCGATATCTCATTACTTTTGGGGTCCTTCATATGCTGGCCTTGTCCATCCTGTTGTTTTCTCTTTTGGAGCATGCTAAAAATCGAAAGGTTCTTTTGTGGCTGGGCGTGCCGCTTACCTTGCTGGGGTTGGTTTTCTTCTTCTGGGAGCCCGTGACGCCCCAGGGGTTTCCCTGGTTGTCCATGATTCTCCCTATGAAACAAGGGGTATACTCAGCCGACTATTTCTCCTTTTTGCCCTATGGAGGAATTTTATTAGTAGGAGCGTTTACAGGTCCGCTGCTTTATCCTCATAAAAAAAGCCGTTGGCCTTTGAAAAAAAGGCCAAGGCGAATTCTTCCGTTCTTGTTTACCGGGCGACATGCCCTTCTTTTTTACTTGATTCACCAACCCTTGGTATTAGGGATTCTATCCCTGTTCTTTTTCGTCTTCCGTGGTTAGCTGATATTTTTTGCTTTTTCGAACAAATTGTGTTTGGCTGATTCCAAGAGCTGCAGCCGCTTTTCGGGTGGAACCGTATCGACCCTGGGCTTGCTTGAGCAAGGCTTTTTCCAGTTGGCCCACCACTTCATCCAAGGAAAGGTGCATTTGGCTAGGACCTGTGGAGGTGGCTGAAAATATGTCCTTGTTCCGCTCCTGAAGAACATCCATCAAAGAGATGTATTCTTTGGGAGTGGTAATCATCAGTCGTTGTACCAGGTTCTCCAATTCCCGGACATTTCCAGGGAAACTTTGCTGGGACAGGTAAGTGACGGCATCTTCTTCTATGGTCCTTTGGATTCCAAACTTTTCCCCATAGGTTTCCAGAAAATAATGGATGAGTGGGGCAATGTCTTCTCGCCGTTCTTCCAAGGATGGAATTCGTATGGGAAACACATTTAAGCGATAATAGAGATCTCTTCGAAAAACATTTTTTTCTACCAACTCTTCCAAGTTTTTGTTGGTGGCGGAAAGGATTCGCACATTGGTGCGGATGGGATGGTTTCCGCCCACCCGATAGAATTCTCCGTCTTGAAGCACTCGAAGCAATTTGGCTTGCATCTCCGGGGGGATTTCAGCAATTTCATCCAGGAATAGAATCCCGTGGTCTCCGGTTTCAAAGTAGCCTTTTTTCCCGGAGGGATTGGCCCCGGTAAAGGCGCCTTTCTCATATCCAAAAAACTCCGATTCCATTAGATTGGGAGCGATGGAGGCGCAGTTCACCTTGAGGTAAGGTTGCATTTTTCGACTGCTGTTCTTCTGGATGATGTTGGCCAGTTTTTCCTTGCCGACTCCGGTTTCTCCGGTAATCAGCACGTGACAGTCGTACTTGGCCACCCGCAAAACCTCTTCCACCAATTGGGTCATCAGATGAGAGTGGGAAATGAAGCCTTCAGCTACCGCGGCGCTGTATCCCAGCGATTCCTTGAAGCTTCTGTTCTTCAGTGTGGCGTAGGCCGGTTCTTTGAGGAAGACCGGGTCCCCCATGTAAACATCGTTTAAATAAGGCATCAATTCCTTGGTCATCTGGATATCGAAGGCATCGTATTCCTCCAAGTAACCGTCGGCACACTGGATGTTCAGCTGCCTGGCAATGGACTCGGTGATGTAGAGGCCGATGTTGTAATTGTTCACCAAGTTGGCAAAAAAAACGGACCCCCCCGAACGGGTGGCCAGAATGTTGATGGTTTCCGCCCCGGGAATATCTGCACAATTGATGGAGATGTCAAAAAGGGCATCCAGATTGAGACTTTCCAGGCATTCCAAAGGCTTTAAGATGTTTACATAGTGAATTTCTGTGAAAACTTGAGAGATGAGTTGATCGATTCGTGTGCCTTTTAAAGTCAGCTCAGTTTTTTTATCCAGCAAACAGACCACATTAGCGCCCGGGCTTACTACCCGACGGACGGTATAACCATAAAGCAGGTTCATCATCAAATTATTGCCCACAATCAACACATTTTGTTTGCCATAGGCTTCCTTGCTGATATGGAAAAGGGTGCCGGATTCGTTGAAGGTGAAGAGAAGGATATGGGCGGGAAGGTCCATTGGCTTGGGGACCAAAGGGATTTCGTTGAAGGCGATGGCATATCCGTCGGCTTCGATTTGTCCCAGTGCTTTATGAACACTTCGGATATGGCTGAGATAGAGTGGCACGGTGGTAAGGGAAGTGTTGCAGAGAACTTCATCTCCTATTTTAAAGCCTTTTGGATTGTCATATTCGGGGCCAATTTCTTCTACGATGCCATATAAAAGACCGCCGGTGTCTGTGACAGGATTGTGCAATTTTCCCCGCTTTATCACAATATCCATGATTTTGCTTTTGATGGCCTCTTCGTCGTGATTGGCTTCCATGGAGATTTGCTTGAAGCTGGTGCCTTCCAAATGAATGCGGCGAATGGAGATTCGCAGTTCGTGTGGAAGCAATTTGCGACTGTTATCAATTCGCCAGGCCACAGTGGGAAGCACATGGTTGGGTTCCAAGACCCTGGCTGTGCCGTAGGATTTGTTGGTCATGGTTCACTCCTGTTCCAGTGAGTTAATAGCGGTTCACACCATAATCATACCTTGTTTTTCTTGAAATAGCAAGGAAAGAGATGATATAATCCCTAGGAAACAGAAGTCGGGAAGCAGGGAAGAAGTGGGCCAAAGAACCCATAAAAAAGAAAGCAACAGGTGAAAAATGAGACTGAACAAATACATTGCGCAACACGGAATAGCCAGCCGTAGAAAAGCGGATCAGTTGATTCAGGAGGGAAAGGTTCTGGTCAATGGAAAAATCCTTTCAGAGTTGGGATACGATGTGAAGGAGGGGGATCGGGTTCAGATTGGTGGAATCCTTTTGGAGGGACCCGAAGAAAGGGTTTACTATGCGTTGCATAAGCCCCTTGGTTACATTACGGCGGCTCAAGATCCCCAGGGGAGGCCTGTGGTGACGGATTTGTTGACCGATGTGACCCAACGGGTTTTTCCTGTGGGAAGGTTGGATTATGATACTTCGGGACTTTTGATTATGACCAACGACGGGCAAATGAGCTTTCGGATGAGTCATCCCAAGCATCAGGTGCCCAAGACATATGAAGCCTGGGTCACAGGGCATCCTTCAAAAGAACGAATTCATAAATTGAAAAGCGGGGTAGACATTGGGGGATATATCACCAAACCTGCCCAAGTGGAATTGTTGAAAGAATCGGAAAAAGGGACTCTGCTGCAAATTACCATTCATGAGGGTAAGAACAGGCAAGTGCGAAAAATGTTGAAAGCCGTGGGTCACCCGGTGGTGGAACTAAAACGGACCTCTGTCGGGGAGATCCGTTTGGGCCGCTTGATGGCAGGCCATTACCGAAAACTGAACAAAGAAGAAATGGCGTATCTTCAGTCTCTATAGACGCTGGCCTATAGGAAGGGGGCAAATAAGTTCCCCAGGATGGGAAGGGAAAGGACATTTTCCGCAAAATCCGGATTTTGATCTGCAGCCTTTAGAGTAAGAAAAAAGATTAGGAGGGCTAGGACAACGGCGCCCACCGGTTTAATCCACCGGAATTTTTTGGACTGAGCTTCCTGTTTTGCGGAGCTCTCTTCTTCTTTTTTGATGACTTCTTCCACCTGCGCACCCAATTCTTCCGGAAGCTCCGGTTCGAAATAAATGGTTTTGATTTCTTTCAGTCGGTTCAGAGATTCTTCGTCCATTGAGGAATCGATTTTCAGCTCTCTTCGCACTAGAGATAGTCTTCCCAATACTTCCGGGTTTTTCAGATGGAGAATGTCTTCGATTTCGGATACCGTCATATCTTCCAGGTAGAAGAGTTTGAACACATTGGTGGCAGAAGGTTCTATGGTTTCCATAAGGGCATATAGTTGGGAGTTGTCCGTAAATTTTCGCTCATAGTTTCTTTGATGCATGCTACGCATGCCATAGCGACATAGCAATTGGTAATACCAGATTTTCATAGGAGGAAGATCCTGCAGTTTTCTTCCGTTTAGAAGACTGAAGTAAATTACATTGGTTACTACTTCCATGGCCGCTTCCCGGTTTTTTACCAGGCTGTAGGAAAGATAATAGAAGCGGGGATAATTTTCCCGGGCAAATTCCACCAGGTTCCGATGAATGTTTTCGGTGATTACAGGATTGACTTTTGGCATGGTAGATTCCTTTCTTATTGGATTAGCGATTTTCGTATAGGATTTGGTATTCTACGATTCGTTTTCGTGTGCTCATGACGGTGGGCATGGCTGCGCTTAAGGGTATAAAAGTAAGGATGTTGGCAGTCAACGCCAGGATGGCTGCAAAGATAACCGGTAAGTCCGTGGCGAACAGGAGAAGGATTAGAAAAAACACGCCCACAATTAAGCCCCAAGATGCAGCTGCTGCATGGGATCTTTTCCAAAAGAGAGCCCCCAATGTAGGAACGATTAATTGGGCGGTTCCGCTCATCCCGATGGTGCCGGTTTCAATAATCAATCCCGGGGATTGAAGCAAAAGGATATAGGCTACGGCGGATATTCCCAGAACAGACCACTTTCCAACGCTCACCAGAGTGCGTTCCGGTGCGTTGGGATTAATATATCTTCTGTGCACATCCATGGTATATATGGTAGCCAAAGCGTGGATTTGGGAATTGGCGGTGGACAGGGCAGCGGCAGCAATACCACACAATAGGATGGCTCCCAGAATGGGGGGAGCATATTGGGCCAGAAGCTGGGGAATGAGATTGTCGGTGTGAGTCAGATTCGGTAGCAGGGCCCTGCCTGCGGATCCGGCAAACAAAGGACCCAGGTACATGATGGTGGCCAAGATAATCAGCAACGGCATGATTTGAAAGGTTTTTAGACGCCCCGTGGCGTAGATGCGAATCCACATCTGAGGGCCCATCAAAGCACCGACAGGCACGATGAGAAACATACCCAGCCAGAGCAATGAAGAAGACCAGGGGCTGTTTTGGGGAAGAGTTAAAAGTTCCGGGTTGGTTTCCGTCATAATTTGGAAAGTCGCCTGAATTCCACCGGCTTTCCAAACCACGAAAAATCCGGTAATCAGCATGGAAAGGAAAATCAGGCAGCCGTAAAAAATGTCTGCCAGCGCTACGGCACGAAGTCCTCCGGCCCATAAGTAAATGATGATAATCAAATAGAAAATCAGCCCGGCCACTCTCCAGGGAATCAATCCGTAAGTAGCGGTTTCGATGAGATAGGCTCCTCCGGAAAGTTGTATCATCAGATAAGGAATGGTAAAAACTATGAGGATTCCGGTGACGATTCCATCTAATTGTTTTGAACCGTAAATGTCATGGAAAAAATCGGTGGGGGTGATGTAATGGAAACATTTCCCGTAGAACCACAGTCTTTTCCCCAAAGTCATAAAGAGCAAGCCAAACAACCCATTCCATGCGAAGGCGGTCATGTAAAGAGGGCCCTGACTATAGAAGGAGGAAGCAGACCCCATAAAAGCGAAGGAACTGACCCATGTGGCATACACAGTAAAGAACACCATCACCGTAGGCATGCTTCTGGATTGCAAGAAAAAATCACCTACGGTAGGAATCGAATTGGCCCTTGCCACTTCTGCCAAAACCAAAGGAATGAAGGTGAAAATGAAGATGACCATTAATACAGAGGTTGATAGTTCCATAGCTATATTTTATCATATTTCTTTCTGAAAAAGAAAAGGATTGGGGCGAAAGCAAATGGATTTTATCGGCCTTTTTCGGTATAATGAGACCATGGGAATTCTATCCGTGGTCTTTATGGCGTTTGTCGGCTTTACCCTTTTCATGGCCGGCCTATATTTTTACCTTTTTGCAAGGAGCCAGGAGCGGTTTATTCAGTACTGGGGGCTTTGTTGGGTTTTCTATTCCCTAAGCCTTCTCTTTTTAATTTTGGGGGAAAATTTGCAAGAATCCCGCCTTTTTGAAATCAGAAAAGTTTTTGATGTGTTGAATATTCTCTGTCTTTTGTTTGGAGTATACTCTTTTTCCAATCGCAGAATTCCCGGATATTGGATGAGATTTACTTTGTATTTGATGATTTGGGTGGCGGTATCGGTATTTTATCAATTTGACATTATGGCCATCTATCTCCCCTTGTCCATGTTCCAAATGGCCATCACTACCGTGCTGGTTGCCATTATTTTTTCTCATTGGGAAACGAAAAAACTGCAGAAATGGATGGCTATGGTGGTGTTTCTTTTGTGGGGATACGGGAAAGCCATGGGGTCTATTTATGAAGGTTATTTTAGTGGCTCCTCCACTCTGTATCTGGCGGAAATCATCTTTTCCAATGTGTTGAATTTTATCATTTTTATTCTCTATTTGGAGCGAACGACGGAGCGAATGGGCTTTGCAGAAAAAATATTCAAGATGATGGCGGAAAATGCATCGGATGTTATTTTTATTTATAGCTTTAAGCCAAATCCCAGCTTTAGCTACATTACCCCTTCTGTGGAGCGGATGTTGGGATATACACCGCAAGATTTTTATGGAGATTCCCGCTTCTATTTAAATGTGGTGGACTCCTCAGAAGTAGAGCGTATCCAAGAGCTGTTTGATCCCCGTCATCCGAAATCTCAAGAGCAGGAAACCGGATTATTTCGACTTCTTCATAAAAATACGGGCCCTTTGTGGGGAGAGATGAAGCGTACACTGATTTACGAAAATGGGGAGGCTGTTGCCATTGAGGGAATCCTTCGGGATGTAACCACCACCAAAGAGGCTGAGGAACAATTGCTGACTTCCAAGAATGCCCGGGAGCAGCTGTTGTCCTATATTTCTCATGAGCTGAAGACACCGGTCACTTCGATTTTGGGCTATATTACCGCTCTTCGGGATGGCACTCTGAACATGCCGGAAGATCGACAAACGGCTTTGGATACCATTTTTAAAAAGACCCTTATGCTGGAAAATTTGATTCTAGATTTGTTTCAACTGTCCAAACTGGAAACCAAACAATTCAGCTTTCAGTTTTCTCTGATGGGCGCCGAAGAATTGGCGGAAGAGTTGGTGAAAAATTATGGATTGGATGTTCGAAACGCCGGCATGAAGTTGGCGTTGTCACGGGAACGCAAGGAACTCTCCAAACACAATGTAATCGTGGACAATCAGAGAATGGGTCAGGTTTTCAATAATATTTTGCAAAATGCCATCCGGTATTCCAAGCCGGGAGATTCCATCCAAGTGAAGTTTTTCATTGAACGAAGTCGGGAACGGCTAGTATTCACCGTAAGTGACAAAGGTCCGGGGATTCCCACCGGGGAGATGTCCCAAATTTTCCAACGGTTTTATAAGGGGAAGGATGAAGGTGCAGGAAAGAATTCCGGCAACAGCGGTCTGGGGCTTACCATATGCAAGGAAATCGTGGAAGCGCATCACGGAACCATTGAAGTGAAAAGCAGTGTAGGCCGGGGCAGCACCTTCGTCGTTGCAATTCCCCTGTATCAAGATTAGAATGAAGAGAGGCGTATAGGAGGAACCCATGGCAGGAGAAAAGATATTAATCATAGATGATGAAAAGGCCATCAACGATTTGGTGGTTTCCTATCTCCAAAAGGAGGGCTTTTCTCCCCTGTCTGCCTATACGGGAAAAGAAGCCCTGGAAGTTCTGGAAAAGGAAAAGCCGGATTTCGTGGTGCTGGATATTATGCTTCCGGATATTGACGGGAACGCTTTATGTTTGGAGATTCGTAAAAAGAGCGAGGTTGGCATCTTGTTTTTAAGCTGTCGAGAGGAAGAAATGGATAAAATCATTGCCCTCTCCGCAGGGGGAGATGATTATATGACCAAGCCTTTTATGCCGGGAGAGCTGGTGGCCCGCATCAAAGCCCATCTTCGCAGACACCAAACTCTGGGACTTCATAAGGGAAAGGGAGAAGAGGTTTATACCTATCCCGGACTTACGGTAAATGTTACCACCCGGGAAGTGGTGGTGGAGGGAGAAGACGTTTCTTTGACTGCCAAGGAATTTGATCTTCTCTTGCTGTTTGTACAAAACCCCCGAAGGGTGTTTAGTGCAGAGCAGTTGTTTGAATTGGCATGGCAAACCAGCAGCTTGGCAGGAGATTCCAGAACAGTGATGGTGTACATCAGCACGCTTAGAAAAAAGATTGAACCAGGGCCGGACAGCCCCAAATATATTCTAAACATTCGGGGGGTGGGATATAAGTTTAATCATCAACTGCTTCGGGAAGAGGGAGGAGAGAACCATGGTTAAATTGACAAGAAAAATGATTCTGGTGCGGATTTTGATTGTTGGAGGTGTGGTTGCTCTTTTCGGAGGAGTGGCCTGGTACTATTGGGAAACTATTTTTAAATATTGAGAAAAAACCCCGGTCCATAGGAAATGGATCGGGGTTTTTTGATGGTTGTTTTTCTTTTTGGGAGGATTTCTTCTCCCGTGAAGCATAGAAGCTACATATTCACGCCGTGATAGAAATCGGAATATTGCTGTTTCAATTCGTTCATCAGTTTTTCCGGTCGAGGCTTGGTGACATAGGACACTACGATGAACACAATAATGTTAACGATTAAGGCCAACAAAGCGCCTCCACCACTAGCGAAGGGTCCGGGAGGGGTGAGTACTTTGAAAGTAAACAGGCTGAGAAGGCCAATTCCTGTTAACGTTCCCGCTATGGCCCCCGCCACGGTGGATCTCTTCCAGAACAAGGCACCCATAGTGGGTACAATAACTTGTGCTGTTCCTCCCAAAGCTACCAAGCCGATGGTTACCAGCAAGCCGGGCACATACAATGCCATGATATAAGCGATGGCCGAGAAGACCAGAATGGCCCAGCGTCCAACCCATACCAGGGATCTTTCGGACATATTTTTGTTGATATAAGTTTTATGGAAGTCCATGGTATATCCGGCGGACATAGCGTGGATTTGAGAGTTGGCGGTTGACATGGCTGCTGCTGCTCCGCAGGCCATTAAAGTAGTGGCCAACACGAAAGGTGCATGATTGAAAAGCACGGTAGGCAGAATGTAGTCCGCGATGCCTCTTTCCAAAGTGGCAACATCAGGGTACAATAATTTTCCGCTGTTGCCGGTAAGAGCGGATCCGATATAGGCAATGGCTGCGAATCCCAGCAGGAAAGGCATCAGGTTGAATAGTTTGCCTGATTTTACTGCATACATACGTGTCCACAACTGGGGACCCATAAAGGAACCCACCGGGGTGATGATAAACATGGCCAGCCAGTTCATCCAACGTGTTTCTGTTAAAATGCGATGGCCCGGGAACTGTTCGCCCAGCTGGTCAAACATCGCTGCCGGTCCACCCAGCAGATTGGCAATGTAGAACCCGGCAAAAATCATGCCGAAGAACAGCAGCACGCCGTAGAAAATATCGGTCCAAGCTACGGCACGCAATCCGCCTGCCCACACATAGATAATGATAACTACATAGAACAAGAGCGCCGCCAGAGCAAATGGAATCTGGTTACCAGAGGCAACCTGGATTAAGTAAGCCCCACCGGTTAATTGAATCTGCAGGTAAGGAATGGTGAACAGCAACATGATGACGGCAATAATGTTTCCCAAAGCCACCGAGCCATATTGATGGACGAAGAAGTCTTTGGGAGTGATATAACCGTTTAATCTTCCCATGTACCAAATCTTTTTACCTACACCAAAATACAGCAAACCGAATAAAATGTTCCAAGCGATAGCGGTCCAATACATGGGACCGGTGGTGTAGAAATACCCGTTGGACCCCAAGAAGGCGAATGCGCTCCACCAAGTAGCAGCTACAGTAAAGAATACGGCGATGGATCCCATGCCACGGCCTTGTACAAAATAGTCTTCTGTGGTGGCGACGGACCTTCCTTTGGCAATGAACCCGATGGCCAATGGGAACAACATAAAGAAGCCGATAATAATAAGTGCGATTGCATTTGGACTCATTGCATGTCACCTCCTTTCGGTGTGCCGGCCGCAGTTGTTTCCGCAGGCTCTCCCCAATTGTTTTTAAAGGCTATGAATATTACTACACACATGTAAGCCCAACAACATAGAATAAAGCCATAGATAAAAGGAAGCCCAAAGATATAGGGTTCCGCTATGCCTTTGAAAAACAGCACCCCCGGAAACTCCATAGCCAAGAATCCTAATAGAATCAGGCCCCAATAGAGCTTTGCTTTCCCGGACATTTTACGATCGTCTGGTCTCATAATTGTTCCTCCTTTCTGAGAGTAGTAGGGATTTTCCCCGTTTGTGATTTGAGATTTCCAAGAATCTCAACTTAAGGATACTACATGAGAATTAAAAGAAAATCAAAGGATTCTTAAAATTATCTAAAAATTCTCACATTCGGAACGAACCGATATCGCATCGATTTTTTAGGGCGCGATGCCGATGTGGTTCAATTCATCGCCAAGCACCCGTATAAGGATTGGAATTTCAAGAGTTGTTTCCACTTTTACTTTGGCATGAGCCTTGCTATATATAAAGATAATAGCACGGCTTACGATGTATCACCAATATATAATTAAAGTTACAGGAGGAAGAAACAATGAAAAAAGGATGTCCTTATGGTACCCATCGCGTAATTTCACCCAAAGGTGTATTACCTCAACCCGCTGATGTGATTGATAACACCATGGAGATTTTTGACAATGAAGTGTTGATTGACGTTCAAACCTTAAATATCGATTCCGCATCATTCACGCAGATTGAAAGCCAAGCAGAAGGAAATGTGGAAGAAATTAAAAAAATCATGAAAGGCATCGTAGCCAAAGCCGGGAAACATAAAAACCCTGTTACCGGTTCCGGGGGGATGTTGATTGGAACTGTGAAGGAAGTAGGACCGGCTTATGTAGGAGAGTTAAAAGCGGGAGACAAAATTGCCACATTGGTATCTCTTTCCCTGACCCCGCTGGTGATTGAGGAAATCTATGATGTGCGGCCGGATATTGACCAAGTAGACATCAAAGGTCAGGCTATTTTGTTCCAAAGCGGTATTTATGCAAAAATCCCCACAGATATGCCGGAGGGGCTGGCATTATCAGCATTGGATGTAGCTGGAGCTCCTGCTCAAACAGCCAAATTGGTAAAACCCGGCGATAATGTTGTGGTGATAGGCGGTGGCGGAAAATCCGGGTTGCTGTGTTTGTATGAGGCAAAGAAAAGAGCCGGGGTTACTGGAAAGGTGATTTGCGTAGGCCATAGCGAAAGATCTACCAATCGAGCCAAAGACCTGAATCTGGCCGATGCCTATATTTCTGCCGATGCTACCGATGCGGTTGCCATGTACAATAAAATCCATGAGCTAACTAACGGGGAATTGGCCGACATCGTGATTAACTGCGTTAATATCGAGAATACAGAAATGGCATCCATTCTTTCCTGTAAAGATGGGGGTACGGTATATTTCTTCTCCATGGCTACCAGCTTTACGAAAGCAGCTCTCGGAGCCGAAGGAGTGGGAAAAGATGTGAACATGATTGTAGGAAATGGATATACCAAAGGACATGCGGAAATCACGCTCCAGGTATTGAGAGAGAGTGAACCTTTGAAAAAATTGTTCCAGGAAATGTATGCGTAAATCCTTAAGTAGAAAAGAAAGAAGGGAATCAAGATGGCGATAAGGAATTGGAAAGATGTTCCTCTTTGGAAGGGTGTTACGGATGAGCAGTGGAATGATTGGCATTGGCAGGTCCAAAATCGATTAACCACTGTGGATCAAATCCAACAGGTTATTAATTTAACTCCGGAAGAAAAAGCAGACATCGAAAAGGTAATGAGAGGCTTTCGCGTAGGGATTACTCCTTACTATGCCTCTTTAATGGATCCGTCGGACCCCAGATGCCCGGTACGTATGCAGGCGGTACCTACTTTGGCGGAAACCCATCGTTCCGAGGCAGACATGATGGATCCTCTTCATGAGGACGAAGATTCTCCGGCTCCCGGATTGACCCACCGATATCCGGACAGAGTTCTGTTTTTAATTACAGACCAGTGTTCTATGTATTGCAGACATTGTACCAGAAGAAGATTGGCAGGAGAAACGGATGGCGCTCGTTCTATGGAAGACATTAATGCGTGCATTGACTATATCCGGCGTACTCCCGTCGTCCGGGATGTTTTGTTGTCCGGTGGAGATTGCTTACTGGTGGAGGATGAGGTGCTGGAATACATCATCAGTGAATTGAGAAAGATTCCCCATGTGGAGATTGTGCGACTAGGGTCCAGAACCCCGGTGGTCATGCCCATGAGGATTACGGATCGGCTTTGTGATATGCTGAAAAAATATCACCCCATTTGGCTCAATACACATTTCAACCATCCCAAAGAAATCACACCGGATGCCGTGGAGGCTTGCCGAAAGCTGGCGGATGCGGGAATTCCCCTGGGAAATCAAAGCGTGCTCTTGCGGGGAGTTAACGACTGTTCCCACATAATGAGGGATTTGGTACATGGGTTGGTTATGAATCGAGTTCGTCCATACTATATTTACCAGTGCGATTTGTCTTTGGGAATCGAACATTTCAGAACCAAAGTGTCAAAGGGGATTGAAATCATTGAAGGACTCCGGGGTCACACTTCCGGCTACGCAGTACCTACCTTTGTGGTGGATGCGCCGGGTGGTGGCGGGAAGACGCCAGTGATGCCTCAATATGTAATTTCTCAAACTCCGGACAAGGTGATTTTAAGAAATTACGAAGGTGTAATCACTACCTACACGGAACCGGTAGATTTACCAGAGATAAAATGCACTTGCGATTATTGTACCGGAAAAAAAGAATATCACTATGAGGGAGTAGCAGGGTTGGCCCAAGGAGAGCGTATGTCCATGGAACCTGCCCACCTCTTACGGCATGAACGTAATAAGCACAAGTAACGGGAGGGCTCATGGGGGTTTTGCGCGAGTTTTCCCAACTGAATAGAACCATTTCCATCGTCGGGATGGCCAAAAACTCGGGGAAAACTACAACTCTGAATTATTTTGTTGAAGAGGCCATGGATGAAGGCATATCACTGGGCGTTACTTCCACTGGCAGGGACGGGGAAAGTACGGATCTTGTTACGGGAACGGAGAAACCGAAAGTGTACCTTTATGAGGGGACTTTGGTTTCCGTTCCCACTAAGCTGTATGAATTGGCAGAGGCGGGGTTGGAGATTTTGCGAATGACGGAGTATCGCACATCCATCGGTCCTCTTCTGCTGTGCCGTGTGGTGGACTCCGGCTATGTTCAAGTGGCCGGGCCCCTTTCTACCAGAGAGCACAAGCAGCTGTGTGAAGAAATGTTGGCCTTGGGAGCTCAATTGATTTTGATTGATGGGGCGGTGGACCGGAGGTCCATTGCCGCTCCCGCCACTTCCGACGGCGTGGTTTTGGCAACTGGTGCGGTGCTATCCCGGAGCATGAAACGAGTGGTGGAAGAGACGGCTCATGTAGTAGGTCTTTATGGGTTGCCGGTATTCAAAGACAAGGAAGCCATTTCCCTGATTAAAGAAAATGGGGAGGATCAAATTTTTTTCTTGGACCAGACAGAGGACGGCCTGACTCTTCGCAACTTCGAAGGGAAGACGGGACTCACTGCCTCTCGATTTTTAGATGAGGAGTTGAATGACCACACACGATATGTGTATCTTCCGGGGGCCATGACCAAGGGCGTGATTGAAGACATTTACCCCGGGAAATTGAAAAAGTTAGTTTTTGTGTTGAAAGATCCCACTAAAATATTTATCGACAGTCACTCGTGGCAACAGTGGTGTAAGAAAGGATTGCAAGTCCAGGTACTGGAAAACATCAAGGTGTTGGCGGTGTCGTTGAATCCTACGGCCCCCACCGGATATGCTTTTGAGCATGAAGAATTGATGGTTTCCATGAGGGGGGCTCTGCCAAACCTCCCCATATTGGATGTGAAACGATAGGAGCCGATTTATGGCGAAAAGATTAGCCAACAGTAAAACTAAAAATCAGTCCGGGTTGGACTATGTAATGGGTAGTTTAAACTTGTTGACACCTTTTGGAGAAAAGGCAAAAAAAGAAATGGAGCCCTTTTTCCCGGGACAGGAAGAAGACTTGCGGCAGGAACTGGAACGAATTCATTTGTTGAAAGAAACCATCGTGAGTCGAAAAGAGTACTGGAACCCGGTGGAGGGAGCTTTCATGGAGATGAAGGATTGCACTTTTAGTATTACCAGAGCCGGAAAAGATGTGCTTACGGTGGTGGAGCTTTTTGAATTGAAAAATCTGCTCCTGGCTATGGAAAAACTTCATCAACATCTGGAAGAGTTTTCAGAAATTTTTCATCAACCTTTACCGGAGCCTTTTCGTTTGGCCTCGGTGAAATCTTTATTAAAAGCTTTGGATCCAAGGGAAGAAGGCATTCAAACTTTCTATTTGTACGACGAGTTCTCTTTGGCGTTGAAGGAGCTTCGAGAGAAGAAAAGACAGCTGGAAAAAGAGATTCGGTTGGAACGAAAAGCTCTGAGCCAGCAGCTGAAAGAAGAAAAAGGTGTTTCGTTAACTCCGAAATTTGAGTGTGTGGTATCCAAGTCGGAACCGGAGCGCCTTCGGGAAATGGAGCAGGTTTCTCGTCTTTGTCGATTCGAAGAAGACTATATGTCAGTGACCTTTGGATTAAAAGATACGGAAAAAGTGGATGGTTTGATTCATCAAATGAATCAGGCTGAAGAAGCCATTGAAGAAGAAGAATGGAAGGTGCGAGAAGCTTTGTCCCATAAGGTGGCAGAGTATGGGAGCTTGCTTTTGGAAAACGGTAAGCGGGTGGGTCTGTTTGATCGAACCTATGCCAAAGCTCAATTGGCTTTGAGCCGTAATTTGGTGAAACCGGAAATTATAGATGACCATGGGTTGGAGTTGGACCGAGGACGCCATTTGGAGGTGGAGGCCCTGTTGGAAAGAAAAGGAAAGGAATACTGTCCCGTTAGCTTTGTGTTGAAGCCCGGGGTGGCCTGTATCACCGGAGCCAACATGGGAGGAAAAACTGTTTCGTTGAAATTGGCCGGATTGGTAGCCTTGATGACCCAGTATGGGTTCTTTGTGCCGGCAGCTCAGGCGAAAGTAGGGCTTTCTTCCCATATTCAAATGTTAATCGGTGATAGTCAGTCTCTGGAAAGAGGATTGTCCAGCTTTGGCGGAGAAATGGAAGAATTGAGAGAGGCTTTGGATCACAGCCAAGAGAAGACGCTGCTTCTCATTGATGAAATTGCCAGTGGTACCAATCCCAAAGAGGGAACGGCTCTCAGCAAAGGCCTGGTTTCTTATTTGATGAAAAAACCTTACATTTGCTTGATTACCACCCATTTTGATTCCGTGGCAGACTTGCCCGGAGTAGTAAATTTACAGGTTATTGGCTTGGCTCAAGCGGACTTTGAGCGATTGAGACGGGAATTGCGTTATGCCAACCGAAAGGAACGAATCCAACTGGTTGCCAAGTACATGGACTACCGTTTGCGTGTAGTAGAAGGGGCCAGGGATGTGCCGAAAGAGGCCATCCAGATTGCCGAGATTCTTGGCTTATATCCTGAAATTATTGAAGGGGCAAAAGGGTACCTTTAGGAACCGAATCGGTATATCTACGAAAGCGTTGAAGGAGATCGTAAGAATGAAAAGCAAATTAAATTTAGACCCAAAGCAAGTGGAGGAAGCTCGTTCCTATGCGGCAAAGATCGCCGGAAGCATGCAAGAGTTTATCGATAAGCATACTACCGTATCTACGGAACGAACGGTTCTACGGCTATTAGGAGTGGACGGGGTGGACGAAGTCGAAACACCCCTTCCCAATGTGGTAGTAGATCGTCTCAATGACGGTGGCGTATTGTCCAAGGGAGTAGCTTACTGGATTGGAAACGCCATGATTCAAACAGGAGAAACTCCGCAAACCATTGCGGAAAAAGTTTCTTCAGAAGAATTGAATCTTCTGAAACTACCTTTGGCACCTACTGAAGAAATTCAAAGAGTTTTGACACCGGTAGTGGAGCAAGCCCTGGAATCCATCCGGCAGCAAACTCAAGCCAGAGAGCAATACCTTGCCCGGATTGGAGAGGGGAAAAAACCATACCTGTATGTCATTGTAGCTACCGGAAACATCTACGAGGATGTGGTGCAAGCCAGAGCAGCTGCCCGCCAGGGAGCAGACATTATTGCGGTAATCCGTACTACCGCTCAAAGCCTTTTGGATTATGTGCCTTATGGGCCCACTACAGAAGGATTTGGAGGCACTTACGCCACTCAGGAGAATTTTCGAATCATGCGAGAGGCCTTGGACGAAGTGGGAGAAGAAGTGGGAAGATACATTCGCCTTTGCAATTACTCCTCGGGTTTGTGTATGCCGGAAATTGCCGCCATGGGCGCTTTGGAACGGCTGGATGTGATGTTGAATGATGCACTCTATGGGATTTTATTCCGAGACATCAATATGCAAAGAACTTTGATTGACCAGTTCTTTTCCAGAGTAATTATCGGATATTCCGGGATTGTTTTTAATTCTGGGGAGGACAATTATCTTACCACTGCCGATGCATACGAGGAGGCGCACACCGTTTTGGCTTCCCAATTTATTAACGAACAGTTTGCGGTGTTGGCCAATATCAAAGAAGAGCAGATGGGGTTGGGCCATGCTTTTGAAATGGATCCCGATTTGGAGAACGGATTTCTTTATGAGCTGGCACAAGCCATTATGGCTCGGGAAATTTTTCCCAAGGCCGCACTGAAGTATATGCCTCCTACTAAATATATGACGGGCAATATTTTTAAAGGAGCCATTCAAGATGCTATGTTCAACATGATTTCGGTTTGGTCTGGGCAAAGCCTGCAGCTATTGGGAATGTTGACAGAAGCTATTCATACTCCCCATATGCACGATCGGTATCTAGCCATCGAAAATGCTTCCTATATTTTCAATAACGCAAGAGATTTGGGGCAGGAGATTGAGTTTAAGGAAGATGGCATCATTCAAAGAAGGGCTCAGAGTGTGCTATCCGATGCCAGATTGCTACTGAAGGATATTGAGAGGGAAGGCTTGTTTGCTACCATTGAACAGGGAAAATTCGGTGGAGTAAAACGACCAAGAGACGGTGGGAAAGGCTTGGCAGGGGTGTGTGCCAAGGATGGAGATTACTTCAATCCCTTTATTCCGTTGATGATGGGAGGTGCCAAATAATGAGTGGAGAAGCAATGGATAAAACAAAAGTAGCCACGGCACAAGTGGATATGACAAAGGTAAAGCCTTATGGGGATACCATGAATGACGGTATGACAGAAGTGGCATTTACTCTGCCGGTACCTTATGGGGAAGAAGGCAATGAAGCAGCGAAGATTCTAGTAAAGAAAATGGGATTAACGGAGCCCACCGTGGTCTATTCCAAGGACATGGGCGGCGAGTATACTTTCTTTGTTGTATATGGAAAATGTAGTCATACGGTGGATTTTACCCAAATCAAGGTGACCAAGGTGGAAGTGGATGTGATGAGCCGGGAGGAATGTGGCGAATACTGGGAAGAAAACATAGGTCGTCCTGTAGTCATTGTTGGGGCGTCCACAGGAACAGACGCCCACACCGTGGGAATTGATGCCATTATGAACATGAAGGGTTTTCATGGTCATTACGGATTGGAGCGGTACAAGGGTGTGGAGGCGCTTAATATGGGATCACAAGTCCCCAATGAAGCGTTGATTGCAAAAGCCGTTGAAATGAATGCAGATGCCATTCTGGTGTCGCAAACGGTAACCCAGAAGGATGTACACATTACCAATCTCACCAATATGATAGAACTTTTAGAGGCGGAAGGACTGCGGGACAAGCTGATTGTAGTATGCGGAGGCCCGAGAATATCCCATGAATTGGCGCAGGAGTTGGGATACGATGCCGGATTTGGCCCCCACTCGTATGCGGAAGATACGGCATCCTTTATTTTGACGGAAATCGTAAAAAGAGGACGTGTGAACCGACCCGCTTTGTAGAGAAAATGGCGAAAATCAGGTAATGTTGGTAATGGAACAGATGAAGAAAGGAACGAAGGGTATGATTGACAAAATCAGAACGGCCGACGAGGCGGTTGCCGGTTTGCAGGATGGAATGACCATTATGGTAGGAGGATTCATGGCTTGCGGATCTCCGGAAAACCTGATGGATGCCATTGTGCGAAAAGGTGTGAAACACCTAACTGTAATCGGGAATGATGGGGGGATTCCTCCCACAGAAAAGGATACGGCCAGAGGCATCGGAAAGCTTATTAATGCCGGATTGGTGGATCATTTGATTGCTTCTCATGTGGGTTTAAATCCGCAGGTGGGTCAAGGAATGATGGCCGGTGTTTTGAAATGCAGCCTGGTCCCTCAGGGAACCTTGGCAGAGGCCATCAGGGCCGGCGGAGCCGGTTTGGGAGGGGTGCTGACCCCCACCGGAGTGGGTACCATTGCCGCTGAGGGTCGGGAAATCATAGTAGTGGATGGAAAGGAATACGTATTGGAAAAGCCTTTGAAGGCGGATTATGCTTTTGTACGAGCCACTCATGCGGACAAGTTTGGGAACTTTATGAGTGGCAAATCTACGAAGACATTTAATTACGTAATGGCGATGGCAGCGGAAACCGTGATTTTGGGCACAGAACACCTGCATGAGGTAGGAGAAAAGGATGCCGACTTCTACCATATGCCCGGAACATTTGTAAAATACATTGTAGGAGGTGAATTGAGATGGCAGATTTAAAACATCGAATAGCCAAACGTGTGGCCATGGAATTTAAGGACGGGTATGTGGCCAACTTGGGAATCGGACTTCCTACATTGGTATCCAATTATCTTCCGGAAAATGTGGATGTGATTTTGCAGTCAGAAAATGGATTTACCGGAATCACCGATGCTTCCCAACCGGGAAAAGAGGATGTGGATGTAATCAATGCGGGGGCCGGATATGTAAATTATGAACCCAGAGCTTGCTTTTTTGATTCTGCTCTCAGCTTCGCTATCATTCGTGGTGGACATTTGGATGCTACGGTGTTGGGTGCTATGGAAGTGGATGAAAAAGGAAACTTGGCCAACTGGATTGTACCCGGGAAAATGGTGGCAGGAATGGGAGGTGCCATGGACCTGGTGACCGGAGCAAAAAAAGTGATTATTGCCATGCTTCATACACAAAAAGGAACTCCAAAGATTTTGAAAGAGTGTACCTTACCCTATACTGCTTTGGGCGTGGTGAACTTGATTGTTACGGAAATGGGTGTGATGGAAGTGACTCCCCAAGGAATTTTGCTGAAAGAGCTGCATCCGGATTTCACCTTGGATGAAATCAAAGAGGCCACCGGCTGCGATTTGATTATAGCGGAAGATTTAAAGGCCATGAATGTGGAATAAACCATTCCCGACTTCTTTCTTTTTAAGGCGGTTTCCTGTATTTTGGGAGGCTGCCTTTTCAAATGGTTTTTTTTCGTGTATATTAGAGCAAGAATCTTCAGAAGGAAGTAAAAAAAATGGGAAAAACATATGGGATGATTATATCCGCCATGCTTTTGTGGGGGTCCATTGGAATTTTTGTGCGGGCGGTGCCTCTAACCAGTCAGGAACTGGTGTTGGCCAGGTGCGTCTTGGGTGGCCTTTTTCTGATGGGTGCCTTTTTTCTGCGAAAACAAAAACCGGACATGGTTGCGTTGAAAAAGTATCTTCCGCTGCTCACCCTTTCCGGTGTTGTCATGGGAATCAATTGGATTTTTTTGTTTAAAGCCTTCACACTCACCACGGTGAGCGCTGCAATCCTAGCATACTATTGTGCTCCGATTTTTGTGTTGATTGCTTCTACTGTTTTGTTAAAGGAACCCTTAACTTGGGTTAAAGTGGTAGCGGTAATCTCTGCCATGGCAGGGATGGTGTTGGTCAATGGCACGGATATGGGCGGGGCCAATCCAGCCCTGGGCTTGATATTTGGCTTGGCAGCGGCTGTTTTCTACGCCTGTGTTACGGTGATTAATAAGTTTGTTCATGGGTTGACGGGATTGGAAACCACCATCGTCCAGCTGTTGGCTGCCACGCCGGTGGCACTGGTTGCTACATTAGTAACCCATGAAGGCCCCTGGCTACTTCCCGGTGGCAAAGGGTTATTGGCTCTTTTGGTGTTGGGAATTGTTCATACGGGAGTGTGCCTCTATTTGTATTTTTCCGCCGTTCAGAAATTGCCTGGACAAACGGTAGCCATTCTAAGCTACATTGATCCCGGGTCTGCTCTGTTTTTCGCAGCAATTTTTCTGAATGAAAGACTCACATGGCTTCAATTTCTGGGAGCTATATTGATATTGGGCGGAGCTGCTTTTGGTGAGATGTATCGAAGAAATCGGGGTGGTAGGTTGCCTTAAGGCGATCAATTTCCTCTTGGTACCCGGACAACTCATCATGGGGCGTTTCTAAAATGCAAGGCAAGTCTCGAATGGCCGGGTGATTGATGAAATTGGCGATGGCTTCAAAGCCGATGGTCCCTTCTCCGATTTTTTCATGGCGGTCCTTATGGGCCCCGAAAGGATTTTTGCTGTCATTGATATGAACGGCTTTCAGCCAGGACAAACCGATGACTTGATCAAACTCCGCTAACACCCCTTCCATGTTTTGGACCATGTCGTAACCGGCATCGTTGACATGACAGGTATCCATCAGGACGCCGATTTTTTCTTTTAGCCAAACCCGGTCCATAATTTCCCGAATTTCTTCGAATTTGCTTCCCACCTCGGTGCCTTTGCCGGCCATGGTTTCCAAAAGGACGATGGTAGATTGCTGCTCAGTCATAATATCGTTTAATAACTCTGCAATTTTTTCGATGCCTACCTCAATTCCTTGTCCTACATGACTTCCGGGATGAAAATTATAATAGTTTCCCGGCACAACCTCCATGCGGGACAAGTCGTCTGCCATTACCATGTAGGCAAAATCCCGCACCTTCGGATCTTTTCCGCAGGGGTTTAATGTGTAAGGGGAGTGGGCCACAATTTTTCCAAAATGGTGTTCTTTTGCCAGCTTTTGGTAACGGGCTACATCCTCCAGATCGATGTCTTTTGCTTGTCCTCCTCTGGGGTTTCGAGTAAAGAATTGGAAGGTGTTGGCTCCGATAGAAATGGCATCCAGCCCCATTCGTTCAAAGCCTTTGGAACTCGTTAAATGGCATCCGATCGTCAGCATGGTTTTTCCCTTCTCCCGATGTAGGGGCACTTTAGTAACTTCTCCTTGATTATAGGAAGGGGGTTGGCTTCCTGTCAAGTGAGGATTGGGGTATAATAGGGTTGTATGCACATAGAAAAAGGGAATGTCAAAATGAAGATGGAAAAAAGATGAAGATGGAAAAAAGGCAAAGCGGAATTCTGCTCCCCGTGTTTTCTTTATGGGGAGAGGATGGAATCGGAAATTTTGGAAAAAATGCTTTGGAATTTCTGGACATTTTGGAGGAGAATTTTCAGAGTTATTGGCAAATACTGCCTCTTCACCCTACGGGATACGGGGATAGCCCTTATCAAAGCTTTTCCTCTTTTGCTTTGAATCCCTATTTTCTTGATCCGGCAGATTTAAAGGAAAAGGGGCTGTTAACGAAGAATGAATGGAAGGATTATCGAAGTTGTTTCCACCCCGGACCCATACAATACGGAACCTTGTATCAGAAGTTTTTCCCGTTTATAAAGTCTGCATTGGGCCGTATGAAACCGGAAGATCAAGGCTTTGTTCAGTATGAAAAAAGGGAAGGTTACTGGTTGGAGGACTATGCGTTGTTCATGGCCATTAAGGAAGATTTGGGAATGATTCCTTTATGGCAATGGCCCTTGAACGTACGACATCCAAATACCCAGAGCCTAGACTGGCAGAGGGAAAAACTTTTTGAACCCATTCTCTTCTGGAAAAAACTCCAGTATCTACTGGATGGACAGTGGCATCAGATTTTGAAAGAAAGTGAGAACAGAGGAATTCGAATCCTTGGAGACATGCCGCTGTATGGAGCCCACGATTCTGCAGACTTCTGGGCTCATCCAGAGTTGTTTCAAGTAGGCGAAGATGGAAATCCGAATCGAGTGGCCGGATGCCCTCCGGACGATTTTTGCCTGTTGGGTCAGAAGTGGGGGAATCCTTTGTACCGGTGGACTTACCACCGGGAAACGGGCTATCAATGGTGGCTTCATCGTATGGGTCGGCTACAACAACTGTACCATGGGGTGCGATGGGACCATTTTCGGGGACTTTCCGGATATTACGCCATTCCAAAGCAAGAGAACAGAGCGGAAAAAGGCCGGTGGGAAAAAGGACCTGGACTTCATTTCTTAAAACAAATTGTGAAAACATTCCCTGACTTTTTCATGGTGGCGGAGAATTTAGGGTTTCTCACAAAAGATGTGGAGGTGCTTTTAAAGCAGGTGGGCTGGCCGGGAATGGCGGTTTATCAGTTTGCTTTTGATTCTTCGAAAAATAACCCCTACCTTCCTCACCGGTATCCGGAGAATCTGGTGGCCTATACAGGGACTCATGACAACGATACTTTGGTGGGATGGGTTTCTTCGTTAGATAAGACCACGCTGAAAAGAGTTCTTACATACGCCGGGGCCGGAGATGAACAAGAGCTGCCTTTGAAAATGATGGAAGGCATCATGAAAAGTCCGGCGGGTTTGGCCATCATTCCCTTGCAGGATTGGTTGGGTATGAACGGCTCTGCAAGAATCAACACTCCCGGTTTGGCGCAAGGGAATTGGAGTTTTCGCCTCCAAAAAGAGCAGTTGTTGAAAGAAAGACTTCAAATCATGAAAGACTTGACGGAGGAGACGGGTCGCCGTAGGGAATCAGCGTAAATGTTTTTCCAAAAGGTCGATGTAAGTTTCCAAACCTTCTCTGCCGGGGAAGATGGCTCTGGCGCTTTCTTTATTTCCTCCGCCTTTCCCCTGGTAAATGGGTGCGTTTTCTTTCACCAGTTTATTGCAGTCAATTTTCTTTCCGTTGGAAAACAGAAGAAGGGTGTTTTCTTTAGTGGCAATAAGCAATAAGAGAAAAGGTATTTTAGGAATCAATCCCCTTCCCAGCTTTAGAAGATCTTCGCTCTTTAAGTCATCATATTCTCGAATTAGAATTTCCTGGTTTAAATGGGCTTGAATTTCTTCTTGCCTTTGCGAAATGAGAGATTGCTTGATGTGATGCAGTTCGTTTCGGATGGTTTGATTCTTTTCTTCCCAAGCTTCGATTTTTTCTTTTAATTCTTCCGGTTGTGCCGAATAACGAACGCCCAATTCCTGAGCTACTTGATAGATGGCTGCCATTCTGTTATATGCCCGTTTTCCGGCATCCAAGTGAATTCGATACATCCCTTTATAGTTTTCCAACTTCCATATCTTGATAAGACCAACATGGCCGGTGTAAGGAGGATGGGTTCCACAGCAGGCCACGCAGTCTGCCGGTTTTCGTTGGGTTCCTACACAGACGATTCGGATGTCTTCGTCGATAGCCAGGGCTTTTCTTAAAGGAAAATTTTGGGCTTCTTCCCGGCTTTCCAGGGTCACGGTAGTAACCGGCAAATTTTCCCACACGATTTCATTGGCCATCGTTTCCACCGTTTTTACCATTTCCCAAGTTAGCGTTTCCGGTTTTTTACTTCCGTCTCCGGGGTTTTCTTCCAAAGAAATGTCAATGGTCATGTCCTCTTGCCCCATGTGAAAACCGCGGTTGACCCCGCCAAAAAGGTGGTAAAAAACTCCGCTTATGATGTGCTCCCCCAGATGTCTTTGCATGTGATCAAAACGTCGCTCCCAGTCCAGAATCAGCTGAACTTCTTGCCCGGGCACCGGCAAAGTACTGTGGGCAGGCACTGAAATTTGGTGCCAGATTTCACCCTCTTCTTCATATACTTTTTCCAGTTCCCAGTCTTGGATTCTTCCCAAATCACAAGGTTGTCCTCCGCCTTCCGGGAAAAAGAGAGTGCGATCCAACAGAAGCTCCCAGGTTTTCTCTCTTTGGCGACACTCCAAGATGGTAGCCAGAGATTCTCTTTTGGTCACATTTACTTCATACTCACGAAACGTAGTCATAGTAGCCTCCTTAAATTAGTAAAAATATTATAGCATAGAACAGCAACATGGTATATAATAACAATTGATAGAACTAGTTTGCGGTGAAAAATGTTTATTTTTGCCTTTTTGTACTCAACGCAAGTGGTTACCTTTTTTACGAAAATAATTGTGGATAACTCTATTGGAAGAAATTAGCAAAAAGCATGAAACCTTTCAAATATCAACGAAAGGAAAGAATATAATTATCCACCACATCCTTTGGATAGAATTGTATACAATCCCAGACAACTTGTGGATAAATGGTTCAAAGCCCAAGAAATAAAGCTTTCTGTGTTGTGAAAAGAAATGAATTGCTGAAATATTCGGTTTACATAATCATTTGCTGTGTTTCTGTGTGTGTTTCTTCCAAAGAAGGAGTCAATTCATGTTAAAAGAAAAGAGTGCATACAAAGAGGATTTGCCGGTTCATGTGACGGTTGCCAATTTGGTGGACTATCCAATCCACTTTCATAATGATTTGGAAGTGGTTTATGTTTTGGATGGAACCATTCGAATGAAGAACGGGTATTACAATTATATTCTGAAACAGGGGGATATCTTTATTCTCAATGCTCGGGAGATTCATAGCTTCGAAAGCAATGGGGAGAAAAATATGGTAATGATGCTTCAGCTGGACACCGACTATTTTTCTCGCTACTACGAAAATTTACGGAACAGTTTTTTTGTAACGGACATGGAAGATGATTCCGATGAAAGTTTGGATGTTCTTCGAACCTTGCTAGCTCGAATCATGATGGAAATTTTGGAAAAAGGCTATGGGTATGAGTCGAAGGTGATTGAGAGTGCACACAACTTGTTGAGCAACCTCTTTGCAGATTTCCAATACTATTTGATGGAAGACGGAAAATTCGTCAACGGGACGAAGAACAAAGGGAATAAAATTCTGGCAGGCCGATTGAGTCGGATTACGGATTATATGTATGAAAATTATACCCGGAAGTTGACCTTAAATGAAATTGCAGAAAGAGAGCACCTTTCCATTTACTATCTTTCTCATGTCATAAAAGAAGCTACCGGGTTGTCGTTCCAAGAGCTGCTCAGTTTTATCCGGGTTGAAGAGTCGGAGAAACTGCTTTTGGGTACCAACAAGAAAATTGGAGCCATTGCGGAAGAAACTGGGTTCTCTGCAGTGAGATACTATATCAAGCATTTCCAAACTTGGTTTGGTATGCATCCTTTGGAATACAGAAAACGCTACACGGGGAAAGTGGCCAGCGTGGAAACAACTTATCAAATGGAGAAGTATTCACCGGAGGAAATTGAAAATGCCATTCGTAAGAATGTGAAGGGTGTATACAGTGATTATCTTTCCGGGAAGAGAGCGGATCCCATCATAGTGGATTTGGATATCATGGAAACCATCAAGGAAGCAAGGATTCCCGAGATATACCCTTTGGATTTTTTAGAGACGGATCTTTTGAAACCGGCATCCCGACCCTATAATCTCTTCAAGTCCTTAAAAGAGAGAATCTTGGTTCACGGAAATTATTATATCATATCCACCGCTGCCCGCACTTTAGGGGGACTCACTTCCATCAGCATTTTGGTGTATAACATCAGCGAGGAATTAAAAAATAATTTAATGAAACCTATCGTTCGAGAGCTGGCTTTTGATGCCATTAAAGCCTATGACGAAGAACGGGAAGCGCTGATTCGATGCAGCGGATTAATGGGAGAATACCGGGTAAGCCGATACAAGATGACCAGGGAATCTGCTATTATTGCTTTTGAAGATAGTTTGAAACCAGAGGGATTGGCTTCCAAGCGAAAGGCCATCATCAATAGTTGGGGAACCTTGCCTTCAGTGGAATTTGGGAGGGTGTCCATCACGGATACATTGAGTATTCGCACTACCCTGAAAGGCCTCTCTGCGGAGCTCATCTTGATAGATAAGCAAATTAATGCAAACATATAAGCAAATGGGTAGTTGCTTATGAAAATACCCCCAAGTAGAATGAAAGGTAGATAGAGAACCTAGTTGTTTTTGATTGGAGGGTTTATTATGAAGCTACTTATCATAGGAGCCGGCGGTGTGGGCACATCCGCGGCGATGATTATCAAACGTGCGAAAGAAGAAGGAGATTGGGCTGAAAAAGTGGTGATTTCCGACTATAATTTTGATCGAGCCAAGGAAGTCGCCGAAAAAATCTGCGGAGGAGGCAAATTTGTTGCAGACAAGGTGGATGCTCGAGATGGGACCAGTATTACCGAGTTGATAAAAAAACATGGAATCACCTGGGTAATGAATGCGGTAGAGCCGGAATTCAATGAAGTGATTTTTGATGTTTGCCTGGAAAACAAAGTGGGATATTTGGATTGTGCCATGACATTATCACAAGCTCATCCTGAAAAACCTTTTGAAGAAGCCTACATCAAATTGGGAGATTATCAATTTGCCAAGCATGAGGAATGGGTTAAAGAGGGATGTATGGCTATTGTGGGGTCCGGTGTAGAGCCCGGAATGGCGGATGTGTTTGCCCGATATGCAGAAAAGCATCTTTTTGATACCATTGATGAAGTGAATGTGAGAGATGGAGACAATTACGGCGGCGATGCCGGAGATTTTGGTTTTTCCGTGTGGACTACCATTGAAGAGTGCTTGAATCCTCCTGTAGTTTGGGAAAAGGGAAGAGGATGGTTTACCACAGAAAATTTCTCGGAGCCGGAAATTTTTAATTTCCCGGGAGGAATTGGTGATGTGGAGGTTATCAATGTGGAGCATGAGGAGGTGTTATTGGTACCTCGTGTTATTGATTGCAATCGCGTTACTTTCAAGTATGGTGTTCCCAGAGATATGCGGCAACTCTTACTGGATCTGAGAAGAGTGGGAATGGATGATAAACACCGCAAAATCAAAGTGGGCGATGCCGAGATTTCCCCTCGAGACTTTTTGGTGAAGGTAATACCAAACCCGGTGGATTCTACTATGAACATGACCGGAAAAGGTTGCGCAGGAACTTGGGTCACCGGAACCAAAGACGGAAAAAGAAGATCCGTATACATTTACCAGATTGCGGACAATCAAGATTGCATTAAAAAATACACCACCAACTCTGTGGTTGCACAAACAGCTGTGGGTCCCGTCATCATGATGGAGCTAGTAGCCAAAGGGATATGGGATTTGAAGGGTGTTCATGGGCCGGAAAGTTTTGATCCGGATCCCTTCGTAGAAAGATTGGCTAAATATGAATTCCCGGCTGGCATTCGAGAAATGGATTCCGAATACTTGGATGAAATTAATGAAAGAAATTTCCTGGAAGCTGTCAGCAAATAGAGAAGCGCAGGTGCGATAGGTGTCTGTGAAAAATGCGTAGTATAAGGTGGTAATAAGAAAGAGGGCCTCCGTAAAGGGAGGCTCTCTTTTTCAACTGGGGTTACATTTTCAAGGCAAGCAGGATTTGGGCAATTTCTTTGTTAATCCTTTTCACGGGGGCTCTGGTAATGTTGGCACAAACCAGTATAGACCAACCTTTTTCCGGGCAAAGCCATAAGCTGCTTCGGAACCCGTCGTCGGAACCTTCGTGGCCGTAAAAGGTTAAAGTTCCTTCTTGCCGGATGAACCAACCCAAGCCCATTTTCTCTCCATTGTTGGGAACTACGGCGATGGGAGCCCAGGGATTTTCCTTTTTTATCCATTCCCGGATAAGGGAATGACCGGTTATCCAGCTTTGGGCCCAAAGAAGTACATCTCCCAAGGGGGCCGTTAGTGTGCTGCTAGGTCCATGGCCTCTGTTGTACGGAAAGTGTTTTTCTGGAACAATCTGATTTTCCGGGGTTTTCCCATGAGGTATTACCACTCCCGATTTTTCCAAAGATGAGATGTTGGTGGTTTTGTCTCCTGCCCTTTCAAAGGTTTTGAAGGTGGAATGGTTCATCCCCAAGGGGGAGAAAAAGTGTTTTTCCATATAGTCTTCAAAGGACAATCCTCCATAATGCTGAATTAAAGCTCCCAGCAATTCATAGCCGATGTTGCTATAGGAGAATTTGTTTTCTTCCGGGGGCCAAAGAAGGGTGCGTTGGGTCACGTCCTTGGATTGACAATAATCCGTCAGGGCGGTGTCTTCCTTGGCAGCTATCTCCCATTGATAGTCTGTAACATCCGGCAGACCTGCAGTATGAGAAAGAACCTGGCGTGGAGTGATGCGGCGAAATCCATTTCCGGCAAGTGAATCTTCTAGCATGGTGAACCACGGTAAAAGGTCTACCAGAGGAGTGTCCAGAGAAAGGACTCCTTTGGAAGCGAGCCGAAGAACTCCTGCCGCAGTAAAGAGCTTGCTGATGGAAGCCATATGAAAAATGTGATGGGGGGACAAGGGGGACTTGGTTTGATAGTTGCTGTATCCCATTGTTCGGATAAGGGGAGCCCCCGCTTTGGTTTGCACTCCAACAGAAAGCCCCGGCAGATCATACTGATAGAGGGCTTCTTCTAACAGCTTGTCTAAAGAAGTTATAAAGGTGTTTTCTGATGAAAATGTGGTTGTCATCCTCGATGCTACCTTTCCATAATGAAGGGCTCCAGCTCTTCTTCGGTCACATTGTTTTCGATGATGTGTTTCACGAAAGGAATCATAATGGCGGTTAGAGTAACCCCGTAAGCTACGCCGGCTACTGCGGCCACCTTTTTCTTATCTTCTTTTCGAACGGACATGCCCACGAGAACACCCAGGGAGAAAAGAGCTGTCTTCAAAAGGCCCACATCCCACGCGTCCATGGTTTTAATATAGTCATTACCCGCTTTGATTATATTCATTTTTCCGTCTCCTTTCTTAAGAGATTCCTGAAAAGACTTCTCTTATTATACCACAAGGGAAGAACGACTTGAAAGTACTACCCAAAAATAGGATAATAGAATGAAGTTACCAACGGGAACAGTGGGGTGAGACAGGTGCAAAACAATAGTGTGAATGAAGCCTATAAACTTTTCAAAGAAAGCCTGACGGAAAGGCACTTTCTGAGGAATGTTTCCATGTCGAAAAAGGCCATGATGGAGCTGTTGGCCCAAGACGACTGGAAGGGCCATCTCGCTCGTCTGATGACACAGAAAACATGGGGCTGTGAAGACGTGATGGAAATGGCGGCGGCAACCATCGAAAAGATAAGCCCCACTCCAGAAGACGGCTGGATGCCCTATCTTTATGGGCATACCATTGGGACCTTGTTTCCTCAAAGAGCGAAGGAGCAGGATTCATTTGAGAATGGGGAATTTACCGCCGGACGACTTCTATTGCTCCAAATCATGAGAACCTTATTCGAATTGAAAAGAAAGGGAGAGCCCTTTGATCCTTCCAGAGATTTCGCTTTTTTGTCTTGGGAAGAGTGCGAAGAATACGCCAGTGCGTTGGAATACCAGAGACTGCTAGAAATTAAGAGGGACTGGTACCTTCATGAATTTATGTGCATTGGTACAGAAATAACACCTTACAATACACTGGGGCATATTGCGGGAGTGCACCATCTTGCCATGCATATGGCGAGGCAGCTAGAAAGAGCTGGAGTGTCCATTGATGTGGCTTTGGTATCTGGTGCCGCATTCACCCATGATTTAGGCAAGTATGGGGGGACGGAGGAAGAGAGTGCGCGGATTCCTTATCTTCATTACTATTATACGGATCAGTTTTTATCGGAGAATAATATGCCCACCATTGCCCACATTGCCACCAACCATTCCACCTGGGATTTGGAGCTGGAAAATCTTTCCGTGGAATCTCTGGTATTAATTTATTCTGATTTTCGGGTAAAAAGCAGACGCAATTCCTCAGGGCAGGAAGAGGTGGCCTTTTACACATTAAAAGATTCCTTTGAAGTCATTTTAAACAAATTGGACAATGTAAACCAAGCTAAAAAGGACCGTTATGTAAAGGTCTATTCGAAATTAAAAGACTTTGAGGAGTATATGGAGTCCCTGGGAGTATGTTCCGACTTGGGAAAAAGCCAAAGCGAACCGCCTCCTCAAAAAGACGGATCCTTGATGAACGGGGAAGAAGTGATTCACACGTTCAAGGGTTTGGCCATCCACCACAACATCACCTTGATGAGTAAGTTTAATAATGAAACAGAATTCGGGAACTTGTTGGAGGCGGCAAGGAGTGAAAAAAACTGGAAGAATATCCGGGCATACATCAACATTTTTGAAGAGTATTATACCTATATGACCCAAAAGCAAAAATACATCACCTTGCATTTTTTGTATGAATTACTAATGCACCGAGAGGGGGATATTCGTCGTCGATCCGGAAATCTTATGGGAAGGATTATAGCCAATTACGACGAAGAATATCGAAAAGAAATTCCAAATGGATCCTTGCCGAAAGATCAGGATTTAACGGGAATACTACTATGGGATCAATACCTGCATGGAATTGTCTTTCCGGATTATAAGGTGACGGATCAACATCGAAGATGGATTGGTTATGCTTTGCGAAGCGTGATTATTTCATTGTTAGAGAGGTTGAGCGAGAAAGAGAAAAAACGATATCTGGAGGTGCTTCTCAGTTATTGCGACAAAGTCACCGAATCGGATCAGGAGGTTTTTGTGGTTTTGGACGCTCTTCTTTTCATTCCGTTGAAAGAAATGGAGCCGGAGGAGCGGTGGAAGGTAATTCAGTTTGCAGAACGGGCATCCCAAGCCGATTCTCTTGAAATCAAGGTCTGTGCTCTTCGTGTAGCCAAATACATGGCGGAATCTGACCAATCTTCCAAAGTGGCAAAATCCATTTTAAAGGTGGTGAAAAACAACGAGAAGAATTCCATCATCAGTGCCACTTACTTAAAATATAAAATTTTAAAAAGCTTGGGAAGCCATGAAGAAAAGGCTTCCCAATGCGAATTGGTATTGAGTCGTTATTCGGATGGGATTTCCAATGTTTTTTTGGAAAACTTGAAGGTGGACACCCCATGGGTGGTAAAGGCGGTTAACATCGAATTGCTTTTGGACAGTTTAAACCGGGGGAAAGGAGCAGAACTTTTACATATTACAACCCACCTATCCAATTTGTTGAAAGTCAGCGAAAAGGTGACGGTACGTCATAGTGCCGGCAGGGCATTGTTGAAGGTGATTGGCTTGTTGCCCTTGGATGAAAGAAATGAAGTAGTGATTGAATTGACTCGCGGACTTGAAATTGGAGAGTATCAGTTTTCCAAATACATTCCGGAATACTTGGGGGAGATGAGCCTTTACCTTCATCCCAATGAGTTGGATGAATTCATCAAGGAGTTGATGAAACAAACAGAAAGCACCAACGATCGGATCAGTTCGGTGGCTCTGGATACGGTAGGCATTATGATTACCAAATATGCTGATTATCGGCATCGTTTTAACGAGCCGGAAAAAATAAATCGGGCTCGGTTGGAGCGGTTGTTGGGGATACTCATGAAGGGGCTCTCCAACTATCGAGAGGTGGTCAGTCAGGAAGCCTTTGAAGTGGTGGGCCAGTATGTTTTTGGGAGCCACCAATTGACCCTTGAAGACAAGGCTTTGATTTTTCAGATTATCAATAAAAAAATGCTGACACTGTTGTTGGATCAACAGGAATCCAATCTTGCTTTTTATAACAACGCGGCTTCCTTAAACAATATTTATCGGTTCATCAAAGAGTATCATTTTCACTATGGAGAGTTTCCCGGGAAAACCATTATGAAGGCCGCTTTCTTTCCGGGAACTTTCGACCCTTTTTCCTTGAGTCACAAAGCCATTGTGAGGGAAATTCGAGACATGGGCTTTGAAGTATATATGGCATTAGATGAGTTTTCCTGGTCGAAAAAAACCCAACCCCGGATGGTGCGAAGGAAGATTATGTCCATGTCTGTGGCAGATGAACCCAATGTATATTTATTTCCGGATTCCATCCCTGTCAATCTGTCCAATGAAAGGGATTTAAATCGACTGAGAGAATTGCTGCCCCATAGGGAGATTTATGTGGTGGCCGGCAGTGATGTGGTAGTGAATGCCTCTTCTTACCGGAAGGAACCCACAGCTGGATCCATTCATAGTTTTCACCATGTGGTTTTTCGACGGGAAAGTGCTTTGGAAGGGAAGTGTGAAGAAAAGAGATTGATTGAAGCGTGCCGGAATATTCAGGGAGAGGTGGTGGAATTGAAATTACCTCTTCATTTGGAAGACATCAGTTCCAGCCGGATTCGAGAGAATATTGACTACAATCGAGATATTTCAAATTTGATTGACAATGTGGCGCAAAACTACATTTATGACAATAGTTTGTATTTGAGAGAGCCCCAATACAAAGTGATTATGCAGACCAAGGGAATCTTTATCGAAGAGAGACCGGGGGGCAATCGCCGACTTTTGAAAGAGATTGATAACGAGTTGTTTCATCATAGTCCCGGGCTGTCAAGGCTTAGAGAATATTTGGAACACAAAGAAACATGTATCGTGGCGGTGAGAGATGGAGAGCAACAAAATCGCTTGGTGGCGGTTGGTGCGTATCAAAACAGGGACAAAATCAATCTCTACGATGAATTTAAAGACCTGGAGACTACAGCTCATCTTCGAGAGAATGCTGCGGGTAAGATTGCCGTAATCAGTTGTTTGTATTTTGCAGAAGACACAGAAATTCGGGACTTGCCTCAACTTTTGTTAACGGAGGTGCTGGCCGCTTGTCTCAGAGATGACTTTGGTTTTGCGGTATACCATCGCAGACAGAGTGGACCTTTGAACAGGAAAGTTTTGCAGGTGCTGGAGCGGCAGGGTTTTGTGAAGGCTCCAGCCAAAGAGGGGATGAATATCTATACGGTAGACATGAGAGCGCCGATTAGCCTCTTGCAAAACATGGAAACCACCATCAAGGACCCTCTAAATCGAAATGCGCGGGTGTTGGCTGTGATGGATAAAGCTCATCGAAATCTGCAGATGGCTTTGACAAAATTATATCCCGGCAATCTGGTTCTTTCATTTAATGCCGGCGTTTTGCATCATAAGTTGGTGAAGATGATTACGATAGACAATCAAGTGCCAGTAGAACCCACTTCGGATCGCCGGTTGGGCCCATATATGTGCGTTCCTTTCGGGAAGATATTACGGGTAGCGGCCGTTCCTAACACGGTGACGAAAACTTTGCATACGGACAAAGTTTTTGAGCCGGATATTCAAAGCTTTGCCATTAAAGAGTACCCCAATTATTCCCCGCTGTCTTATCAGGTACGGACCATCAAATCCTTTGATCGAAGCGTTATATTGGTAGATGATCTTTTGCATAAGGGATACCGCATTCGCGAACTGGATCCGTTGTTCAAAGCAGAAAATGTGAATATCCGGAAACTGGTGGTTGGAATTTTATCCGGCCGCGGAAAAGATTTGATGACCATCCAAAAAAGAAAAGTAGATAGTGCCTATTTCATTCCCAATTTGCGAGCCTGGTTTGTGGAATCTTCCATCTACCCCTTTGTGGGAGGAGATAGTGTGGCTCGAAAGGGAACAGAAAATGTTAGCATGATTCCTTCCATTAATTTGATTCAACCCTATGTAGCTCCGGGCTTTTTAGGAGGTGCGGACAAAGAATCCATCTATCATTTTTCTTTGGTTTGCCTTGAAAATGCACAGGAAATCCTTACGGTTTTGGAAGAGGAATACCAGGTGCTTTATGAGAAAAATCTTACTTTGAAACGTTTGGGAGAGGTGGTGATTTCCTCCCGCTCTCCGGACCAGGGAGACTGTCTGTCTTATGATTTAAATTTGGCCCCCTCGGTTTATGTGGCAAACGATATTGAGAAATTAAAGCGGCTTAGAAACAGTTTGGTATAGGTTGGGAATGCCGGAAAAACCGGAAAGGAGCAGGAAGTGGCGTATGTAACAGATCTGGTGAAGAATCCAAGGCCCTTGAATCAAATACATAAACCGACGTCACGACAGCAGGTGAACATTTTCGCCATGGGAGATGTGGGTAGCACCTTGCTGTCCGGGTTGTTTCTTTTGGGGGGAGAACTGATTCATACCATAGGGATATGGGATTTGAATCCCGATTTGATGCATCGATTGGAAACGGAGTATGGCCAAATTGCAACGGCTAACTCACGGAGAAAATTTCCGAAGGTAGTGGGAGTGAGCAAAGATCGATTTTTTGAAGGGGATGTGGCGGTTTTTTGTGCTTCTGCCAGTGTGCCTTCTCTCGACTATACCAAGGAAGATGTGCGTATGATGCAGTGGAATCGAAATCGAACCTTGGTTTCTGAATGGGCCAAAAGGGGGGTAACCTATGGATTTCGAGGCTGGATGGCCATTGTATCCGACCCGGTGGACCTTCTGTGTAAAGCCGCTTATATAGCGGCCAGTGGAATGGATTCTTCCTGGGGGGCGGATCGAATCAGAGGGTATGGTCTAGGAGTGATGCACGGCAGGGCCTGTTACTATAGCCGTAAGGATCTCAGGTTCAAGTCTTACGAAAAGAAGGGCCGTGCTTTCGGACCTCATGGAAAAGGGTTGGTGCTGGCCAATCACATGGAGGATTACCAGGAGGAACTCTCCTTGGAATTGACCCAAAAAGTGGTGGAGGCCAATATGGTGGCCCGTGAGAATGGGTATAAGCCTTACATCGCACCGGCTTTGGCTTCGGGAGCGCTCTCTATACTGGATACCTTGGCGGGAAACTGGCAATACAGCGCTATTTACCTGGGAGAGGAAACAGAAGGGGCTTACTTCGGGCTTCTGAACCGGTTGGGCTTGGAAGGAACAGAAATTGAAAAGCTTGAATTGCCGGAAAACTTGTTTCAACGCATTCGGAATTCTTTTGAAGAGATTCGAAAGACTTATTAAGAGGGAGGGTTTTATGAAAACCCAGAAACTGACGTTGATTTATCCTAGGTGTCAGGAGCCGGTGAAGACCAAGAGGATTCAGGGCGTTTTGAAAACGGCTTTGAATCAAACATTTGTCGAAAAAGCGGAAACGCTGGAAGAACTTTCCAGAATGGATCTTGGCAATCGTAAGATTCTTTTTGCCATTTCATTGGGTGAATCCGGTGTGAATTTGGAGTGGTATCGGATGTTAAAATACATTCGAATGGAAAAGGATTGTCTGAAAGGATCTGTAGGAGGGGTCCTGGTAGATAGCAGCAGTGAATGGTACACCAAAGATTTGGCTCGTCATTTGGTATTCAGTGCCAATATGGCGGGATGTACTTTTGTGGGACGCCCGTTGGTGGAAGGAACCCGGACTCTTTACAACTATAATGTGATGGCCCGCAACCTGGACATGGACAATAACGCGGCCTATGAAACCCAAGGGAAAGACCTGGTGACCCGAATTTTGGAGTTTTCTCTTTCGGGGAACAAAGAACCTCGTCTTCTCATGCTCCATGCGGGAAGCAGAGAAAAATCCAACAGTTTGATGTTATGGAATACGGTGAAAGACCAACTGGCGGGAGTTCAGCTTGAAGAAATCTCTTTGCGGAACGGAGAATTGGTAGATTGTATCGGATGTCCTTATCATACTTGCTTGCATTATGGAGAGCGGAGTTCCTGCTTCTACGGCGGTGTGATGGTGGAGAAAGTGTATCCGGCAATCATTCAATGTGACGGGCTAATGATGGTGTGTGCCAATTATAATGACGCATTGGTAGCCAATATGACGGCCTTTATCAACCGGCTCACGGCTCCTTTTCGAGCCCATGATTTTAGTCGGAAGATGGTGTTTTCCATCGTAGTTTCGGGATATAGCGGCGGAGATTTGGTTGCACAGCAAATCATCAGCGGGGTTAATATGAATAAAAGCTTTGTATTGCCGGCTCCCTTTGCCTTGTTGGCAACGGCGAATGACCCCGGTACCGTATGGAGAGAGGAAGGGATTGTTGCCAAAGCGGAGGCTTTCGGCCAGAGTATAAGAACCCATCTTTTTGAAGGAATTAACGAAGGAGGGCCCGCATGAAATATAGAATTTTTCCAAAAACCGGTGACCCCATTTCTTTATTGGGTCTTGGGACTATGAGAATGCCCAGCCATGGGGACGGAAAATTGGATCATCAAGAGTCGGTCCGATTGATTCAAAGAGCCATTGACTTGGGGGTGAATTATGTAGATACAGCGTACATGTATCACGATGGAGAAAGCGAAATCGTCGTGGGCAAGGCGTTGAAGGAAGGCTATCGGGAAAAGGTGTTCCTTGCGGACAAAATGCCGGTATGGCTTGCCAAGGATGAGAAAGAAATGAAAGAACTCTTTGAAGAACAATTTCGCCGGTTGAATGTAGAAGGGATTGATTTTTATCTTGTGCACAACATTACGGTACCCATATGGAAACGAGCCAAAAAATATGGGTTGATGAATTTCTTGGAGGAGCAACAAAAGAAAGGCCGCATCCGGCATGTGGGGTTTTCATTTCATGATGATGTGGGCTTTTTTGAAGAAGTGTTGAAAGAATACCCTTGGGATTTTTGTCAAATTCAGTTGAACTACATGGACCGGGATTTTCAAGCCGGGGTGAAGGGGCTAAAAATGGCGAAAGAGATGGGCATTCCCACAATGGTCATGGAGCCTCTGAAAGGCGGAAAATTGACAGACCGTGTTCCGGATTCGGTAAAGAGACTTTGGGAAGGGGCCCAGGTGAAAAGAACGCCGGCAGAGTGGGCCTTGCGATGGGTGGCCGATTTTCCGGAAGTGGTGACCATCTTGTCCGGTGTACATACCATGGAACAATTGGAAGAAAATATTAAAATACTCTCGGAAGCGGAGCCCAATACCTTGACCGAGAAGGAGAAAAGGGTTATTGAAAGGGTTGCGGCGGAGTACAATCAACTTATTGAATACGCTTGTACTGGATGCAAGTATTGTTTGCCTTGCCCGGTGAAATTGGATATTCCTACGGTAATCGACCTATTAAACCAACACCGTCTATATGAAGGGAATGAGAAAGTGCAGCAAGACTATGACCTTTGGTTTGGCCAGGAGCGAAGAGCCTCGGCTTGCGTTTCATGTGGCCAGTGTGAAGAGAAATGCCCCCAATCACTGCCTATTATTGAAATCATGAAAAAAGCTTCAGCCATTTTTGACTGAAGCCAGAGGAAGGGGTTTGCGATTATTTTTTTGCTTTCCCGGTAAGGTGATCGATATCAATGGCCACCACCAGATATTGGCCTTGGCACTCTTCCATATATTTTTTACCGTCTTCAATATAGTCGGGAGAATATTTTTCGAGGATTAACATGGAGGGAGCCATAATATCTTCTATTTTTTCTAAAATTCGAGCTGTTCCAAAGGCAATGGCGCTGGCAAACTTGGTGCTGAAATCTGCCGGTAAAATGTCATCCTTGGCCACAACGCAGAAGGAAACTTTGGGGTTCTTTTTCAACGCAGATAGTTTGTGTCCTTCCACATTGGAACAATGAAAATAAATGGTGCCATCTTCGTAGACATAGCTAACCGGAACGGCGTAAGGATAACCATCATCCCCTGATACCGCCAAGATACCATGGCTTTGTGATGTGAGAATGGCAAGTGCTTCTTCTGAGGATACCGCTTTGTCTTTTCTTCTCATTTCTCTGAACATTTAACCACCTCCATTGATGCAGTGAGAAAACATATCTTTTACCTATATTATTCTTGATAAAACTCAATAAAGTCAAGAAAATCTTCTATTTCATCTTGAATGAATTCATAAAGAACTGGGTCTTTGAATTCGAATCGGCCCAGCGGAACCAAAGAACTACTGACTGCGCTATGTGCCAAAGCCTCTTCCATACGAGTTATGTTGTCTCCCGCATAGGAACTGACCAAAAGTTGCCCGTAATCGGAGACGAAATAGCAACCAAAAACATCGTCGTGCAGTTTGAAAAGCTGATTTTTTACATGATCGTTATTCGGGTTGTAGACCATAAACAGTTTCCCTTTTTCATAAGGGGTCATGAAAGCCTGGGAGTTGATTTTGGGCATTTCTCCCAACAGCGTCCTTTCCTCCCCCAGGATTTGATAGCAGGTAACATATTCCGTTCTGCTGAGTAGCATAGCGGCCTCGTAAGGGGTAATAGGAAATAGGCTTTTGCGTTGGAAGGACCGGACTTCCCCCTGTCCGTATTCGAACTCTGTAAAGGCGATATAGTATTGATCATCCACGTCCAGCAAGGACTCACACAAAAAAGTGCCATCCACCCATTCGATGTCATTTCGAGTCAAGGCACAAGGAGGCAATTCCGGAAATAAATCCCACTTCAGGCTTTTACCATGTGTCAGATAAGAAAGGGGTTCCGGATCTCTGGCAAACACTCGCATGAGAAAATAATGAATGGCTTCGTAAGAAGTGGTGAGAGGAACGCACCGTTTTCTCATAAGGGACTGTTCTTCCAATAAGGTCAGTGTTACCGGGGTTTCTAGCAAAAACTGAAACTCGGCTTGATTTTTGGGAGCATCTTCTTGGAGTTTGTGGTGGAACCTCACATACTCTTGCAACAGGAAAGTAGCTTCTCTCTCATTAATTTGGATTTTTTCCCCGCCCAGACCTCCGGTTAAATACGCTTCTATGGGTTCCAACTGGCTGTTATCATTTCCCTGATAGGAATGATAGGTTTCCAAGCCATATTCTTCGGCATCAAAATAGAAAAATTGATGAAAATGCTCTTCCTTTTGGGGCTGAAACCAGTGGATGTATACTACTTCAACACCCATAAGCCGACTGTTGGTAACATAGGCAGAAAGAAATTGATAGGGTTCTGGATAAAGAGGATCTCGACCTCCGCGAAGGACACGAAAGCGGGTAAAAGTTTTTGTTTTCATATTCTGATTATATCTGATTCCTTTCCTGTTGACAACGGAGGAAAAAGACCGCATAATATTATGTGGAACTGAATAAGCCTTATCAAGAGTGGCTGAGGGAATAGGCCCCATGAAGCCCGGCAACCTGGATGTTTTCCAAGGTGCTAAATCCTACAGAGCGTGGTGCTCTGAAAGATGAGGAAGAGAATTTACTACTCCGCCTTTTCTTTCGAAAGGGCTTTTTCTTTTTCATAAAACAGAGTAAATGGAATGAAAAAAGACAAAATGAGAAAGGAGAGTGTATAATGCCAGGGCATTATACATGTACAGGAGGAATGAAAAGATTATTTACATCGGAATCGGTAACAGAGGGGCATCCCGATAAAATGTGCGACCAAATTTCGGATGCCATATTGGATGCCATTTTTACCGAGGATCCTTATGGTCGTGTGGCGGCAGAAACCACCACCACTACCGGGTACGCCATGGTAATGGGTGAAATTAGCACTAGTTGTTATGTGGACATTCCCAAAATTGTGCGGGAGGTTATCTGCGATATCGGCTATGATCGAAGTGAATACGGGTTTGATGGAAACACTTGCGCGGTAATTACGGCCATCGACGAGCAATCTCCGGACATTGCCATGGGAGTGGATCCCGGTGGAGCGGGAGACCAAGGGATTATGTTTGGCTTTGCTTGTAATGAAACCCCCGAGCTGATGCCGATGCCCATCAGCCTGGCTCATAAACTGGCGTTGAAGTTGACTTGTGTTCGGAAAGAAGGCACGTTGCCTTACTTAAGGCCGGATGGGAAGACCCAAGTGACGGTCGAATACGATGACCAGGGGGTGAAACGAGTGGATGCTGTATTGGTTTCCTCTCAGCATGATCCGGATGTCAGCCAAGAGAAAATCACGGAAGACATTGTCCGGGAAGTGATTCGTACCACTATCCCGGAAGAATTGCTGGATGAAAATACAAAGTTCTATGTAAATCCCACGGGCCGGTTTGTGGTAGGGGGGCCTCACGGAGATTCCGGTTTGACAGGGCGAAAAATCATTGTGGACACCTACGGCGGATATGCACGGCATGGTGGGGGAGCCTTCTCCGGAAAAGATCCTACAAAGGTGGATCGTTCTGCTACCTATGCAGCGCGGCATGTGGCCAAGAACCTTGTGGCGGCTGGTTTGGCGGAGAAGGTAGAGCTTCAGTTGGCCTATGCCATCGGGGTTGCCCAGCCGGTTTCCATATTAGTGGACAGTTTTGGGACGGGAAAGCTATCGGATGAAGATTTGGCGCTTTTGGTTGAAGAGACTTTTGACCTGACTCCCGGAGGAATTATTCAGTCGTTGGATTTGAGAAAGCCTATTTATCGTCAAGTGGCGGCCTATGGCCACTTTGGACGGACAGATATCGATGTACCTTGGGAAAAGACTAATCGGGTGCAAGAGCTCAATGAGAAGGCCATGAAATACCCCGCACGGTAGGCCATGGTAAAAAAGCATCGATTGAAATTGAAAACGGCGACAAAAAAAGAGGCGGAATTCGTCTCTTTTTGTTGAAATTCACAAATTCATAGGATATAATGACTCATTATATGATATGGAAGAGGTACAAAATGGGCATCAAGGTAGCAAAATTTGGTGGAAGTTCAGTGGCGGACGGGATTCAGCTGGCAAAAACCAAGGAAATCATTGAAAAAGATCCGGAAAGGAAATATATTGTGGTTTCTGCTCCGGGGAAAAGGTACGATGGCGATAGCAAGATAACAGATTTGCTTTATCTATGTAAAACCCACATCGAACACAATTTCCCCTTCGAACAGGTTTTGCAGGTGGTGTGTGACCGGTTTACTGCGGTAGTAGTGGGACTGGGATTGGATTTGGACTTGACAGAACACTACAGCAAGATTCGCCGAAAATTGGTGGAAGGGGCATCTGAAGATTATATCGTCAGCCGTGGAGAATTTTTGAATGCCATTATCATGGCCAAGTTCCTGGGGGTGGACTTTGTGGATACCGCAGGATTGATTTTGTTTGATGAAAATGGAAAGTTTCTGGAAGAGGAAACCAACCGCACTTTGGCAGAGGAATTGTCCAAACATGAAAGAGCGGTGTTGCCAGGATTTTACGGCACACTTCCCAACAAGAAAATAAAGATATTTTCTCGGGGAGGTTCGGATATAACGGGTTCTTTGGTGGCGAGAGCAGTAGGGGCGGATGTTTATGAAAACTGGACCGATGTTTCCGGCCTGTTGGTGGCAGATCCTCGCATTGTGAAATCGGAACCCATTGAGAGGCTTAGCTATAAAGAACTGAGGGAGTTGTCCTACATGGGAGCGTCGGTGCTTCATGAGGATGCCATCTATCCGGCTCGTATCGCGAATATACCCATCAATATCCGAAACACCAACCAACCGGAAGACCCGGGCACCATGATTACTTCGGAGGAAGAAGTGAATCCGTCCCGTATCATTACCGGGATTGCCGGCAGCAAGGATTTTACCGTTATTGCGATTTACAAAAATATGATGGCTGCTGAGAAGGGCTTCATTCGGCGGGTGTTATCCATTATTGAAGATTATGATATTCTTACAGAACATTGCCCCACAGGAATCGATAATTTGTCGGTAGTAATCAATACCAAGGCCGCCGAAGGGAAAATCGAGGATATCGTAGAGGAAATCAAACGAAAGCTGGAACCGGACACCGTGGATGTATTCCATGACATTGCATTAATTGCTACGGTAGGGAGTGGCATGTCCCAACGTCCTGGCGTGTCTGCAAAGCTGTTTACTGCGCTGGCAGATGCCGGAGTCAACATCCGAATGATTGACCAGGGATCCAGCGAAATGAACATCATTGTCGGTGTCAGCAATCGGGATTTCGAAAAAGCCATTCGGGCTATTTACCAAACTTTTCTGGAAGAGGAAGGCCAAAACGTAACAAAAGCGTAAGAAGAGGAAGAATGGAACCGTATCCAATAGCTATACGGGAAACAAGCAGACCGGGAGTGGGGTTTTTACCGCTCCTAGGTTCTTTTTTTGATTGTTTTCATGTATAATATAGTATTGAACTCAATTCAAACAAGGAAGAAAAGCTTGTCCGGGAAAATGGGGAACCGGACATTGGAAAAAAGGAGAAGAAAATGGAATCCCACATACCGGGACAGCTGATGGCTATTGTGTGTTTGATTTTGTTGTCTGCCTACTTTAGCGCAACGGAAACGGCCTTTACATCAGTGAATCGGATTCGACTAAAAAATATGGCCGCATCCGGGAACCGCAAAGCGAAACAGGTTATTCGCTTAATTGAGAATTTTGATCAACTATTGTCCACCATATTGGTGGGAAATAATATTGTAAATATCGCCATGACGGCCATTGCAACCCTTATGTTTGTTACTCTTTATGGGGAGTATGGTGCGCCGGTAGCCACTCTGGTGGTAACAGTGATTGTTCTTATTTTCGGGGAAATTAGCCCCAAAAGTATGGCAAAGGAGATTCCGGAAAGGTTTGCCATGGCATCTGCCCCCTTTATTGGATTTTTGGTGGTGGTTTTGAAGCCCTTAACCTGGTTTTTCGGACTGTTTCGGAGGCTGGTGAATGCCCTGTTTAAAGTAAAAAACCACATGAGCATCACCGAAGACGAGCTTCTGATTATGGTAGAGGAAGCGGAAACAGAGGGTGCCATTGGGAACGAACAAAGCGAGCTCATTACCAATGCCATCGAATTCTATGAGCTGGAGGCATATGACGTTTTAACGCCCAGAGTAGATGTGATAGCCATAGAAGAAGATACTTCAAAAGATGAAATCGGACGATTGTTCTTGGAAACGGGATTTTCCCGCCTACCGGTTTATGAAGAAAACCTGGACCACATTGTGGGGGTTTTGAATCAAAAGGATTTCCACAACCATCTTATAAAAGGAAAGAAGAAGGTGTCGGAATATATTAAACCCGTGGTTTTTGTATCGGGGTCTATTAAAATAGCTGTGCTTCTAAAAAAGATGCAGAAGATAAAAACCCATATCGCTGTGGTGGTGGATGAATATGGGGGAACCGAAGGAATCATCACCATGGAAGACATCATTGAAGAGTTGGTGGGTGAAATCTACGATGAGCACGATGAGATCATCGATATAGAAATCAAACCGTTGGCTGATGGAAGCTATGTGGTCCAGGGGCATACCAATCTGGAAAAGTTTTTGGATGTTTTCAATGTGGAGCTAGAGACTCCGGTTACTACGGTGAATGGGTGGGTTTGTACGCAGCTCAACGATTTGCCCGGGGTGAACGATTACTTTGAAAGCCAGATAGCCAATCAACTATTCAAGGTAACGGTAGCAAAGGCGGACCGGCGAAAAGCATTAGAGATTGTTGTTTTCGTCGAAGAGATACCAGATGAAGAAATGGATGAGTAAAGGAGAACTATGGGATTTTTGGAAAAAATATTTGGCGACCTGAATGCCAAAGAGGTTAAAAAGCTGGAACAACTGGCGAATAAAATTGAAGCGTTGGATTTGGAAACGCAAAAACTTTCCGACATACAGCTCGCAGAGAAAACATTGGAATTTCGAAGGCGGCTTGAAGAAGGAGAAACGCTGGAGGATTTGTTGCCAGAGGCTTTTGCGGTATGTAGAGAAGCGGCTTGGCGTGTTTTGAAGCTGAAGCATTTTCGGGTCCAATTGATTGGCGGTATCGTTCTCCACCAAGGGAGGATTGCCGAAATGAAAACCGGAGAAGGAAAAACCCTAGTAGCCACTTTGGCGGCCTATTTAAATGCCTTGGAGGGAAAAGGCGTTCATGTAGTTACGGTTAATGACTATTTGGCAAAAAGAGACCGGGAGTGGATGGGCAAGATCTATGAATTTCTTGGGCTTACGGTGGGTTGCGTCATCCATGGCATCACTGCGGATGAACGGAAGGCCGCCTACCAGGCGGATATTACTTATGGAACCAACAATGAATTCGGTTTTGATTACCTTCGGGATAATATGGTTCTGTATAAGGAACAGTTGACCCAAAGAGAATTAAATTTTGCCATCATCGATGAGGTGGATTCCATTCTTATTGACGAGGCCAGAACGCCTCTCATTATTTCCGGCCAAGGAGCGAAATCTACAGATTTGTATCAACAAGCAGATCGCTTCGTTCGTACTTTACGCAAGGAAGAAGATTTCACATATGAAGAAAAAGACAAGACGGTGGCTTTGACGGAAGAAGGTGTTTCAAAGTGTGAGAGGCATTTTGGGATTGATAACTTTTCCGATCCGGAAAATATGGAAATCAATCATCATGTGTTGCAAGCGCTTAAAGCAAGAAATTTAATGAAACGAGACATCGACTATATCGTTAAAGAGGACGAAGTGGTTATTGTAGATGAGTTTACCGGTCGATTGATGTTTGGGAGAAGATATAGTGACGGACTTCATCAGGCCATTGAAGCCAAGGAAGGCGTATTGGTTCGTTCTGAATCCAAGACTCTGGCGACCATTACCTTGCAGAATTATTTTCGAATGTATCAGAAACTGGCAGGGATGACGGGAACGGCGAAAACAGAGGAAGACGAATTCCGGGATATTTACAATATGGATGTGGTGGTGATTCCTACCAACAAACCGGTTTTGCGGGAAGACCTTCAAGATGCGGTGTATTCTACGGAGCGAGGCAAGTTCAAAGCCATTTCCGATGGGATTAAGGCGTTGCATGAAACGGGACAACCCATTCTGGTGGGCACCATTTCCATCGAAAAATCTGAGTTGATTAGCGAAATGTTGCAGCGAAGAGGTGTCCGGCACAATGTGTTGAATGCCAAGCAACATGAGAAGGAGGCTGAGATTATAGCGGAAGCAGGGCGTATGGGAGCGGTGACGATTGCGACCAACATGGCCGGCCGTGGAACGGATATTGTGCTTGGCGGGCAAGAGGCCTCGCCGGAGGAACGGGAAAAAGTAGTAGCGCTGGGCGGCTTGGCCATATTAGGTACAGAACGCCACGAATCTCGTCGAATCGATAACCAGTTAAGAGGGCGATCCGGCCGACAGGGAGATCCGGGGCAAACTCAGTTTTACATTTCCCTGGAAGATGAATTAATGCGCCTGTTTGGCGGAGATCGCATTCAAGGCATCGTGACCCGATTGGGATTGGGTGAAGAGGATGTCATTGAAGCGGGCATGTTGTCCAAGTCCATTGAAAATGCACAAAAGCGAGTGGAAAGTAGAAACTTCAGCATTCGTAAATACGTTTTGCAGTATGATAATGTGATGAACAAACAGCGGGAGATTATTTACGGAGAACGCAAGAAAGTGCTGTTTGGTGAAAATCTCCGTTCTTACATCATAAATATGATGGAAGAGTTGGTGAACGAGGTGGTGGATCCGGTGGTGATCGCTTCCCGCTATCCGGAGGAATGGGAGCTTTTCCGTATTGAAAGTGGCTTGCAGAAAATATGTCCAAGGTTCCAGGGAGTGAATTATAATCCGGACCAAGTGCTGGAATTAACAGAGGAGCAATTAAGAGAAGAGATTTTGAGCCGTTTTGAACGGCTTTATCAGGAAAAAGAGAACGAAATCGGCGAAGAAAGAATGAGAGAGCTGGAGCGGATGATCCTAATCCGTGTTGTGGACAATAAATGGATGGAACATATTGATGCCATGGATCAGCTGAAAAGTGGAATTGGACTTCGCGCCTTGGGCCAGCAGGATCCGGCGGCGGCTTATGCCAATGAGGGCTTCGACATGTTTGAACTGATGATTCAATCCATAAAAGAGGACACGGTAAAATTCTGCTTCAATGTTACAATGCAAACCACAACACAGCGAAAAGAGATCTTGCGGGGAGAACAAGCTCGCAAGGATCAATTTGTAGATCAGGGAGGCTCGGATGAAAATGTGGCGGCAAAAGGGAGCGCTCCTTTTTCCCAACCGGCCCCTATGGAAGCCCAATGGCCGCCACAAGGAGGCGACCTGCCTGCCGCTCCGGTGGTGCCGTCCAGGACCCAAAAGCCCCAAACGTACCAACGGGAGTTGCCAAAGGTGGGTCGAAACGACGCCTGCCCTTGTGGGTCGGGAAAGAAATACAAGAATTGTTGTGGAAGAACGGTATAAGAGGCGAATCTTCTTAATTGACAAAATGGAGAATAGTATGAGGAGGATAGAATAATGGTCATATTGGAACAAATAAAAAATGAATTGCCTTTGGCACGGAAAACCCTGCAGGAAGTGGGAGACTCCCTTTGACCTAGCCGACTTAGAGGAAAGAATCAAAGGGTTGAATGAAGTTTCACAGCAGCCGGATTTTTGGGAAGATCATCAAAAGGCGAGCCGGGTGTTGAAAGAAAAAAAAGGTCTGGAAAATCGAGTCGGCGAGTTTTATTTGCTGGAAAGAGAGTTGTCTGATGTCGAGGTGCTTCTTCAGCTGGCGTTGGAGGAAGAAGAGGAGGAATTGACCCGGGAGATTCAAGAGGCCTATGACCGATTCACGGAGACCACTGAGGACCTCAGGCTGAAAATATTATTGAATGAGGAATACGATTTCAATTCTGCTATTATTCATCTCCACGCCGGTGAGGGCGGGAAGGATGCCCAGGACTGGACGGAGATGTTAATGCGGATGTATGGTCGATGGACGGAAAAGAAAGGCTATAAATTGACCATCGCCGATGTACAATATGATACGGAGGGTGGTATTAAAAGTGCCACAATGATGGTGGAGGGAGAGTATGCCTACGGTTTTCTTAAGAATGAAAAGGGTGTCCATCGTTTGGTGAGAATTTCTCCCTTTGATTCTTCGGGAAGGAGGCATACCAGCTTTGCCGGAGTGGATGTCATGCCGGAAATTGAAGATGATATTACAATTGACATCGATGCTTCCGATTTGAGAATTGACACATACCGCAGTTCCGGAGCGGGAGGACAACATGTTAACAAAACGGATTCCGCCATTCGAATCACCCACCTTCCCACCAACATCGTAGTGACCTGCCAAAATGAAAGAAGTCAGCATCAAAACAAAGAAACGGCCATGAAGCTGCTTCGGTCAAAATTGATGGATGTTGCCATTCGGGAACATAAGGAAAGCTTGAAAGAACTGAAAGGCGATTATAGTCAAATCGCATGGGGCAGTCAGATTCGTTCTTATGTTTTCCATCCTTATACGATGGTGAAAGATCACCGGACCGGGGCGGAGGTAGGCAATATTGGTGCGGTTATGGACGGAGAAATCGACTACTTTATTAATGAAAAACTGAAACAACGGGACTAAAAAAAGAATGGGCTTGATAGTGGCGGGTCTCCCTCATGTATACATGAGGGAAAGGCGAAGAATTCCTTGCAAGAATGGGTGTTGTGTGGTACCATTCAATAGGTACGGGTTAGGAAAAAGGAGACTATTGAAATGATTTTAGAGACATTAGAAAAGTTTGCGGAGGGCATGGGAATCCTTAACATGGATGTGCGAAGTGCCATCATGTTGGCGGTTGCCTGTCTATTTTTGTTTTTGGCCATTCGTAAAGGATTTGAACCTTTGCTGTTGGTTCCCATTGGATTTGGGATGTTGCTTTCCAACATGCCTGTTACAGGGATTTTTACGGCCCATGTGGATCCGGGCACTCCTTTGGAAGGCATGGGGTTATTGACCATCTTTTACTTGTTGAAGCCAATTCTTCCCAGTTTGATTTTTATGGGTGTTGGAGCCATGACGGATTTCGGCCCCCTGATTGCCAATCCGAAGAGTTTGTTCTTGGGAGCGGCCGCTCAATTCGGAATATTTTTTGCCTTGTTCATGGCCATTATTATGGGATTCAATGCTCAAGAAGCGGCTTCTATCGGAATTATTGGTGGAGCAGATGGTCCGACGGCAATTTATACTACTCAGCAGTTGGCCCCGCATTTGTTAGGAGCGGTGGCGGTGGCGGCCTATTCTTATATGGCTTTGGTTCCGGTGATTCAGCCTCCCATCATGAAGGCGTTGACCACCAAGAAGGAACGGGTCATCAAGATGGAACAGCTCAGGCCTGTAACCCAGAGAGAAAAGATTTTATTCCCTATCATGGTTACCATAATAGTCGTTCTGTTGCTTCCTGCGGCAGCGCCTTTGGTTGGAATGTTGATGCTGGGGAATCTATTCAAGGAGAGCGGAAGAACACTGCGGTTGTCAGACACTGCGGCTAATGCTCTCATTAACATCGTAACCATTATGTTGGGACTGGCGGTGGGTGCTTCGGCTCAGGGCCCCACCTTCCTCACATTGGCCACTATAAAGATTGTTATTCTTGGTATCGTAGCCTTTGCAGTGGGTACGGCGGCCGGAGTCTTGCTGGGCAAATTGATGAACAAGTTAAGTGGTGGAAAAATCAACCCGTTGATTGGTTCTGCGGGAGTATCTGCAGTGCCTATGGCTGCCCGAGTATCTCAGAAGGTAGGGCAGGAGGCCAATTCCTCTAACTTCCTTTTAATGCACGCTATGGGACCCAATGTGGCCGGAGTTATCGGTTCGGCGGTAGCGGCCTCGGTTATGCTTTCCATGTTCAGCGGATATTAAAAGAAGGAGTCTTAAATTTTGATCTGATTGGCAGAACTTGATTAACCTTTGCAATAGAAAGAAAAAGCCCCAACCATCTGTTGGGGCTTTGCTATCCTTTGCTACTTGTTGAAAGGGGTAAACCATGAAATTAGAAAAGACGTCTGTTTCAGCCAGCACCGTGCTTTTTGATTTTGACGGCACCATTATGAACACCAACGATTTAATTATCGATTCCTGGCAGCATACCTATCGAACCATTGAGGGAAGAGAAGGGGATAAGGAAGCCATTGTTCGTACCTTTGGCGAACCATTATTGAAAAGCATGGAAAAGGCCTTTCCTCAGGTTCCTCCCGAAAAAGCTGTGGAAATTTATCGAAATTATCACTTGGATAGCTTTGGGGACCGAATTACTCTTTTTCCGGGAATGAAAGAGTTAATTGAAGAACTCTATCACCAAGGTGTTAAGCTGGGATTGGTGACTTCCAGAATGAGAGCCACCACCGATGAAGCCATGACCAAATACGGGATTGGTTCGTTTTTTCAGAGTGTGGTGACCTGGGATGATACACACAAACACAAACCGGATCCGGAGCCTGTATATATTGCACTGCGAAAGTTAAAAAGTCAACCGGAAGAAAGCATCATGGTTGGAGATAGCATGTATGATATTCTATGTGCCCGAAATGCAGGGGTGCGTTCTGTTCTGGTGGGATGGGCCTTGGCGGTGACGGAAGAGGAAAAAAACGGCCCTCAAGGGCCGGATTACTTCATTAATGAACCGTCGGATATATTGAAAATGTTGGGAAATCTTTGGTAGGCTCCATGGAAATTACAGCCTAAAGTCATTGCTGTCGATGCCGTATTTTTCCATGCGGCGATAGAGGGTTCTTCGATTGACTCCCAGCCGCTCCGCTGCTTCACTTACATTGCCCTTGCAATTTTGGAGTGCGTTGACCAGCAACATCTTTCTGCGGTCCTCTCCCGTTAGAGAAGCGGGTCGTTCCACGAAGTTTTCAGAGGAAGGGGAGTGGGGTGCCGGGTGGATTGATAGGCCCGGAGTTTGGAGGGCGTTATTCTGTTGAAGGCTTAAGGGCAAATCATCCAAGGTAATTTGATTTTTTGTTGTGATGTTTACAGCCCGATCAATAATGTTTTCCAGCTCCCGGATATTACCGGGCCATTCGTAATGCTTGAATAAGGCGTAGACCTCAGGCGAAATGGTGATGTTGCGAGACGAGGAGTTGTGAAGGGTGACAAAATAATCAGCCATTAAGCAGATGTCGTCTCCCCGTTCTTTTAGAGCAGGAAGCTCGATGGTAAAGACATTGAGACGATAATATAAATCGTCTCGAAAGCTTCTATTTTTCATAGCAAGCAGAAGGTCTTTGTTGGTGGCGGCGATGATGCGAACATCGATGGGCTTGGGATACTTACCTCCCACCCGGATGATTTCTTTTGTCTGAATGGTTCGCAGGACAGCTGCTTGAACATCTAAGGGCATATCTCCGATTTCATCCAAAAAAATGGTGCCACCATCTGCCAGTTCGAATTTCCCGGGGTTTCCTTTTCTTTGGGCTCCGGTAAAGGCGCCGGGTTCGTAACCAAATAATTCGCTTTCCACCAGCGAATTGGGAATGGCAGCACAATTAATGGCAACAAAAGGTCCCTTTGCATAATTTGATGCATTATGAATGGCCTGTGCAATTAATTCTTTCCCGGTGCCACTTTCGCCAAGAATCAAAACATTGGAAGTACCTTTGGCTGCTTGTTTGCTATCGTTGATGGCTTTTTTTAATGGAGGCGAATTTCCGATAATGGAGTCAAAAGTATATACGGATTTGTATCCGGAAATTTTATTGGCCAGTGCGTTAATGAGTTTGGTTTCGTTAAACCTCAATACGGTACCGGTTTTTTCTCCGGAATCATCGATGATAAAATTGGCGCTCATATTGTATGTTTTCGGTGGGTGATCTTTTTTGTCAATAAAGCGCAAGGAAATTTCTTGGTTGTAGGTTTCTGTTGAAATTTGAGAGATGTTCTCTGCCAAATTTGCGCTGTCATTTATGTTGATAAAGGAAAAAATTCCTTTTCCGATTAATTGCTCATACGCCAAATCAAACATAGCCAGGGCTTTGCTGTTGACCTGTACGACTCGGTGGGAAGAATTCAGCAAAAATATGCCGGAATTCATAGACTCGATGATGCTGTTTCGCTGGGCAGAGATTGTCTTTAAAGAATTGTAGGCTTTTTTAATTTCCAATTCTTTCATGATTCCGTCTGCTGCACTTAAGACCATTCCCAAGGTATGGGGATTGGTGTCGGCCACTTTACAAGTGATGTTTAGACAACCTAAAAGATTGCGATTCGGATCGTAAATCGGGGCACAGGAGCAGGAATAATTTTTGTGCAGACGTACATAATGTTCTTCTCCGAAAAGCTGAATTGGCTCATGAATGGCAAGGCAGGTTCCAATGGCATTGGTCCCCGCAAAGTTTTCCGACCGAAGAGCACCCACAACCAGGTTGGAATTGGCTTTTCCATGGGCAATCATATCGGGGTCACCGGTAAGGTCCAGAATGTATCCATCTCTGTCGCAGAACATAATATAGGAAGCAGAATTTTCCACTACGGAGTACAAGGTTTGAATATACGGGTGGACGATTTCTAAAAGATCTATATTGCTGTTAATTCGCATGGTAAGTTCATCTCGATCCAGTAGAGCGCCTCGTTTGACATCCGGGTTCACCCCGTAGTTTCTGGAACGGGTCCAAGACTCTAAAACCACAGGTCGAACCAAGGAGTAATCAAAAGCCTTTCCTTTGATAAAGTGTTGAAATGCTTCTGCCAGCCTCTGGTTGTATTCTTCTGAATAATACATAAGGGTCTCCTCTAAAATAACAGGGGTATTCTCTTCTTAATTATAGAACGAAAAGAGAAGTTCGTAAAGAAATTGTCTCATTATGCACGTGGTTATTTGTGCAATTCCAAGAAAGGATGAACACTTTATCAATCAAAATGATAAGTAGGGCAAAAATTATGAGACAAAATGTGACAGTGTGTGACAAACATGAGACAGATTCCTATTATTTGGGAAAGTGGGTAGAAAAAACGGGAGAAAAAATGGGTTAAAAAAACAATTTGTGTCTCCGGCGAATAAAATTGAACAAGCCCTTGGAAAATGGCTTAAATACAAAAGGTTTAGAAAGAATAGTGTGTTGAAAAGCAGAAGGGGAAAAGAGAAGCGATAGTATGCAAGAGAAAGAAGGTGTTTGGCATGATATTTGCGTGTAATATTTGACGATGAAACAAAATAGACTTCCTGGTTTTATGACCATATTTAAGGGAGGCTATTTTGTAAAGAATTATAACTAATATTAGATTGATGAAAGAAGAGGAGTAGTGTTATGAGAAAGTCAACAAAACTTTTAGCTTTATTATTGGGAATTATCCTAGTTCTAAGCCTTGGTTTAACCGGATGTGGTGGTGACGAACCTTCCGGGGATGCTGAAGTGTTCGTGTTTAAAGTTGCCCATCTCCAAAGTGCTGGAAGTGCTGGTGCTGACGCCATTACTTACCTTGGAGAAATTTTGGAAGAACGTTCAGAAGGAAGGATTGATGTAGAGATTTTCGGAGATAAATCCATGGCTGGAGGAGACACGGAATTGGGGGAAATTGTTCGTCAAAACACAGTTCAAATGGTTCCTGTTCCCACTCATACCCTCGGCGCTATGGCAGATATTCCGGAATATAAAGTTTTTGAATTCCCTTATTTGTTTAATTCTTGGGACGAGATTTATACTGTGCTGGACAGCGATTTAGCTGCAGAATGGGCTCAAACATTGGCGGACGAAGCCGGTGTAGTAGTGTATGATGGTTTAGTGAAGGGGTGGCTGAGTATCGGAACAAAAGTTGGGCCTGTAGATGATCCTTCCAAATTAGCCAATCTAAAGATTAGAACCATGTCCACTGATATGCAGATGGGTCTTATTGATTCATTTGGTGCCAATCCAACCGTTGTTGCTTATGGTGAACTATACACTGCAGCGCAGCAAGGAACTGTTGATGGCATTTTGACTGCAACATCTCTCTATCAAACAGACCGATTTTGTGAAGTAATTGATCATTTGTCAATTGTACGAGCAACCGCTCACTTCCATATGCCGGTAGTGAACAAAGCTTGGTTGGATTCCCTTCCGGTTGATTTGAAAGCCATCTTTGATGAATGTATGTTGGATTATGTTGCATATGCTCGTCAGTTAGAGCAGGAAGCCGATGCGGCAGTTATTAACACATTGGAAACAGTAGAAGGTGTGGATGTTCGTGAATACACCGACGCTGAATTGGTTCCTTTTGTTGCTGCAACCAAAAAATTGTGGGACGCTCAATATAATGCACCAGGAGAAGGCGTCCTTGATGCAACCATGGCAATTTTAGGCAAGGACTACGACTCTATTTTTAATCAATAAGGGTTGGAAAATAAGTTTGTAGGTTAAGAATCAACCTTGAGTTCATGAGCTGTCCGATCAACAATAATGACCGCGGCAGCTCATGGTTTTGCAAGGCCTTAATTAGATGATGTTAAAGGTGGTGGATACTCTTGAACAAAAGAGATAAATGGTATAACGAGATAGAAAGTACAGTTTGCGTAATTATTATGTTATTTATGCTAATCATACTCAGCTATCAGGTGGGCGCCCGTTATATCTTTGGTAATTCTTATGCATGGATTGATGAGTTGTCACGGTATTCGTTGATATGGTTTGCCTATTTAGCAGCTTGTTACGCCATTATTCACAATGCTCATATTAAAATTGATTTGCTATTAAAAGTTTGGCCGAAGGCCATTCGGAAGAAAATAAAGTTGTTCAGTAATGTAGTTTTTTTCGTTTACTGCGTTGTGGTGGCTTACTACAGCTTTCTTTGGATTCAAGGTGTGGCCAGCGCAGGCACCATTTCTATGGGAACGGGCATGTCCGTGGCAAAAGTATCGGCCATTATTCCCATTAGCCACTTGTTGATGGCAATCCGCTTAATCCAACTAGAAATCCGATTGATACGAAATCCGGAATTGTTGTTGGATATTGATGAAGCAGAAGCTGCTTTAGAGCAATCCAGAGTGAAGGAGGTGTGTGAACAATGACAGGATTGTGGTTAGTGGGGATTTTCCTTATTCTCCTATTCTTCCATGTGCCAATCATGATTTCTTTAGGGGTAGCCAGTGTTGTCTATTGTTTGTTTTTAACCAACACCCCTATGGATATGATTATGAATACCTACTTTACTTCTCTTGATTCATTCCCGTTGATTGCTATTCCGTTTTTCATCCTAGCCGGAGATTTGATGATGGCAGGTGGAATTTCAGGAAGACTAATTGATTTTTGTCGGGCGTTGTTGAAATCTTTTGCTGGAGCATTGGGTGCGGTAACAGTGGTAGCCAGTATGATTTTTGCGGCCGTAGCCGGTTCTGGGACTGCAACGGTAGCTTGTATCGGTGGAATTACCATTCCGGAAATGATCAAGGAAAAATATGATCGGGGGTTTGCTTGTGCTTTGGCGGCTACTGCTGGTGCCTTGGGACCCATTATACCTCCAAGTGTGGCGATGATTTTATACGGAGTTATATGCCAAGTATCGATTACTAAATTGTTTCTTGGGGGAATTATTCCTGGATTGCTGATGGCGGTTGGACTTATTATTTTAGTCCATGTTGTAGCAAAAAAGAATGGGTATGGAATCCATCATGAAGAAGTGGTCGTGGATATTCCTCCTTTGGGCAAGGCGTTTAAAGATGCAATCTGGGCATTGATGGTTCCGTTTATTATTCTTGGTGGAATCTATTCCGGCTTTTTTACTCCGACCGAGGCAGCTGTCGTGGCCTGTGATTTTGCCATCATTGTTGGTCTTTTTGTTTATAAAGAGTTTAAGGTTAGAGATTTACCAGCTATTTTAAGAAGAACGGCAATGACTTCGGGGACTGTTATGTTGCTGGTAAGTTGTGCGTCTGCCTTAGGAAGATTGTTAACCTTGGAAAGAGTCCCCTCACAAATTGCAGAAGGCCTGATTTCAATATCTGATAATAAATTCGTAGTTCTACTCATTATCAATGTTTTTCTGTTAGCCGTTGGAATGTTTATGGAGACATATGCAGCTATTATCATTTTGGCCCCGGTGTTATTGCCTACAATTTTGACATTAGGTATAGATCCCTTGCATTTTGGACTGATTATGGTAGTAAATTTGACGATTGGGTTGTGTACTCCACCTGTGGGCGTGAACTTGTTTATCGCTGCCAGAATTGGAAATGTATCGATGGAACGCATGTTTAAATGGCTTGGTGCAACCCTAGCGGTTTTGATTATAGTGTTGTTGTTGGTAACTTATGTTCCGCAAATTACCTTGTTTTTACCTAACGCACTTAGCTAATATATGATTTGAAGCAAGAAACAATCAATGCAAAAGCCGCCATATAGGTGGTTTTTGTTTGTGACAAAGTGTGCAGAATGGTTGCGGGACAAATATTTGGTGTGACATTATGGGACGCTCCCTGGATATCTTTTGTGCATATTCAAAAAGACTTAGGCTTTTGCTAGAGTTGGAAGAAGTTTTCTCATATTTTTTAGAGTGGTTGGCTGAATAAGAGTGTCGAATTTGCAGGCCGCTAGCGAGAATTTCGATTTTGTGAACAGAAAAAGGGGGAATTGTAGGGGATAAAAAGTAGAACTTGTAGTTTTGGCACAGGCTTTGCAAGTAGTATAACTAGAAAATGATGATTCATCGTTATGGAGGTCGGATATGAATGTTAAGGATTATAGCAAGGAAAAGCTATCGTGGTTTTATGAGACTATGTACACCATGAGGAGATTCGAAGAAGAGGTCTTCGAATTTTACAAGAAGGGGATGATGGCGGGACTTGCCCATTTGTATATGGGAGAGGAAGCCGTGGCAACGGGCATTTGTGGTGCATTGAATGACAATGACTATATTGGAAGTACCCACAGGGGTCATGGACATCTGATTGCCAGGGGAGCTGATTTGAATCGAATGATGGCAGAGATCCTGGGAAAGAAAACGGGATATTCCGGAGGCAAGGGTGGCTCCATGCATATCATGGCGTTGGATAAGGGCATTTTGGGAGCCAACGGCATTGTTGGTGGAGAAATTCCCATTGCAACGGGAGCTGCTTATAAGGCGAAGTATAAGAATTCGGGGCAGGTAGCCGTTTCTTTTATGGGAGATTCGGCCACGAATGAGGGAACTTTTCATGAAAGTCTTAACATGGCCGCAGCTTGGAAACTTCCGTGTGTTTATGTTATAGAAAATAATTTGTATGGAATATCGGTGGATATTCGAGATGTGACCAATACGCCGGACTTGTCTGTTCGGGCTGTGTCCTACAATATTCCCGGCGTTACAGTAGATGGAATGGATGTGCTAGCCGTCAACGAAGCGGCACAAAAGGCGGTGGAGAGAGCTCGCAACGGAGAAGGACCCACTTTGATTGAGTGTAAAACCTATCGATGGCAGGGCCACCATGTGGGAGATCCTGCCGTGTATCGAACACGAAAGAGTGAAACAGAAAAACAGGATTGGATGGAGCGATGCCCCATTGACTGTTTTAAAGATATCTTGCTCAAGGAAAAAGTAGTTGATGCCAAGAGCTTAAAGAGGATAGAAGAGCTGGTAGAGGAAAAAATTCAGGAAGCAGTGCATTTTGCGGCGGAGAGCGACTATCCTGATGCGAAAGAAGCCTATACCGATGTTTTTGCGGCAGAGTAACAGAGTTCATATCATCTTAAGTAGAATGTGAGGTTGGAAAATGAAAGAGATAACATACGCACAAGCTGTTTGCGAGGCTCTTGACGAGGAAATGGCTCGGGACGAAGATGTTTTAATGATAGGAGAAGATATCGGCTTCATTGGGGGAAATTTTAAAACTACCGTGGGGTTGATGGAAAAGTATGGTGAGTGGCGTGTTAAGGATTCTCCCATATCCGAAGCAGGCATTGTGGGAATGGGCGTTGGAATGGCGCTGACGGGGTTGCGACCTGTGGTGGAATTGATGTTCTCGGATTTTCTATTGGTTGCGGCGGATCAGGTAATCAACCAAGCGGCTAAAATCAGATATATGTCGGGTGGGCAGGCAACCGTTCCTCTAACGATTCGTTGTCCTATTGGTGCAGGACGTTCTTCTGCTGCTCAGCATTCCCAGTCCATGCAGGCCATGGTGGCCCACTTCCCGGGGATGAAGGTGGTGGTTCCTTCCACCGCTCAAGAGGTAAAAGGACTTTTGAAAACAGCAATTCGCGACAACGATCCGGTCATATTGTTTGAACATAAAATGGAATACAATAAAGTTTACACCATCGATGATGAAGTAGAGCCGATTCCATTTGGAAAAGCTCGAATTGCCAGAGAAGGAAAAGACATTACAATCGTGGCGACTTCTTCTATGGTTATGAAGTCCGAAGCGGCGGCAATAAGACTGGCAAAAGAGGGGATTGATTGTGAAATTATAGATGTAAGAACCATCGTACCCTTTGATCGTGATGCAGTTATAAAATCTGTTCAGAAAACCGGAAAGCTGATCGTGGCTGACGAGGCTCACGAGCGCTGTGGTATTGGAGCTGAAATTGCGGCGGACATTGCAGAAGAGGTGTTTTATTATTTAGACGCTCCTTGCGGTCGAGTGGCCAACCCCAATGTACCGTTGCCCTTCAGCCCTGCCCTGGAGTTTCCGTTGATTCCTTCGGAAGAGAAAATATATGAAAAAGTAAAATCCTATTTCAAATAAGGGGGGCTTAACGTGGCTGAAATAATCATCATGCCCAAGCTGGGATTCAACATGAGCGAAGGGAAATTGATAAAATGGTACAAGCAGGAAGGCGATTTTCTTAAAAAAGGAGAACCTCTTTTCTGTATTGAAACGGATAAAACAAATATTGATATCGAAGGGACAGGAGATGGTATCGTTCTTCGCCTTCTCATTACAGAAGGAGACACGGTTCCGGTAACCACACCTATTTGTGTGGTAGGAGATTCCAATGAAGATGTGGATATGATCTTAACGCAAGGAAAGGTGCAAACGCCCCGCTCCCAAGAGGAAAGAGCCATTCCCGATCCCGTTCAAGCCGGGGGTCAGCCTGAACGGGGGTTTGTTTCTCCCGAGCTTCGAGATAAAGGTAAAATAAAAATTACGCCCAGAGCGAAGCGAGTTGCACTGGAGATGAAGATTCCCGTTGAAGAATGGTCCAATATCTCCGGCACGGGATTCCAAGCAGGCATTTGCGAAAAAGATTTGTTGGCCTATGCAAAAACAAGAGACAAGAAGGCGAAAGCGAGCCCGTTGGCGAAAAAAATAGCTTCCGAAAACGATTTGGACATCCGGGGAATTTATGGTTCCGGCGCAGCAGGAAAAATTATGGCAGAGGATGTTCGAAATGCCTTGACAAAAGAAGGCGCTGCTCAAGGGTTAAATCGTGAAGACACTGAAGATGGGCGAGTGATTCGGGAGAGCCTCCCCTACGCAGGAATTCGGAGAATCATTGGAGAACGTTTATCCATGAGCGCGTCCACTGCGCCCCATGTTTACTTTACCCAAAAAGTGAATATGGAAAAACTGCTTAATGCGCGTAAGCAAGTAAATGAGGCTTCTTCTGTGAAAGTTTCGGTTACTGATTTTATTGTGCGAGCCGTAACAATGGCACTTGAAAAATATCCAGGTGTGAATGCATCTCTTGATGGTGATACTATTCTTCAATTTGAATCCGTCAATGTGGGTGTGGCAGTTGCAGCTCCCGGCGGATTGATTGTTCCTAACATTAAGAATGCGGAAAAAATGTCTTTGGTGGAAATTGCAGAAGCTAGCGCGTTGTTAATCGACAAAGCCAGAGAAGGCAAGCTCCTTCCTTCTGAGTACGCTGGCGGCACTTTTACCATTTCCAACTTGGGGATGTTCGGCATCGATAATTTTACGGCCATCATTAATCCTCCGGAAGCGGCGATTTTAGCCATATCCGCTACAAAAGAGGAGCCTATAGTGGTGGTGGATCAAGAAGGGAAGAAGGACATACAAATCAAGCCCATGATGAACATTCAATTGTCTGCGGATCACCGAATTATAGATGGTTTGTTGGCCGCTCAATTTACGGCAGAGATGAAAGTTTTACTGGAGAACCCTATGGGGCTGTTGATTTAATGGTTAAATACATCGAGTTTATATAGATTCTCCTCCTTTGTGCATTCTTTGTTCTTAAAATAACACTTCTATATAGACTCGATTATTTTTTATAAAAGCAAAGAAATTTCAACGAAAAAAGGAGATGGATTATGGCAACAAGCTGCGCAAAGGTCGTATGTTCTTGCACATATCCCACTTGTGAAAAACACGGCAAATGTTGTGAATGTGTTGCATTTCATCGTGAAAGAGGCGAAATTCCCGGGTGTTTTTTTACCAAAGAGGGAGAGGCCTTTTGGAAAAGAGATTTGGATACATTTATTAACGACAGGGTAAAATGACGAAATAGAAGGAGTAACAATATGGCAGAATGGATTATAATGCCCAAACTGGGATTTAATATGAGTGAAGGAAAACTGATTAGGTGGTACAAAAGGCAGGGGGACGCTGTACGAAAGGGGGAGCCTCTATTTGCCATAGAAACAGACAAGACGGGGATTGACATTGAAGCTACACGAGATGGTATTGTGCTGGGTCAATATATCGAGGAAGGAGATTCTGTACCGGTTACCTCGCCTATTGCTATAGTGGGGGAACAGGATGAGGATATCTCCTCCATGGAAGCAGAGGTAATGGGCGGAAAAAACGAGAATCAATCTACATTGGACAATGACGATACGGCCTCTCTCGGAAAGCAAAGTTTAAATAGTGACGAGGGCGGTGCTTTTGACTACGATATTGTAGTAATTGGAGGAGGCCCCGGAGGCTATGTGGCGGCTATTAAGGGTGCACAGTATGGAAAAAAAGTAGTCTTAATTGAAAAGAAGGCTCTGGGAGGAACTTGTTTGAATGTGGGATGTATTCCCACGAAAACCTTAATGAAAAGTGCTGAAATGCTGAAGGCTGTAAAAGAATCTTCGGAATTCGGGGTGAAAACGGAAGGCCTTCATTCTGTATATTTAGATATGGAGATGGTGCAAAAGAGAAAGTCCGGGATTGTGAGGCAGCTGGTAGGGGGCGTTCAGGGCTTGCTACGAGCCAATGGTGTTGATTTGTTGGAAGGAGAGGCCATACTGATTGATTCTCATGCAGTTCAAGTTCAGGGGGCTACCATCACCGGAGAATTCGTCATATTGGCCAATGGGTCGAAGCCAAAAGCATTACCCATAAAAATTCATGACGAAGCCTGTGTTCTCGGTAGCGAGGAAATGTTGAATCTCACGGAGATTCCTAACACTGTGGCGGTTATTGGCGGCGGAGTAATCGGAATTGAGTTTGCTTATTTTTTGGCTTCGGTAGGGGCCAAGGTAACGGTGATAGAATTCCTCGATAGTATCTTACCAATGGTGGATGAAGAAATTTCTCAACTAGTCATGAAGGATCTTTCAGACATGGGTATTGAATTTCATTTAAATTCGCAAGTGATGGAAATTGGGAAAAATAATGTGACATTTCGAAAGCAGGAGGAAACGGAGCAAGTGGAGTCCGAAATGGTGCTAATGGCTGTTGGAAGAACTGCCGCATTGGATGGTTTAGATTGCGATAAGCTTGGCATAGAGACTTTCAGGGGGGCAGTTAAGACGGATGAAAGATTACATACCACTTTAAAAAATGTGTATGCGATTGGAGATATTAATGGGAAGTCTATGCTGGCGCATACGGCCTCCATGGAGGGAATCATTGCTGTCGAAAACATTTGCGGGAAAGAAGAAATCATGAGATACGACCGTGTTCCCAGTGCTATATATATTCAACCGGAAGTCGCATCTGTGGGGCTTACAGAAAAAGAGGCGATAGAGAAGTACGGGCAGGTGAAAGTAGGAAGATTTCCCCTCCTTGCCAACGGGAAAGCCAAGGTGGAAGGGGACGAAAGGGGCCTGATCAAAGTGATTGCAGATTCCAAATACGGAGAGATTTTGGGAGTGCACATGTATGCGGTCCATGCCACCGATATGATTTCAGAAGCCACAGTTGCTATGAATCTGGAGGCAACGGCGGAGGAAGTGGCTATGTCCATTCATCCCCATCCTACGATTTCAGAAGCGCTCCATGAAGCAATGCACGGCGCTTATGATCGAATGATCCATTTTCCTGGATAGGAGAACGATGTATGCAATACATTAGAAGTTATAGTACGGATCCATATTATAATCTTGCCTTGGAAGAATATCTTTTTAAATATCTTCAAGACGATGTTTTTATGCTGTGGCAGAACCACCGGACAGTTGTAGTTGGGAACTACCAAAACACACTGGAAGAGATATCCTATTCCTATATAAAGGAACATGACATACGAGTGGTTCGAAGGATGTCAGGTGGAGGAGCGGTATACCATGACCTGGGTAATATAAACTTCACCTTCATAACCAAGGAGCCGGAAAACGGAATTTTAGACTTCGCATATTTCACAAAAGCTGTCTTAAAAACTTTGGAAGAGTATGGAATAAGAGCGGAGTTTAGCGGGAGAAATGATTTAACCATCGGAGGAAAAAAAATCTCCGGAAATGCTCAATATAGACGGAAAGGCCGGGTACTGCATCATGGCACATTGCTTTTTGATTCCGATTTGAAAGCGATAGTAAAAGCTTTAAGGGTAAGTAATGCAAAAATACAATCCAAGGCCATCCAGTCTGTTCGAGAAAGGGTTACAAATGTTATGGAGCATATGAACGAACCGGTGTCCATCGAAACTTTTATGGAAACTCTGGCGGGGCAGGTTGGCCAAGAAAATTCACTGCAGCCCTACACCTTGTCCAAGGAGGAAGAGCGAATGGTAAAAGATTTGCGAAATCAGAAGTATGGGACATGGAGCTGGAATTATGGAGAGTCACCTCCTTGCAATGTGGTGAAGAAAAAAAGACATCCCAGCGGTACAGTGGAGACAAGAATGGTTATTGAGGGAGGTACAATTTCCGGCTTAAAATTTTATGGCGATTTTTTTGCCAAAGAAAACATCACGGAAGTGGAGCGTGCTTTTATTGGTGCGGCCATGGAAGAGAGTGCGATTATGAAGGTGTTAAACACATATGGCACAGGCATACAGGGTATCGATGCAGACTGGATGTTGGAATACCTGCTATATTAAAAAACCCTGATGTAAAGTGTCGAAACATATAGTTTCCAAAAGAAAAGAGAGTCGCTTTATGGGCGACTCTCTTTCTATGAAAAAACCACAAACGGCAGAAAGATTACTCGTTAACCTGATAGGTATCTCTCTTGGCGTAATGAGTGTGTAATAGCTTGTGAGACAAGTGACCATTAGGCTCTCCCAGGAAATCTCTATATAGGGCGGATATTTCAGCGTTCTTATGAGATTTTCTCTCGGGCAATCGTTGATCTTCGCTATAAAGCGCCTTTGCTCTTTCCAGACGAGGATCCACATCCATTCTGGTTTTGGAAGATACGATGGATTGTCCTCCTCCATGTACGCAGCCTCCCGGGCAAGCCATAATTTCGATGAAGTGTACATTTACTTCGCCAGCCTTGATGGCATTGAGCAACTTGGCAGCGTTGGCAGTTCCATGGGCGACGGCCACCTTCACCTCTTGGTATTCGTTGTTGATGGGCAGTACTACACTGGCAAAACGAATTCCCTCGAGACCACGAACGGTGTTGTACTCAAAATCCGGTAAATCTTGTTCCGTCAGTATGTCTGCTACGGTTCGAAGAGCCGCTTCCATTACGCCGCCAGTAGCACCAAATATGACACCGGCTCCGGTCCCTTCTCCCATTAAGAGATCGGGTTCTTCATCCGGAAGAGCTTCAAATTGGATGCCGGCCTGTTTAATCATATCTCCCAGCTCCCTTGTGGTAAGGGAGAAGTCTACATCTGGCAGTCCATCTACCTGCATTTCCGGTCGGATGCACTCTGATTTTTTGGATGTGCAGGGCATGATGGAAACGCTGACGATTTTGCTGGGGTCGATATCCATCTTCTCGGCAAAGTAGGTTTTAGCCAAAGCGCCAAACATTTGCTGTGGCGATTTACACGTGGATAGATTGTCCAGAAATTCCGGGTAGTTCATTTCGCAGAAACGAACCCAACCAGGTGAACAAGAGGTAATCATGGGGAGCTTTCCGCCTTTCATGACACGATTGATAAATTCAGTTCCCTCTTCCATGATGGTTAGGTCTGCAGAAAAGTTGGTGTCAAAGACTTTGTCAAATCCAAGCCTTCTCAAGGCTGCATACATCTTTCCGGTAACCGGAGTGCCGATGGGCATTCCGAACTCTTCTCCCAGAGAAGCCCGTACGGCAGGAGCTTCTTGTACGATGACATACTTCTCCGGATCTGCCAGTGCATCAAATACATCGTCGATGTACTGACGTTCTCGTAAAGCAGCTACGGGGCAAGCTTCAATACATTGACCGCAATAGGTGCAGTTTACATCTCTCATGCTGAAATCAAAGGCGGGAGCCACTTCGGTATTGAATCCTCGATTGGTGAAGTCCAATACGCCAATGCCCTGCACATTTTTGCATGTAGAAATACATCGTCCACAGAGGATGCATTTGGAAGCATCCCGGATGATGGAAGGGGAGAGATCGTCCAGCTTGGCCTCTCTTTTTTCTCCTTTGAAACGAACATGGTCGATTCCCAATTGCTCGCAGAGCTTTTGCAGCTCGCAGGAATGGTTTCTTTTGCAAGTGAGGCATTCCCGATTGTGGTTGGCTAGAATCAGTTCCACATTGGTTTTGACCGCTTTTCGAACACGAGGAGTGTTGGTGCGTACGGTCATACCGTCTGCTACTTGAAGCACACAAGAAGCAGGTAGGTTACGCATGGGCACGCCGTTGATGTCCACCTCAACCACACAGACTCTACATGCTGCAATTTCATTAACATCTTTTAGATAACAGAGGGTGGGGATGTTGATGCCAGCCTCCTTAGCGGCCATCAAAACGGTGTAGTCCTTAGGGACACTTACGGAAATGCCGTTGATGGTTAAATTTACTTTTTCCATGGTTTTTTCATTCTCCCTTCTACTGGATCACAATGGCGTCGAATTTACATGCTTCCATGCATACGCCACATTTGATGCACACATCTGGGTTGATGCGGTGCTTTTCTTTTACATTCCCTACAATAGCGCCTACCGGGCATTTTCGAGAACAGAGGGTACAACCGGTACAAGCGTCGGTGATGTAGTAACCTAGCAATGCTTTGCATACACCAGCTGGACATTTATGGTCAATAACATGGGCCTCGTACTCATCCATGAAATGGGCCATGGTGGACAGAACCGGATTCGGTGCTGTCTGCCCCAGTGCACAGAGTGAGGTAAGACGGATGTTTTCTGACAAATCTTGCAAATCTACCAGGTCTGAAGGTTCTCCTTTTCCTGCTGTTATTTTATCTAAGATTTCCAACATTCTTTTGGTTCCTTCTCGGCAGGGCGTACACTTTCCGCAGGATTCATCCACTGTAAAGTCCAAGAAGAAACGAGCGATGTCTACCATGCAATTGTCTTCGTCGATAACAATCATTCCGCCGGAACCCATCATGGATCCGATGGCTACCAGGTTGTCAAAGTCGATGGGAGTATCCAGGTTTTCCGTGGTGATACAACCACCGGAAGGACCTCCGGTTTGGACGGCTTTTAATGCTTTTCCGTTGGGACAGCCGCCACCAATCTCATATATAACTTCCCGCAGAGTAATGCCCATGGGAACTTCTACCAATCCGGTGTTGCTAATCTTGCCGCCCAGAGCGAACACTTTGGTTCCAGTGGACTTCTCGGTCCCAAAACTACGGAACCAATCAGCACCTTTTAGGATGATTTGTGCTATATTGGCCAATGTTTCCACATTGTTGATGCAGGTGGGTTTTCCCCAAAGACCTCTGTTGGCAGGGAAAGGAGGTTTGTTTCGTGACATACCCCGTTTCCCTTCAATAGAGGCGATGAGAGATGTTTCTTCCCCACAGACAAAGGCGCCAGCTCCAAGTCGGATCTCAACATCAAAGGAAAAGTTCGTACCGAAAATGTCTTTGCCCAGAACTCCCAGTTCTTTCGCCTGTGCGATGGCGATTTTTAGCCTTTGCACGGCAACTGGGTACTCAGCACGAACATATACATATCCTTTGGAGGCTCCGATCGCGTAACCACCAATGGCCATGGCTTCTAATACTGCATGGGGATCCCCTTCCAAAACAGAACGGTCCATAAATGCTCCGGGATCTCCTTCGTCTGCATTGCAAATGATATATTTCTGGTCGGCTTCATTGGGCGCGGCAAAGCTCCATTTGAGTCCGGTAGAGAAACCGGCGCCGCCGCGGCCTCTGAGGCCGGATTTTTTCATTTCTTCAATTACCTGTTCCGGTGTCATTTCCAGAAGGGCTTTTGCAAGGGCTTGGTACCCGTCCATGGCGATGTATTCTGAAATGTCTTCCGGGTTGATTAAACCACAGTTTCGAAGAACCACTCGCTTTTGTTTTTTGTAAAAATCCAGGTCTTCCAGGTTTTTCAGCTCACCACCTACCGTGAACTCTTTAACGGGATTGCCTCCAGCCAGGTGTTGGTCTAAAATTTTCTCGGCCTTCGCTTCGTCTACATGAACATAGGTGACCTTTTTTCCATCCGGAGAGATTACTTCCACGATGGGTTCATATGTGCACATTCCGATGCAACCTGTGGGCTTCACGGTTACATTGGACATATTGCGATTTTCGGCTTCGTTTTTAAATAAGTTGTAAACGGGTCGAGCGCCGGCGGAGAGACCACAAGTAGCCATTCCAACAACTACGCGATATCCGTTCTTGTTATAAAATTGCTCCTTGGATTTATTTTGATAGTCTTTGATTTCTTGAATGGATTTCATAATTATTGTGCCCCCCGTTCTCTATATTTTTCAATGATGGCCGGAATTCCGCTGACATCGTCCAGTTGGGCATATACATCATCATCAATCATCATGACCGGAGCCAACCCACAACACCCAAGGCAACGAGTTGCTTCCAAAGTGAACAGACCATCCGGTGTGGTTCCGCCAGCTTCTACATCCAATGCTTCAGCACATTTATCTAGAACAGCCTGTGCACCCTTTACATAACACGCAGTACCCAAACAGACACTAACCTTGTGTTTCCCCTTGGGAGTGAGGTTGAACTGACTGTAAAAGGTAGAAACGCCGTAAAGCTCAGCAACGGGCACTTGTATTTTCTCGGATATGAACTTTTGGACCTCGAGAGGAAGGTATCCAAAGATGTTCTGTGCTTCCTGGAGAACGGGCATGGTGATTCCGTCTATTCCGGAAAGCGATTCAATATAATTTTCCAACTTTTCAAATCTTGGATCGTCCAAAGGGATGGCACGATCGCTACTAACTTGCTCCATGATATTCGCTCCTTTGCTCTTTTGTGTTCATTCTCATTTTTCGACTTTGTTTGTGATTAAATTAACATTTGCTCTCCATAAGCATAATATCATACCCTTGGACGGGTTTCAAGCAATCCAAAAAAGAAGTTGTTAATTTATTGCCAATATAATGGAAACAACTTGTTTTTTGTTGGGAAAAAGCAAGCCCTGTTTTTTAAAGAGCAAAATAGTTATTTCGGACAAGCAAGTTTGTAATATCGTGGTAAAAGATGCAAAAAAAAAGTAGTGGAAATCAGAAAGAATTGGGGTATAATATGAGGGCGTGCTACTGTGGCTCAATGGTAGAGCAGCACATTCGTAACGTGCAGGTTGAGGGTTCGATTCCCTCCAGTAGCTCCAATGAAAACGACCTTCCTTTATGGCAATGGAAAGTCGTTTTTTTTGTGAAACAAAAAAACGAAAAGTTGAGTAAAGTAAGATGTTTGGAGAACGCCAGAACAGTTGTCAATACATACAAAAAACCTTGACACCCTTAGGGGAATATTGTATGATTAGACAAATTTAACAATTAAATGCTATGATTGGAAACAAGTAAGTTCTGATTTTTGCTTTGTAGAGAGCGATTGGCTGGTGAAAAATCGCAGGCGGTCAGAGTCTGAATACATTCCAAGAGCAGCGCACCCAACGGTGGAATTTTCACCCAGTAGGCTGCGACGGGTTCGCCCGTTACCGCGATAGAGTATGGGCAATGAAATTGTAGTACTCGATGAGGTCTCTTGTCGTGAGAAGGAGATGAACTGAGGTGGTACCACGGGAAATATTCCGTCCTCTGAAGAATTTCGGAGGGCGTTTTTTTGTGAGGAGGACACGAATATGGGGATTAAAATTTTTATGTTGGTGGTGTTTTTTGGGGTCATGGTAGCCGTGGGCATCTATTGCAGAAAACATGCCACGGATGTAAACGGATTTGTGTTGGGGGGGCGTTCTGTGGGCCCTTGGTTATCGGCATTTGCTTATGGAACTTCCTATTTTTCTGCCGTTATTTTCATTGGGTATGCCGGCCAGTTTGGGTGGAAATTTGGCTTGGCTTCCACTTGGATTGGGATTGGTAACGCACTGGTAGGATCCTTGCTGGCATGGACTATTTTGGGAAGGCGTACTCGATTGATGACCCATCACCTGGACAGCGCCACTATGCCGGAATTTTTTGGGAAGAGGTACCACAGCGGCAAATTAAAGATTCTATCATCTGCCATTATATTTATTTTCCTTATTCCTTACACGGCATCCCTGTTCAATGGACTATCCCGATTGTTTGGAATGGCATTCCATATTGATTATACGGTATGCATTATCGGCATGGCCATCTTGACCGGCATTTATGTAGTAGTGGGGGGATATATGGCTACGGCTGTTAATGATTTCATTCAAGGGTGCATTATGCTGGTGGGCATCGTGTTGGTAATTTTAGCGGTGTTGAGGGAAAACGGTGGTTTTATGGCTTCTATAGATGGGTTGGCTCGCGTTACGGATTCGGGGGTGACGGAAACACCAGGGGTGTTTGCCTCCTTTTTTGGTCCGGATCCCTTTTCTCTTTTGGCTGTTTTCATTTTGACCTCTTTGGGAACTTGGGGTCTTCCCCAAATGGTGCAGAAGTTTTATGCCATCAAAAGTGAGAATTCCATCGATAAGGGCACTGTAATTTCTACAGTTTTCGCATTAGTGATAGCGGGGGGATGTTATTTTTTGGGGGGGTTCGGAAGAATGTTTTCTCATCGAATTGATATAGCAACTCAAGGATATGATTCTATCATTCCCAAAATGCTGGAATCGCTCCCGGAAATCTTAATTGCGGTGGTGGTAATTCTGGTTCTATCTGCATCTATGTCTACTTTGTCGGCGTTGGTGCTGGCCTCCAGTTCTACATTAACTTTGGATTTCTTAAAGGACAACTTCATTAAAAACATGACACAGAAAAACCAAGTTTTCACCATGCGGCTTCTTATTGTAGTATTTATCGGCATCTCATCGGCAATCGCCATTGTACAATATAAAAGTACGGTAACCTTTATTGCTCAGTTGATGGGAATTTCTTGGGGAGCCTTGGCAGGTGCTTTTCTGGCACCTTTTCTGTATGGTTTGTATTGGAAAGGGGTTACGCGAAGTGCAGTCATGGTCAATTTCATTTTCGGAACCGGGCTGATGATTTTAAATCTGCTTTTCCGCAGTTCTTTTCCTGTATGGCTGCAATCGCCCATCAATTGTGGGGCTTTTGCCATGTTGGCTGGATTCGTCCTGGTTCCTGTTATCAGTGTTTTGACGCCTAAATTCCCTAGTGACCACACGGACAAAATGTTTGCTTGCTATGAACAAAAAGTGGTGGTTTCCGTGAAACAAGCTTTGGGAGAATAGGTTTTGAGAACAGGGCGCCGGCTGTGGAGCAATCCGTTGTTGGCGCCTTTTTGTTGGTTCCAATGAACACTTTGTGGTATAATAAGGCCACTTGCTACTGAGTTGGATTTCTGTTGGTGGAGAGAAAAATTGCCCAAGGAGGTATGCGTAAAAAGGATGAATAAAAAGAAATTCATGAAGGAAGAATATCAGGTATGTGCCATTCGGGATCTAAAAGAGCTGTTAGATACGAGTGCAATCAAGTACCATCAAAAAGCCGCCTATTTGGTGAAGGATGTTGCGGGGGGGACGTATCAACCCATTCCTTTTTGGCAAATGAAGCAGGATGTGGATTCCTTAGGAACCGCCCTGGTGGAAATGGGGTTGAAAGGGAAAAAAATCGCAGTGATTGGGGAAAACAGTTATCCTTGGGTGGTGACTTATTTAGCCACGGTGAATGGTACGGGTGTGGTGGTTCCACTGGATAAAGAACTTCCGGCAAAGGAAATTTCCCATTTGTTAGAACGAGCCGATGTGGCTTGTGTAATATATGATAAGAAACATCGTGGTTTATTGGAGTCCATTCGGCAAGAAGCTTCTTCCGTGGAACATTGGATTGATATGGACATGGACACCAACGATACCAATCAAGGAATTTGGTCTTGGGAGACTTTGCGGGCAGAAGGAAAAGCCAAATTGGCTTCTGGAAACTCAGCGTTTGTGGAAGCGGAAATCGATCCGGACGCTCTATGTTCTTTGTTGTTTACATCCGGCACCACTGGCATGGCAAAAGGTGTAATGCTGAGCCATAGAAACATTGCTTCCAATGTATGTAATATGTCGAAATACGTTCAGATTAAAAGCCCGGGGACTGGGCTTTCCGTCTTGCCCATGCATCATAGTTACGAAATGACCTGTCATATCATGACGGCTCTATACCAAGGGGTGACGGTGGCCATCTGTGAAGGATTAAAACATATTGCAAAAAACATGGTGGAATCCAAAGCGACCGTCATGTTAGGCGTTCCTTTGGTTTTCGAAGCCACGCATAAAAAAGTTATGAAACAAGCGGCTGCGTCTGGCAAACTGAAAACTCTTCGAAGGGCTATTGACCTTTCCAAGAAATTTCACTTGTATAATCGAGGGGATTTAGCGAGAAGAATGTTTGCCGATGTACACAAGGCAACCGGTGGGAATATGGGTCTTTTCATTGCCGGCGGAGCTTCCATCAATCCTGAGGTAATCGAAGATTTTCAAGCCATGGGGTTTCCTATGATCCAAGGGTATGGTATGACGGAAAACGCGCCAATAGTGGCAGTTAATAAGGATCGATTTAGCAAGCCCGGTTCCGTAGGATTTCCTTTGCCGGAAACCGAAGTGATTATCCATGAACCGGACGACAATGGTGTGGGGGAAATTATTTGTCGTGGCCCCAGCGTGATGCTGGGATATTATGAAAATCCGGAGGAAACTGCCAGAGTCCTTCGAGATGGGTGGTTATTTTCAGGAGATTATGGGTATTTTGATGAGGACGGCATGTTGTACATTTGCGGTCGTAAAAAGAGCGTTATTGTGACGAAAAATGGGAAGAATATTTTTCCCGAAGAGGTGGAGTTCTATCTGACGGAAAGCCAATATATCGAAGAAGCCTTGGTGTATGGTGAAGAAGATGAGGATGGAGATGTAATCGTGAAAGCCATTTTATATCCCAACTTCGATGCCATAGCTGAAAGAGAAGGAGATCTTGGGAATCAGGAGTTAAAGGGTTTTTTGAAAGGGGTGATTGATACCATCAATGAGCAGATGCCATTATATAAGAGAGTTCGCCGATTTGGTATTCGAAAAATGGAATTTGAAAAAACCACAACACGCAAGGTGAAGAGATTTACACCAGAGAATTTTGAATCGGATTTTTAGGAAGCACAGGAGGATCAGGAATGAATAAGATGAGCAATGAGGAGTATAAAGAGCTGAAACAGAAGGACATGGAAAAAGCCGTGGCTTTTTCCAAAGAAATTCAGGAAAGCAAAGATCCCATGGTGAGATACAAGGATTCCAGGCCCATCATGGATATCAAGCACATGATAGAAACCAGTGCTGCGTTGTTTAAGGATCGTCCGGCTTTCCATGTGAAAAAGGTTCATGGAGGCCAGTATGAACCCATTAGCTATGGCCAAATGATGGCGGATGTGAATGGATTGGGGACGGCATTAATTATTGGTGGCCTCAAAGACAAGAGAATCGGCATCATAGGAGAAAACAGCTATATGTGGGCCATTTCTTATCTGGCTGCAGTATGCGGAGTAGGGGTGGTGGTGCCACTGGATAAGGAACTTTCTCCCAAAGAGTTGAAGGGGTTGGTAAAAGAAGCAGAGCTAAGTTGTGTAATCTTTGATAAAAAATTTGAAGGGCTGTTTAAGGAAGCCAAAGAAGACCCGGAAAACGATTTGGAGGTGTTGATTGGTTTGGAAGCCGAAGAAAGCGATGGCGAAGTATTCGCCTGGAAAGATTTGGTGGAAAAGGGCCGAAAAGCTGTTTTGGAGGGAAATCGGGAATTTTTAGATGCACAGATTAATAGCCAGGAAATGAACATTTTGCTTTTCACTTCAGGAACTACCGGATCCAGCAAAGCGGTGATGTTAAGCCATGAGAATATTTGTGTGGATTTGATGAGCTTGCCAACCTTGTTGGTGGTGAAGCCGGAGGATGTTTTCTTTTCCATGCTTCCCATCCATCATACATATGAATGTACGGCCGGGTTTTTGATGCCATTGTACAAGGGGGCTTCCATCGCTCACTGTGAAGGCTTGAAATTTATCGTAAAGAATTTGTCGGAAGCCAAGCCTACGATGTTCTTAACAGTACCTTTGGTGATTGAGAATATGCACAAGAAGATTTGGCAGAATGCCAGAAAATCTGGCAAAGCAGAAACCCTTAGAAAAATGATGAATTTAAATCGAAAGCTGAAAAAAGTGGGCATTGATATTTCCGGCGTTTACAACAAGCAGATTATGGCCTTGTTTGGAGGACGACTGCGAATGTTGATTTCGGGTGGCGCCGCCATTTCACCCCATGTTTTGGAGGATGTTAACGACTGGGGCGTTACGGCTCTTCAGGGGTATGGCCTTACGGAGTGTGCTCCTATGTGTGCTTTGAATCCGGATAAAAATGCGAAAAGTGATTCCTTGGGGTATATCCCGCCGGGAATGGAGTTCAAAGTTCATGAAGCAGATTCGGAAACGGGCATCGGAGAACTGTGTGTAAAAGGCGGGAATGTGATGCTGGGATATTACAAGAACCCGGAGGCCACCGCGGAAGTGCTTCGGGATGGGTGGTTCCATACAGGTGATTTGGGGTTCATCGATAAGGATGGGTATATTCACTTGACCGGCCGGAAGAAGAATGTAATTATTACGGCAAATGGCAAAAACATTTACCCGGAAGAGTTGGAATTTTTATTGAGCCAAATCCCGTTGGTTACGGAATCCATGGTATGGGGATTTAATGAATCCGGCAAAGACACTTCTATCGTTGCTACGGTAAGGTTAGATGAAGAAGAGTTGGCAGAATCCAACGGCGGTAAAGCCCTTTCCGATTTTACAGACGAAGAACTGGAAGCCCTTTTGTGGAAGGAAGTGGATCAAATCAATCAAGATTTGCCGGTGTGGAAGAAAATAAAGAGACTGGTGGTAAAAAGGGACGAATTTGATAAAACCACGGGCAAGAAAATTAAAAGATATGTGGACGCCAACAAGGGACAATAGGGTGTAAGTAGCCGGTCATAATTTGAAACAAAGGATAAAGGTCAAAAAATGGATAGATATCCCCAAGTGGAAGTAAATTTAGCAAAGCTTCGCCATAATGTGGAGGAGATTGTAAAGCTGGGAAGAGGCCGCGGGGTAGAAATCGCTGGCGTTATTAAAGGATTCACAGGCATTCCGGAAGGTGTGAAAGCTTTTGAGGAGGGGGGATGTACCTTGATTGGATCTTCTCGATTGGAACAATTGGAAGAAGCTGGACGAGCCGGATGTTCCCTGCCCCTGATGCTGATACGAATTCCCATGCTGTCAGAAGTGGAAGAAGTGATTTCTTTAACGGATATAAGTTTGAACAGTGAGAGAGATGTGCTGGCAGCCTTAAACTGGGAAGCAGAGCGACAAGGAAAAACCCATGGCATTATTCTGATGGCAGATCTGGGAGATTTAAGGGAAGGCTTTTGGGACAAAGATGAGTTAGTGGATGTGGCTCATGAAGTGGAAACCCAATGGAAGCATCTGACATTGGAAGGGGTTGGAACTAATGTGGGATGTTACGGCTCCGTCAGTGCAACGCCGGAAAAATTACAGGAGCTGGTGGACTTGGCTCGCAAGGTGGAAGAAAGAATTCACCGGAAGCTCCGTTATGTCTCCGGTGGAGCCACCTCCTCCATTCCAAGGCTGATGGAGAACAATATGCCGGAAGGAATCAATATGATTCGGATCGGGGAAGGAATCATACTAGCCAAAGACCTTCGAGATCTATATGGGTATGATATGAGTTTCATGTATCAAGACGCGTTTACCTTGAGAGCGGAGGTCATTGAAGTAAAGGAAAAACCCACCTACCCTCAAGGGAAAATCATGTTTGATGCTTTTGGTAATCAGCCGGAGTATGAAGACCGGGGTATCCGCAAGCGAGCATTATTGGGAATGGGTAAAGTGGATTATGCCTATCCGGAAAGTATTTTTCCCCGCAAAAAAGGGGTGGAAATTCTGGGAGCATCCAGTGATCACACCATCATAGATATTGAGGATTGCCAAGAACCGGTTCAAGTGGGAGACATATTAGAATTTGATCTGTGCTATGCCAGCATTGTTTTTGTGACCAACTGCCCCAATGTTCGGATTGTGATAAAAAACCAATAGAGCTGGGCCATGCATTTCTGAGTTCTAAGGAAAGCATATCAGCAAACCATAATGTGAATGGGAAAGTAAGAAATAGAAAAGGCAGGCCCTGGTGGCCTGCCTTTTCCGGTGTAATTTTGTTCACAGTCAATCACTTCCCAAAGGAGTGGAGACCGGTGTTTTATGAAAAAGTTTGAGGGAGAAAGGCATCACTGCATATAGAATGCCCAACATGACCAACATGCTTCCCAACAGGAAGTTCATGGAAATGGTTTCTTCCAGAATGAATACGCCTAGCAGGGTGGCGACTATAGGCTGTACCGGTAAGAATAGAGAACCGGTTCCGGCATCCAGTAGCGATAGGCCCTTGTTCCAGGCATATAAAGCTCCTGCTGTGCACACAATCCCGATAAATAAAACCCAACCCACCACTTCAAGGGTGACCGCACTGAAGGAGAAACCTATCATGGAGATTTCCACGAAGGCGGTGGGAACGGCTAAGGCCAACCCCAGCGCCATACTATAGATGGTGACGGAGAGGGGGTCATACTTTAAGCAAGCCTTTCTCATCATCAGTGATCCGAAACTCCAGGCGGTGACGGAGCCGAGATTGATGAGGATTCCCAGAAAATCTCCGGAGGAAACACCGCCGATTATCACGGCAGCCCCTAATATGGTAATGGTGACAGATAAAAGTTTTTTGCCGGTAAGGATCTCGCCTAACAATGGAACAGCCAAAAGTACCATAATAATGGGGTTCATGGCATTCAGCAACGAAGCCAGAGAAGCATCGCAGAGACGGGTGCCCAACAGTTGCAGGGTAACACCCAGGTAATAAGCAATGGCACCCACTGCCACGATATATTTTCGGTCCCCCTTTTGAATGGTGGCTTTTGGTATTTTTCGTGACAAGATAAGCAGAAGGGTTAAGCCTATGGTATATCTTAACGCCAACACCAAGGTGACCGGGAATACTTCCAGTACGATTTTCCCTGCCACATACAAACTCCCCCATGCACTCACAGCGAATAGTATGTATAGATAGCCTGCGTTTTTTCCCAAAGACATTTTTCGCTCCCCTTTCCCGCATCTCCCTTTTGTTGACTCATTATATCCTTTGGTATATCATTAGTAAAACGACAAAATAACATACTATGCATGAAAAAAAGTCATGTATCCTATGGTGGGTGTGAAAGGAAGAAAGAAATGGATATCAAAAAATGGAAGGTGTTTCTCAGGGCGGTGGATCTTGAAAATTTAACACGAGCAGGAGAAGAACTGGGGTACACCCAATCCGGAGTTTCCCATATGATGAGAAGTCTGGAAGATGAAGTGGGCTTTTCTCTTTTGATTCGAAGACATCAGGGAGTTCTTCCTACCGGGCATGGCAATCAACTTCTCCCCATCGTTCGCGAGATGGTTCTTTGGAATGAAAAATTAGAACAAACGGTAAGTGGAATAAAAGGAATTCAGACCGGAACCCTTACCATTGGTTCTTTTTCCAGCATCTCTTTTCATTGGTTGCCTCTGATTATGAAAAAATTTCAAATGCAGTATCCTGGCATCACATTAAAACTAATGGAGGGAGGAGTGGACGAGATGGAGAAACTGTTGGAAGGGGCCAAAGTGGACATGGTTTTTTTCTCCAGACAACCTTCTCATACCTTTGATTGGATTCCGCTTATGCATGACCCGATGATGGCTGTGTTGCCCGTAGGGCATCCTCGAAGCAAAGAAAAAGGTTTTCCTGTGAAGGCCTTTTTAGAAGAACCTTTTGTGATTACCGCAATGGGGTTTGACTATGACATTAACGGTACTTTGAAAAAAAATAAGATTGAGCCCCAAATTCAGTTTTCTTGCATGGATGACTTGACGGTTATATCTATGGTGGCAAATGGATTGGGTCTCTCCATTTTGCCGGAATTGGTGTTGAAAGGCCACGAGTCAAAAGTAGTGGCCATACCCCTTTTGCCGGCGGCTCACAGAGAATTGGGTATCGGGTTGTTATCCTGGGAAAATGCTTCGCCGGCGGCAAAAAGTTTTGTGGAGTTGGCGAAAAGAACATGGCAGGAAGATTCGGATAAATAATCGGATAAATAAGTTGAAATTGCTAGGGTTCAGGTGGTGCGGCAGCAGGCTGTTTCGTTGACAAACCCTGGTTTATACATTATAATATTTCGATATGACAACCCACTATACGGCCTTTGTGTCGAAAGGAGATTAAGAAATGACAGAAGAAATACTGTTGACCCAGGAGGGGTATGACAAAATCGTGGCGGAGCACGAGGATTTAGTATCCATCAAACGTCAGGAAATCGCCGAGCGAATCAAAGAAGCCATTTCCTACGGGGACATTTCAGAAAATGCGGAGTACGATTCGGCTAAGAATGAACAAGCGGAGCTGGAAGAGCGGATTCTCAAGTTGGAGAATATGCTTCGAATGGCAAAAATCATAGATGAGCGACATGTGTCAGATGAGACGGTAAATTTGGGACTTAAAGTGACAGTAAAGGAGAAAAACGCCAAGAAGACTCAAGAATATACCATCGTGGGCTCCGCGGAAGCAGATCCCTTTGAGGGGAAGATTTCCAACGAGTCGCCTCTGGGGAAAGCTCTGATGGGAAAGGCCAAAGGAGACACGGTAGAAGTTTCCGTTCCGGATGGCACCATTTATGTGAAGGTGGTGGATATCAAAAAGCAACAGGAAGAGCCAAAGGGAGAAAAGCGGGGAAAGGCAGTAAAGGAAGAAAAGGAAGGCAAGACAAAAGCCACAAAAGCTGTTGAGAAAACCAAAAAGTAGAGGATGAGGTGCAATATGACCATAGAGGGAAAAGACATGCAGGAATTGGAACGTCTGGAGACGGAAGAACAGGAAGAACCCACTGAAGAAAAATTAAACGAGCAGCGGTTAATCCGGAGAGAAAAGCTGTGTACTCTACAGAAAGCGGGCCGGAATCCTTTTCTTGTAGAATCCTGGGATGTAGAAACCCACAGCATGGAGATCAAAGAGCGGTTTTCGGAATGGGAAGGAAAGACCTTCAGCTTGGCTGGCCGAATCATGGCCTTTCGTCATATGGGAAAAGCTTCATTTATCGATATTCAGGATAAGAGTGGTCGGATTCAGTGTTATGTTAGGCAGGATGTTTTGGGGCCGGAGGAATACGAAGTTTTTCTTACCTATGACATGGGAGATATTGTTGGCGTAGTGGGCGAGGTTTTTAAAACAAGACACGGAGAGATATCTATTAAAACGGGGAAACTGGTGTTGTTATCCAAGTCCCTTCAGGTTCTACCCAACAAATTCAAGGGATTAAAGGACCAGGATTTAAGATATCGGCAGAGGTATGTGGATTTAATCATGAACCAAGAGGTTCGGGATATTTTCTACATGCGCTCAAAAATTGTGCATGAAATCAAAAGGGTGCTCGAAGAAGAGTATGGGTTTTTGGAGGTGGATACGCCAATTCTTACCACCATTGCCGGTGGGGCTAATGCAAGACCCTTTAACACTCATCACAATACATTGGATATTGACATGAAATTACGAATTTCCAATGAGTTGTATTTGAAAAGATTGATTGTAGGCGGGTTGGATCGAGTGTATGAAATGGGTAAGATGTTCCGGAATGAAGGAATGGATCGAAATCATAATCCGGAATTTACTTCTATGGAATGCTATATGGCCTACGGCAACATGGAAAGTGTGATGGATGTTACGGAGCAAGTGGTTTCCAAAGCCGCCATGGCGGCTACCGGATCCATGGTCATCGAATATCAAGGAAAAACCTTTGATTTAACTCCGCCTTGGAGAAGACTGGACATGGCACAGGCCGTTAAAGAAATCACCGGGGTGGACTTTGCAAAAATCGATAACGATGAAGAGGCACAACAAGCAGCTATGGCAGCGGGAATGCGCCGGGATGATGTGAAAGGGGAAAGCCGGGGTGTTCTCTTGGCTGAAATGTTTGAATCTTTCTGTGAAGAGGAACCGGGGTATTTGGATGGGCCGGTTTTCATTACAGGCCATCCGGTGGAAGTTTCTCCTTTGGCGAAAAGGGATCCGGTAGATCCTAGGATTACCAGAAGATTTGAGGCATACATCAATGGATGGGAAGTAGCCAACGCGTTTTCGGAATTGAACGATCCCATCGACCAATACAATCGTTTTAAGGAACAGCAGGCAGCATTAGAGGGAGGCGATGACGAAGCTCATCCCATGGATGAAGATTTTGTAAATGCTTTGGAAGTGGGGTTGCCTCCCACAGGGGGGTTGGGAATCGGCATTGACAGAGTCATTATGTTAATCACCAATGCTCTGTCTATTCGTGACATTATACTATTTCCTACCATGAAACCGACGGACAAATAGAGAAGCAATAGCTATATAAGGAGCAATGGATGAAACAATTGGAAATCAGAGAATTATATGAGCAGGCCCATGGGTTGGACAAACAGGAAATTCAGGTGGTCGGTTGGGTACGCACCAACCGGGACTCCAATCGATTCGGCTTTATTGAGTTGAATGATGGGACGGCTTTTCGTTCTGTGCAAATCGTCTATGAAGAGGGAACCCTTTCTAATTTTGAGGAAGTGACTAAGGCATCTATCTCATCCGCTTTACAGGTAACCGGTACTCTGGTGATGACACCACAAGCAAAGCAACCCTTTGAAATCAAAGCCAAGGAAGTGGTTTTTCTGGCAGGATCCGAATCGGACTATCCGTTGCAAAAAAAGCGGCATTCTATGGAGTTTCTTCGGGAAATTGCCCATCTAAGACCTCGAAGTAATACCTTTTCGGCAGTCTTTCGTGTGCGATCCATGCTTTCTTTTGCCATCCACCAGTATTTTCATGAAAATGGGTTCGTCTATGTCCATACTCCCATTATCACGGGTAGCGATTGCGAGGGAGCAGGGGAAATGTTTCGAGTGACCACTTTGGATCCCATCCATCCTCCTCTTTGTGAAGATGGAAGGGTGGATTACAGTCAGGACTTTTTTGGGAAAGAAACTAGCCTGACGGTGTCCGGACAGTTAGAAGGAGAAGCATTTGCATTGGCATTCCGTAAGATATATACCTTTGGCCCCACCTTCCGAGCGGAAAATAGTAATACGGCAAGGCATGCTTCTGAGTTCTGGATGATGGAGCCGGAAGTAGCCTTTGCAGACTTGGAAGACAACATGAATCTGGGAGAATCCATGATAAAATATATCATCCGATACGTCCTGGAACATGCGCCCGATGAAATGGAGTTTTTTAATTCCTTCGTGGACAAAGGGCTTCGAGATCGGTTGATAGGTATCGTAAATGCAGATTTTGCCCGGGTAACCTATACAGAAGCGGTAGATATTTTAAAGAAGGCCAAGAAGGAGTTTCAATATCCGGTGGAGTGGGGAATCGACTTGCAGACAGAGCATGAACGGTATCTCACGGAAGAGATTTATCAGAAACCAGTTTTCGTAACGGACTACCCCAAGGACATCAAAGCTTTTTATATGAGACTCAATGACGACGGAAAAACGGTGGCAGCATGCGATTTGTTGGTACCGGGAGTGGGTGAAATCATTGGCGGATCTCAAAGAGAAGAACGATACGATGTATTGAAGCAGAGAATCGAAGAGATGGGCATGGACCCTGAGGATTATAAGTGGTATCTGGAAATTCGCAAATATGGCGGTGTAAAGCATGCGGGATTTGGTTTAGGGTTCGAGCGAATTCTCATGTATCTAACGGGAATGGGTAATATCCGAGACGTGATGCCTTTCCCAAGAACGCCAAAATCTGCGGAGTTTTAATGGTGGTAAAATGGGGTCGGTTCGGGGTCGGTTCGGGGTCGGGTACCTAGCAAAAGGGCTAAAAGAGAGGTACCCGACCCCGAACCGACCCCGAACCGATAAGGAGCAAGAAAGGAAGACGATGGATAAATTTTTCCTGGCAATCAAAGATGGAACCATCAAAGGGCTTCAAACAGGGCTCTTTTTATTGAAGATTATGATTCCAGTTTATTTGGTTGTGGTTCTTATTAAATATTCTCCGGTGATGCCATGGTTAGAGAGAATCTTTACTCCGGCTATGAAAGTTTTTAATTTGCCTGCTGATGGAGTGGTCCCCATTATTGCCGGGGTGTTTACCGATGAGTATGGGGTGATTGCTGCCATGAGTGGTTTTGATTTCACTACGGCTGGAATTACGACTATTGCCATGATTTCATTGACCTTCCATTCCATTCCGGTGGAAAGTGCCATCGCTCAAAAGATTGGCTTTCCTGCACTGCCCTTTGGGATTTTTCGTTTGTTTTCTGCCATATTGATTGGTATTTTGGTGGGATGGTTGGGAGGTGTTTTTCTCTAATGAGCGCTTCTTTTGAGACCATTGTGATGGAAATGATTACGGGTAGTTTGACCACCATATTTAATCTGCTGAAAGTTTTGGTGCCCTTGATGATTATAATCCAATTATTGATGGTGTATCACATTATTGAAAAAATGGCAGCTCGCTTGGAAGGGTTGGGAAGAATCTTGGGAATTTCAAAAAATGCAATGTTTCCATTGCTGGTGGGTGTTGTTATGGGAGTTAGTTATGGCGCAGGTACCATATTAGAAATCAATAAAGCGAATCCCTTGTCCAGAAGGGACATTATCCTTGTTGGAGTGTTTATTTTCCTGTGTCATTCTTTTGTGGAAGCCGTTATCCTGTTTTCTTCCATAGGAGCGAACATTTTTGTGATTAGTGGCGGAAGATTTTTTATTGCCATGTTTATTACGATTTTGGCATCCCATATCCCTTATGGACCACTTAGGGAAACGGAACGGCACTAAAAGGGCACGAGATTTAAATACGAGATAAATATGTGGTGGGTCATTAAATACGCAAATGCCTTATTTCGATAAGGTTATCCCGTATTTTTTTATTTTCCGAACTACTGTTGATTGATTGATACCCAGCGCTTCTGCAACTTTTCTGGTAGTTTTGTGTTCTTCCAGAGCGGCTTCCAATATTTGTTTTTCGTTTGAATGAAGTTGGTGTTTTAGAGGAACATGGGGGTTCGAGGGAATAAAGGTGTCACCAGCATCCGGGAAAAGAGCGTCTGAGGCCAAGTTCAAAAATGGTGGCAAACTATTGGGTGTTATCACATCATTTTTAGAAGTGAGGACAACTTGTTCCACCACATTTTCTAATTGCCGTATATTTCCAGGCCACGAGTATTGAAGTAAGCGAACCATGGTTTCGGTAGTGAAGAATTTGTTGGTTCCAAATTTTTTGTTGGCATGTGTGAGAAATATCTTGGTCATGCTAACCAGGTCCTCGGGTCTATTTGATAGCGGAGGGATGTGTATAGGGATTACATTGAGCCGGTAAAAAAGATCTTCGCGAAATAGTCCAAGGCCAACAAGTTTTTCCAAATCTTGATTCGTGGCTGAAATGATACGAATATCCAAGGGAATAACTTCATGGCCACCGATTCGCTTTATTTCTCTTTCTTGCAGCACTTGAAGTAATTTAACTTGGAGATGTAAAGGTAGTTCGCTGATTTCGTCAAGAAAAACCGTTCCCCCTTTTGCCACCTCGAAGAGACCCTTTTTCCCCCCTTTGCTAGATCCTGTGAAAGCCCCGCCTTCATAACCAAAGAGCTCCGACTCTATTAAGTTTTCAGGTATGGCTCCGCAATTAATCTGAATAAAAGGATGTTCTTTCCTCGGGCTGATTTGATGTATATATTTTGCGATGTAACTTTTTCCGGTGCCGGATTGCCCTGTTATTAGAATGGATGCGTCAACATGGGAAAGCCGTGTAATGGTATTCATGATTTCTTCCATGACGGGGCTTGCTACTACAATGTTATTCTTTATAAACAGGTCATGACTTTTATAGCTGTTAATTACTTTTTTCGCTTCATTAAGTTCTTGCTCAAGTTCAACCAAACGAGTAATGTCTACACAATAGGTAATTACTCTTTTTATTTTCTCACCATCATATATTGGTGTGCCTGATGTTAGCAATTGTTTTCCCTTTCGGTTTTTATGCATGATGCTTGTAGTTGTTCCTTTTTCTATAACTTGCAATGTTAAAGAAGGATCATAAATGCCCTGTTCTTCCAAATATTTCATATGGTATCCAACTACATCGTTTCGTGTTATCTCATATAGCTGCTCGGCTGCCTGATTTATCCAAATTTCATAGCCTTCTCCGTCATCGACGCAAATGGCAAACCCCACCGTGTCCAAGATTGTTGTCAGTTCCTCAGGCAACGAAGGCATGTCTTTTTTGTATGGAAATGCATCTTCCATTTTTTTTCACCTCGGTTCAGTATGTTTCAATTGGATTCATTATGAATGCATCACAACGAAATAAACGGTAATTGAAACAAGACGATAACTATAATGGAATCATATGCGATTTATGAAAAATGGTCAAGATGCAAATTGGCATCATAAAAAACGCTCACGATTTCTTGAGGGATTGGCTTCGCGACCGGGAATATGGCGTGAATGCATTGTAAATTCTTGCTTTACTAGCGATAGCGGTGGAGAATTTAAAAGGAGAAGAGGAAAATGGGGAGGGCATAGGGAAATGATGCTTTTTGGCATCAAAATTCCAAAAAGCATCAAAATTCCTATGGATGGGGAGTGGTTTGTGGCGGTTTTTGTGAGAAGAAAAAAATATTTGCTTTTCCCATTTCGAGAATGTCAGAGTGTATTAATGCAGTGGACATTTTGGAAAGATGCATTCAAACCTTGATTTTTAAGTGTTGAAGGGGGAAATGGATTGTGAAGAAAAAAAACATGCTACGCTGACAATGAATTTTTAAGCCAAGAATACCTAGGACCGAGTTGTGTTTGGCACGAAGCTTGCTGATTAACAAATCATAAAGATCAAACATGTGATCAAAACCTCAACTATGATCATAAAAATATTATTGAAAGATTTAAGGAGGGCAACATGCTGGATTACAAAGCGTATGTAACAGAATTAGTAGAAAAATCACGAAAAGCACAGGAAGTAGCAGAAAAATTTTCACAACAAGAAGTGGATCGCATTTTGGCGACAATAGCGTATTCTTGTTCAAGAGAAGAATTTAGAACAAAAATTGCCAATATGCTAGTGGAAGAATCTGGAATGGGAAATGTGCCAGACAAAATTGCCAAGATGTATGGCAGAGTGAAGGGAATCTATCATGAAACCAAAGACGGGATTTCATGTGGATTGGTTGAGAAGAATGAACAGACTGGAATGAGCACATATGCAAAACCCATGGGTGTAATTGGGGCGATTATCCCAATCACAAACGGAGAAGCGACACAAATCATCAAAACAATGCAGTGTTTGAAAGGGAGAAATTCTATTATTTTGGCACCCCATCCGAAGGGGGCGCGTACAAATGTGGAAATAGCCAACAAATTGCGGTCCATTCTTAAGAGTCTGGGGGCTCCTGAAGATTTGGTTTTGCCCGTGGAACCCGAATATGTTAGCATAGATAGCTCGGGAGAGTTGATGCGGCAAGTGGATTTTGTGCTTGCAACAGGGGGAACTCCCATGGTTCGTGCAGCTTACAGCTCAGGAACACCGACAATCGGGGTGGGCACTGGAAATGCAACGACTTTTGTAGATGGGACTACGGATTTAGACAGTGTTGCCAACATGATTATGAGGTCAAAAACTTTTGATAACGCTACCTCGTGCTCAACAGAAAACAATGTACTGGTTCTCGAAGAGGTTTATGAATCTTTAATTGCAGCCATGAAAAGGCAAGGGGGCTATTTGCTTAAAGAAAATAGCGAAGAGTTGGAAAAACTCAAGAAAACACTGTGGCCGGAATGGCCCAAGAATCACGCGCTCAACCGTCAAATCGTGGCCCAGAGTGTAGATACAATAGCTGCTCTGGCAGGTATAAAAATCCCTGAAGGGACACGTTTCTTAATAACGGAAGAGAATGAAGGTGTTGGCGACGATTATCCTTTTGTGGGAGAAAAATTATCTGTTATCACAACGGTGATTCGAGTTAAAGATTTTGATGAAGCGTTGGATAAAATGGAAGCCATTTTAGAATATGTAGGAAAAGGGCACAGCTGTGGAATTCATACTGTAGACGATGCCAAGATAGATGCGATGGCATTGAGAATGAAGGTTACAAAAATGTGTGTTAATCAACCACAGAGCCTCTCAAATAGCGGATCTTGGGAAAATAGATTTCCAAAGTCTATGACATTGGGTTGTGGAACATGGGGGCATAACAGCATTTCCCATAATGTTACATGGAGGGATTTGTTGAACTACACGGTAGTTTCAAAACCAATCTCCAACTATGAACCTTCGGAAGAAATGTTGTTCCCTGCCGAAGTGAGAGAGTTCGTGGACAAGAACAATATATGATGATTCGTTCAACTTCATCAGGAAATGGCTATTGTTTTAGTGAAAAGGAGATAATAGATTATGGGCATTAAAGAAACAAGCCTTATGTATAATTTGCACTCATGGTCTGCGCAAAATAAAATTAGTCCAAAGGAAATCGTTAAAGCCGAGGGAATTTACTTTTGGGATTCGGAAGGCAATCGATATTATGACATGTCTTCTCAATCGGTGAACAGCAATCTGGGCCATGGGCATCCGAAATTAGTGAAAGCCATTCAAGACCAGGCTGCTAAAATCCCCTTTATAAATCCGGGATTTGCGGTAGATGTAAGAGCAGAGGCGGCAAAAAAGATTGTGGAAAAGTCGGGATTGCCGGGCGCTAAGGTGTTTTTTACCAATGCGGGGGCAGAAGCTAATGAAAATGCCATTAAAATCGCCAAAGCTTTTACGGGAAAATGGAAAGTTTTTTCGGCATACAGAAGTTACCATGGTGCGACGGCAGGAGCGGGAATGTTAACCGGCGAGCCTAGAAGGTTCTCTAATGAACCGGGAGCTCCGGGGTTTATTAAGTTCGACGGACCGTATGCATACAGAGCGCCTAAAGCAGTGGTTTTTCATTCTGAGCAAGAGCAAACAGAATACTATTTGGAGTTGTTGGAAAACCAGATCAAATATGAAGGCCCAGAATTAATTGCTGCCATTTGGCTAGAGACGGTGGTGGGATCTAATGGTATTTTGATTCCACCAGAGGGATATATAGCTGGTGTGAGAGCGCTTTGCGATAAATATGAGATTCTTATGGTATGTGATGAAGTAATGGCAGGATGGTTTAGGACAGGAACCTGGTTCGCATATCAGAATTACGATGTTTTACCAGATTTGGTTACATTTGCAAAGGGAAGTACATGTGGCTATATTCCTTTGGGAGGAGTGATTGTAAGCAAGAAAATTGCCGACTTTTTTGGAGACAATAAGATGTTTTGCGGGCTGACATATAATGCGCATCCAATGGGTTGTGCGGTAGCGTGTGCAGCAATAGAAGCATATGAGGAAGAAAACATAGAAGAAAATGTTGAAAAAGTGGGCGCCAAGTTACATGACATTCTAGCTGAAATGGAAAAAAACCATCCGTGTATCGGGCAAATAAGGCAGATTGGCCTGTTCGCAGGCATCGAATTTGTAAAGAATAGAGAGACAAGAGAGCCATTAGTTCCTTTTAACAATGACAAAGAAGGGATTATGCCTAAAATTGTAGGAATGTTGATGAAAGAAGGGTTTTACACATACTCACATGAGAGCACACTTTTAGTGACTCCTCCACTCATTATTACCGAAGCCGAATTGACAGATGCCATGAATATACTTGATCGAGTCCTATTCTCGGTGGATAACATGGTGGGCAACAATAAATAGGTTGATTCGGGGCAAATGAGAAATTGCGATTTGTTCGCAATTTCTCATAGGTAATAAAAATGGCTGGAAAACTGAGAGGGAAGTTATATGAACAAATTAGAAGAATTGCGTAAAAAGAAAGAAACTGTGTACTTGGGTGGTGGTCAGAAAAGAATCGATGCACAGCACCAAAGAGGAAAGATGACAGCAAGAGAAAGAATCGATTATTTTTTGGACCCTGGTAGTTTTGTAGAGCTGGATGTTTTTGTTGTACATCGCTGCGACAATTTTGGGATGGGGGACAACAAAATTCCGGGAGATGGCGTAGTTACCGGGTACGGAACCGTAAACGGAAGAATGATCGCGATTTACGCTCAGGATTTTACTGTGTATGGAGGAGCGTTGGGAGAAAGCCATGCAGGGAAAATTGTTAAGGTACAAAATTTAGCTTTAAAGATGGGCATCCCAATCATAGGCTTTTGTGACTCCGGCGGTGCTCGAATTCAAGAAGCGGGCGATGCGCAGGGTGGATATGGAAGGGTATTTCGAAACAACACCATAGCCTCAGGAGTAATCCCCCAAATATCGGTGATCATGGGTCCTTGTGCAGGAGGTGCAGTTTACTCTCCGGCTATAGCAGATTTTGTCTTCATGGTGAAGAGGACAAGCCAAATGTTTATTACAGGGCCTCAGGTAATAAAAACAGTGACAGGGGAAGAGATTACTTCGGAGAATTTGGGAGGTACGAACACCCATGCTTCAATAAGCGGAGTAGCACATTGTGTTGGGGAAGACGATAAGGACATTTTGGACAAAGTAAAAGAATTGATTCGTTACCTTCCCAACAACAACATTGAAACAGCCCAAATTGAAGAAACCAACGACTCACCCAATCGAATTATAAAGGAATTTGAAACCATTATCCCGGAACAAGCCAATAAATCATATAACATGTATGAAATCATTAAGCAACTGTCAGACAATGGTCAATACTTTGATATTATGGGTTCTTATGCCGCAAATATCATCACCTGTTTTATTAAATTGAATGGGCGAACGGTAGGCGTTGTAGCCAGTCAGCCAAAAGTGTTGGCAGGATGTCTTGATATTAATTGTTCCGATAAGGGCGCTAGATTTGTTAGATTCTGTGACTGCTTTAACATACCCATCGTTACAATCGCCGATGTCCCGGGATATTTACCAGGTGTTAGTCAGGAGTACGGTGGCATAATCCGGCATGGTGCAAAACTTCTATTTGCTTATGCGGAGGCAACGGTGCCGAAAATTACATTGATTGTAAGAAAATCATATGGCGGAGCATACCATGGATTGTGTAGTAAAGAAGTGGGTGCAGATTTGGTATACGCATGGCCAACAGCGGAGCTGGCTGTTATGGGTGCTGAGGGAGCGGCAAATATTGTCTTTAAAGATGAAATCAATGCCGCAAAAGACCCGGAATTAAAAAGAAAAGAAAAAATCAAAGAATATGAGGAGTTGTTTTTTAATCCGTACCGATATGCAGAGCGTGGCCAGGTGGATGATGTTATAGAACCTTCTGAAACGAGAGGCCGACTGATCAGTGCCTTGGATATGTTGGAAACCAAGCGAGAAAGCTTGCCTTACAAAAAACACGGGAACATTCCCCTGTAGAAAAAGTCGAGGCTGGTATCCGGGCTCTATCTTGAGTCGTTCTTTATTCCCGCGTTGTTAGTCGTATTGGAATTATAATCAATACGATCAATATAAGCAGTATTCATTAAGGAGGAAAAAATGAAGAGAAAATTTAAGGTATTAGCACTGTTGTTGGTAATGGCTCTCGTTTTGACGAGCTTTGCCGGGTGCGGCGGTGGCGGAACAGAGCCAAGTGGTGAAGGGGAGACTATAACATTGAGATTGGCTTCTGATGCACCTCTTGAGCACATCGCCACGGAATTGAACAAGTGGGTTGTAGATGAAGTTGCAAAAAGAACCGATGGACGAATCAAAATTGATCTATACCCGGCCAGTCAATTAGGCGGCTATGACACTGTATTCACAGAAGTTATGATGGGAACTATCGATATGGCACAAATCTCTTTTAACGCAGCAGTAGACGAAAGATTGGCAGCATTTAACACACCTGCTATGACAAGCGGCTGGGAATCTGCCAAGTGGATGTTGGGTCCGGATTCGTATATCACCAATTTGTATTCTGAAATTTCTAATGACTATGGCGTGGAATTTTTAGGTTGGGTATTGGAAGGATATATGGGGCTAGGTATGGTCAAATCCCCAACCAACCCCAAGGAACCTGGAGCTGCTAAGAATGCACAAATAAGAGTGTGGGGAGCAGATGTATGTATTGAAACAATGAAAGATTTGGGATTCAATGCAGTAACTGTTGCTTATGCAGAAGTTCCCACCGCGATTCAAACGGGTGTTGTAGATGGCTGGATAGGTGGAACTCCAAACATTAACTATGCATGGGTAGGAGAATTTATTAATGAGTTCTATGTAAATTACCTGTACTCAGAAAACACGGCGTACATGATCAGCGAAAAAACAATCGAAAAGCTAGACCCCAAAGATTATGAAATTTTGAAAACGGTCGTTGCAGAAGCCAGTGCAAAAAGTTTTGAAATGGCTGAAGAAAATGAGGAATTGTATCTGAGTAAGTTGGCCGATGACTATGGTGTAGAGATCATCAGATTTACGGAAGACGAGATCCAAGCACAGGCAAATTATATCAGAAGCAAAACATGGCCAAAACTGGAAAAATCATTGACCAAAGAAGTGTTGGATAATTTGGCAGCCGATTATGAGGCATGGTTGGCTAGTAAATAGCTTTGACTTTGTAAAACGCACTTCAAAGGATCGGTAAGATGATTAGAAATCGTTGTGAAAGAGCTTTATGCTCTTTCATGGCGATTTTGGGAAGGAAGAATCATGGAAAGTACTAGTTTAAAAGAATCTAAAAATGGGTTGCTCCGATTTGCTGTTGGAACCAATGAGTGGCTTGTTGTGGTATTTAATTTTCTTGTTACAGGTATTGTAGCAACCGCATGCATTTTAAGATATGTTTTTACAAAGGATATGGCTGCGTTTGAAGAATTCCTCATACCTATTGCATTTTGGCTTTATATGACAGGAGGGATTAACGGAAGTGCGGAAAGAAGTCATATTTGTGCGGATATTTTGTCATCAAACATGAAAGATGGCTTGAGACGGGATGTTGTAATCGTGGTGCGCGGCTTATTAACCATCGCCTTGAGTGCTACTTTTATGGTATGGGCTTTTAAGGCGGTAATGTGGTACATACAAATAGGACAACGTTCTCCCGTTTGGCATGTTCCGGCATGGCTGGCTTACTCATCCATCTTTGTTGGCATGTTGATGATGACCGTGTTTCACATCATTCATTCTAAGAATGATATTCAGCTTTTTATAAAACGAAATATAAAAACCAATAAAGTTCTGGAAACCAAGCCCGAATAAACGAAACGGTTCGGATAAAAAGGGCTTATAAACATATTCAGGAGAAACCAGTATGGAAATAATTATAGCGTTCATAGTATTGTTAGTACTGCTATTGTTTGGAATTCCCATTCCATTTGCATTCTTTGCATCAACGATTACAATAGTAGTTTTTGGAGGATACGACTTGGCCTTCCTTATTCCTTACGGATATAGCAAAGCCGGATCCTTTACATTATTGGCGGTTCCATTGTTCATTTTGGCGGGAGCCATTATGGAGAAGGGAAGCATAGGTGAGAAATTAGTCGACATGGTTGAGGTGCTTGTTGGCCGTGTGAAGGGTGGCCTGGGAGCGGTAGGCGTTGTATCATGCGCCTTGTTTGGGGCCATATCCGGTTCAGGGGCGGCAACCTTGTCATGTATTGGTTCCATCCTTTTCCCGAGAATGGCAGCTGCAGGATATCCCAGGGCTCACAGTGCGGCTTTATTGTCAAATGCTTGTGTGTTGGGACTGCTTATTCCTCCCAGTTTAAATCAAATACTCTATGCCTTTGTTGGAGGTCAATCGGTGTTGTCGTGTTTTTTGGCTACCGTTGCGCCTGGTGTGATGTTGGTAATTTTGTTAAGTGCATGTAACTTTTTCCTCTTGAGAAAGAATCAGGACATAAAAATCACAGAGCGCTATGATGCGAAAACCACCACAAAATTATTTGCAAAAAGAACGGTATCCGCCGTACCCGCATTGCTTTGCCCTCTTATTATACTTGGAGGAATCTATAGCGGAGCAATGACGCCAACAGAAGCAGCAGCGATATCCGTGGTATATGCTTTCCCTGTAGGGTTTTTTATTTATCGTACCCTGAAAGTTAGAGACCTGAAGGGAGTCATGTTGAACTCCGGAACGACGGCTGGGGTTATTCTTACCATGCTTTTATCTGTTATGATGTTAAGCAGACTTTATGTTATGGAGAATGTTCCTAGTATGATTTTAAACTTCCTGACAAATATCTCGGAAAACCCTGCAGTGATTATGATTTTTATCAACATTTTCATTGTAATAATAGGGATGATTATGGATGACACAAGTGCAATTTTATTGACCACTCCGATATTGTTACCGGTTGTGTTGGCAATCGGTGTCGACCCGGTTCAGTTTTCGGCCATTTTGGGAGTTAACATCGGAATGGGCTGTGTGACCCCGCCTTGCGCTCCCTTTTTATACTTGGGAGCTCGATTAGGGAATGCGCCAATCAACCCTATGATAAGAGATACGATGTTCTATATTGCTTTTGCTTGGCTACCCACACTTATTGTAACTACCTATGTACCTGGATTCGCCTTGTGGTTGCCAAGATTACTTTTAGGATAGAAGTAGTCTTTGTAAAGCATGAAAACAAAAAACACGATGGGAAGAGAAGGTGAAAGAAGTGGTATTGAAAGAAAGGGGTATACGTGAAATTGGGCCCATAAGGCCCCCGAGCGAAGCACAGAGCATTTTGCTTCGGGTTACAAGAAATTGCCCCTGGAATCGATGTAGGTTTTGTGGATTATATAAAGGGATGGACTTTTCAATTCGGTCCTTAGATGAGATAAAAAACGATTTGAAAATCATCAAAGAACAAATTGTGGTGGAAGAATCAAACTCCAACCGCAAGTATGATCTGTTCTTACAGGATGCGAATGCATTGGTAGTGCCTACTGAAGATTTAATAGAGATACTTCGAGCGGTAAAAAAAGAGTTGCCAATGGTAGAAAGAATCACTTCCTATGCCAGGTCAGCTACGATTGTTAAGAAAGGCGAAGAGCAACTTCTGAAATTGAGAAAAGAGGGACTGGACCGGATACATATAGGAGTGGAAACAGGCAACGATGCGGTTTTGCAACTAGTGCAGAAGGGAGCAACGAAAGAAATACACATGACTGCGGGCAAGCTGGTTAAGGGTTCAGGGATTGAACTTTCTGTTTACTATATGCCTGGGTTGGGAGGGACGGAGTATGCGGAAGATAGCGCCAGAGATACCAGCGAGGTAGTGAACGCAATGAATCCGGACTATTTGCGCATTAGGACATTGGCTGTCCCGGAAGATGTTCCTCTAAGGCTGGACTATGAAAAGGGCGTTTTCGTTAGAAGCCATGATGATGATATGGTACAAGAATTACTGGACATGTTACATGGAGTAAATATTGGAGACTGCCAAGTGGTGTCTGATGATCATATTTTAAATTTAATTCCCGAGGCAACCGGTTGGCTACCGGACCAGAAATCCGAAATCATTTCCAAATTAGAAGAGTATATTAATCTGGAAGAAAACAAAAAAACAATTTACAAGGTTGGAAGAAGACTTGGATGGTTTTATAGTATTGATGACTTGGAGAAGGTGGAATTACGCAAGGCAGTAGAATCTGTGATTGAAGAAAAGCAAATTTCGACAAAAAATGTGGATTTGTATTGCGAGCAAATGATGAAGTTGTATATTTGATTGTGTCGAATTCAAATAGAAAAACAAGAAAAAAATCAACCGATGTCATAGGGGTATTTGGTTTTTTATGATGTAGAATGGAAAGTATACAAAGGGATGATATAATATGAAAAAAATCAAATCTTACAATCCGGCAGATGGAGAGTTCCTTGGAGAGGTGGAAGTCCTTGCCGAGGAGGAAAGAAAAAAGCTGGTAAAAAAAGCGAAAGAAGCACAATCTATATGGGAAGCAATGGGAATTGATAAAAGAATTCAATTGCTTCAAGGGGCTGCGAAAGATTTGGGTGAAATGTATCAAACCTTAGGATTTTTGATACATAGAGAAATGGGGAAGCCTCTGGATGAAGCATACGGAGAGGTGCACTCAACAGCGGGATATGTTTCGTATATCGCCCCCCATGTTAAGAAGGCTGTAGCTGCAATTGAATATAAGAATAAAGCTGTAACAACTCGAATCCAGTACGGTCCGAAAGGGGTGTGCGGAATAATCACGCCTTGGAATTATCCGATAATGATGGCGCAATGGATGGTGATTCCGGCATTGCTTGTTGGAAATACCGTTATTGTGAAACCCTCTGAAGAGACGCCTCTTTCGACAAAGCTTTATGTGGACACTATAAAAAAAAGATTGCCACCGGGGGTGTTGGAAGTTATGCAGGGTGACGAAAAGGAAGGTGAATGGCTGGTAAAAACAAAAGAAGTGGACATGATCGGATTTACCGGGTCCAGAGAGACAGGGATGAGAATTATGTCGGTGGCGGCAGCCGAACTAAAACCTTTGGTGATGGAATTGGGGGGGAAAGACGCAGTATATGTAATGAAAGACGGGAACCTGCAGACTGCGGCAGCTTTCGCCTTAAGTAATGGGCTTTCGAATTGCGGGCAGATGTGTGTTTCTACAGAATTTGTATATGTGCATCAAGACGCATATACAGATTTCATCAACCATCTGATCAAAAGAATTTCTTGTTACAAAACCGGTAGCAATATCGGGCCGATAGTGAATTCGCGACATAAGGAAAGAATTACATCGCTGATACAAGATGCTTTGGAAAAGGGGGCAGAGCTGATTTATGGTAACAACTTTGACAATTCAGGAAATTATATATCTCCTACAATACTAGGGAATATTACACCGGGAATGGATATTTTCCGAGAAGAAATTTTCGGCCCAGTAATATGCGTTAATAGATATCAAGATATTGAAGATTCCGTTAAAGAAGTTGAAAGCACTGAATTTGGTTTGAGTGCTGTGATTTTTGGTAAAGAAGGGGCTAGAGAGTTGGCTGAAAAGCTTAATGTTGGAATGATTGGAATCAATATGGGGGTGGGTGGCTTGGGCGATTCACCGTGGGTGGGATCCAAGAAAAGCGGATTTGGATATCATGGTTCGGCCGATGGACACAGACAATTCGCCCAAGTTAAAGTAATCAATTTTCAAAATAATGAAAATGATTTACAGTGTTATTAAAAGACATAAAAAATATAAAAATCCAGGAGGTAGGATATGAATTTTAGTTTAAGCAAGGAACATCTTTTGCAGCAGGAATTGTTTCAAAAATTTGCAGAAAAAGAAGTCAAACCGCTGGCGGAGGAAATGGATGAAACCGAGCAATATTCCATGGAGTTATTAGCAAAACTTCACAAAGCAGGAATGATGGGGATACCGTATTCCATGGAATATGGTGGTGCTGGAAGTGATTATCTTGCATATGCATTATGCATGGAAGAAGTCTCAAAGCATGACGCATCAACAGGGATAACCATATCGGTTCATACATCTTTGGCATGTTCTTGTATAGATGGATTTGGTACGGAAGAACAAAAACAAAAGTTTTTGCGACCGTTGGTGGATGGAAGCAAAACGGGATGTTATGGATTGACAGAGCCTAACGCGGGAACTGATGCGGCAGGTCAACAAACAAAGGCAGTATTGAACGGTGATCATTACATTATTAATGGCACGAAGATTTTTACAACGAACTCTGGATTTGCTGACACCTTTGTTGTATTTGCCATGACGGATAAATCCTTGGGAACAAAGGGAATTTCTGCTTTTGTTCTTGAACGAGAGATGGAAGGAATCAAAGTGGGGCCCAATATTCGTCGTATGGGAATTAGAGCGGCCTCTAATTGCGAAGTGTCCTATGAGAATGTAATCGTTCCTGTGGAGAATCGTCTGGGAAAGGAAGGGCAAGGGTTCAAAATAGCCATGAAAGCCCTGGATGGAGGGCGAATCGGCATAGCTGCACAAGCGGTAGGTATTGCTCAAGGTGCTTTGAATGAAGCTATTAAATATGTAAAAGAAAGAAAGCAGTTTGGCAAAACCATCTCATCTTTCCAAAATACTCAGTTTAAAATTGCTGATTTGCAGACTCACATAGATGTGGCAAGGTTAATAACATGGCAGGCGGCTGTTGCAAAGGATAATAACGAGGACTATGGGAAATTGGCAGCTCAGGCCAAATTATTTGCTTCGAAAATGGCCAATGATGTATGTAGAGAGTGTGTGCAGTTGATGGGTGGATATGGGTATTGTAGAGAGTATCCGGTTGAACGAGCGTTAAGAGATGCTAAAATCACAGAAATTTATGAAGGCACATCAGAAGCAATGAAAATGGTGATTTCGGGATCTATGAAAATATTCTAGCAAGTGGTGCGAAAGGAGTAGGTAGAATGAAGATAGTAGTATGTATAAAACAGGTTCCAGATACAAATGAAGTAAAGCTTGATCCGGTTACGAATACTTTGATTAGAGAGGGAGTTCCAAGCATCATCAATCACGATGACAAATCCGGAATTGAAGCGGCGCTCAAATTAAAAGAGCAAGTCGGTGGTGAAGTGGTGGTAGTTTGCATGGGCCCGAAACAGGCGGATGTAGCATTGAGAGAGGCGCTGGCTATGGGTTGCGACAAAGCAATGTTGGTATCTGCAAGAGAATTTGGCGGATCTGACACCTATGCCACGGCCAAGATAATAGCTGCAGCCTTAAGAAAAATAGGCTATGATTTGGTTATTACAGGAAGGCAGGCAATTGATGGTGATACGGCACAGGTAGGCCCGCAAATTGCAGAAAACTTAGGCATTCCTCAGGTATCCTATGTGGAAGGCGTAGAAGTGTTGAATGAAAGTACACTATTGGTACAAAGACAGTATGAAGACCGATATCACATGATTGAAGTGAAGATGCCTTGCCTATTGACTGCACTTACAGAATTGGGAGAGCCTCGCTATATGACAGTAAAAGGGATCGTGGAAGCTTACAGACAAGAAATCGAAGTAATGGATTATGAGATGCTTAAAGATGATTTGGATATAGCGACCATAGGGTTAAAAGGTTCCCCTACAAATGTGTACAAGTCTTTTACAAAGCAGGCAAAAGGTGCAGGAACAAAATTAACTGAGTTAAGTCCTGATGAGGCTGTTGATGCCATTATCAACGCTCTTCAGGAGAGGCATTTAGTGTAGGGTAGATATTGGGAGGAAATATTTATGAGTAAGGACATATATGTAGTTGCGGAGCAAAGAGATGCTGTTATTCAAAAGGTGTCGTTTGAGTTGATTAGCGAGGCCAAAAGACTTTCCATGGTTACTGGAGAAAAAGTGTATGCAATCCTTGCAGGAGCAAAGGGAGTGGCTGAGGATTTGGGAGACTTTTACCGGGCAGGAGCAGACGGAGTTATTTATGTAGAGGATGAACTGTTGAAGGAATATACTACAGAACCCTATACAAAAGTGGTCAGCGAGATTCTATTGGCGAAAGATCCTAATATTGTTCTGTTTGGTGCCACTTCCATCGGCAGGGATTTGGCGCCAAGAGTGGCGGCAAGGATTCACACCGGCTTAACAGCAGACTGCACAAAGCTGGAAATCCTTGATTGGAGCCCCAACCAAGAAACAGAACCGGAAAAATTACTATACATGACTCGACCCGCCTTTGGAGGCAATATTATGGCTACGATACTGTGCAAAGAGAAGCGGCCACAAATGGCTACGGTTCGGCCGGGAGTCATGAAAAGGGAAGATATAATAGCTGAGTGTGGAGCAACCCCGGAAGGCACCAAAGAAGAGTTCAAATCGACCTTGAAAAAGGAGGATATGAATGTTGTGATTCGTGAGGTTGTAAAGTGCAAGGTTCAGAAGACGGATATCATTGAGGCGAAAGCACTCATCTCTGGCGGAAGAGGAATTGGTTCTCCGGAAGCGTTTTCCATGCTGAAGGAATTAGCAGAGCTACTTGAGGCGGATATTTCTTCATCTAGGGCGAACGTGGATGCAGGATGGATTGACAGGGATCGCCAAGTGGGACAAACAGGCAAAACAGTTCGACCAAGCTTATATATGGCCTGTGGCATTTCTGGTGCAATTCAGCATGTGGCGGGAATGGAAGACTCTGATTATGTGATTGCAATCAATAAGAATGAAACAGCCGCTATATTCGATGTGGCAGATTTAGGGATTGTCGGCGATTTAAAGATTATTATACCAAAACTGATTGAGGGCCTGAAAAGATATAAGGAACTCAACCGCTGCTAGCTGATTGATTTAAGATGGCGGGAGAAGATAAAAGGAGGACATCATGACCTATACCAAGCTAAGTTATCGTGTGGAAGACAAGATCGGAATTGTTACCTTCACACAGCCTGCGAAGATGAATGCGCTCAGCCAAGATGTTTTTGTAGAGTTGTGGGACTTGATAAGTTCCATAGCAGAGGAAAAAGAAGTCAGAGCACTGATTTTTACGGGCGAAGGGAGAGCGTTTGTAGCGGGTGCCGACATCAATGAAATGTCCAAGATGGATGTTATGCAAGCTTATGAAAGAATGGTGGTTGCTCACCGCTGTTTTGATGGACTTGAAAGTTTAAAGATACCTGTAATAGCTGCAATCAATGGGTTTGCTTTGGGAGGAGGCTGTGAGTTGGCCATGGCATGTGACATTAGAATTGCCAGCAAAGAGGCAAAGTTTGGTCAACCGGAAGTCAACCTTGGTATTATTCCCTGCTATGGAGGAACTCAACGCTTGCCTCGACTTATTGGAAAAGGGAATGCAATGAAAATGATATTTACGGGGAATTTTATTGATTCAACGGAAGCATACCGAATTGGTTTGGTTCAAGAAGTGGTTGATGGAAGTGAATTGATGGAAGTGGCGTGTGCTGTGGCGAAAGAGATTATTAACAAGGGCCCGGTTGCCATTGCTTTGGCTAAAGATGCTATTAATACGGGCATGAGTAGCGATTTCAAGTCCGCGCTCATGTATGAGAAAGCTATAGGCAGTCTACTTTTTGCGACGGAAGATCAGAAGGAAGGCATGAACGCATTTTTAGAAAAAAGAGAGGCCTTATTTAGGAATAAATAGCCCGGTAAATTTTTAGAAATGTGGGTATTATGAATGCATTTCAGGTTGTTATAAAAGGAATGGCGCAAATATGCAAACCACGCCGACGTAGTGGAAACCCCACTCGGGGCGTGGTTATTTTCAGGTGGAAGTTTCTTCCGGAAGTTGAAATTCAATGGCTAATACGAATAACCAATACGAATAATCCGTTGCCAAGGCAGAGAGCCAATGTTATAATAGATTGCACTGTGTGCCGTGATACAAAATATTTTTGGGAGGTCTTACTATGAAAGGCTATAATAGCGAATCGATAAGAAATGTCGCCTTGCTGGGGCATGGTAGCTGTGGAAAAACAGTCTTCCTCGAAGCCGCACTTCTCGCTACGGGAGTAGTGAACCGATTGGGTCGAGTGGAAGACGGAAATACGGTATCCGATTATGACAAGATGGAAATCGAGAAAGGATATTCCATCGGAGCGTCAATTGTTCCGGTAGAATACAGTAAAGTAAAAATAAATTTCATCGACACTCCGGGATTTTTCGATTTTGTAGGAGAAGTACATTCCGCGTTACGAGCTGTTGAAGCGGCCTTGATTATGGTAGATGCTTCCTCTGGAATACAAGTGGGAACAGAGAAATCATGGAATATTTGCAAGAAATATAATGTTCCAAGAATTTTTGTAATCACCAAGACCGACAAAGAAAATGTAGATGTGCCTCAGGTGATTGAAGATCTGAAATCTAAATTTGGGACTTCCGTTGTGACATTAGAAGACAAGGATGCTTTGAATGAGGCCATTGCGGAGTCAGATGAAGCCTTGTTGGACAAGTTTTTCGGAGGGGAAGAGTTCACAGAAACGGAATTCAATCAAGGGCTATTAAAGGGCATTCAATCTGGAAATATCGCTCCTGTTATGGTGACTTCGGCTCACAAAGGAGAAGGAATCAAAGAGGTTTTGGACAGTGTGATAAAATTTGTTTCCAAACCCACGGACCATGCTCCTTATGTGGGGAAAACCGACAGAGACGAAGAGGTTGAAATACCTTGTGATTCTTCGGGGAAACCTGTAGGCTTTGTTTTTAAGACCATAGCAGATCCCTTCCTAGGCAAGATCAATTTGATTAAAGTGGTTTCCGGCAAGCTTCATCAGGGAATGGAGCTTTACAATGCCAGAGTAGAAAAAGTTGAAAAGCTGGGTTCGTTATTTTTCCTTCGGGGAAAAAATCAGGGGGAAGCTGGGGAAGTCATGGCAGGAGATATCGTTGCTGCCGCCAAGCTGCAGCACACACAAACCGGGGATACTCTGGCGGAAAAAGCAAGTTTAGTGGCCTTGCCTCCCATCGATTTTCCGCAACCTTCTCTGTATATGGCAGTAGAGCCCAAAACAAAGGGTGAGGAGGAGAAAGTGGCGTCTGGGTTAAGCAAGCTGATGGAAGAAGATCCTTCTTTTGTTTTGGAAAGAAATCTAGAAACCCGCCAAACTTTGTTGGGGGGTCAGGGTGAACAACAACTCAATGTGATTACCAGTAAACTCAAGGATAAATTTGGGGTGGAGGTGCAAGTGATTCCACAGAGGATTGCTTACCGCGAAACCATTAAAGGCACATCGGACGTACAAGGAAAGCATAAAAAACAATCCGGTGGAGCCGGGCAATATGGAGATGTTCATATTAAGTTTTCTCCTTCTCAGGAAGAATTTGAATTTGCAGAAGAACTCTTCGGCGGTTCTGTGCCCAAAAACTATGTGCCGGCTGTGGAAAAGGGAATTCGAGAATGTTTGGACAAAGGCCCCTTGGCAGGCTGCAAGGTAGTGAATGTAAAAGCGGTGCTATATGATGGCTCTTACCATGATGTGGACTCCAATGAAATGGCCTTTAAAATCGCAGCGGCCCTGGCTTTCAAGAAGGGCATTGTCGAAGCAAAGCCTTGTCTTTTGGAGCCGGTGATGTATGTTGAAGTTTTGGTTCCTGATGAATATATGGGTGATGTAATGGGGGACATGAATAAACGAAGAGGGAAGATTTTGGGAATGGAACCTCAGATTGGGGGAGGGCAAAAGTTGATGGCAGAGGCCCCTCAAGCGGAAATGTTTGACTACTCTGTCACACTGCGGTCCATGACCCAGGCTCGAGGGACCTTCATTATGAGGTTTGAGAGATACGAAGAGGTTCCGGCTCATTTGACGGAGAAAATTATCGCAGACTACAAAGCAGAGGAAGAAGGCCAATAAGAACATGCATAGAGCCTATAATAGAACGGATGGGCGGTGGATTTTATCCACCGCTTTCTTGTTTTGCTAAGATAAAAATTGTTTAAAAATTTGTGCAAAAACACAAAAAATATTGACTTTCTTCGTGCTACATATATAATAAGTAGTATGTCGCGTAGAAAGGGGATGTGGAAGGATGAAGAAGACTGGAGCGGAAATCGTGATGGAGGTACTGCTTGACCATGGTGTAGATACTGTTTTTGGATATCCTGGAGGAGCTGCCTTATTCACTTATGATGCCTTGTATAAATATCAAGACAAAATCAAGCATGTGCTAACGGCGCACGAACAAGGAGCCACCCACGCTGCCGATGGTTACGCCCGATCTACGGGGAAAACAGGAGTGGTTTTTGCAACGAGTGGTCCGGGAGCCACCAATTTGGTTACGGGAATTGCCACAGCATATATGGATAGTGTTCCTTTAGTAGCCATTACGGCAAACGTACCTACCGCTATGATTGGAAGGGATGCTTTTCAGGAAATTTATATCACCGGAATTACCATGTCTATTACCAAACACAATTTTCTGGTTAATAAAATCGAGGATTTAGAGCATTCTTTGAGAGACGCTTTTCGAATCGCCAACACGGGACGAAAAGGGCCGGTGCTAGTGGATATTACCAAAGATGCCACTGCCGCTTTGTATGAATATGAAAATAAAAGTCCTTTGGAAGTTCCGGAGCATCCCAATCATTTACCCCAGGACATTGTTGCGGAAGTGGCGGATATGATTAATAGAGCAGAACGGCCTGTTCTTTATGTGGGAGGAGGAGCTGCTGCCTCGGGAGCTTCGGAGGTTATTGCACAGCTCATTACAAAAACGGACATGCCGGTAACCCATACCATGATGGCGGCGGGTATCGTTGGGTTCGAGAACCCTCGAAACCTTGGAATGCTGGGAATGCATGGCTCCGTTGCCGCCAACAAGAGCATTGACAAGTCGGATTTGGTTTTGGCATTGGGCACCCGTTTCAGTGACCGGGTTGCTTTGAATCCGGAAAAATTTGCCCCGGATGCACAAATAGTGCAAATAGATATTGACCGAAGTGAAATCAATAAAAATGTCGTGGTGGACAAGGCCATTATTAGTGATGTGAAAGCATTTCTGGAAAGACTTTTTCCGTTACTGGAAGAAAAAACACATGAAGACTGGATGGAACGGATTGGAAAATGGCGGGGGAAATTGCATCAACCAAAAGGAGAAGACTGCTATTTGTGTCCTGACGATTTGATTGGTGCCGTATGCGACATGACGGATAAGGAAACAATCTATGTAACCGATGTTGGGCAACACCAAATGTGGGCTGCTCAATATTTGAAGCATTATAACACCAGGGCCTTTTTGACCAGCGGAGGATTGGGCACCATGGGATACGGTTATGGAGCTTCTATTGGTGCTCAGATGGGAAATCCGGACAAAAGGGTGATTCACTTAACGGGAGATGGTTCTTTTCACATGAATATGAATGAAGGGTGTACTGCAGTGAGCAATCGCTTGCCAATCATCACCATTATTTTTGACAATCGGGTGTTGGGCATGGTATATCAGTGGCAAAACAGTTTTTATGAAGGGCGAATTTCTCAAACTACGCCAGAAAGGCAAACGGATTTTGCTAAAGTGGCGGAAGGATTTGGTGCCAAGGGCTACCGGGTGGAAACCATGCAACAATTTACAGATGCATTTCAACAGGCGTTAAAGGAAGAAGGTCCCGTGTGGATTGATTGTGCCATTGATCGGTGCCAGAAGGTGTTGCCAATGATCCCCAATGGGGGTACAGTGGCGGATATGATTTTGGATTAATGAGATTAGTGGGGTCGGTTCGGGGTGGGGGGGGGGGGGGATTAACAATATGGGGGTTTGTGACA